>JAFDGC010000001.1 GCA_019309485.1 Deltaproteobacteria bacterium | reverse complement strand
CAAAGGTTTTTATATTTTGTCATTGTCAGCATAGCTGTAATATTCGTTTCCGCTTCCAATAATGAGGTGATCAAGAAAAGCAAGATCCATGAGCTTAGCGGCCTGTTTGAGGTCATCCGTTGTCTGGTCATCTGCCGCGGAGGGTTTCGGCTGACCGGAAGGATGATTGTGCGCCACGACGAATGCGCTGGCCGATACCCGCAAGGCCTCTTCCATTACCCTGCGAACATAAACAGTCGCCTGTGTGGGAATCCCTTCTGCGATCCATCTTTCGGCAAGCAATTGATTTTGACCATCCAGCAAGATGGTTAAAAAGCATTCCTGCCGTTTTCCTTCAAAATGAGGACGAACATATGCAACAACGTCCGCTGCGTGATCAAAGCTTTGCGGCAAAAAGGTTTGCCTACGGACTCTTTTACCTATTTCTATGGCGGCCTTTACTTGAGCGGTCTTGGCGACACCCATGCCAGGAACGGCAAGAAGCTCTTCAATGTGTGCGCGATCGATCCCATTAATCCCGTTAAATTGAGCCATCAGTTGGCGGGCCAGGTCCTCAGCCGATTGTCCAGTTGCGCCTATGCGAAGCAGAACCGCCAGCAACTCCCCATCAGAAAGCCCCTCAGGCCCTAATTGAAGAAGTTTTTCCCGGGGCCGTTCGGATTCCGGCCAATCCTTGATGGCCCGGTGTTCATTACTTCGTTGGGCCCTGGATTTAGTTTCGCCTTTAACCATGGCTGTTCTCGTCAAGATCCAGCATCCCGGCTGCCTGCATCCGTTCACAAAAGACATCCAACTGCGCCCGGGCCAATTTAGAAGGCTTCGCCTGTCCGTTTTCCCAACGATTGACCGTGGCATAGCTGACACCCAGTTCCCGGGCTAGATCCTCCTGGCTGATTGAAAGCTGCCGACGGACCTCCTTAACCAATGTTGGGTAATCCGGCTGAATAAATTTCATCGATGCATGGGCCTTCCGTTATCCAAATAGCTATTCTTTACAATTGACTTTATTACGGATGTTATATCATCTGGGGAAAATAACGCAAGCAAATAGTGGCTGCTACCAGCCGTTTGCAACCGGCCTGTTAACCAAGGAATTCCGAAAAACTTAAGAATCGGAGAATTCCGCGTTCGTTTCAGGGTCCGAAGGCAATTTTCGGGTTAAATATTCGGCGCTGGACATGAAACATGCGGGTTGGCGGAGAATGGAGAGTGCAGATGGGGATGTGGGAAAAAACGTAACTTTATGAAATCACTGCGCCAATAACAACGAAGCCCCGCATCATCGATGCGGGGCCCTATTCGTTAAGCAACCGGTTAGGAAACCGGTTGCATTCGTGGTTGGCTCCCCGGGTAGGATTCGAACCTACGACCTAGTGGTTAACAGCCACCCGCTCTGCCTGTTGAGCTACCGGGGATTCGGTTTTTTCGAATCCGGCCACAGATATTCCACGATCGGATTGGAAGTGTATTCTTAATGAAAATAGGGGGTCTTGTCAATACTCCTTTTCATCAAAAAAGGCGGTGTATCGCGCGCGGAAATCCTCCGGCGTGAACCGGTGCTCCTGGGTTCCCCTGTATTCCACGGCGTAGCTGGCGCACACGGCGCCCATCCGGGCGGCGGCCTCGATGGTTTTTCCGGTCACCAGGCCCTTGATAAGACCGGAGCGATAGGCGTCTCCGGCGCCGGTGGGGTCCACGATCCGGTCGGGGGGAACCGCCGGAATCGGCGCTTCTTTTTCATGGGTGGCGACCAGGGAGCCCTTTTCCGCCATCGTGGTGATCAGTGCCTGTTTGGTCCGGGCCAACAGTTCGGCCTTTGTCATCGCCGTCATCCGCATCACCATCTCGAGTTCATAATCGTTGGAGATGAAAATGTGGCACCCCATGAGGATTTCGAGGATCTGTTTCCCGGACATGGCCGAGGTGGTCTGTCCCGGATCGAAAATATAGGGAATCCCCTTGGCCTTGAATTCCCGGCTGTAGGCGAGCATGTCCTCGATGTTCCCCGGGGACAGGATCCCGATGCCGCCGTCGGAATCGGAAATTAAAAATTCCGACGCATACCGCATGGCGCCTGGGTTGAAGCCGGTGATCTGATTGTCGGCCAAATCCGTGGTGATGTACGCGCCCGCCGTGAATTCCTCCGGGATGATCCGGATGCCTTCGAGGGAAAGGTCGTTTTCCTTGAGCCAGGCCTCGTATTCCGAAAAATCTTTTCCGGCCGAGGCCAAAATGAGCGGTTTTTCCCCCAAAAGTGCGAGGTTGTATGCGATGTTTCCGGCCGTTCCTCCGAACTTTTCCGAAAGACCGTTGACATTGAAGCAGACATTGAGGACATGGATTTTGTCCGGAAGGATATGATCGGCGAATCTTCCCGGAAAATCCATGATGCGGTCATAGGCCAGGGATCCCGAAACATAGATGGTCATGGTGTTTCTCCCTTGGATTGTGAAGGATGCATACCGGTGACTACCAGACCAGGGAGTGATAAATCCATCCTTTATCGCCGTCGGCGTGTTCGATATGAATCCAGTTGTCTTTTTTCTCCAGGACCTTGAACGGGACCCCTTTTTCGGCCGTGAAGACCACGGGATTGCGGGTCCCCGGACCGGACCGGATATTGCATTTTTCCTTGATGGTGATGACGGTGGGGATGTCCGCCAGAAGGGACTGGTGGATCCATCCCTCGTCTTTTTCAAAATCCCGGAACCGGATCCATTGCCCGGATTTTTCGATGACCAGAAAGGGATGGTATTTTCCGACCTGCCAAATCACGGCGTAACTTTCTCCCGGGCCGTTCCGGATATTGGCGGTGGAAACGTTGACGGCCAGGCGTTGGGGCGCCGCCAGGGCGGCGGCGGCGAACACCAGGAGCAGGATCGTAAAAAAACATCGTTTCATCGGGACTCCTTTCGGGTTTCTCGCTAGACCTGGTAAAAGACCATGTCGGGAAGCTTGACGCAGGTCAGCTTGTTTCCGTATACAGCGCCGGTGTCGATGCCGATTTTGTTGGGCATCACCAGGGGTTGACGAAAGGGCGTATGCCCGAAGACCACGCGCTTTTTGAAATCATAATCGGATTTGATGAATTCGCTGCGGATCCACAAAAGATCGTCCGTGTCCTGCCGTTCCAGGGGGATTTGTTTGCGGATCCCGGCGTGGACGAATAAAAACTCCGGGGTTTCATGATACAGGATCAGGGAGTCGTAAAAGGCCAAGTGACTTTTCGGGATGGGGTGCCGCATCCCCGGGGCTTTCCGTTTCAGGTAGCTGTCCAGGGTCGACTGCCCGCCGTTCATCAGGTAGGTAAACCGGTCGTGTCCCGAGAGGTATTTCAGCAACATGTCTTCGTGGTTGCCCTTGATAAAGACCACGTTTTTGACGCGGGTTTTCAGATCGATTAAAAAATCGACCACTTCGTAGGAAGCAGGCCCCCGGTCCACATAGTCCCCGATGAAAACCAGAAGGTCCCGGACCGGATCCAGGTCGATTTTGTCCACGAGGGCCGAAAGCTTGTCCGCGCATCCGTGGATATCGCCCACGGCAAAGATTTTTTCCGGAGATTCCATTGTTACCACAGTACGAAAACCCGTCTTCGGTTGTCGAGCCGATGGATTCCTTCGGCTTTCGCGGCGTTCAGGGCGGCCTGGAACTCCCGGGTGGAAAGGCCCTGGGCCAGTTCTGGAATCTCTCCGGCGCGTCCGCAGGGCCGGTACTGGGGCATCACGTTGACATAAGTGTTTTTCGATACCCGCGTGGCGATGAAATGCATGATTTCCCGGGTTCCGGCAAGGCCGTGGGGAAGCACCAGGTGCCGGAGCAACACCCCTCGGACCGCGATGCCCTCCTCATCGATGACCAGGTCCCCCACCTGCCGATGCATTTCGGAAACGGCTTTTCGGGCAACATCCGGATAGTCTTTCGCGTCACAGGTTTTTTCCGCGATTTCGGGGTTCCAGAATTTAAAATCCGGCATGTAAATGTCCACGATCCCTTCCAGGATCCGAAGCGTGGAAACGGTGTCGTATCCCCCGGAGTTGTAGACCAGTGGAACGGACAAACCGTCTTCCACGGCGATTTCCAGGGCCGAAAGGATCTGAGGGACCACGTGGGAGGGGGTGACGAAATTGATATTATGACACCCCATCCGCTGGAGGGTCAGCATCATGGCCGCCAGTTCCCTGTCCGAGACGGCCTCTCCCACACCCTGGTGGCTGATATCGTAATTCTGGCAGAAATTGCACAACAGGTTGCAATGGGTGAAAAAAATGGTTCCGGAACCCTTTTGCCCCACCAGGGGCGCTTCTTCTCCGAAATGGGGGCTGTAGCTTGACACGTGCGCCTGGATTCCCGTGTTGCAGATTCCCGTTTCCCCGGAGAATCGGTCCACTTTGCATTGCCGGGGGCAAAGGACGCAGGATTTTAATATCTTGAAGGCGGCCTCCCGCTTCTTTCGGAGAAGCCCTTTTTCGTGGGCGTCGATATAAACGGGTCTTTGTAAAGGCATCCGATTTTTTCTGTTTACGCCCGTGGGGCGTTTAAGGCTTTCGGGCGGGCTCGCAGATGATCTTTTCCGCCATCCCCCTCCCGATGATGTACCGTTTCATGTCCACGGCGATGACCATCTGGCCTTGCCCCTGGTTGGAGACCACTTCGATTTCGTCGTCCACGCGCAGTCCCATGGCCAGGATCCGGGCCCGGGCGGTGCCACCCCCGAAAAAATCCCGGATGACCAGCCGTTCTCCCTGGCGGGCCAGGGTCAAGGGCAAAAGGGTTTGGCGTTCCTTGAGACATGCCGCGCAGATGCCGTATAGTTCCATTTTATGCTGAAGGAGGTGAAACCCGTGGGCCTTGGCGATTTGGATCTGGTGCTCTTCCAGGGCGGGATTTTCGAACTCGATGATCCGTTTGCACTTGGTGCAGATCATGTGATCGTGGTGCTGTCCCAGATGCCGGTGTTCGTATAACACCCGCCCGTTGTCGAACCGGTTGACATGGGCGAAACCGTATCGGGCCATGAGATGCAGGGTCGATCGCACAAATTCCGGGTCGAAGCGATACCCCCTTTCCTCTAAAAGGGCCATGAGATCGTCACCGGTGACATGGTTCTCGGTGCTTAAAAACACATCGAGGATCTTGAGGCGGTCTTCGAAACGATCGATCTTTTCGGACTCAAAGAGTTTCTTGAACTGTTCCTCTTCCTGGTTATGGATCCGTTTCATGGCGGTTTTCCAAAAGGGGATGTCCGGTCGGGGTCGGGGTTTTCATGGGCGGCAGGCCGGGGTGTTGACTTCCCAGACAGGCCATGGATGCCGGAGGTCCGCTTTGCCCGGGGTCGGACCGATGCCTGAGGCCCCGGTTTAACGGGTCGGCCCGGGAATATCGTAGGTGGTGCAGCTGCCGCTGGGGCAGGACCGGGTCTGGGAGCTGACGCCGGCACCCTTGGATGCGTGGGAGCCCATGGCATAATGGGTCGTGCTCAACACCCGTTCAAGGTTTTCGCCCTTGCAGCGGGGACATGCCGGTTGAACTTTGTCCTCTTGGTTTTTAAATAAAATTTCTACCAGTTCGTTGCATTTCAAACATTTGAATTCGTATATGGGCATTCAATGGCTCCTTTTTTTGGATGGCTTCGGAAAAAGACCGCCTGCGGTGTTGCGCGGCATTCTTTGCCGTTCAGTTTTTTGTCTTTTACAACCGGATCAACCTTTCCTTTTAGTATTTTTTCCCACGAATTGTCAAGGACCTCTTTTCCGTCTTTTCGGAGTCACAATCCCGTCATGTATGAAACATTCAAGCAAAAAGGCGCCGTCGCCCCGGTGGATGCGCGATGCCTGAGGCCGGCGCGTGGAAGCCGTATCATCCCTCGGCACCTTTTTCCATCATCTCCCGGGCGTGGTCCAGAGTCGTCGGGGTGATCTTTTCCCCTCCCAGCATCCGGGCAATCTCTAGAACGCGTGCCGCTTTGTCAAGGGGGGCGAGGACGGTTCGGGTCCTTCCCCTGGAGACGGTCTTCTCGATTCGAAAATGATGGTCCCCGTAAACGGCGATCTGGGGTAGATGGGTGATGCAGATGACCTGGTGAAATCGGGAAAGGGCGTGGAGTTTCTTCCCCACCGTTTCGGCCACCCCACCCCCGATTCCGGCGTCCACCTCATCGAAGACCAGGGTCTCCAGGGAATCGGTTTGGGCCAGGAGGGCTTTGAGGGCGAGGACCACCCGGGACAGCTCCCCGCCGGAGGCGATCTGGGAGAGGGGTTTCAACGCCTCCCCCACGTTCGGGGCGATCATGAAGGTGATTCGGTCGATTCCGGTTTCCTGGATTCCCACACCGTCCATCATGAGGAAAGGACTCGTTTCCCTGCCGGCCGGAAACCGGGAAAAGGCCACGTCAAACCGGGTCTTCCCCATTCTCAGGGAGGCCAGTTCCGTTTCCATGGCTCGGGAAAGGCGTCGGGAGGCCTGGGTCCTTTTTTCAGACAGGGCGCCCGCAGCACCGGTCAAGGCGGTGTGGAGGGCGGAAAGCCGGTCTTTTGTTTGTTGAATCCTTTCCGGGAGATCTTCGATCCCGGCCAACTCCGTTTCGATGGCATTGAGACGGGAAAGGACGGCATTCAGGTCCGGCCCGTATTTTCGTTTCAGCTTGTTCAGGACATCCAGGCGGGATTCCACGGCCTCCAGGCGGCCTTCATCCATCTGGATTCCTTTCAAATACTCCCGCAAGCCGGCGACCGTGTCTTCCAGGCGGAAGACGGCGTCGGCGATTCCCTGGACCCGCTCTCTCAAGGATCCGTCAATACGGCAGGCCTGTTCGAGGCCTTTTTGGACTTCCATAAGGCGCTCGGTGGCTGCGCCGGGCGCCCCGTAAAGGGCTTCGATCCCCTCATATACCGCTTGGTAGAGGAACTCGGCGTTTTTCAGTCGTTGTTTTTCCTGCTCCAATTCGGCGTCTTCACCGGGAATGGGGGAAGCGCCCGCGATTTCTGTCTTTTGAAATCGTAAAAGTTCCATGTGCTCCGCCTGGTGCTGTTGTTTTTCCTCCAGGCGGGACAATTGATCGATAAGGGGAAGGACTTCTTGATACCTGGCCGCCGTTTCCTTTCTCAAATCCGCGAGCCCCCCGAACCGGTCCAGGGCTTCCAGTTGCTGCTCTTCTTTGAGTAATCCCTGGCTGGCGAACTGGCCGGAGATGTTGGCCAGATTCTCGGTGATGGCGGACAGGACTTGAACGGTTGCGATGTGCCCGTTGATGTAGGTACGGTGCCTGTCGTTTTGGGAGATGACCCGTTTGATCAAAAGGCCCTCGGAGATGTCGTAGCCGGCAGCCGCCACCCGACGGGCCAGGTCGCTGTCCGGCAGGACGTGAAACAGGGCCTCGAGTTCGGCGGTTTCCGCCCCGGAGCGGATCATCTTTGCGGTGGCCCGGTTTCCGAGGATCAGGTTGAAGGCCTGAACGATGATCGATTTTCCGGCCCCGGTCTCTCCTGTCAATACGGTGAGACCGTCCTCAAACCGGATGTGCAGATCATCGATGATGGCAAAATTTTTAATGAAAAGTTCGGTGAGCATCCCGGCCGACGGCTTGGGTATTGATACCTTTGATCCAATGGGTGCACGCACGCCTCGAACGCACTCATTTCTTATCCCAAACCCGGCGGCTTTGTAAAGCCCCTGCCCGGAATTCCATCCATGAATCTGCTTGACGGAAGGCTTCTTTTGCAGATACGTTGCGCAAGGCCGCTCTCTGCATTTCATGGTGCAAATGAGATCCATATTACCCTGCAGCGGATCCAGCGGCAGGCCGGAAAAAGCGTTGTCTCCCGGACCACCCTCAGACGGAGGGATGGATTCGAAGAAAAGCGGGTGGTCCTCCGGTGTGTGATCACAAACCCCATGACGACCCTTGAGATTTTAAAGGCCATACCGGATGAACAGGAAATCTTGTACCGTAGGCACCTTGCGTAACCGGACCCGGAAAAAAAGCGCCGCCCGTTTCAATCCATGGATCCGGGAGCTGTTTTTTGCGATGCTGTTCCTGGCGGGATGCGCACAACCCGTGGTGATCCCCTTGAAGCCCGCGGAAAGAATTCCGCCTCCCCGCCGGACCGAGGCCGCCCTTTTCGAGAACGCCCAACGGTTGTTTGAATCCGGGGCCTACGCGGAATCCCTTTCGGCTTTTGGGTCCTATCTGGAACGGTTTCCACGGGGTGTGCACGCGGATGCCGCGCTGCTGAAAACCGGTGCGATCCACAGGATCCTGGGGGATCTTACGGCGGCCCGCCAGGCCTATGATCGTCTCATCCGGCAACATCCGGAAAGCCGTTTTTATTTCCGGGCAAAGGTGGATCGGCTGGAGATCGATGCTCAACAGGGAGAACATGAACGCGTGATCCAGGAGGCGTCCGTCCTGTCCGAGGCGGCATTGCCGGGGGAATTGCGGCTGCGGCTTTTCACCGTTTTGGGAGAGGCGTATGCGGCCTCGGGGATGCTTCCGGAGGCCATCGAATGTTATCTCAAGGGATACCATGCGGCCCCCCCAGCCCAACAGGAGGCGTTTCTTTCCCGAATGGATGCCGTTATCGAAAGCATGGATGAATCGTCCCTCCGCGTGCTCGTGCAACGCACGGACGATCCGGCATTGAAACAACGGCTTGTGCTGGCCTTCGGGACCCGTGCCGCAGACGGAAAAGACCCGGAAAAAGCCGTCGATGTGCTATCCGACTTTTTGCGCCAATATCCCGAATACGACGAAGGCGGCAAAGTCAGGACACTCCTGGAAACCCTGTCTTCAAAGACGGCTTTTGATCCTTACACCATGGGATGCCTGTTGCCCCTGAGCGGATCCTATCGGACCATCGGACAAAAGGCCCTCAGAGGCGTCGAAATGGCCCTTGTGGATGTCAATGCGGTGTCGAATGGTCCCCGGTTCAAAGTGGTCTTCAAGGATAGCCGCTCCGATCCGGAAGCCGCCGCCGAGGGCATCCGCGAGTTGGACCGGACCGGGGTTGCCGCCGTCATCGGTCCCATTGCCGAAGCGGAAGCCGCCGCCGAAGAGGCCCAAAAACGCAAGATTCCCATTGTGACGCTGACGCAAAAGGAAAGCGTGGCCCGGATCGGGGATTATATCTTCCGCAATTTCATGACACCCCGAATGCAGGTGGAGGCCCTGGTGGGTTTCTGCACGGAAAGGCTGGGAATTCGCCGGTTTGCCGTATTGTATCCCGAAGAAAGTTACGGGAAAACCTTCATGAATCTTTTTTGGGATGCGGTGATCGCCCATGGTGGAACCCTTGTGGGGGTGGAATCCTACCCGGTGGACGAGACGGATTTTGCGGGTCCCATCAAGAAACTCGTGGGGTTGTATTATCCGGTTCCGGAAGAAATGGAACGTGCTGTTAAGGCGGGAACCGCTCCGGAGGGATTCCTCGGGGGATCCGGGACGGCGGCGGCCGCAGCGGCGCCGGCGGCTTTTCGGGAAAAGGGGGATCCGCATATCGATTTTGAAGCCTTGTTCATCCCGGATTCTCCCGGTAAAGCCGGACTCATTTTACCCCAGCTCGCCTTTTACGATGTGAAGAATGTGTATCTTTTGGGAACCAATCTGTGGCATTCCGAAAAGCTGATTCAAATGGCGCAAAAATACGCCCAAAGCGCCCTGATAACGGGCGGGTTCGATGCGGACAGCACCGTGGAACCCACGAAGTCCTTTGTGAAGCGATTTTCGTCCGTGTATGGTGAACGACCGGGCTTCATGGAAGCCGTGGCCTATGATACCGCCCGGATCCTGTTCCGCGCCGCCGGGCAATCCCATGTCCGTTCCCGGGCCGGGTTGAAAAACGAAATCCTCGGACAAACCGGTTATAACGGTTTGACCGGGCCCACGGCCTTCAGCGACGAGGGAGAAGCGCAAAAGACGCTCTTTCTTTTTCGGGTGAAAGGGGATGGATTTGTCAAACTCCGGTAAGGCACCGGGATCGGCCCGTTTATACCGTCTGGCGTACAACGGGATCGCATCCGGATTGTTCCTTGCCCTGTTTCCGCCATTTTGGATGTATTCCCAAATCACCGGCCGATATCGCCGGGGGATGGCCGAGCGCCTGGGGCGTTATCCGGAATTTCTGCGGCGGCGAAAAAACGGTGCAACACGGATTTGGATCCATGCGGCCTCCGTCGGAGAGGCCAGCGTTGCCCTGTCCATTGCACGCGCCCTTGAGACCCGGCTCCCCGGGTGCCAGTGGATCTTTTCCACCATTACGGAACACGGCCGCCGCTGGGCCGAACATCGGCTCAAGGAAACCCCCTTCAAATCAAGGACCGACTGTGTATTCGCGCCCATTGATCTTGCCCTGACCGCCCGCCGCGCCCTGACCGCTTTAGATCCGGACGTTTTGGCCTGTGTCGAAACGGAACTTTGGCCCAATTGGATCATGGAAGCCTCCCGGATGGGAATCAAGACCGCCCTGGTCAACGGTCGCATCTCCGTGCGGTCGATCGACAGATACCTGAAGATCAGGCCCCTGATGCGAAACCTTTTGACCCGGGTGGATGCGTTCAGCATGATCCATGAATCCGACGCCCGGCGGATTGCCTTGATGGGCGCACCGCTAAATCGCATCGAGATCCACGGCAACGCCAAGTTCGATATCCCCGTAGAAAACACCGCCGTGGTGGACCAGGGCGCCAACCGCGCGTTGTTCGGAATCACCGACGAGATACCCGTTTTCATTGCCGGGAGCATCCGGGGGGAAGAAGATGCCATGGTCCTCAGCGCCTATGCCCAAATCGTGCGCCACGTTCCGGATACCGTGATGATTTTGGCGCCCCGGCACATGGAACGGGTCCCTCAAATCGTCCGGCGCACCCGTGAATGGGGATTTTCCTGTCAACTCCGGAGTGCCCTGGGAGCGGACGCTTCCCGGCGGCGCGCACAGGTGGTGATCCTGGACACCATCGGTGAATTGCACGCTGTATACGGCATCGCCGATGTGGTATTTTGCGGCGGAAGCCTTGTCCCCACAGGCGGGCAGAACGTACTGGAAGCGGCGGTTTGGGGAAAACCGGTCCTGTACGGGCCGTCCATGGAGGATTTTCAGGAAGCAAAAGAGATTCTCGACCAAGCCGGCGGCGGCCTTCAGGTCAACGATACCGGCGCCCTTGCCAGGGAGGCCCTGGATCTGTTGCAACATCCGGACCGGGCCCGGGACATGGGGCAAAAAGCCCGGAGGGCCCTTGCCATGAACCGGGGGGCGGCAGAAAGACACGCAGCCGTCCTTTTCCGCCTGTTGACCGGAGGGCTTCCCGCAAGTCCCACCTTTTAGGGCGGCGCCGGGGGAGGGGACCTTAAAAAGGGATCCGCATCGAAGACCGGGCAGGAAAGCCCTTTAACGAAAAGTTCCTTTGACGAAGGTATTCCCCACCCGCCTCACGGGGCTTTCGGGAATGCGTCAGACCCCTTTGGGAATACGCCTCGGGGAACAAGGAAAACGGCATGAAGGATTCATTGCGCACGGGGATTTCTTTCGGACTCACCTCTGCGGTCATCACCACGCTGGGCCTCATGGTGGGGCTGACCTCCGGAACCCACTCCCGGGTGGTTGTCCTGGCCGGCATTTTGACGATTGCCATCGCCGATGCCTTTTCCGATGCGTTGGGGATTCATATTTCGGAAGAGGCGAAAAACGTGCATACCCCCGCCCAGATCTGGGTGGCGACCCTGGCGACGTTTCTGGCAAAATTTTTATTTGCCATGACCTTCCTGGTCCCGGTGCTCCTTTTTTCCCTTTTCACCGCGGTTCTCATCAGCATCTGCTGGGGGATGTTGATCCTGACGATCCTTTCCTACATCATCGCCAAAGCCCAAAACGAACCCCCGTGGAAGATCATCGGCGAGCACCTGGTGATCGGGACCCTGGTGATCCTCTTGACCCATTGGACGGGGGATTGGATCCGAACCCTGTGCACTTGATCCGGTCAAGCCTTTTCGGAAAAAGAAAGGCAACGGGTTGCGGCGCAGGCAAAATCAGGTTTTTATGCGTTCATCGTTGCCTGGAAGGGAAAAACCCGCCGGATGCCGGCTCAGGGGGGCTCAGCGGCGTCTGAGGGATCCCTGTCCGGTGACCCCGAGCACATTCTGCCACAAAGGCCCCCTGGGGGAGACCTGTTTCCGCCGCCCGGCCGATGCACTCATGGGGACATGCACGAAACGGTCGTTCCAGTATCCCACCATCATCTTGGTTTTGCCCGCCATCCCGGCATGGACGGCGTTTCGGGCCAGGGCGCTGCAAAAAATCCGATCGTTGGTGTTGGCCGGAAGGCTGCGGATCATGTAACTGGGATCGATATACTTCAAGGAGATATCGATCTTCTGGGCGTTGAAGTATTCTGAAATGGTCTCCTTCAGGAACAGGCCGATATCCTTCAGCCGGATGTTTCCGGAAGGGTCCCGCTCGGTGACGGCATCTTTGAAAAATTTCTGGCCGGTCCCTTCGGCCACCACGATCACCGCGTGGGACCGCGCCTTCAGGCGGGCCCTCAACGATTCGAGGAGACCTCCGGGTCCCTGAAGATCAAAATCCACTTCCGGAATAAGGACGAAATTGACGTCCTGCTGGGCCAGGGCGGCGGTGGCCGCGATGAAACCCGAGTACCGGCCCATGAGCTTGATGAGCCCGATGCCGTTGGGATACCCCTCCGACTCCTTGTGGGCTCCCCGGATGGCCTGTGTCGCCACGTCCACGGCGGTATCGAAGCCGAAAGAACGGGA
The DNA here is from genome assembly GCA_019309485.1 of Deltaproteobacteria bacterium. Taxonomy (GTDB): domain Bacteria; phylum Desulfobacterota; class Desulfobacteria; order Desulfobacterales; family UBA2156. Next base: position 144,914 of record JAFDGC010000001.1, on the reverse strand, counting down.
AACGAGATAGATGTCGTTGTCGATGGTTTTGGGGATCCCCACCACGGCGATTTTCAGGCCTCTTCCTGCAATGGTATCCGCAATTTTGGTGGCGGCCATCAGGGTGCCGTCGCCGCCCACCATGAACAGGACCCCGATGTTGAGGCGCTCCAGGCAGTCCACGATTTCATCGATGGGCTGAGGCCCCCGGGAAGAGCCCAGGATGGATCCCCCTGTTCCCAGAATGTGCCCCACGGATTCGGGATTCAGGTGCATCAGGTCATGGTGGTACCGGGAGATGAATCCCCGGAGGCCGTACCGGATGCCGAAAATGTGGCGGACGCCGTATCCGTAGTGCAACTCCAAGACGATGGAGCGGATGACGTCGTTGAGTCCGGGGCAAAGTCCCCCGCAGGTGACCAGGGCGCATCTCAACTTGGACGGATCGAAGTAGACTTGTTCCCGGGGGCCGGCCAACTCAAAGGCCGCCAGGGGTTCCCCTTTTTGAATGAGGGTTTCCACCCGGACGAGATTCACGTCCACAAGGACGCGGTCGTAATCCGTAATGAAGCATTCCTTGAAACGATCCCCTTTTCGCTGGTGCACCGGAGAAGGAATGCGGCAGGGCCCCAGGGAAGGAATCGCCGTTTCGGGGTATTCTTCGAGAACTTCCAGGCAGTAGGTTTCTCTTTGGGTCATTGGATGTCGTTGAATTTGAAGGCGCCCTTTCCCAGGATATCGTGCAGGTGCAGGATCCCCAGGATTTTCTTCTTCGATCCCACGATCGGAAGGACGGTGATCTGGTGTTTTTCCATCAGGTTCAATGCGTCGTAGGCCGGGGATTCGGGTCCCATGGTCCGGGGGTTTTTGGTCATGACGGCCGCCACGGGAAGCTCCAACAGGCGTTCCTCTTTGGCGATCCGCCGGCGGATATCCCCGTCGGTGATGATTCCGGCCAGGGTTTTCCCGTCCGACGCCACCACCAGGGCGACGCCGAGTTGGAGCCGGTTGATTTCCTCGATGGCCGCCTCCATGGCCGCCTCGATGGAAACCCGGGGAATGGAGTCTCCGGTAAGCATGAATTGCCGCACCTTGCAGGCCAGTCGATGGCCCAGCTTTCCCCCGGGATGAATGCGGGCGAAATCGTTCGAATTGAAGCGTCTTTTGTTGATCAAGACCACGGCCAGGGCGTCTCCGGCGGCCAGAAGCGCCGTGGTGCTGGCGGTGGGGGCCAGGCCCATGGGGCAGGCTTCTCTTGGGACGCCCACGTCGATGACGATATCACTGTTTTTAGCCAGGGTGGAACGGACGTTTCCGGTCAACGCGATGATGGTGCACCCGATTTTTCGGATGCTGGGGATGAGGATGTTCAACTCGTCCGTTTCCCCGCTGTTGGACAGCGCCAGGAAGATGTCGCCCTTGCTCACCATGCCCAGATCCCCGTGCATGGCTTCCACCGGATGCAAAAACAGGGCACGGGTACCGGTGCTGTTGAGGGTCCCCACGATCTTCCGGCCCACGGTCCCCGACTTCCCGATCCCCGAGACGATGAGCCTGCCGGAACAGCGATAGATTGCCTCCACCATCTCGGCGAATCGCTCATCGATCCGTTCGGCAAGGGCCAGAATCCCCTCCGCTTCGATCTTGAGGACCTCTTTCGCCTTTTCGATGACCGGATCCGAAACGTTTATTTGACGCAAATTCGATTTCATCCGTGCAATTGAACCGATGATCGCCTATATTTCCCGCCGGGCGGGGCGAGGATTACGGCGCCCCCCGCCGGGTTTAATTCACACAAGCTTACCGCATGTTTGAAAACAGATCAACGACAATCCGGTCTTATTTCCGCGTTTCATTGCCAAAAATATTCTTGACAAGGGGGCTTTGATCAATTATATTTTCTAGTTTAAAAGGATTGTTTTACCTGCCGGGGGCGTCCCGGCTTTTTTTCATTTGAATACAAAGGAAAGGGGGTGATTCAGTTGGTTTGTGTAACGGTTCGAAACGGAAAGGACTGCCCGTTCATGACCAAGAAGGGGTGTTCTTTTAATGGCGGGATTTGCCATGAGATCGTGGAGCCATGCAACGGCTGCAACCGCAAGATCGAATTTTCTTCCCGGTGGTACTGTACGGCATATCCGGATCCTTCTCAGAAATGGAAACACGGCAGTTGCAACCTGGCCACGCACGTGGGAAAAGGGGCCGGGTCCGAGACGAAGGTCAAAGTGAATCCGCTCAAAGCATCCAAACGCTCCGCAAGATAAATGGGTTCCGATCTTAAGGTAAACCCCGCCTGATTGCCGGGCGGGGTTTTTTATTCTCCTCTTACCCATTGTTTTCCCTTGACTCTCCTTTGCTCCCGTATATAAGAGTGCCCAACACGCCCGGGATGCGTCCCAAGGGAAAAATTCATCTGATGATGGTAGGGAGAGATTCCATGAACCCGATTGCCCAAGAGCTCAACGCGGTCCTTTCCGCACAAAACCCGGCCCTTTTGGAAATGCTGTCCGATATGGGGAAGCGTCTTTTTTTCCCCAAGGGGATTTTGACGCAAGGCGCCGAGGCAAAGGAAAAGGCGTTTGCCGCCAACGCCACCATCGGGATTGCCATGGAGCATCACAGGACCATGCATTTTCAATCGCTCATGGATCAGGTGAACGAGATTCCCCCCGAGGAATCCCTCACCTATGCTCCGTCCTTCGGGATCCCCGCCCTGAGAAATGCCTGGCAGGCGGAGCTTTTTGCGAAAAACCCCACCCTTTCCGGAAAACGGATCAGCCTTCCGGTGGTCACGTGCGGCGTCACCCACGGCGTCAGCACGTTTGCGGATCTGTGGGTCGATCCGGGAGATACCCTGGTCCTCCCGGACAAGATGTGGGGCAACTACAATATGATTTTTTCCGTCAAAAAGGGCGCAAAAATCGTTACGTTTCCCCTGTTTTCCGGAAGCGGCGGATTCAACCTGAAGGGATTCGAAGAAGCGCTTCGAAAGGAAGCCGTTTCCGGAAAGGTGATCCCCATTCTCAATTTCCCCAACAACCCCACGGGGTATTCCCCGAACCGGGCGGAAGGGGAGGCCATTGTGAATATCTTACGGGGTCTGGCCGAAGAGGGGATCAGGGTGGTGGTGGCGTTTGACGATGCCTATTTCGGCCTCTTTTACGATGATGCGGTCTTTCCTGAATCCCTGTTCGCCGCGCTGGCCCAGAGCCATCCCAACATCCTGGCGGTGAAACTCGACGGTGCCACCAAGGAAAATTTTGTCTGGGGACTTCGCGTCGGATTTATCACTTACGGCTGCAAGGCCGACGGCGACATCGCAAGGGTGTACGAGGCACTGGAGAAAAAGACCGCCGGGTGCATCCGGGGGACCGTCTCCAACGCACCGCATTTGAGCCAGACCCTATTGTTACGCTCCATGGGGGACCGCCGGTATGCCGCCGAGAAAAAGGAAAAATTCGAAATTTTGAAACAGAGGGCCCTTCGCGTCCGGGAAGTCCTCAAGCAGGGCCGGTACCAGGATGCCTGGGAGGCGTATCCGTTCAATTCCGGGTACTTCATGTGCCTCCGGCTCAAAAAAATGGACGCAGAAGCACTCCGGGTCCACCTCCTGGAAAAATACGGGGTCGGACTGATTTCCATAGGGGACCGGGATCTCCGGGTGGCCTTTTCCTGCCTGGAGGAAGGCGAAATCCAGGATCTTTTCGATCAGATCCTTGCCGGTGTCCGGGATTTGTCCCGGGGTGGAGCCTGATGGCCGATTCGTCTTCCAACCTTTCAAAGGATCGTCCGGGAACCGGGAAACGCCCCGGCTTCAACATCGCCCGGGCCGGAAAGTGGACGGTCTATTATCTTCTCATCGGCGTTATTGCGGGGCTCGGCGCCATTGCCTTTCATTATCTGTGTCAGGTGGGACTCCACTTGTTCCTCGACTTTATGGCCGGGTACCGGCCCCCGACCCCTGCGGGAGAGCACCATCTTTTTGCACCCACCCGGACCCCTTTGACGCGTTATATGCTCCTTTTGGTCCCGGCCCTTGGGGGACTTTTAAGCGGGGCCCTGGTGTACACCTTTGCGCCGGAAGCAGAGGGACACGGCACGGACGCCGCCATCGACGCCTATCACAACAAGGCCGGTTTCATCCGGGGTCGGGTGCCCATCATCAAGACCCTCGCGTCTGCCATTACCTTGACGAGCGGCGGATCCGGCGGACGGGAAGGCCCCATCGCCCAGATCGGTGCCGGATTCGGCTCTTTCCTGGCCACCACGCTCAAACTCTCGGACCGGGAACGTCGGATCATGATGGCCGCCGGGATCGGCGCCGGGGTGGGGAGTATCTTTCGGGCGCCGTTGGCCGGAGCCCTTTTTGCCGCGGAGGTCCTTTACCGGGATCCGGAATTCGAATCCGAAGTGATCATTCCGTCGGGTATCGCCTCCGTGGTGGCCTATTGTCTCTTCTGCCTGGTATTCGGGTGGGGGTCGCTTTTTCAATCCCCGTATTTCAAGTTTCAAAATCCCTTGGAACTGGGCCCTTACCTGATCCTCGCCCTGGTGCTTTCGGCAACCGGCGCTTTGTATGTCAATGCCTTTTACGGCGTCACCCGGTATTTTAAGAAGTTGCACATCCCCAACCACTTCAAGCCGGCCGTGGGAGGACTGTGCACCGGGATCATCGGATTTTTCCTTCCCCAGACCCTGGCCTTCGGCTACGGTTTCGCCCAGATGGCCCTGAACGGGGAGTTGACCATCCCGTTTCTCTTGGCATTGGCCATCGGGAAGATCTTCACCACCTCTTTTTCCATCGGATCCGGGGGAAGCGGCGGGGTGTTCGGCCCTTCGGTGGTGATCGGCGGCGCCATGGGAGGGGCAGTGGGAAAGGTATTCCACGGGATCATGCCCGGAGTCGTCACGGAACCCGGAGCCTTCGTGGTGGTGGGCATGGCCGGATTCTTCACCTCCGTCTCCAATACCCCCATCTCCACCATCATCATGGTCAGCGAAATGACCAATTCCTACCATCTGTTGCTTCCCAGCCTGCTGGTCTGCTCCGTGGCGTATCTGACCTCCAAGCACTGGACCATTTACGAAAAGCAGGTGAAAAGCCGCATCGATTCTCTGGCGCACGCGGGGGATTTTTTCGTGGATATCCTCCAGGCCATCCGTGTCCAGGACCTGTTGCACCGGGTCAAAAAAGTCCAGGTGATTTCGGAAGACATGCCCTTTTCCGAGTTCAAACGGTTTTTTTCCGCCACCACCCAGCACTATTTTCCGGTCATGGACCGCGATGGGCGGCTCACAGGGATTTTTTCGAGCAACGATGTCCGAAGCGTCCTTTTCTCCCAGGAGATCGAAGACCTGGTGGTAATGAAAGACATCGGTACTTCGGATATCATTACTACCGCCCCTTCCGATGATCTCAACTCGGTGCTTCAGAAGTTCACCCAGAAAAATATCGACAGCCTTCCGGTGGTGGAAGAAGAAGACCCCAGAGTACTCATCGGGATGCTGAACCGCCGGGAGGTCATTGCCTTTTACAACCAGCGCATCCGGGAAATGAAAAACCGCGCCGGTGCTCAATAGGTGACGCGTTTCAGGATCAGACCCCGGGATGGGGCCGTGGAACCGGCAAGACGGCGGTCTTTTGAAAGCAGGATTTGGTTCACTTCCTCGGGCCGGCGTTTTTTCAGGCCCACGGAGACCAGGGTTCCCACCATGTTCCGCACCATCGCCTTGAGGAATCCGTCGGCGCGAAATTCAAACACGATGAACCCGCCCGGCGCCTTGGAAATCGTTGCTTTCGTCAGGGTGCGCCTGGTGTGGGATCGGGGGCTTCCGGCCCCTTCAAAAGACTTGAAATCGTGGGTGCCCAGAAGACACGCCGCGGCCGAACGCATGGCCGCCACATCCAGGGGCTTTCGCACGTGCCAGGCATAATTCCGGCCGATGGCCCCCCGGATGGGGCGGTTCAAGATGCGGTACTGGTAAGTCTTGGCCCGGGCGTGGTACCGGGCGTGAAAGTCTTTTTTCACTTTCACCACCCGATGGATCACGATGTCCTCGGGCAGGAGACTGTTGAGTCCGGACAAGAGGGTTTTCGGGGAAAGGCGGGTTTTACTGTGAAAATGCGCCACCTGCCCCAGGGCGTGAACGCCGGCGTCGGTTCTTCCGGAGCCGATGACGGTCGCTTTTTGCCCGGTCATGGTTTCCAAAACGGCTTCGATTTCCCCCTGGACGGTGGGGTGGTGCTTCTGCCGCTGCCAGCCGTGGTAGGCGGTGCCGTCGTATTCTATGAGGAGCTTGAAATTGGGCATGACTTCCTTACCGGGGAGCGCCGCCCTTCAGGCGGGGGGCTCCACCCGGTTTTTTATCATGTGGGATCTGACGCGTGAAATCAAGCCCCATTTAAAACCGTGTTTGTGCCGGCATCGCCGTTTCAGCCCCCGAGATTGACAAGAATCCCTTTTTTGATAAAGTACGTCAAACATAAAAAGGAAGCATAAATCATCCATGTTACCCAAAGGGTTTCGGGCCGCCGGTCTTTGTGCCGGCATCAAGGGGACTGAAAAGAAGGATCTTGGCCTGTTGCACGCCGACGTGCCTGCCAATGCGGCCGGGGTGTTCACCACCAACCGGGTCCAGGCCGCACCGGTGTTGCTGGATCGAAAACGGATCCGTTCCGGATGGTGCCGGTCCATCATCGTGAACAGCGGAAACGCCAACTGCTGCACCGGTCCAAAAGGGATGCAGGACGCCGAGACCATGACCCGGTGCACTGCTTCCGCCCTGGGCGTTGAAGCAGAGGAAGTCCTGGCGGCCTCCACCGGCGTCATCGGGGAACCCCTTCCCATCGAAAGGATCGAAAACGCCATTCCCGAACTGGTGCGCCGACTCCGGCCGGAGGGCGTTCTTGACTTTGCCGAGGCGATTCTCACCACGGACACCCGGCCCAAGGTGGTCTCGAGAAAAGGTGTCCTGGATGGAGTGGAATACGCGGTGACGGGTATTGCCAAGGGTGCGGGGATGATCCATCCGCACATGGCCACACTGCTGTGTTTCGTGTGCACGGATCTCGAGGCGCCGGCAAAGGATCTCCATCGGGCGCTTTTTCGTTCGGTGGAAGGGTCTTTGAACCGCATCAGCATTGACGGCGATATGAGTACCAACGACACGGTTTTGATCCTGGCAAACGGCGCATCCGGAGCCGCCCTGGCCGGTGATGTCTCCCTGGAGAAATTCCAGCGCATTCTGGACGATGTCCTGGGAACCCTTGCCCGGGATCTTGTCAGAGACGGGGAGGGGGTCACCAAAGTGGTGGAGATCATCGTGGAAGGGGCTTTGTCGGCAGAAGCCGCCCGGCGGGTTGCGGAAACGGTGGCCACCTCGAGTCTGGTAAAGACCGCCCTGTTCGGCGAGGATGCCAATTGGGGCCGGATATTGGCGGCCGTGGGCCGCGCCGGCATCTTGGTGGATCCGGAGAAAATCGACGTTTTTTTCAATGATGTGCGCCTGGTGAAAGGCGGCGTCGGATGCGGAAAGACGGCCGAGGCCGAGGCGACCCGGGTGTTGCGCCGGCCGGAATTTTGCCTGAAAGTCTCGTTGGGGCAAGGCTCCGCCGGTGCCGCCGTTGTTACCTCCGATCTTTCCGTGGACTACGTCAAGATCAATGCCCATTACCGGAGCTAGCCCGGTCTTGCCCCGGCGCTTTTATTCCCGCCGAATTTTAGATGAAAAAACGGAAATGACGCGGATCCGTCTCCAGAAATTTTTATCCAGCGCCGGTGTTTGTTCCCGTCGAAAAGGAGAGGCGTTGATCGAAGCCGGCCGCGTGGCGGTGAACGGCGATGTTGTCACGACGCCGGGAACCCGGGTGGATCCGGAAAAAGACCGGGTGACGGTGGACGGGAATTCCGTTGAAACGGGGGAACCCCCGTTGTATATCGCATTGAACAAGCCCAAAGGCGTGATCAGCAGTTGTCGGCAGTCGGGGCGGCGGGTCGTTCTCGACCTGGTCCCGGTTTCCGCGCGGCTTTTTCCCGTGGGTCGCCTCGACAAGGATTCCACGGGACTTTTGATTCTGACCAATGACGGAGAACTCCACCACCGGTTATTGCATCCGTCTTTCGATCACGAAAAAGAATACGAAGTGGTCACGAGAACACCCGTGGAAGACTACGCCCTGTTTCAGATGGCGGCGGGCGTACCCCTGAAGGAGGGTCGTACCCGGCCTGCACGGATCCGGCGCATTTCGGAAAACACTTTTCGTATCGTGCTCAAGGAAGGAAAAAAACGGCAGATCCGGCGCATGGTGGAAGCCCTCGGAAACCGGGTGAAGGAACTGAAACGGATCCGGTTTGCGGGGATCGATTTGGGGAAACTTCCGGAGGGAAAATGGCGGTATCTGACGACCCAAGAGATCCGGCGCCTCACCGCGGCGGCAGGGCGCTCCAGCGCCCAGGGGCCTCCAACGCGCCCTGCGGGTGAGATGGAAAATGCGTAGAAACCGAGGAGAGTCCCTGTTGGGGCGGGATGATGCGCGATTCAGGCAAAAAAGCCTTGAAATGACCGGTTGCCTGAAGGTAAATCAAGGCGTGGACGGGGGAGGTGCCAGGTGGTGACATTCGAGTCTTTGATCCAGCAAAAGGATCGCCTTGCCGTGGTGGGCCTGGGGTACGTGGGACTCCCCCTTGCCGTGGCCATGGCGCGGCATTTCGATGTGGTGGGATACGACTTGAAGGCGGATCGCATCGCCGAACTGCGCTCCGGATGGGATCGCACCCTTGAAGTGTCAAGGGAAGAGATGACAAAAGTGCGGCTGGAATACACAAGCCGCCCCGACGACCTGGCCGCCTGTCGTTTTGTCATCGTGGCGGTCCCCACGCCCATCGACGGCTACCGGATCCCGGATCTCAATCCCTTGAAAAGCGCTTCCCGAACCGTGGGAAACCAACTGAACAAGGGAAGCTGCATCGTATACGAATCCACGGTTTTCCCGGGGGCCACCGAAGACGTCTGCATCCCGATTCTGGAAGAAGCCTCCGGCCTTGAGTTCGGAAAAGACTTCACGGTGGGGTATTCGCCCGAACGGATCAACCCGGGAGACCGGCAACACCGCCTCGAAACCATCGTCAAGATCGTTGCCGGGAGTGATGCGGAAACGACCGCCCTGTTGTCCCGGGTCTACGGAAGGGTCGTTTCCGCGGGGATTCATCCCGTCTCTTCCATCAAAGTGGCCGAAGCCGCCAAGGTCATCGAGAACACCCAAAGGGATTTGAACATCGCCTTGATGAATGAGCTGTCCATGATTTTCGACCGGATGCATATCGACACCCGGGAGGTGCTGGAGGCGGCGGGGACCAAATGGAATTTTTTGCCCTTCATGCCGGGCCTTGTGGGGGGGCACTGTATCGGCGTGGATCCTTATTACCTGACATTCAAGGCGGAATCGCTGGGGTACCATCCGGAAATGATCCTTGCCGGACGGCGCATCAACGATAACATGGGAAAATACGTGGCCGAACGCACCGTAAAACTCCTTATCGAAGAAGGGCGCCAAGTCCGGGGATCCTCGGTGGCCGTTCTCGGGATCACCTTCAAGGAAAACGTTCCGGACATCCGCAACACGCAGGTGGTGGATATTATTCATGAACTTGAAGCATACGGCATTCGCGTGCGGATTCATGATCCCTTGGCGGATCCCGATGAAAGCTTGGAATACCTGGGGATACGCCTCGAGGAACTGGACGCCCTGTCCAGCGTGGATGCGGTCATCGTGGCGGTGATCCACACCCACTACGCGCAGATGGGGCTGGAGAGGATCGCCGGTCTGTGCGCCAATGCCACGCCGTTGCTGGTGGATGTCAAGGGCGGATTCGATCCTGCCGAAGCCGAGGAAAAAAAGATCCGTTACTGGCGGCTATAGAGGAATGGAACTTGAAACCCCATCAAAGAGGGACGTCTTTGGCGCTTGAAACAATCTTGACCGTGATCGGCCAGGGGGCATGGAACGGCGGGACCCTTGTTGATAATTCCGCCTTTGAAAACAAGAACATGTTTTTCAAGGGAAACATCCCCGTCACCAACGGCACCATCCAGTCGCGGATCGGTATCCGGACCCGGGTGGCCGCGCCTCCCCATGAGCGGATCGGGGTGGCGGCTCTGAAAAACCTTCTCGACACCGGCGTCGTGGATCCCAAACGGATCAAGATCCTCATCGGTGCCACCAACGTGGGGGAGGATAAATTCGATCGGGGTCCTTTGATCCGATATCCCTATGAAATCGTGAAAGAGGCGTGCCCCGAGGCCCTGGTGTTCGATTTGTACGCCGGCTGCCCCGGATACAATGTGGCCGTGGAGCTGGCCTTCATGCTCTCCTTGAGCGGTGTCCTGGCCCCGGGGGATGTCACGGTGATTGTGGGTGCGGAGAACATCCACCGGGCCCAGGCGTTCCGGCCCGACGACACGGCCCATATCATCTTCGGCGATGACGCCATGGCCACGGCCCTGGAGACCCGGGGCGTACCGGCGTCGGAGGGGCGGTACGCAACGAAAACGCTTCCCGGTTTCAGGGTGCAAAAGGATCCCATATCCGAAATCGCCGAACGGCTCTTGCCCCTCATCGGATCCGAGCCCTTAGACGGGCTGATCCTGGACCACCACCTGGGGAGCATCGAGAATCGTATTCCGGCCACGGCGGCGAGGATCCAACATGCCCTGGTGGCGCAGAAGCATCCGGATGCCGCCCAAAACGGACGCTTTGTCCGGTTCAAAGACGCACTCGATTTCTATGATCACCATGCCCCTTTTTTCGCCTTCGATATCATGTCCCTGGAGGCAAAACCCCATCTGGTGGAATCTGTTGCCGGGGCCTATGTCCGGTCCGGGAAGTACCGACGGGTGGCCTCGGTTTTTTTGTCCAGGGATCTTGAAGCCCGTATCGCCCTTCATGAAGGGACGGGGTATGTCTTTCAGGCGCCGGAAAAAGGCATCATCGATACACTGACACGAACGCACGGGTGTTTTGCCGATTATATCCATGTTTCCCGGGATGCGGACGGCGTATTCGGGAAGATGGACGGGAAAGGGGTCTTTTTATATGCCACGCGGAGCGCGCCGGGGCATCTGTCGCGCCTGCTGGCGCCTCACGGCCTCACCCTGGCGGATGTGGACCTGTTGATCGAACACCAGGCCAATTTCGCCATCATTCCCATGACCCTGGAGCAGGTTTTCAACGGCGGCCCCGGGGACGTGAAAGAGGTGGTGGCGGATTTTCTGGCCAACAATATGGCCACCAACATTCATATCCGGGGCAACTGCTCGGTGGTCTGCATGCAGCGCCTCCCTTATGATCTTCAGCGGGGCGCACTACGGCCGGACACGATCCAGGGATTCGGAATCAATCAAAATCTGGAAAAGCTCAGACAGGCCAAAACGATCGTGAACGACAGCGTCGGGGCCGGGATGACCCGGAGTGCCTTCTTGCAGCGCTGTTAAGGGCCGCTGATTTCAGCAGCAGGATTCTTTTGCGGCCGGTTCCGGTGCGCGTTTAAAAATATCCATGAGATGTGACGTCCTCTTTCTTACATGTCTTCTGCAATGGAGATAATGCGATCCCCCAGCATGTGGACGTAACTTCCCATTTCGTTGTCGTACCATCCGTAAACCACCGCCTGGGTCACGGGAACCCGGATCTGATGGTCCGGGAGGGAGGAGACGATCTTGGCGTCAAGCCCGGGAACCGTTTCCAGATCGATGGCGACCTCCGCGGTGCGCGTGTGGGTTTCATGCCCTTCGATTATGGCCGCCGCGGTGGGGCAGCCGATGATATCGCAGGAGACGTTCTGGTTTTCCGTGTAGTGGAGATATCCTTTGGGATCCGAATCCGCGGCCTGACGGTAGACGGCGTTGATCCGCTCTTTGCGGATGGCGTTACCGGACAGGTCCTCTTGCAGGTTCATGACCAGGATGATGAGGGATCCCGTGGTGGTGGGGATGCGCACCGATTCGGCGATGATGCCGATGCGCTGCATCTCCGGTATCACCAGGCCCAGGGCATCGGCGGCCCCGGTGGTGGTCAAAATGATGTTATTCATGATGCTGCGGTTTTTTCGAAGGTCCGTTTTACCGGCCTTGGGAAGCCGATCAAGGACTTCCTGGGACCCGGTGGCGGCGTGCACCGTGGCCATGGAGGCGGAAAGGAGTTTTTTCGGTCCGAAATGATCCAGGATCGGCTTGATCATATGGGCCAGGCACGTGGTGGTGCAGGAGGCGTTGGAGATGATCCGGTGGCGCCTCGGATCATAGGCATGGGGGTTGATTCCCATGACCGTCGTGACCGCGTCTTCGGGCATGGCGGTCCTTTTATCCTTGATTTTGAAGGGGGCGGACACGATCACTTTTTCGGCCCCGGCTGCAAGGTGACCGCGCAACGACCCTTTGGGATGATCTTCGGGAAGAGACGGGTCCAGGAACTGACCCGTAGTATCCACCACGAGCCGAACCCCGTGATCCCGCCAGGCAATCTCCGCCGGGTTCCGGTGGGTCCTGAGGAAGGTGACCCGGATGCCGTCCACATCGAAGGTTCCGGCGTTTTCGTCAATGTTTTTAATGAGGGGAACGGCGGTGCTGCCGTAAAGCCGGGTATGCAGCATCCCGTAGGTGGAATCCCGCTCCACGTAATGGGCGATATCCTTCAGGGATGTCCCGGCCGGTCTTCCGATGTTGACCACCAGTTTTTTAAAATGCCTGCGGGCCACTTGATCCCACAGGGTGAGCTTTCCGATTCTTCCCAGGCCGTTGATACCAAGTGTCGGGGCTTGAGAATCCTCAAACATGGTCATCCCTCCTGACTTATCCTTTGATGGTTGGATCTTCTTTGGTGCCTTCGTCCTTTGCAAAGGGTGTATTGTTCATCATTGGCACGAGGCCTTTATAAACAGAACCTTCCCTGCCGTCGATGCTGATGAAATCCCCGGACCGAATGACGGTATCATTCAGCCGGCACATTTTTTCCCTTTCGTAACAGGTTAAAATGTTGCATCCCACGACACACGTCTTTCCGAGACGATACGCCACGACAGCGGCATGGGAGCTGACCCCGCCCCGTGCCGTCAACAAACCGTCGGCGGCGTGGATTTCACGGATATCGTCGGGAACCGTATCGGATCGGATCAGGATGAGGTGGGTATCCGGTTCCAATCGGCGCCAGTGGTTGATTTCCTCTATGCTGAAGACTGCACGGCCGACCATGGCCCCCCCCCCGGCGCCGAGGCCGTGGCCCAGGTATCGATCTTCGCTGATGTGGGTGAAATCGAAAGAAATGGTTTCCGGCCGTTCCCGGACGAACATGTCCCGGGCTTGCAATAGATATAAGTCTTTTGAAGACGGGGATTCGAAGGTGAATTCGATTTCCTGGGGTCCCCATCCTTTCTTGTGGATCAGATCGTTGGCCCACCGCTCCAGGGTATGATAGATTTCCGGGAAATGGGTTTCCAGGGTCGTATCGGTGTCCCTGAGTTCCGAGTCCTGTTGGCGGATGGAGATGGGGAGCGTCCGCACCAGCCCCAGGGCCACGTCTTCCCCCTGGTTCCGCGTGGTAAAATCCCCCCAGAGGCCGAGGGTTTCTCCGGACCAGCGGGGATTGTGCGTAAAGAGAACCCCGCTTCCGGAACTTTCCGCAAGATTCCCGAAGACCATGGCCTGAACGGTGACGGCGGTTCCCCAATCGTCGGAAATCCCTAAAATCCGGCGATAGGCCTTGGCCTTGTGGGAATCCCAGGAATCAAACACCTGCTGGATGGTCACCGTCAGTTGTTCAAAGGGATCTTCGGCGATTTGAATTCCGATATCTAAGATTGATTTCTTGTATGCCAACGCCACGGAGCGCATTTGATCTCCGCTGAAACGGCGCTTGAACGGAATCTTCAAGTATTCCTTGAAATTGTTGATGATGGCGTCGAAATCATCCCGGTCCATCCCGCAAGACATGCCGTAACACTGTAAAAACCGGCGGTAATTATCCCAGGCCAACCATGGATTTCGGGTGGTCCGGGCGATGCCTTCGGCAATCTCTTCGTTCATCCCCACATTCAAAAAAGTGTCCATCATACCCGGCTGGGAAATGGAGGCCCCGCTCCTGACGGCAAGGAGGAGGGGATTTTTCGGGTCCCCAAAGGTTTTCCCCGTAAGTCGCTGCAAATATCGCAGGTGGAGACGGAGTTGTTCTTCCAGGTTTTTTGTGGCCGCCGGGAACCCGTTGATGACCTCCCGGAACCGGAACGCCTCGGTGGTGATGATAAATCCCGGGGGGATCGGAAACCCGAAATTATGCAGCTTGACCAGGTTGAACCCCTTGTTCCCCAGATAAATCACCCCCAAAATACGACTTTTAGGCTTGTTGATGGCCATCATGGCCCGTTCCGGATCGTAGAGCAGGAGTTGATGCAACTTGTCCTTGGGCAATTGATTGGCCTGATGAAACAATGTGCTCAATATGCGGCTGATGAAAAGATCCAGTTGCGGGAGTCCCGGAGAAAGGGCGATGCGGTCCCGGAAAAAAATTTCCGACACCCGGTGCATCATATTATCCGGGTTTGGATCCTGTTTTTGGGGCAGGTATTTGGGAAGGATCTGATCCGTCGAAAGCCGGGATAAGACCCGGTTTAAATCCTGTTCATAGACGGTGTTGAAATAATCGTGAATCACATTGGAGACGCTCTGGGACAAGCCCTTGAAGATGTCCAGGTACTGGGTGAACGTGAAGCCTTTCACTTCCAGGGAATGGGAGATGAGATCCAGGTGGCGTTCCATTTCCAGGGAAGAGATGCCGTCCAGCTCCAGGGCTTTTTCGAAAAGAAGCAGCACATCGTAAATCTGATAGAAGGTGGCCTTGGTGATGAGACTGAAATCGAATTGATGGATGATTTCCTCGAACAGGGTGTTGACCAGACTTTCCAGGCGGAAGGAAAGACCCAGGGCATCGAACTTGGGTTCCCGGTAGCTGCCGTAGGTGGAGGGGATGTCCACGGTAAAGTGGCGTTTTTTATAGATATCCTCCTTGGCTTCATAGGTTTTTTCGGACAATATGATACCCTTGAGCCCTTCGAGATAGCTTAAAATACCGAAGAGTTTTTTCTTCAGATTGGTTTCGGCCAGAGCGTTTTTCAGGCGATGGATATCCGGGAGGGACTCATCGTTGAGATGCGTCAGGTATCGATCGAATTCGATGAAATTGAAGCTGTATTTTTGAACCAAAAGACGGTAAAAATCGACGGCCAAGCGAAATCGGCGGCGATTGGTATCCGTTACAGAATCGATCTGCCGGAGGCGTTCTCCCAATTGTCCGTCCTCTATCGAAAGCAATTTTTCGACACGGTCGACCCCTTCTTTTCCAAGGGCGGCCATAATCTCATGGAATCCATCGATATACGGCCCCTTGGTTTCGATTTGTTCAAAGATGCTGGGGGGGAGGAAGGGCTTCAAGCCCGCTTTGTCCCGGGTGGCCCAGAACCGGAACACGGCTTGAATGAATTGGACGATCTGGTTGCTGCTTTCCACGTGGCTTTGTTTTCTTAAGAAATGGATCAGCAGATCTTTCCGATGTGCCAGTTCATCGATTTCCGTGGAAATGTCCCGCAATGGGCCTTCGGCCCCGATGTCGTTGAAGAAGATGGGCATCAGGCGGGCCAGCTGTTTCACGAGATGGTATACCGGCCCGATGTCCGCATTTAACAGCCGGGTGATGTCCCGGGGGAACAGATCCGTATCTTTGATGAAAACGCCGGAAAGGGATAAATAGATCACCAGACAGGAAAGGAGTCGAACGGATCGTTTCGGATTGAGTTCCACAAGCTCCAGCCACGTCCGGATATTGAGGAGATGGGCGCTGTTGGATCGGATTTGCCAATCGTCTCCCACGCCTGAAAGGCCCGGCGTCTGAAATCCCAGGTCGATGACGGAATCGATGAAAAATCGGATGAGTCCCGGGTCCTCGGTTTGATAAACCCCTTTTCCCATGTTCAAAATGCCGCTGAGGGCGGAGGAGGGGTATTTTTCGATGCTGTCTTTCAGGATCACAAAGGTTTGTTGGATGAGCTTTTCGAGGTTCCAGCCCTTTTCATGCTGGATAAGATGCCCGACGGTTTGGTTAATGTCCCGCAAGGTTTCTTCATGCAGATCGGAGAGCCCGGGAAGGTTCATGATCTGAAACAAAAAGACGAGTTTCCATCCACGCCCGCGCCCCCGGGAGGCGCCGACTTCCTGGAGGCGTCCCGGGATTTTCCGGTAGACCTCCACGATCTGGTTGAATCCCGGAAGGGTGAGGAGCTGCTGAATCCTTTCCCGGAAATTCCCGGAACCGGGCCGATTCAACGCTTCCAGGCGTTGCGTGAGGTCCCGGAGGCGGTCGTGGGAAACTTCGTTAAAAAGATGATACAGATCGTGGGGAGGGTCCTCCTCCAGGAGCTCTCTTTCCACTCGGGTTTTCACATCCGGTTCGCTCAACCAGTAGGCATAGGTCTGCGCAAAATAACGATGCAGCAGAAGGTATGCCGGCTCGAGGTCGCCCACCGTTTCCTCGGGATGGCGCAGCAAAAATTCGCCGTGTTTTTTAAGGGAATAGTAACTTTTAACGAACAGAAAAAAGGATGAGTCATCGAGCCGTCGGATGGCGTTGAAGGCGTTTCGAATCACCGGCGCAAACCGCTCGACGGCCGGTCCGGACTCCTTGATGACCTTTTGCAGATACAGCAAGAGGTTGTCCACGGCCTCCGGATGAACCTCCGGGGTCCGATCCTGTTGCAAGGCGCTGAAAAAAATGTCGACGAAACGCTGTACCCCTTGATCTCCCTTTGGATGGCTTTTAAAGACATGGAAGTAGTCCAGGGCATAGGTCCGGGCTTCTTTCGCGATGAAATGCCAGTTACGGTAAGGATGGGAAAGTTCCCTTAGCAAGGTGTTCAGCCCTTCCGCCAATCCGTAATACCGCTCCATGATCTCCTGGATGACCCGGTACTTGGGATCGATTTGTACATCCACATGGTAGTCGGCCAAATTGACTTCCAGGGCTTTGGATTGCACCATGCCGCACTCCTTGAGGAAAAATGAAATGTGAGTAAAATATCATAACAACGGGGACCGACATTTTCAAGGAAGTTTCATTTCGGATGCTTTCCGGCCTTTTCTCTGAAGTCCGAAGGTTCTTGATCCGGAAATCGTCATGGATTATAGTCTTTTTTTAAGGAAAGGATAAAAAATCCGCGATGCCCATCTACGAATACCAGCGTGTGGATCCGAAAAAAGAATGCTCGCGATGCCGGGGCCCCTTTGAGATCCTGCAACAGGCGACAGACAAGCCTCTAAAGCGTTGCCCCGAGTGCGACGCCCCGGTGAAGAAGATCATCTCCCGTTGCTTCGGCCTCGTGGTGGAAACCCCTGAGGCCGTAAAACAAACCGAGAAAAAGATCCGGGAATACGAGCGGGCCGGCATGTGGAGCCATGCGGCTGAATTGGCGGATACCCAGGCCGAAAAGACAAAAGACAAAACATTAAAATCCCGGGCCTTGGAGGATTACCGGAAAGCCGGCCATCCTGTGGATTCATTGACGCAGGAATAGCCGTCCTCTTCCGGATCCGTTTCTTAAGGCTTCATTCGACCCGGGAAAGGATCGCCGCAGAAAACATGCACATCCAGTGGCGCAATGTTGCTGCCCTTGGCAGGATGGGGGCATCGATACCATCGGATCCTCTTCAAGGCGGATCTGACGGCCGGGTTGACGGTGGCCGTGGTGGCCGTCACCTTCTTCTCCACATTATGGATCAATATCGAATTCGCCGTTTATGTGGGGGCGTTCCTTTCCATCGCCCTGCATCTGGCCAAGACCGCCCATCCCCGCATTCAATCCATTGTCCCGGACTTGAAGACGGGGAAGATGGTTTCCTCCGCGTTGGGCCCGCAATGTTGCCAGATGGATATCCTTCAAGTGGAAGGATCCCTTTTTTTCGGTTCGGCCACGTATGTTCAGGAAGAACTCCGGTTTCGGCTCGCCCATCATGTTGAAGTCTCGCCGCAGCTTGCTGCGGGGAATGCGCTCGCTGTTGCGGTTCAATATTTTCCAAAGGAAGGGACATGAATCACCTCCACGCCAATAAAATCGTCTTGTTGATATTGCTGATCTTTGTTTCGGTCCTTTTTGTGACCATGATCCGTCAATTTTTGATGGTCGTATTGCTGGCCGGAATTTTTTCGGGGTTGTTCCAACCCGTCTACCGGAAGTTCGTAACTTGGTTCAAAGGACGGCGCACTCTTGCTTCGGCCGTAACGCTGCTGTGCGTATTTTTATTGATTTTTCTTCCGCTTGTGGGCCTGCTGGGGGTGGTGACCGCCCAGGCGGTCCGGGTGGGACAACGGGCGACGCCATGGATAAGGGAACAGCTGCAAGAGCCGTCCACCTTGAACAGCGTCTTTGAATCACTGCCCTTTCACGAAAAGATTCTGGAATATCGAGAGGTGATCCTTGAAAAAGCCGAACAGTTGGTCTCGGGTTTAAGTTCTGTCCTGGTGAATAGCGTTTCGTCCTTTACCTTTTCCACCGTCAATTTTTTGTTTCTCTTTTTTATCTTCATGTATACCCTCTTTTTCTTTTTGAAAGACGGCCGGCGCCTTATTGAAAAGATCCTCTTTTATCTCCCGCTGAAGGATGAAGATGAACACCGGCTCCTCGACAAATTCACCAGTGTGACCCGGGCGACGCTCAAAGGGACCCTGGTCATCGGTGTACTCCAGGGATCATTGGCCGGCTTGGCGTTCTGGGTGGTGGGAATACCGAGCGCGTTGTTTTGGGGGACCATCATGGTGGTGTTGTCCGTGATCCCCGTGATCGGTTCCCCCATGGTATGGGTGCCTGCGGCGATCATATGGGGGGCATCGGGACATGTCCTCGGGGCCGTCGGTCTGGCCGTATTCTGCGGCGCCCTTGTGGGAAGCCTGGACAATATATTGCGGCCCATGCTGGTGGGTAAAGACACGAGGATGCACGAACTGTTCATTCTCCTGGGGACCATAGGCGGCATCAGCATGTTCGGAATCGTCGGGTTCGTGATCGGTCCCATCGTGGCGGCACTCTTTATCACGGTATGGGAAATTTACGGGGAGACCTTCAAAGAGTATTTGCCGGCGGCGCGAAGCAAGAGTATCGATGCGGAATCCTCCCGCCCGGAGACGCCCGCCAATGACCGGAAAGACAATGATGCATCTAGCCCTTGATGAAATCGAAAAGCGCCGGTTATGCGCGTCGAAAGCCTTGAAAAAGGGGGATCACCGGGAAAGGGCGATGAGCCGGTAGACCACCATGCCGGCCATCCAGGCCACATCTTCGGGGGAAAGGATGGATCCGATGTTTCGGTCAAAAACAATGTTGGCCTCGGGGCCGAATTCGTCGTCACCGGCCCATAAAATGAGTCTCATGGGGACCTTGGGAAACGGGAAATACTCCAGGGCGTTATCGCCTTCCGGAATTTCGACGGCGCCGAGGCGTCCGGCGGCCTTTTTCAGCCCCCCGGTATTGTGGCCGAAGACGTTTTTCAGGGGTTCCACGGCGCGCTTGAGAAAGGCGCTGTAGTAAAAGGACGCGCCCGGAATCTCCCGGTACGATATCCAGTGTCCCTCGGGCGGCGCCGGTTTGCTTCCGGCCATGTAATGGAGAATCAATACCTGCTCCTGAATCGGGACCTCTTTTTCGGGCGCATCCCGGTCTTCAAAGAAAAAATCCGGAAAACGCACATGATAGACCCGGTCCAGGAAGGGGACAAGGAAGGTGTTTGCCGACGACTGGGAAAACCCCGTGCGGTCACGGAGATCCGAAAAAGACTCCCGCGCCAGGTCCTCGACGGCGAGGTTGCGGGAGGCGATGTAGTCGTCGATACGGGGCATTTGCTTTCTTTTAAGGGTTTCGGATGCCGGCGTAACCGCCCAGGGTCGACCGTTCTTTCGCGGTCTGAAGCTCCGTCCATTTTCTAAAAAAGCTTATGTTGTGTATCTGCTCCGGCTCCGATTGAGGGCCGGCATCCAACCCTTAAAAATAAAAAAGGCTATATTTCCAGCCAGGAGTCCGAATACAGGGTTTTTCCGAGGATGACGTTCACCGTTTTGGCGTAATCCTGCATCTCCTTGGAAAGGCTTTGCATGTCGGGCTCTTCGCCGTCCATCATCTTATGGATCAGCTCCACGATATCCGGCCGCTTCCCTTTGGCGATTTCGGTCAATTTGTCGTCCCGGGGGTCCGAGATGACCGAATACATTCCGTACTTTTCCAGCATGACCATATAGGTCTGGTTCAATATGGGGCGAAGGTGCTCCGGCGGTCCGTTGGAAATATTGGAAAGCCCGCAGGTGCTCTTGGCCCCGGGGGCGATATCCGGGAGCATCTGCTGAAATGCCAACAGGCTCATCAGTTGCGGCTGCTGGATGTTGAGTGGCGTAACGATGCCGTCCACCCAGATCTTTTCATTGGGGATGCCGGCTTCATTGGCAAAGTAGAGGAGTTCCACGCACAGGGCGGCCCGTTCGTTTTCATCCCTCGGCAGCCCATCCGGGCCCCACATGAGGGCGATGAAATCGGCATTGTACTCGGCGGCGAGGGGAACCATCCGCTCGTATCGTTCCGGCCGCACCATGATGGAATTGATGAGCGGTGGAAGCTTGCAGACCTTCAGGGCCGCTTCGATGGCGTCGATGTTGGAGGTGTCGAGGGCCAGGGGGATGTCGTCTACGACCTCCTGAACCGTTTCGACCACCCACGGCATGAGTTCATGACCGTCCTTCTTGGCCGGACCCAGGTTGATATCGATGTAATCCATGCCCTTTTCCCTCTGGAAGAGGGCTTCTTCCTGGATCGGCTTCGGGTCCCGTTCCTTGAACGCGCGGCCGATCTTTCTCGATATGACGTTCAAACTTTCGCCAATCAGTAACATGTCGCCTCCTTTGGGTTCAGACATTGACGGCTTTTCATTGCCACGGTTCCAGCCCCCCCTTTTGTCATCGGGACCGGAGGAAGCCGGGGATGTGGGCGGCCTCTCTGGGCCCCACGGTCACGGTCCAGCCGGGGAGTTCTTCTTCCATGTCTCCGGCAATGGCCGCGGCGTAGCCCGGAATAATCACCTCTTTGTGTTTGATTTTGTCCTCGATGCCGCATTTTTTCACGAAGATCCCCACGTCGTCTCCGGCGAACTTTCCGGCCGCCCAAGCGGTCATGACCGAAAGCCCTTCGGAGTCCTTGATCAACAACCGCGCCGGCACCTTGCTTCCTTCCACTTCTCCGGAGACGATAAAGTAAGTGAGGGCGAAGTTGGTGGTGACCAGGACCGGGGAATTTTCGTCGGGGGTTCCGATCTCGTAGATGCCTTCGGTGACGGTCATGGGGCGCTGGGGATCGGTGTAGATATTGAGCCGTTCCAAAAGGAGCGGGAACAGCGATTCCCCGGTAAAGTCGGAAAGGACGATAATGCCGCCGTATTTGGCCACGAACATGCCCGCGATGAGGGTCTCCACATCCAGGTTGGAGGCCATTTCACAGGGGAAAGTAATGGTGGGAAACCCGACTTTCCGGTTGCTGTCTTTCAGCGCTGCACGACGGATGGCCACCTGGTCATGCAGGGCTTTTTGGATTTCCCGGGAACCCGGATCCAGGACCAGGTCTTTTAGCCCCATTTCCGTGAGTTTGTCGGTAAGCGGAATGAGGTCTTCGATACTGTCGGCCTTCACCGCCAGGGGCAGATCGTTTTCTATGGCCAGTTTCCCGAAATCTTCCACATTGGCCGCCGTGGCGGCGTACATGAGGGGCCGCTTGAACCCGCAGGCGTCGATTCCCGCCTTCATCACGGCCGCATCTTCGGTCATCAGGACCAGGTTGAATTCCGAGGTCTCGGCGATGGTCTTGGCTTTTTGGGCGAATGCAGCGGCATCGCCGTTGACATCCTTCAACGCCACCAGTTCCGGGCGCAGATTGAGCCCCACCCGCTCGAACTGAAAGGCGTTCCAGGTCTTGAGTTTGGCGGCAAGTGCCTTGTCGTCCATATCGGAATTGACCAGCGCCGCCAGGGCGGGCTTGTTGAAAAAGGTTTTTTCATGGCGGTGAAGGACCGTTTCCCCGCCCACCGTGAATGCGCGAACCCCTTTTCCGATGGCCACCGGCCGGATGGGGGGCGCCGCGGCTTCGGCAAGCTGGGCCCTGGCTTCTTCCGATACATAGGGGCAACTGTCGAGTTCGGCTTTCCCGGATGCCAGGTTCATGGCAAAAGCCAGGCAGGTGGGAACGCCGCACTCCTTGCAGTTGGTTTTCGGCAAGAGTTTGAAGATCTGAATACCGGTTAATGCCATTTTATTCTCCTTGTTCGATTGATGGATTTCCGATATCGCGGCGCGGGTGTTTTCAGACGTCCCGCGCCGCGGTGTCTTCACTTACTCGGAGATGATCGGATCCATGGAAAGGGCCGGATGTCCCTTTTCCTGGAGGAAGGGAAGAATCTCTTCTTCCGTGGTTCCCACCGTCTCATCCGCGATCATATCAATCAAGTTGGGAACGCCGAGTTCTTCGCCCCTCTTGATAAGACGCTCCTTGATCTCTTCCTTGAGGGACTTGGGCATCCATACCAGGCGCAGCAGCCCGCCGTCGCCCTTGATGAATTTCCGCTGGGTGATGTTGAACTTGGAATGCCCCACGAATCCGGGCGAAGACTGTCCGCCGCCCATGACGCCGGCCAGCGTCGTAAACTTCATGCCGCACGGCGTTTCCCCGGTATAATCCCGGTGCACCGTCATGACGCCGTTGCACTGGGGCAGCAGCGCCGCGATGCACTCGCAACACCCGCAGGTGGTCATGGGCTCTTTGACCACGGAATAGAAGTTGTATCCGCTGATGGCGCCCCGGGAGGCCTGCTTGACGAATTCGTTGACCCCCTTCCACTGCCCAAGCACCGGATCCAGGCATTCCCCTTTTTCGATGGGCTGGTTCGGGCCGGTGGGATTGATCTCGTAGGAGGCCTTGCAGTCCATCCAGTTGTAGGCGCCGCAAAGACCGGTCCGTTCCGGGCTCACGGTGCAGACATGGGTGGGCGCGAAGGACTGGCACAGGGTGCAGGAATAATAGATTTCCACGGCTTCGTCGGTCATGTTTTCCACCCGCTCGTCCCGGGTCTTGTATTCCTGGCGGGCCCGCTTGGTGAGCGCATCCACGTCTTTTTTGTCGGTGTACAGGGTGACTTCCACTTTGTCGAGGATGCTCCCGAAGTCCTGGTGGAACTTGGCGTGCAGAACGACACCGATATGTTTGAGGCTGAATCCCTTTTCCACCGCCGCCTTGCTCACCCGGATCCATGCGATGTCCCGTTGACCGATATGCATGACACCCTGGATATAGTTGATGAGGTGGTGGATCTGGCGTTCCAGGATCGGTTCGAAGTCCACCTGCATCTTCCGGCCGGCGATCTGGACATAGATTCCCAGCGGGAGGTTTTCCCCTTCCTTGATTTCGCTAAGGTCTTTTCCGACCAGGTTCACCTTTCCGTCCTCGATTTCCTTCATCTCCGCCATCTTCACGAGTTCCGTGGCCTGGGTTTTGCCGCCGCCCATCTGGCAGTAGAGGTCCCCGCCCCGGACGCGCTCCCCTTCATAGGCCGGGCCGAAGGCGCACGGAATGTCGATGGTGGACACCGTGGTCTTGAGCCCGCGGACCTCCACGGAGCGCTGGACCATTTCATTGTGCGGGACGTTGGCCACCACGTGTTCGTAGGTGCAGATGCCGGTGGGCAGAATTTCGGGGATATCCGTGTCGGCCAGGGTGGGGAAACCCCAGTTGACGCAGCCCGCTGCCGCCGCGGCCCATTCGGCGTTCACGTCGCCCAGGGCGTTCACGAAGGCAAAGATCCGGTTCTTGTTGTAAAGGAGCATCCGCTTGTAATCTCCCGGCTGAACCCCGCCGAAGGCCATGGCCGCCCGGTTGGCAAACCCCAGGGCGAAAATGGCCGACGAGATATCCGGGCCGAAGGGGACGATGCGGGTGTTCCACCCCACCTGGACCCCGGCTTCCAGGAGTTGCTCGATAATGGTGGTGCCGTTCTGGTTGGCGGCGCAGAAGATATAAAGACTTCGGCGCTGGTATTCTTCCACGATCATCTTGGCGGTTTCCGGATCCGGAGCCGCCCCCACCATGGCGGCAAACCCCGGCGCCGAGCCGTCCACGAATTCCACGCCGCGCTTCCGGAACACGGTGTCGTCGGCGGCGCCGAGCCAGATTTTTCCGGCCTCTTCATCGATCTCTTCGGAATGCAGATAGAAGTCCGGGTCTTCCAGATACCTCAGGGCCTCTTCGATTTCGAAGGCGAACAAGGCCGCCATACCGGCGTCCAGAAGGGGGCCCAGGTATGGCAGGTGATTTTGTCCCTTCACATGGGGGGGAAGGAGTTTCCGGGCGAAATCCAAGGGTTGTTTAATATCTTCAAGGGTTTCCACCTTGATGCCCAAAAGCGAATAGATGACCGGCAGGTAGTATGCGGTGTTGGGGAATCCCACCTTGGTGGCGGCGTCGTACGTCTGCAACGCCTTTTTGTATTTTCCTTCGACTTTGGAAACAATGTTGTAGCCACCCTGGATGGCGGCGAATGCGACGAGTCTAGACATATTTTCTTTCCTCCTTCATTGAGGCTTTGATGTTGGGATCCGTCATCCCGGTTATGCGGTGGCTTCAAGCTTCATGCGGTCCGCCATATCCATGAGCTGCCGCTCTCGGGCTTTATCGATGCCCAGGGCTTTCCGCTTGGCGTCGATGTGGGCGATCATCTTCTGGGCGTGCTTGATGGGATCGGCTTCCAGATCCCATTTCCCGCCGTACATTTTTTCCAATTCTTCAAAGAGGTATTTCTGGAAGATGGGCGCCCCCGAAACGGGAAGTGTCACGCCGAAGACCGTGTAAACACCGGAACTGACGAAATAGTGTCCGATACTGATGGCCTTTTCGCTCATCCATTCGGGTGCGCTTCCGGCGACGGGGAGATCCGAGATGTCTTTCCAGGGACCGCCGGCCTTGACGACTTCCGTGGCGGCCAAAAGGATCCGGCTGTTGTCCACGCAGGATCCCAGGTGGAGTACCGGCGGAATTCCCACGGTTTCGCACACTTCTTTGAGTCCGGGGCCGCAAAAGACGCCGGCGGTCTCGGGTGTTAAAAGCCCCTCCATGGCGCAGGCGATGCCGTTGCACCCTGTGGTCAGCACGATCACATCGTTCTTGATGAGCTCCTTGACGATGGCGATATGTCCTTCGTTGTGGCGGGTGCGGGCGTTGTTGCAGCCCACCACGCCGGCCACCCCGCGGATGCGCCCGTTGATGATATTGTCGTTGAGGGTATAAAAGGTCCCGCGGAAAGTGCCCCCCAAGTGGTATTCGATGCTTTCCACACCGAACCCGGCAATCTGGACCGCTTTTTGCTTGGGGATCATGACTTCGCTGCCCCGGTTTTGGAAGTTGTCGATGGCCATTTTGACGATCCGCTTGGCATCTTCCATGGCGTGGTGTTCGTCGAATTCGATGTGGGTCACGTTGGACTGTTCCATCCTGGCGATGGGATGGGTGGTGATGAGCTTGGTGTGGAAGCACTTGGCCACGTTGGCCAGGTTCTGGAAGATGCACTGGATATCCACCACCATGGCATCCACCGCACCGGTGATGATGGCCAGTTCCTGCTGCAGGAATGTGCCGCAGAGGGGAACGCCGTGACGCTGCAGGATCTCGTTTGCCGTACAGCATATTCCGCTGAGCTGGATCCCTTTGGCCCCTTTTGACTTGGCGTAGTCGAGCATCTCCTGGCTTTGGGCCGCCGCCACGATCATTTCGGACAACACCGGCTCATGGCCGTGGATGACGACGTTGACATGATCCGCCTTCAGTACCCCCAGGTTCGCCTCGCTCTGAAGGGGATAGGGGGTTCCGAAAAGGACGTCCTGCAGGTCGGTGGCCAGCATGGAACCGCCCCAGCCGTCTGCGATGGCCGCCCGGGTGCACTGTTTGACGATGTTTTTGTAGTCCTGGTCCACCCCCATATGGGTGCGGTGCATGATCTCCACGATCTCCCGATCGATGTTCCGCGGCAGGACTCCGTGTTTCTTCCATTTCTCGTATAGGAGCTCGGGGGCCCGTTTCAGATACAGCAATTCGCCCTCGGGTTTTCCCCATTCGGCGAGGGCCTTTTCCGCCACTTCGAGGGCGATCTCATCGAGGTTGCGGTCCTTGGCTTCGCCGTTTTCTTCCACGGTGGTTTCCACGCCGAGGTGGGGCGCGATGGCCAAAAGCTTCAGAGGATCTTTAATCTGATAGTCGTGGGACTCTTTTCGAGCCACAGACATGAAGACTTCCGCCACGCATCGACCGTGGTCGCTGTGAGCGGCAGCGCCGCCTGCCACCATGCGGGCGAAGTTGCGGGCGGCGATGGTGTTGGGCGTGGCGCCGCAAAGCCCCTTGCGGGTGTCGTTTTCCGGATCCACATCCTTGGTGAGCGGGAGCCGGCACGGCCCCATGGAACAGTTCTTACAACAGATACCCTGAGTGCCGATGTTGCAGGGCTTCATGGCGGCCGCACGGTCGAATACCGTGTCGATGCCGAGTTCCTGTGCCCGTGCGATCATTTGCTGCGTGGCCGTATCGATGGATGACGCAACCGGATCCGCAACCTTTTTTACCTTTTCCTTGGTTGTTTCCTTGGTCACTTCTGCCATTAGAGGTTCCTCCTCGTGATTAAAATATGTTTTGAAATCGTCTAAAATTATAAGCGGTTTCCGCTGTCCGATACGGTTGATCCATCACGCCACCCGCCGGTGAATCCGGTTTAAGCGCTCGATGAGCTTGTCCGTCATGGATTTTTGTTCCGGCGCGGGGGTGGCGGGGACTTTCGCTTTTTTTACCGCGGCCCGCTGGGCGGACAGGGCTTCCCTTTCTTTGGCCCGTTGGGCGCGGATCGCTTCCTCTTCCGCTTCCCGCTTGGCCCGGGCCTCTTCTTCCGCCTTGGCCTTGGCGTCCGCTTCGGCTTTGGCTTTGGCCTCTTCTTCCGCCCTGGCCTTGGCTTCGGCGTCTGCCTTGGCTTTGGCTTCCGCCTCCGCCTTGGCCTTTGCTTCGGCCTCCGCCTTTGCTTTGGCTTCGGCTTCCGCCCTGGCCTTTGCTTCCGGGTCTTCCGCAGGGGCGGGCGCGGCTTCCGCCTTGGGTTTCACCGCCTCTTTTTCAGGCGCTTTGGGCGGCGCTTCCGCCTTCTTCGGGGCGGCCTTGGGCGCTTCCGCGGCCTTGGGGGGCGCCTTCTTTTCAGCTGGCGCCGCTTTTTTCTCTTTTTCCGCTTCGATGGTCAAATCCGGTTCCGGCGCCAGGGCGGCATAATCGATGGCAACTTCGCCAAGCGCCTTTTGGATACCGGCCACATCCTTTGCGGCACCGCCGTCCATGGCCAGGTCGATGAACGCCTTGACCATGCGGATGGATTCAGGGTGCCGCATGATCAAAATGTCGGATCCGGCCATCAGGTAACTGATCGCCCCCACGGCTTCCATGAGGACGCCCCGCTTTTCGGGATCCCCGAGGGTGGGCGCGTCTTCCGCCGTTTCCTTGGCCTCCTTGCACTTCCATACTTCGTTGCCCAGGTTGTTGATGATGGGAAGCTGCAGTTTATCATCCCCCTGGGTCAGGGCGGCCATGCGGATCCGCTCCATTACGGAGTAAGAATATTCCAAGCCGTATCCCAACCCGCCGGTGGTGGGATCGATGAGCATCTTGTCCGTGGACATCCCCAGGTTTTCAAGAAGGATATTGACCTGTTTTGCCAGGTTGACGTCGATGGGGGAGGAAGCGATGAGGGTTTGTCCGTACCCCAGGGCCGCCGCACCGATCCCTTTGTGGTTTTTGTCTTCCACGGGACCGATGGTGATGGCTTTCCCCTGGGTGTCTTCGGCCACTTTTTTGAAGACTTCTTCGTCTTTTTGCGGATTGGCCGATCCCCAGAGGATCAACGGCACCTTGACGGCGTCACACACCTTTTGCACCGTTTGGGATGCTTCTTCCGGGCTGGCGTTTTGCCCGTTGGGATCAATGCTCTTGAGTTGGAGAACGATGAGTTCGGCGCCGAAGGTCTCCACGCATTTTTTTGCCCACGCCGCCGGGTCCGAGACCACGTCCTTGAAATGGACAAGAACGGATTCCGGCCAGTCTTCGGGTTCCATGTCCCAGACTTCCATGGCGATTTTGGGCCGATTGGGCATCTCCCCTTCGAACAGGTAGAAGGGGTAGCACGTCTGCCCCCCCACCTTCACCGACGTATCGCCTTGGCCGATTACGATCTCCTTGATCTTGCCGGTGTAACTTTCTTTATAAAATTCAAAGCCCAATGTTCCCTCCTCATGACAGTGTTGAAGGTTGACGTTAATGATCGCTTACAATGCCATGCTGCTCGTGTTGTTCGCCGTAATTCGCCTCCTTTCTTGCCTTGGATTTCGATATGCTAGGCCCTGAACCGGGCCGTTTCATACCCGTCGGGATCATCCGGCGCCTTCTGGGCGACCGGGAAAAAAGTCTATCCGGGGATGGATCACACCCGTGACCAAAGGATACCTTTTATATGGGGAGGATGAAGTTGTCAACAGGTTAAACAGGCTGAATGAGATTTAATTTTTTGTCGTGAATTCATCCGGTTCGGAGGGATTTTCGGGCTTCCAGCCGGGTCTTGAGCCGGGGGAAATGTTCCAGGTCCGTGTGCGGCAAAAAAAGGGCCGCGATATAGTGGTCCATGTAGGAAGTGGTTTCGCTGAGTTCGAAATTGGTCATTTTCCGGGTCACTTCCACCACATCGCGCCGGATCCGGTTGGTCAAGGCGCTCATCTTTGCCCCCATGAGGGATCCGTTTCCCACATAACGGACCTTATCCGGGTCCGTCTCGGGCAACAGGCCGATGGTCATCGCCTTTTCCAGGTCCACATAGCTCCCGAAACCGCCGGCAAGATATATTTGCTCCACATCTTTGATGGAAAGGCCCACCTCTTCCAGAAGGGTCATGCACCCGCTGAACAGGGCGCCTTTGGCCCGGATGAGGTTGTCGATATCCGGTTCCGACAGGGTGATGTCCCGGTCGATCTGGGTTTCGTCTTTAAAAGCCAAGACATATTCCCATATCCCGTCCACGGCGCGGACACGGGGGGTCTTGAGGTCCCGGTTGAATTTTCCGTCGTTGCTGATCACGCCGGTTTCCAGAAGCGTGGCCACCACCGAGATCAACCCGGAACCACAGATCCCCTTGGGTTTGACGTTCCCGATAGTGATGAACATGGGTTCCAGTGTGACGGGATCGATGGAAAAATCTTCGATGGCGCCTTTGGTGGCGCGCATGCCGAACCGGATGCCGCCCCCTTCAAAGGCCGGGCCCGCGGAGCAGGCGGCGCAGGCGAGCCAATCCTTGTTTCCGATGACGATTTCGGCATTGGTCCCGATGTCCATGAACAGGGCCAGCGCCTCCGACCGGTACATGCCGGAGCCCATGACGCCGGAGACGATATCCCCCCCCACATAACTGGAGAGTGCGGGGTAAAAAAGCGCCGTCACGTGGTCCCCCACGGCGAGACCCAGGTCCACGGCCCGGATGGGGGGAAAGAGCGTGGACGCCGGTACGTAGGGAGATCTCCGGATATACCGGGGATTGATCTTCAAGAAAAGCTGGGTCATGGTGGTGTTGCCGGCGAGGGTGATGGTGGAAACGGCCTCCGTGTCGATACGGGCATGACGGAAAAGCCTTAAGATAATCTTGTTCACGGTCTCGATGACCACCTGATGCAGTTTCTCCAGTCCCCCCGGTTTTTCCGCGTAGACGATGCGGCTGATCACGTCTTCTCCGTAACTGATCTGGCCGTTGAAATCGCCGTACTGGGCCAGGACGTCACCGGTTCTCAGGTTGAGGAGTTGGCCGTAAATGGTCGTGGTCCCGATGTCCATGGCAATGGCGTAGTTGTGATCCGTGGTGTCGCCGGGCTGGACGTTGATGATGCGGGTCCGTCCGTCTTTTTCCCGGACGGGGCGGGCCAGAACAGCGGTGACCTTGAAGTCTTGCTCCCTCAAGACGTCCGGGATCTTCCGGAGCACGGACAGATCCACTTCCAGGCGGTGCTCGTCATGGACCAGCTTCAAAAAACTCAAAAGCCGGGTGGTATCCGGAAGGTTGTCCTGGGCCGAAGGGGGGATCAATTCCAGATATTTCTTTTCCACCGGCGGGACGAAAAGCCCCTTCTCCTTGAGTTGATCCAGATTCATTTCCTGGATGCGGGCGGTTTTCCGGGGTACGGCCGCCAGGTTCAGCACTTCGGCGTCGATGGCGGATTCCACCGGCACGCGGATCACCAGGTCGCTGACGACGGCAGCCAGACACGCCTGCCGGTAACCCTTTTCCAGGTCTTCTTTGCTCAGCTTCTCGGAGATTCCGCCTTCCACTTGTCCTTCTTCGATGAGGACGCGGCATTTTCCGCAGACCCCGGCTCCGCCGCAGGAGGCATTGATATGCACCCCGGCCTCCATGGCGGCCCGGAGGAGAACCTCTTTGTCCTTCACCTGGATTTCTTTTTGATGCGGCAAAAAAAGAATCTTATGCATGATAACTTTCCACTCTTGTCTATAATGAATCCGATGTGTCCCCGGGGTTATCCCCAATGTTGTATAAAAAACATTGGGGTCATTTCGGCTCGTCGAACCGGCAGGTCAGTACCAGGACGTCGCTGTCGAAGGTGGTGTGCACTTTGTAGGGCAATGTCTTGAACAGGTGAATCATGCCCTTGTTTTGAGGGCTCGTATAGGCGATAAAACCGGCGATGCCGTTTTCCCTGGCGGCTTCGGCCAGTTTTTTCATCAGGATTTTTCCCAGGCCCTTGCCCTGGAAGTCTTTGCTGATGGAAAAGGCCACCTCAGCGATGTTTTTGGCCGGATCCAGGAGATACTCCCCGATGCCCACCACCCGTCCGAACCCGAATTCCCCCACCAGGGCGACAAGGGTCAGATCGTTGATATAGTCGATCTGGGACAGGCCCTCGATTTCATCCCGCATGAAGGCCGACTTTTCATAAAAAAAGCGTGAGACGATGTCTTCTTTTTCCAGGGAATAGAAATGTTCCTGGATCCGCCGGACATCCACGGGTTTTGCCGGCCGAATGACCACCTCCCGGTCGTCGATTTTACGGGTCTCTTCGAGCTTCAGGGGGTAGACCCCTCGGGTGAAGTCGGGAAGCTTTCTTCCTGCGTCGAAGAGCCCCATCTTCTTGGCTTCGAAAAAAAGCTCGTCCCGGAAATCGGGATGGGCGATGCTGATCATGGCCATGGCCCTTTCCTGGAGGCTCTTTCCGAAGAGGTTGACGGCCCCGTACTCGGTGATCACATACTGGACATCCCCCCGGGGGACCACGACGGCGGCGTCGGAAAGATTCGGCACGATGCGGCTTTTCTTTCCGTCTCTCGACGTGGAAGTGAGCATGAGAATCGATTTTCCGCCCTCGGAACGGGCCGATCCTCTCACAAAGTCGAGCATGCCGTTGACGCCGGAAAAATTGTTGTGGGGAAGCGCGTCGGCGGCCACCTGCCCGGTGAGATCCATGGCCATGGCCACGTGCATGGAGACCATTTTGTGGTGCCGGGCGATGATGGCCGGATCGTTGACGTAATCGGACGGTTGAAATTCGATGGCCGGGTTGTCGTTTAAG
This sequence comes from Deltaproteobacteria bacterium, assembly GCA_019309485.1. Lineage (GTDB taxonomy): Bacteria > Desulfobacterota > Desulfobacteria > Desulfobacterales > UBA2156. The sequence continues at coordinate 113,188 of JAFDGC010000001.1, read as the reverse complement.
AATTCGTAAAGGTTTTCCGATCCCAAGGCGGAGCTGGCCACGAGCTTTCCCTCATTGAATCCCTTCTTCTGATTGGTAATCACCCCCATGGCGAAAAGATGCAGGATGTCATCCGTGATGTACTGGGAATGGACCCCGAGATCGTTTTTTTGGGAAAGCCCCAAAAGGGTGGCCTGGTGGGTGGCGCCGATGCTGATGTGAATGGTGGAGCCGTCGTCCACAAGGCGGGTCACCTGCCTCCCGATGACGTTGGCGGCTTCGAGTTCGGGTTGGCGGCCGAGGGTGAGGAGGGGTTCGTCGTGTTCTACGATCACATCCACGTCATTGACATGGATGAAGCTTCTCCCTAAAACCCGGGGCATCCTGGAATTCACCTGGGCGATGACAAGGTCGGCGGAGGTGGCCGCCGCCATCGTGATGTCCACGGAGACGCCGAGGCTGAGCCATCCGAAATCGTCCGGCGGGGTGGTCTGGATCAGGGCCACGTGGATGGGCATCCGCCGCGTTTTGAAGAGCTTGGGGATGGCTGAAAGATTGACGGGAGTGACAAAGCGCTTGTTCCTCTCGATGCCTTTTGCCGTGGCCGACCCCAGATAAAAGGAACGGATGGCCAGGCCATGGCCTTCCCCTTTGGTGGCGATCAGGGACAAGGGGACGCTTTCCATGCTGAAGAGCCGGACGATCTCGATGTCCGGGAAACGGGGGGATTCTTCCGCCAGCAGGCGCACCAGATGCTGCGGTTCGCCGCAGGAAGAAGAGATGAACACCCGTTGACCCGGCCGGATCATTCGGACGGCGTCTTTTCCGGATCGGCGCTTTTCCACATAATTGTCGGCCCAATAGGCGCGTGTGGGCATCTCTGGATTTCCTCGATTCAATGGTTTTAAAATGACATTCCATAACGGATATGCCTGTCATTGAATACTTTCGTATCCTAAACCGGCCTTGGGATCAAGAATTACCGGAAAAACGCGTTCTTTTTTTGATCCCCGGTTGCGTCATGGTGGTTTTGACCTCCTGGAAGTTCGTGGCCAATTCCTGGGCCATCGTGGAAGGATCACCGGACCCGGGGGGGATTCCCTTTCGATTCGTAGTGAACTGGAAAGCTTCCAGGCCGTTTCCGACGGCACGGTGGAAGCGGGAAGCGGGGCATCCTATTACTGGGCGGGAAAGGAACCGGCCACCCAGTGGTTTGCGGCGGTCCCCTTCGGCATGAACGCCCAGGGTCTGGCCGCGTGGCTTCACGGCGGCGACGGCCTGAAGCTGTGGGAAGAAATTTATGCGCCCTTCAACCTGGTCCCCCGGCCGGGGGCTCCACCGGCGTTCAAATGGGCGGCTGGTTCAATAAAAAAAACAACACCATCGACGATTTCAAAGGGCTCAAGATGCGGATTCCAGGCCCGGGCGGAAAAGTGGTGGCCGGTGCTGGCGGGACCGTGGTGTTGACCCCGGGCGGCGAGATCTTTACGAACCTGGAGCGGGGCGTCATCGACGCCATGGGGTTTTAGCGGACGTGACCATGGGAAGTACGTCCCGACGCGTATTGCGACGCTCAAAAAAACCGGTATTGATCGTGCGGTTGCCGGAATCTGGAGGGTAACCGGGAAAAGACGGATTCCAAGCCCTTAACGCGTCAGGAAAGGAAGGCCAAGTTCCCTGGCGTTGACGATGGAGGGTGCGGCCCGGGGAGGCGAGTCCCCGAGAAAGGGCGTCACGTCGCTTTCGGGCCACACGGGATCCCCCCGGAGAAGCGCCGCCACGTTGGCGGCGGCCAGGACGGCCATTGCCTCCCGGGTCCAACCGGTGGCCGAGGCGATGTGGGGGACGATCACCACGTTATCCAGTTCGGCCAGCCCGGGTTCCAGGGCCGGCTCGTTTTCGAAGACGTCCAGTGCGGCGCGAAAATCCGGGTGTTTTCGGCAGTGGGCCACCAGCGCGGCCTCGTCAATGACCGGACCCCGGCTGGTATTGATGAGCAGCGCGTTTTCTTTCATGAGGGCCAGGCGGTCGGCGTTGATCAGATGACGGGTGGCGGCATCCAAAACGGTATGGATGCTCACGCAGTCTGCCGCCTGTAGCAGGTCCTCCAGGCGTTTTACCTTTTGGCATGTCAACGGCGCGTCGCCCCGGGATTCGAGAAATGTCGAATAGTCCCGGACATAGGCTTCCAGGCCGGGATTGACGTGAAGATCATGATAGAGGATATGGGTTTTGAATCCTTCAGCCATCATCCGGGCGTACGCCTCGCCGATGCGGCCCGCGCCGATGACCCCCACCGTCTTTCTCCAGAGACGTTCCCCCAAAAAAAGTGTGGGAAGCCAACCCGTGAATTTCCCTGCCCTTAAAAACCGTTCCGCTTCGCCGATGCGCCGGGCGGCGGCGAAGGTGAGGGCGACGGCCATCTCCGCGGTGGTTTCCGTGAGCACGCCGGGGGTGTTTCCAACGGGGATCCCGTTCCGGGTGGCCGCGGCCACGTCCACGTTGTTGAAGCCCACGGCGTAATTGCTGTAGGCTCTGCCGCCCGCCGCCTTGAAGGCGTTGAACAAGGGTTCCCCCCAGTCTTCCGTCAATTGGCCGATGGCCCCGTCGCACCGGGACCCAATGGCCGTCCGGATGTTTTCGGTACCCAGCACGGCGTCCGATTGACAAATCTCCACGCGGCAGCCGACTTCTTTCAGGATTTTGAGCCACCGGCTTCCCGGCAGCTTCTTCGTGACGATAACCCGGTTTTTCCCGTCAGCATTGGCGGTCTTCCATTCCATGCCAGGATACCCTATGCAGCGGTTTGGCAATGCGTTTTTCAAGCACCTTAAAAATACAAAAACTACCAAAGGCCTTCATGCAAGGCAACACGAAATTGCGATCCATAACATTGGTCCGAACGGGAACGTATCTTGACAAACCGACCTTCTTCCGTTTATCCAGCAATGGTGGAAGTCCGGTATTCATAATTTTACAAGAAAGGGTTTAAAGTCTCAGATGGGGTTTTGAAGCTGTTTTGACCGGAATGCTTCCCGCAAGCCCCGCCTTTCAAGGCGGGATCGGGTGAAGCGGTCTTGAAACAGATATTTCCCTTGCCGGGGCGCTCCGCTTTTCAGGGCGGTGGGGCGCCACTCCTTTCTTCAACCCTCCAAAAGGAGCCGCCGGGTGATTCCGATAAACGATCTTTTGGTCTTTGCTGCCGTTGTCTTATTGCTCGGCATTGTGGTGTTGCTTTCTTTTTTACTGGGCAGCTTGAAAAGGCATTTCAGCCGGTTGCATGATGCGTTTCAGGAACTGGCGGAGGCGCAGGAGGAAACCCGCCGCTGGGTCCGGGAGGATATTTCCAAAAACCGCGAGGAAATCGCTGCGGGATCCCGGGAAACCCGTTATGAATTGCGGGCCTCCCTCAAAGAAGCCACCGATTCCCTGCTCCAACGGACGACCGAAAATGCCGGCATGCAAAAGGATCAGCTCGATTCTTTAGGCCGGCTCATCTACGAGATGACGCGGCATTCTGAAGAAAAACTCGAGTCCATGCGAAAAACGGTGGAGGAACGGATCCGGGCGCTCCAGGAAGACAACCGGCAAAAGCTCGAACAGATGCGCCAAACCGTGGATGAACAGCTTCAAACCAGCCTGGAAAAGCGGTTGAGCGAATCCTTCAAGCAGGTCAGCGAACGGCTGGAACAGGTCTACCGCGGGTTGGGGGAGATGCAGACACTGGCCGCCGGCGTGGGGGATCTTAAAAAAGTCCTCACCAACGTGAAAACAAGGGGAATGTGGGGGGAAATCCGACTGGCCAATATCCTGGAGCAGATCCTCACGCCGGAACAGTACGACGTGAATGTTGCCACCCGGAAGGAGAGTAACGAACGGGTGGAGTTCGCAATCAAGCTGCCGGGAAGGGACCCGGATCAGGAATCGGTGGTTTATCTCCCCATCGACTCCAAGTTTCCCCAGGAGGATTACCAGCGGCTCGTGGAAGCCCAGGAACAGGCCGACAAAGCGGCGATGGATACCCACCTGAAACGGCTGGAATCCCGGATCAAGCAGGAAGCCCGCTGGATCCGGGAAAAATACATCGATCCGCCCAACACCACCGATTTCGGGATCCTGTTTTTACCCGTGGAAGGATTATACGCCGAAGTTTTGCGTCTGCCGGGACTCTGCGATACCCTCCAGCGGGAATATCGGATCGTGGTCTGTGGCCCCACCACCCTTTCCGCCCTCTTGAACAGCCTGCAGATGGGCTTCAAGACCCTGGCCATCGAGAGGCGCTCCAGTGAAGTGTGGCGCATCCTCGGGGGAGTGAAAAACGAATTCGCAAAATTCGGCGAAGTGCTCACCAAGACCAAGAAAAAACTTCAGGAGGCGGCCAACACCATCGATCAGGCCGAAGTGCGGACCCGGGCCATCGAACGGCAGCTCAAGGACGTCCAGGAACTCCCGCCTCCGGAGGCCTGATGGATTTGCCGGCCCTGTTTTTCCTGTTCGAGAATGAACGACGGGTTCGACTTGGGTGTGCGGTCCAGCAAGAGCATCGTTTTCGGGGCGATCGAAAGATCCGAAACTCGAATATCCCGAAGGGTTTCACATTCATGAAGGAAAACCGGGCTTCGGAAAAAATCATGAGGGAGATCAGCATGCTCATCGGGCGACTGGGTCACCCCCCGGCAAAGGAAGCTTTCGAAGCCCACCGCGAGGCCCCGGGCAACCTGATCCAGCGCCTGCCGGAGATCGACCCGCATTACATCAGCAGGGAAAACAGCTGTTTCCTATGCTGAAAGCCCACCACTTCACCGGCCCCTCCCAGGTGATGTGGTCCATTCACGATGATATCCGCGCCAGCCTCAAGCAGGCCCGGGAAGCCTTTGCCGCCGGTGACCCCGAAAAAACGGTGGCCGGCCTGCCAGGAAGCTATCCAGACAATTCGCGACATGATTTACAAGGAAGAACACATCCTGTTTACCGCCAGCCTGGACATGCTCTCCGATGAGGAATGGGTCAAAGTCAAGCGGGGCAAGGCCGACATCGTTTTTTCCTGGGTGGTGCCGGATGAAGGCTGGCCCGAGAAGATCATCGCCGAGGCGCCGCCGGAGCCCGCCGCACCCGAGGATGTGGTCGAGGAGGTGGCCGGCGCCCTGATCTTGGACACCGGCCGCATGACCCTTGAGCACATCCAGGATACGCTGCTGAGTTTCGTTGAACTGCACCCGGCCGCCCTGCTCTTCCACCATGGTTTTGGCGTTGTGCACCGCCCAGGTATCACAGGTTTTTGCCGGTGACAGCGCGTCCATGTAACAGTCCTCGCACAGCACCTGGCCGAGGTGATGGTGTTCTTCGCCCGGTGATATGGTTTGGCTGCAGCGGGGCATTGTATGGTATCATTTTTCTTTCAACGATCGAAATAAATGCTTTTTCCGCTCACCGAAAGCGGAATACCCATAACAAAATCCCAGTCCACCAGCTTCATCTGCCGGGCCGCCACGCCCACGCGGTACATGATGCGGTTGTCCACGTTGAGCATGCTGGCGGTTTTCACGGCAGAGCCCAGGGCGATGCCCATGTCCAGCAGGCGAAAGGCACAGGCTGGGCCGATAAATTCACCCTCGTTCCGCCCGTGCTCCTGGAGGCTTTTGCAGTCGGCAAACCCGCAGGCCCCGCAGTTTAACCCCAGCACCTTGGCGCGGTCAATGCCCACCAGCACCACGGCCTCGGAGTCGGCCACGTTCTTGGCGTCGCGGTCGAAATCCTTTTTGCCGGTGCGCTGGCCGAAGGCCACCATTTCATCGGCCAGCTCCTTTAGGACCGGGCCGGCGAGCACCCGGGTTTTCACGAAGTTTTCCCCCTTGCTCTTGGGGGCTGTGGTGGCCGATATGGCCATCAGCTGAGCAACCAGATCGATTCCGTCCATGACATTCCTCCTAAAAGTTATGGGCTAAAGGCCGGAAAGCTGGAAAGACTAAAGGATAGAAGGCTACAACAAAATATTCAAGGCCAGCCTTCCATCCTCCTGGCCTTCTGAATTGTCACTTTTCACTGTTATTTTATCCGCAGTTCCATCAGCAGTTTCTCCAACCCCACCGGCGCCGGGATCAGTTTTTGCGCCAGCATGCTCTGTTTGGTATGCTACCAGGAGGCGGTGTCGATGGTGCCGAAAGCGACCCCGAATGAATGATAAGAGTACCAGAACTTGCTCTTTCAGGTACGGGTCGAGGGCGAGAGCGCATTGTGTTCCGACATGATCTTTACCCCAAGGTATGGAAGCGTTCAGTTATCGTGGCGTACGTTGGTTCGATACCCAGGGGAAGATCGGCTGTCAATACAAAAATAATCGGAAAAAGGCCCCGGTGCCGGCCGATTCGGGCATGGTTTGTCGGGTCAGCGCCGGTGGGTTTTTCAGAAATAGGCATCCAGGGGATAAACCGGATCGGCGATGTAATCCTTGATTGAAAATCCGTTCTTTCCGGTTCAAAAAGGCAAAAGAGGATCGCATCGATTCCGGCTTTTTTCCGTTGGCCCCGGGAGGCGTTGCTGTAGTATCCATAGTAGCTGACCATCTGCTCTCCTTTGTTCGGGATATGACGGTCATGGCGGCCAGCAATTCCAAGGCGTGGAACACACGGGTGGTTTGTCCGTTTTTGGAGTGATAGATCACCGATCCGGCTTCCGGAACACAGGTCATCCGCTCCCGGGAAAACGACGCCCGGATGATGTACCGGGCCAGGTTTTCCATGGATGTTTTTTTCCGGGGAAGGATCCTTGGGCCGCAGTATACGTTGAACCCGGTATGGCGCCATTTATCCAAGAGGGCGATCATGTCCCGGGTGATTTTGCCGTTTTTCAGAAGCATCCGGAGCATCCGGTGTCTGAACAGGCGTTTTAGGATTTTACGATCGATGCCGGGTGCCACGGTGAGCATCCCGCTTTCGTGGAAACAGCCGTCTGAAATCAGCACATGGAGATGGGGGTTGAATCCTAAAAAATCCCCGAATGACGGGGGCATTCCAAAATTCAGCCTGCAGATGGGCTTCAAGACCCTGGCCATCGAGAGGCGATCCAGTGAAGTGTGGCGCGTCCTCGGGGGAGTGAAAAACGAATTCGCCAAGTTCGGCGGGGTGCTCACCAAGACCAAGATCCTGTTCGAGAATGAACGACGGGTTCGGCTTGGGTATGCGGCCTAGTAAGACCTAAGCTGAGCGTTTCAAATTTTTGAAACCGTTCAATTGGTAATACTTTTAAGGAATTCTGCCAATTTTAGCTTCAAAAATTTGAAACCCTTCGTAATTTCCGATTTTACTGCATCTACGGCGTCAAATGCCGTTGCGCATGGTGCACTATAGCGCAACGACATTTTCCTTGTAGCTGCGGCAACCTCGAAAATCGCTCAACTTAGGTAAGATCCGGCTTTTGTGAGCATCTTTCTCGTAAAGTCCCTGGCTTCTTCCAGGTCGTGGACATCCGGATGGTCGACCGCGCTTCGGGCCTCTTCCACCCATGGCTTGTGTTCGGGCTTTTTTTCCAGAGCTTCCAGGATGCTCTCCTTGACTTTCCCCTGGCAGCAAAAGCTACCAAGGGCCATGGCCTGCTTGGCCAGAGACATGGCATTATAGATGCCGGTGACGGCCAGAGGCCCGCCGCGGAAGGACCCGTGGGTGGAAAAAAGAGCCAGCTTTGCCCCTTGAGGCAACGCCTTTAAAAAGGACTGGGCCTTGGCCGGGACACTGCTGGCGTTGACCGGAAATCCATAAAAAATGAGGTCGTACCGGGACAGATCCTTGTTTTGCGCTTCCGCCAAAGGAACGATTTCCTTTTCCGCCTGATCGATAGCCTCGTAAATGGCCTTGGCCACCTTTTCCGTATTCCCTGAATCCGTGTAGTACGTCACCAGCACTTTCATGATTTTCTCCCTTTTGTTTAAAGATATCGTTAAGATTCAAAAATCTGTGTTGCGTCACAAATGATCAAAGAAGACCACGGAAACCGATTTTTCTTCGCACTCGACGATGGCGACGACGTCCTTGACGATCTCCTCGGTGAGCTCGATTTTCCGGGCTTCCAATCTTTCCGGGTAGCGTTTGACGATCACATGTGGCATCCGTTCCTCCGCGTCTCATGCGGTTATATGGTAACAGGACGAAACTTCGTCGAAACCGCGTCCCGCCAGGTATTCGGCGATGGCGCGATCATAGGCCGCCGTGTGAGCAAAGGCTTTCCGGGCCAGGCGGAAACGAAGTCGCAACGTGGTAGCGCCACCATGGGCGGCGAGTTCCTCCAGAACGGACGGATAGTCGCCGGGATCCACCACGGAGGCGACCCGGATGAAATTTTTGGCTGCGGCCCGGATCATGCTCGGCCCCCCGATGTCGATGTTCCCCCGGGCGGCCTCCATGGTTACCCCGGATTTTGCCACGGTATCCTGAAAAGGATACAGGTTGGCGACCACCATATCGATGGGGACACTCGACGTGCGTTTTAGGTCTTTTTGGTGGAATTCATTATACGTTTCCGTCAAAAGCCCCAGGTAGATCTTGAAATCCAGCGTCTTGACAAGTCCTCCCTGGGTTTCGGGCTGTCCGGTATAGTCGGAAACCTGCTGGAGGACCGTATCCGCTTTGTGTCCGAGGATCTCTTTGATCCGGCCGTAGGTGCCGCCCGTTGAAAAGATTCTGACTTTGGGACAAAGGTCGATCAGGCGCGTCACGAAAAGGTCCAGTTCCGATTTGTCCGAAACGCTGATGAGCACATGGTTCACCGGAACCCGGTCGTCGATTTTGTCCACCACGTTGATACTCATTTGTTCACCTCTTTCCTGCATGTTCTTCTAAAAACCGTTGAAAAAAGCCTTCCATGAATCGGTGTCGGTCTTCCGCCAGCCGACGGCCGGTGTCGGTATGCATCCGATCCCGAATCTTTATCAGTTTTACCTTGTATTCCCGGAACCCCGTATCGTTGACGGAGTAAGGCGGCATGGCTTCGATTTTCACAAAGGGATTGTGCAGCCGCGCCCCGATCTCTCCGGCGAAAAGATATGCCCGGGCGATGCCCACGGCCCCGATGGCGTCCAGTTTATCCGCATCGAAAAGGACCTTGGCTTCAATGGTTTTCGGCGCCGCCTTCCCCCGGAACCGGTGTGCGCGGATGCAGTGGAGAATGTTTTCTTTCTGGTCCTTGGAAAAACCGTGGGGGGCGATGATTTCTCCGGCCATTTGGGCCCCTTTTTCCGCGTGACAAACATCGCCGTTGGCGGCGTCTTCAAAACAGCGGCCGATGTCGTGCAAATAACCCGCCGCCAGCAGGACGTCCATGTCGGCGCCTTCTGCGGGGCCCATGCGCCGGCACAGCCGGCAGACCCGCTGGGTGTGTTCCCAATCGTGGCTGGAACGGGCGCCCATGAACAGCCGCTTTGCCGTTGCTCCGAGTCCCTTCCATGCCCGATTTTGTTGCGCGGCGCCGGCCATTTTCACCCCAAATGCATCCATCGAAGAAAAGCGGGGGATGAAAAGGATCTCATCCGGATCGCTTTCCGGTCATGTGTTCGATGTCCACCCGGAGAAGGCGCGTTTTATCAAGGGCGTCCTCCGGATAGTCAAAGGATCCTCGGGCGTAATGGTCCATGAGAACGTCCAGCGCTTTGCGTTTCAAAGCCGGATCCTCGATGAATCGGACCCGTCCGAAGGCCAGCACGCTTTCATAGTGCATCCCGAAACCGCACGCGGTTTTTCCTTCAATGAGGAGGTGCTCCCCCTCGAACGCCGCGCAGACCCTGGGATTTGTTTTAAGAACATCGATCTTGTGCCCCGCATCAGCCGAATGCAGGTAGATTGCACCGGGTTCGTACCCGAAGCACATGGGAACCATGTACGGCCGGTCGCCGTCCACCATGGCGATGCGGCAGACGCGGGCCTTGCGGATGATCGTTTCCATCTCTTGTGGATCCGTGATTTCTCTTTCTTTTCGTCGCATAGGGGGAGCCTCATTCAAACCGGTAACGTTTTTTGACGTTTTTGTGGATCTTCCAGGTGCACGACATCCCTTGGGGAAAGGTAACCAGGTCTCCTTTTCCCACTGAAACGGGCTCCCCGTCTTCAGGGGTGACGGTAACCTCTCCTTCGATAAAATAGCAGGTTTCGGCGGCGTCGTAGGTCCAAGGGAATTCGGAGACCTCCTTGGTCCATACGGGCCATTGAAATACACCGGTCGATTCGAGGGTTTTTTCATCCGGATTCCGTCGAATCTCGATTTTTTTCATGAACGCCTCCTTGATATTCACGGTTCACCCGGTGGAAGGGGTTTCGGGTTTTCCGCATTCTTTGCAGTACCCGTCCGGGCCGATGACACCGATGCAGGCCTCATCGGCACAAAGCCTCCTGTTTTTCCAATAGGCATCCAACGTGGATCCGTTTTCTTGGCTTTCGGATTCGGGCGCCGATGGGGACTCGGGAAAAGAATCGACATCGGCGTCTTCGGCTTCCCGGATCCGGGCCTCCGGCATTTCCGGATCTTCGGGTTTTCCGCATTCTTTGCAGTACCCGTCCGGGCCGATGACACCGATGCAGGCGCCATCCACGCAAAGTCTCCGGTTTTCCCAATCCGGGTCTTTTTTGGATTTTTCTTTTTTCTCTTCTTCCAAAACGCCCCCTTTGCACCACGGTTCCTGAAATAGAGTCCATATTCGCCCGCCTTTTAGCAGGAACCGGAGGTTCTGTAAATGAGACACATCGATGTTTTGAAAATTGCCTGTCGGATGCGCGGCTTTTTCAGTTTGATCACCACATTCCTCCACTTTTTTCAAAACGACGCGGGATGAATTTAACTAATCGAATTATTGTAAAAAATATCTACTTGGAAAAGGATTTTTTCCTTGACATTGTATAAAAAATCGGTTTTTATGCGCAACAGTGGTATAAAGTGGGAAAAAATGGTGGAAGCATGTTCAGAGGAAGCTCCTTTCATACCGTTGACGATAAAGGCCGGTTGGTGATCCCCGCACGGTTCCGGGAAGTGATCGGAAACAGCGGGGCGGACCGCTTGATGCTGTCGCGGCTGGACAAATGCCTTCATGCGTATACCTTCGAAGAATGGAAGAAGGTGGAGGCCAAGATTCTCTCCTTGGCCGAGACCAGCGATAACATGCGCCGGTTCCGGCGCGTGTTCATCGGCGGGGCCTCGGATTGCCCCTTCGACAGGCAGGGACGCATGCTGATCCCTCCTCTTTTACGACAATATGCGGGGATCGAAAAGGATGTGGTCCTGGTGGGCGTTCTGGATCATTTTGAGATCTGGTCCCGGGCAAACTGGGATAAAGAAAACGTCGAAATGGAACAAGACATGAAAAAGGAGGAGGTCCGGAACGAAATTGCCAAGTTAGGAATATAGTCGATGTCGTTTCACCACGTTCCCGTCATGACCCGAGAGGTCCTTCATTATCTGAAACCCGGACAGGGACGCGTTTTCGCCGACTGCACCCTCGGCGGCAGCGGACATGCAACGGCCCTTTTGAAGTCCCTTCCCTCGGATGGGCTCTTCATTGGCATCGATCGGGACCGGGACGCCATCTCCCATGCCCGAAACGTCCTCGCGCCCTTTAAAGGCCGCATTCATCTCTTTCACGGCAATTTCACCCGCCTTCCCGAATGTCTCCAGCAATTGAACGTCCCGGCCGTCGACGGCATCCTTCTCGATCTGGGCGTTTCCCTGCAACAACTCGAATTCGCCGGAAGAGGCTTCAGTTTCAGCAAGGACGAGCCGCTGGACATGCGGATGGATGACCGAAGCACGATGAGAGCCGAAGATCTGGTCAATGATTTACCGGAGGACGAACTAGCGGCGTTGTTGAAAGAATTCGGTGAGGAACGATGGGCCAAAAAAATCGCCAAACGCATCGTGTCTGTGAGGGCAACCCGCCGGATTCGCACCAGCCTCGAGCTTTCCCGGATTGTCTCCCAGGCCGTCCCTGCCCGGAAAACGGCCCATCGAAGAATCCATCCGGCCACGCGGGTCTTCATGGCGCTGCGTATCGCCGTCAACGCCGAACTGGAAAATTTAAACACTTTTTTGGAAGAAATCGTCGACTGGCTCAGCCCGTCGGGCAGGATTTGCATCCTCTCCTTCCATTCCCTGGAGGACCGGATGGTCAAGACCCGCTTCAAAGCACTCGAACATCCCTGCACCTGTCCGCCGGATTTTCCCCGATGCACGTGTCATCGGGAACCTGTTTTCCGCGTGCTCACCAAAAGACCCGTCCGGCCCTCGGAGGCGGAGGTCCGCGAAAACCCCATGGCCCGGAGCGCTCGGTTGAGGGTCGCCGAAAAAATCGACCGGGAAGTATTCATGAAGGAAAAGAACACCCAAAAGGGAAAAACCGTTGCCTGAACGTATTTCCAAAAAACAAAAAGAAAGAGGGACCGTCGTGATCCCTTGGCTGGTGATCCTGAGTTTCTTAGTGGCGGAGCTGTTTTTCTATACATGGTGCCGCGTGCAGTCCATGAAGGTGGGTTACGAAATTTCCGTGGCCATGGAACGGCAAAAGGAACTCGTCAAGTTGGAAAAGGACCTGACCATCGAGTTGGCCCATCTCCGCTCTCCCCAGCGGCTTTCGGAGATGATGCAAAAACGGTTTGGGCTGCAAATGCCCGCACCCGAGCAGGTGATGCTGCTCCCATGAAATCAAAGGTCAAAAACAAGATCGGGCTTCGGATTACCCTGGTGGGATGCCTTTTCGCCGTTTTCGTCGCTGCCCTTGCGGCGAGGGCGGTTTATCTCCAGGCCTTTTGCAGTACCACACTCTCCCAGAAAGCCTCCCATCAATATCAGAAGTCTCTTGTTTCAAGGGGGAAACGAGGCACCATTTACGATCGCAATTACGCGGAACTGGCGGTGACGAACGAACTGCCTTCCATCGCGGCGTATCCAGGAACCATCCGGGAAACCCGGAGGCTCGTTCCCACCTTGGCCAAAACGCTTCAACTCGAGCGCAAGGGATTGGCCCAAAAGTTGTCTTCGGAGAAAAATTTCGTTTGGATAAAACGACAAGTATCCCCCCGGGAAACCCTCGACGTCAAGGCCCTTCAAATTGAAGGGATCGATTTCATTCCGGAGCACAGTCGGTTCTACCCCAACCGGACCCTGGCCGCCCAGGTCATCGGATTTTCAGGAATCGACGGCCGTGGTTTGGAAGGAATCGAATTTTATTACGATCGGTATCTGCGGGGGGAAAACGGTGAGTTCCACGTGATCAAGGATGCCCTGGGCCGTAATCTGGAAGACGGTGTCACGAAGGACCAAGACTTCAACGGAAATAATCTGGTCTTAACCCTTGACAGGACGATTCAGTACATCGCGGAGAGCACGCTGAAAGAAGCGGTGGAGGAATTTTCGGCCAAATCCGGACTTGCCCTGGTCATGGAACCGGCCACCGGTCAGATCCTGGCCATGGCACACTACCCTTTCCTCAACCCCAACGACTTTCAATCCTTCAGCCAGCATACCTGGCGCAACCGCGCGGTGACGGACAACTTTGAGCCCGGGTCCACCATGAAGATTTTCACCGCGGCAGCGGCCCTTGAGACCGGAACCGTTTCCAAGAGCTCTATTTTTTTTGGTGAAAACGGCACCTACCGGGTGGGGAAACACATCATTCACGACACCCATCCCCACGGATGGATGACCCTCAAGGATGTCGTCCGGTATTCAAGCAATATCGGGGCGGTCAAGGTGAGTCAAACCATCGGCCCCGAAGCCCTCTACCAAACCCTCAGGGCCTTCGGTTTCGGTGAAAAGACCGGTGTCGACTGTCCCGGCGAGACACCGGGCATGATGGCACCTTTTCAAAAATGGAAAAAGATCGACGCGGCGGTCATTGCATTTGGACAGGGAATTTCCGTTTCCGCCCTGCAGTTGATCACCGCGGTTTCCGCCATCGCCAACGACGGTGTCCTGATGAAGCCCTATCTGGTCATGGGTATCACCAATAAAGACGGGAGGCTCCTGACCACCTTCGGACCCCGGAAGGTCCGACGGACGATTTCCGCAAAGACCGCCCGGGAAATCACAAAGATGATGCAAGCCGTTGTGGCGGACGAGGGAACCGGAAAAAAGGCCGTCCCGGAAGGGTATTCCGTGTGCGGCAAGACCGGAACAGCGCAGAAAGTGGATCCAAAGGGCGGATACGCCCGGGGCCGGTATACATCCTCTTTTGTCGGCTTTGCCCCGGTGCAAACCCCCCGGATTGCGGTTTTGGTGGTGGTGGATGAACCCAAGAAAGCCCATTACGGCGGCACCGTGGCAGCGCCTGCCTTCCGCCGGATCGTCCAGGAGACGCTGGGATACCTGAAGGTCCCGCCGGATGTGGAACCGAAGGGGATGACGGCCAGGGTGCATTTCGAGGAGGCGGGTTGATCCTTTCCCGGTTAATTCAAAGAATCGCCGCCGCCCAGACGATTCAACGGATGGGTACACCGATGGGAGATGCAATCGATATCCAGGGCATCCATTACCGCGCACAGGAAGTAAAAGAGGGGGGCATGTTTTTTGCCCTCAAGGGACAAAGCGCCGACGGGCATGATTACATTCCCATCGCCATTGAGCGCGGAGCCGCCGCAGTGGTGGTGGAAACGCCCGTTGCCATCGATGCGCCGTGTTTCCTGGTGAACAATACCCGCAAGGCCCTTTCCGGTGCTTCCGCCGAATTTTTCGGGAATCCCTCCGGGAGTATGACCTTGGTCGGCATCACAGGAACCAACGGGAAGACGACGACAGCCCACCTGGTGGAAAACCTGTTCCAAAACGCCGGGTATTCCGCGGGACTCCTGGGAACCATCTATTCCCGGTACGCCGGTCAGCATCTGAACAGCCCCCTGACCACTCCGGAATCGGTCGATCTCCAGCGGATGCTTTCGGATATGCGGGAAAGAGGCGTCACCCATGCGGTGATGGAGGTGTCCTCCCATGCCCTCGCCCTTTCCCGGGTGGACGACTGCTTGATGGACGTGGGGGTCTTTACCAATTTGAGCCGGGATCATCTCGACTTCCACCGGGATATGGAAGATTACTGGGCCGCCAAGAAACGCCTCTTCATGGAATTGCTGCAACAGGGTCCCAAGAAGGACCGGGCCGTTGCGGTCTTCAACTGCAACGACCCCCGGGGAAAAACCCTTCTGAAGCAATTTCCCGGTGCCGGCATCGGCGTGGGATCGGATCCCGAAAACGCGGTCTGGGCAGAGTGTCTCCGGTCGGACATCTCCGGAATAAGGGCCGTGATTCACACGCCGGCGGGCGCCTTTGAACTCAACTCCGCCCTCATCGGGAGGCATAACCTGGAAAACCTCCTTTGCGCCGCGGGTGTGGGCATTGCGCTGGGATTTTCCCTGGAGACGATCCGGGACGGGCTGGAAACCCTCGGACCCATTCCCGGCCGCTTCGAGACGATACCGGATCCGGCCGGCCGCCATGTGATCATCGACTATGCCCATACTCCGGATGCCCTGGAAAACGCACTCAAGGCGATGCGGGCCCTGAATCCCAAAAGGGTGATTACCGTTTTTGGATGCGGCGGAAACCGGGACCGGAAAAAACGGCCCCTCATGGGGGAAATCGCGGGAAGATTTTCCGATGTGGTCATTTTGACTTCGGACAACCCTCGGAAAGAGGACCCCATGGCCATCATCCGGGAGATCAAAGAAGGACTCGTGAAGACGTGTCCCCGGGAAAGGGATTCTTTGAATTCCTTGGTTCCGGACAGGGGCGAATTTATGGTCGAGCCCGATCGAAGAAAAGCCATCCGATTGGGAATCCGGACGGCCCGCCCCGGAGATGCGGTTCTCATCGCGGGAAAAGGACACGAAACCTATCAAATTCGTGGAGAAAAGACAGTGCATTTCGACGACCGGGAAGAAGCCGCGGGGGCCTTGTCCATGGATCCTGAAAAAGCGGAGGCCATGTGACGGTGCCGGAAGGGAAAAAAGGGTTTGTCTATATCTGGACCGGTTCCCGGGTTCTTGAGGCAACCGGCGGGACATTACTGTCGGGAAGCACACGGCAGCGGTTCTCCGGCGTTTCCACCGATTCCCGGCATATTGCCTCCGGACAGCTGTTCGTGGCGCTCGTAGGGGGACGGTTCGACGGGCATCGGTTTGTCGTCCGGGCGGTGGAAAAGGGGGCTTCCGGCGTCCTTGTGGAAAGACGGTCTGTGCGACGGCTTCCGCTTCAGCGGTTCAGAGATCAGGGGATCTTTTGTGTTTCGGTTCCGGATACGACCCGCGCCCTGGGGGCACTGGCGGCCCACCACCGGCGCCGCTGGAACGGTAAAGTGGCGGCCATCACCGGATCTAACGGGAAGACCACCACACGAAAAATGACCGCGGAAGTGATCCGGCAGAAATTTTCGACCCTGTCGGCTCTCGGAAATTACAATAATGAAATCGGGGTGCCGCTGACACTGTTGAACCTTTCCCCCGAGCACCAATGGGCGGTGGTGGAACTGGGAATGAATCATCCCGGAGAAATCGGGCGCCTGGCGGCGATCTGCGCGCCGAACATCGGAGTGATCACCAACATCGCACCGGCGCATCTGGAAGGGGTGGGTTCCGTGGAGGGGGTGGCGGCGGCCAAGGCCGAGCTCCTGGCGCATATCCAAAGGGGCGGGACAGCGGTCCTCAATGCCGATGATTCCAATGTATTGACACTTTCGGACCGTGCCGCCTGCCGCGTGCTCCCTTACGGTAGCCGGAAACCCGCCGCGATTCGGGCGACAGCGGTTCGGGAGTCCCGTCAGAGCGTACGGTTCGATTTGCACGTGGCCGGAACGCAGATTCCCGTGAGGCTCCCCACCCCGGGGAAATTCATGGTTTCAAACGCCCTGGGTGCGGCGGCAGTGGGTTTTCTTGCGGGGCTTTCCCCGGAGCGCATCCGGAACGGCCTGGAGGCGTTCGTTCCGGAAAAAGGGCGGATGGCCGTTACGGTGCTCGCCGGCCGCATCGGTCTCATTGACGACACCTACAACGCCAATCCCGGATCCGTGAAGGCGGCCATCGACACCCTCATGCGATTGAAAGGGAAAAAAGGCCGCGGCATCCTGGTGTTGGGGGACATGCTCGAACTCGGGATTCATTCGGAAGAATTACATCGTCTCATCGGCGCCCATGCCGAGGATGCAGGGGCCCATCGTCTCTATGCCGCCGGGCGCTTTGCGCCCGCCATGGCGGCGGGCGCGGTGGCGGCGGGAATGCCGGAAGAAGCGGTGTTCGCCGGAACCAAGGACGCCGTGGCGGCGGATCTGTTTCCCCGCCTGAAACCCGGGGATTGGGTCCTCGTGAAGGGATCCCGGGGCATGGCCATGGAGACAGTGGTCCAGGCGCTGAAAGCGTGGGTCCAAAAAGACGGGGCACGATCCGAAAACCCTCCGGCAAAGAGAAAGAAGGCCGAATAGCATGCTGTACCATCTTTTGTACTCCTTTCACACCCACGTCTCCGCATTCAACGTGTTCCGGTACATTACCTTCCGGACCATTTATGCGAGCCTGACGGCCTTTTTGATCTGTTTTCTTTTGGGGCCCTACGTGATCCGGAAACTGGCCCGCCTCCAGGTGGGGCAATACATCCGGGAAGACGGCCCGAGCATGCACCACCAGAAAGCCGGCACCCCCACCATGGGGGGAATCCTGATCCTGATCGCCGTGGTCTGTTCCACCTTGCTTTGGGCCAGTCTCACGAACGCCTACATCTGGATCCTCCTTTTCATCACCCTTGCCTACGGCGCCATCGGTTTCGCCGACGACTATCTCAAGCAGGTTAAAAAGCTCAATAAGGGACTCACCGTCAGGCAGAAGTTGGTGCTGCAAACGGCGGCGGCCCTGCTGACGGCAGGTTTGATTTATATGAATCCCGGCTTCGACACCCGGATCACGGTCCCCTTTTTTAAAAACGTCACCCCGGACCTGGGAATATTCGCCGTTCTTTTCGGCGCGCTGGTGATTTCCGGGGCCTCCAATGCCGTCAACCTCACGGACGGTCTCGATGGATTGGCCATCGGACCCGTCACCATCGCCGCCGCCACCTACATGGTCTTCGCCTATGTCGCCGGGCACGTGAAGATCGCCGAGTACCTTCAGATCAAGTACGTTTTCGGTTCCGGGGAAGTGACCGTCTTCTGCGGGGCCCTGGTCGGGGCAGGCCTCGGTTTTTTATGGTTCAATACCTATCCGGCCCAGGTTTTCATGGGGGATGTGGGATCCCTTTCTCTGGGGGCCGCACTGGGGGGCGTGGCGGTGATCACCAAACAGGAGATCCTTTTGGTTTTGGTGGGCGGACTTTTCGTTATCGAGGCCCTTTCGGTGATTTTTCAGGTGGGATACTTCAAGATGACCAACGGACGTCGAATTTTTCGAATGGCGCCCCTGCATCACCACTTTGAACTCAAGGGATGGCCGGAACCCAAGGTCATCGTGCGGTTTTGGATCATCGCCATCGCCCTGGCGCTTTTGTCCATGAGTACCTTGAAGCTCAGATGACAGGAATCCGAACCGATGGAAAACGCCGCCATGGCCGTAAATAACCGATCGATCCCGGTAAACCTGATGAATAAAAAGGTGCTGGTGGTGGGATTGGGCCGAACCGGAATTGCATTGGCCCGGTTTCTGGTGAAACAAAGAGCGAAGGTGACCGTGACGGATCAACATCATGAAGCCCTCCTCGGGGACTATCCCGCCCAATGCCGCAGAATGGGCGTGACACTCCAACTGGGAGAACACCGGGAAGAGACATTTATCACCGCGGACCTGGTGGTCATCAGTCCCGGGGTTCCCCTGTCCATCCCCCCCATTCAGGCGGCGACGGCGGCCGGGGTACCGGTGACCGGGGAGATGGAACTCGCTTCCCGGTACGTCACCGAATCCCTTGTGGCGGTGACCGGGACCAATGGAAAAACAACCACCACCGCTGTTGTGGGGGAGATGCTGCGGCACTCCGGGAAAAAGGTGTTCGTGGGCGGAAACATCGGTTCACCCCTCATCGAACATGTCGTCCACGGGAAAAGCGCGGATGCGGTGGTGGTGGAAGTGAGCAGTTTTCAGCTCGATACGATTGAGACATTTCGGCCCCGGGTGGGGGTCCTTTTGAACATCACGCCGGACCACCTGGACCGGTATCCGGACCTGGCGGCCTATGGCCGAGCCAAGGCAAGGCTTTTCGAAAACCAGCGAGGATCGGATACGGCCGTGTTGAACGGTGCGGATTCGTTCATCCGGCGTCTCACCGCCGACATCCCGAGCCGGCGGGTCTTTTTTACGGGGCGCAACGAAGCCGAAGCCGGGGCCGCGGTCTTTTCGGATCGCATCTTCATCTACGGGTTGAGATCGCAGAATCAAAAAGAAATCCCCGAGTTGGAGGCCACCTTTGACCTGGCCGGCACTTGTTTTGTCGGGCGGTACGGCCAGGAAAACGCCGCGGCTGCATGTGTGGCGGCCCTGGCGGCGGGCGCTGTCCCATCGGGAATCCAGGGGGCGCTGAACTCCTTCAAGGGGCTTCCGCACCGCCTGGAAACCGTGGGGGAGATTAAAGGGGTTCGCTTTGTCAATGATTCCAAAGCCACCAACGTCTATTCCGTTTTGTGCGCGCTGGAATCCTTTACTTCTCCTCTCGTGGTGATCATGGGCGGGCGGAACAAGGGAAGCGATTTTACCCTGCTCCGGGAGCCGGTTCGCCGCTGCGCCCGGAAAGTCATTCTCATGGGAGAAGCGGCCCGGCAGATACAAGCGGCGCTGGAGGATACGGTTTCCATGGAAACGGCAAAGGACATGGCATCCGCGGTGGACGCCGCGTTCCGGGCGGCCTTTTCCGGAGACGTGGTGCTGCTCTCCCCGGCGTGTGCCAGTTTTGACATGTTTACGGACTATACCCATCGGGGGGAAACATTTCGAAAGGCGGTTCAGGCATTGTCATGACGGAAAACCGGCTAATGCAACCTTCCGACCAGGCGGTATTCCGACTGCAAAAGGCGGGCTATGACGTGATGCTTTTGTTCCCGGTTCTTTTTTTGGTGGGCATCGGGATCGTGATGATATACAGCGCCAGTTCCGCCCTGGCTTTAAAAAAATTCGGCAATGACCTTTTCTTCCTGAAAAAACAAGGCATTTTCGCCCTGATGGGCATCGTGGCACTGGTGGCCTGCCGGAATGTGCCATATCACTGGTACCGGTCTTTAGCGTATCCCCTGGTAGTTTTGGCCCTGGTCCTTTTGGCGGCGATCCATGTCACCCCATGGGGCTTTTCGGCCGGGGGGAGCGCGAGGTGGCTTCGGTTTGGAAGTGTTTCGTTTCAGCCCTCCGAATTCGCCCGCTTGGCCCTGGTGATCTATCTTGCCTACTCGTTGAGCAAGAAGGGGGATTCGGTCCGGGAATTTTCCGTGGGGTTTCTCCCCCATGCCTTGATATTTTCCGTCTTCGCCCTGCTTATTTTATGCGAACCCGACTTCGGATCGGCGGTGATCCTGGGTGCGGTCACCTGGGTCATGCTCTTCATCGGCGGGGTGCGCCTGGTCCATTTGAGCAGCGCCTTTATTCTGGTTTTGCCTGCGTCATATTTTTTGATGATGGATGCCCAATACCGGATCCGCCGCCTGGTAAGTTTCATGAACCCTTGGGCGTATCCGAAAGACGATGGATATCAGATCATCCATTCCCTCCTGGCCTTCGGAAGCGGTGGAATTTGGGGGGTCGGCATCGGAAACGGGTATCAGAAACTCTTTTATCTCCCGGAACCCCATACCGACTTCATCTTCTCCATCGTGGGCGAGGAACTGGGCCTTTGGGGGGTCCTTTTCATCCTGGGGCTTTACGTTCTGATCTTATGGCGGGGGACCCGGATCGCTAAAAAGACGGTGGATCCTTTCGGCGCCTATCTGGCTGCCGGTTTGACGGTGGCTATTGGATTGCAGGTCTGCATCAACATGGGGGTGACCCTCGGCCTTTTGCCCACAAAAGGGCTGGCGCTTCCCTTTTTGAGCTACGGCGGCTCTTCTCTGCTCTTGAACATGGTGTCCATCGGGATTCTCATGAACATTGATGCCTCTCCCAATAAACTTATCGTGACAGGGAGAAACGGCCGATGAACGCCCCTTCACAACCCATTCGCGTGCTGTTCAGTGGGGGGGGGACCGGCGGGCACCTTTTTCCCGGGATCGCCGTGGCCCAGGAACTCACGGCCCGGAACCGAAATCATGAAGTCCTGTTCGTGACCACCGGAAAACCCTTCGAGCGGGCGGCCCTGGAACGGGTCGGATTCCCCCTTGCCGTCATCACGGTAGAAGGCATCAAAGGCCGCCGTATTTTTGAAAAACTTTCGGCGGCGGCAAAAATCCCGAAAGGGCTGGTGGCATCCATCAGGGTGATCCATCGTTTCAAGCCCCATGTCGTAGCGGGTCTGGGAAGTTACACCGCCGGGGTGGTGGCGCTGGCCGGTTGGGTGCTGGGAAAACCCATTGTATTGTTCGAACAGAACCGATTGCCGGGAATGACCAACCGGATGCTCTTCCCCCTGGCGGATCGAATCTATGTCTCGTTTCCCGGTACCCGGGAACGCATGAAGCATCCCCGGGTTCTTTATACGGGAAATCCGGTGCGCAGGTCCGTTCTGTTGGTGGGCGAGGCGCCGGTGCGTGAAGACCGTCCCTTTACGATCCTGGTGATCGGCGGCAGTCAGGGGGCGCATGCGGTCAATGTGGCCGTGACCCAGGCCCTGGATTCGCTGACGGAAAAATCGCGGTTTCATTTTATTCATCAAACCGGCCCTGCGGACGTCCATTGGGTTCGACAGGTGTATGCCGCATCCGGAGTTTCCGGCACCGTCGCCCCTTTTTTCGACGACATGGAAAACCGATACGCCGCAGCGGATCTGGTCATTTGCCGCTCCGGGGCCACCACCGTGGCCGAGTTAACGGCTTTAGGCAAACCGGCGATCTTCGTCCCGTTTCCCTTTGCCGCCGACGACCACCAGACCCGCAATGCCCGGGAACTGGCGGACGCAGGGGCCGCGGAGATGATCCCTCAGATCATGCTTGATGGAAAGATGCTTGCCGAAAAGATCGTTTATTATGCCGGTCATCCGGAGGCCCTTTCCCGGATGGCCCTGAGGGCCAAAGATTTCGGACGGCCGGATGCCGCACGTGTCATCGTCGACGACATAACGGCCCTAGTAAAAGCGCGTCGAAAGAGGACTCGTTTTCGATGGAAACAAAAAGACTGAATCGCATCGAATGTATTTGAAAAAATATCATATTCATTTTGTAGGGATAGGCGGCATCGGGATGAGCGGCATCGCCGAGCTGTTGTTGAACCTGGGGTACAAGGTGTCTGGATCGGACCTGAAGACCTCCGATTTGACCCGGCGGCTTCAGCACCTGGGGGGCACCATCTATGAGGGACACGCGGAGGAACAGATCGAAGGAGCCGATGTGGTGGTGACTTCTTCGGCGGTGCGGCCCGACAACCCGGAGGTGACCGGCGCCAGGAAGGCGTCCATTCCGGTCATTCCCCGGGCCGAGATGCTGGCGGAACTGATGCGGTTGAAATACAGCGTAGCTGTGGCCGGGGCCCACGGGAAGACCACCACCACCTCCCTGGTGACCGCGGTACTGGCCGCGGGCGGGCTCGATCCAACGGTCGTCATCGGCGGGAAGCTCAAAGGCATCGGCGCCAATGCGGTGCTGGGGAAGGGGGACTTCATCGTGGCCGAGGCCGACGAAAGCGACGGTTCCTTTTTGAAAATGTCCCCCACCATTGCGGTGGTCACCAATATCGATCGGGAACACCTCGATTACTATGAAGACATGGAGGCCATCCAGGAAGCATTCCTGGAGTTCATACATCGCATTCCTTTTTACGGCCTGGCGGTCCTGTGTCTGGACAACGAGCCGATCCAGTCCCTGATTCCCCGCCTGCGGAAACGATTCACTACTTACGGCATGAGCGTACAGGCCGACTTCCAGGTCAAGGATGTCTCCTTTGAAGGGCTGAAAAGCAGTTTTCAGGTCTATTTCAAGGAGCAGAAACTGGGCCGGATGGTGTTGAACCTGCCGGGAGTCCATAACGTGTCCAACGCTCTGGCCGCCGTAGCGGTGGGCTTGGAACTGGGAATCCCCTTCGAGAAGATCCGGGAAACTCTGGCTTTGGTACAGGGGGTGCAGCGCCGGTTCGAAATCAAGGGGGAAGTCAGGGGTGTCACGGTGGTGGACGACTACGGCCATCACCCCACGGAGATCAAGACCACCCTGGAGGCGGTGAAGGAGGGTTGGCCCAACCGACGGACCGTCGTGGTCTTTCAGCCCCATCGATACACCCGGACCCGGGCCCTTTTTGATGAATTCACCCGGTCGTTTTATCAGTCCGACGTTCTCTTGGTGCTCCCCATTTACGCGGCCTCGGAGCCCGAGATGGAGGGGGTGAGCGGCCGCCTCCTGTCCGAAGGGATCCAGGCTCACGGCCACAAAGAGGTGCATTACGTGGAGGACCTGGAGGCCGTCCCCGAGGTCCTTGACGGGATCTTGAACCCCGGGGATCTTCTCCTCACCCTGGGTGCCGGGGATGTATGGAAAGCCGGTGAAAAGGTGATTGAAAGACTGGGATGAAGGCGCTTTCGAAAAAACGGCCTTCAAAGGCGCAAGAAAAAACGACGGGTATCGGGAAAGGCAACCCTTCCAAGGATGTTTTAACTCCGGAGATGAAAAAATGGCTGAAGGTGCAATTTGGAGAAAGGGTGAAATGGAATGAACCCATGTCCCGGCACACCTCCTTTCGCGTGGGCGGGGCTGCCGATGCGTTTTTGTCGCTTCGGGGGATCCGCGAATTGAAAACGCTGACCGCCTTTTGTCGGGAAAAAGAGATTCCTTGTTTTGTGCTGGGAGACGGGACCAATCTGCTGGTGACGGATGCTGGCGTCCGGGGTGTGGTGATTACCTTGTCCGACGGGTTTCGGAAAATCAAGATCGTTCAAGACGAGGGATCCGTGGTGACGGTCCGGGCCATGGCCGGGGCCCGGACCCGGATGCTGTGTCGCTTTGCAATCCAAAAAGGGCTTGCCGGAATGAACTTTGCCGTGGGTATCCCCGGAACCGTGGGGGGGGCGATTGTGATGAATGCCGGAAGCCCAAGGGGATGCATGGCGGACGTGGTGGAAGCCGTGGAGGGTTTTTGTTCCGACGGCCGGATCCGGACGTATCCGCGCAACGCCCTGGACTTTGACTACCGGGGATTGAAATGGGCGCCGGGGGCCGATGCGACCCCCCCCATCCTTTTATCCGGTCTTTTTCGTTTGCTGCGCACGGACCCCGAATCGCTGCGGGTCGAGGCATCCACGATTCTTGCCATGCGAAAAAAACGGCAACCCTGGAAATGGCCCAGTGCCGGATGTTTTTTCAAGAATCCGTTTCCGGAGAAAAGCGCCGGCGAACTCATCGATCAAGCCGGGCTCAGAGGCAGGCGCGTCGGGGGGGCGATGGTCTCCGAAAGACATGCCAATTTCATCGTCAACACCGGAAACGCCACGGCATCGGATATCCTGGCGCTGGCCCGGGAAATAGAAGAAACGGTATGGAACCGATTCAAAGTGCCGCTGGAGCCGGAGGTGAAGATCATTGGAGCCTAGGGCCAAAAAGAACCGATACAAGGCGGATCGGAAAATCAAAAGAGAAAACGCCGGTCGCTTTTTCATCCATGCCGGAAGGGGTTTTTTATGGTTTTCAGGGATTGCTCTATTAAGTGCGGGATTCATCCTTGTCCATGATCTGGTCACCCAGTGGGATTATTTCAATATCCGGACCATCGTGGTGGATGGCAACCGGCACCTGTCGAAAAAAGCGGTGCTGGAACAGGCGCAGGTGGAAACAGGGAAGAGCCTTCTCGCCATGAACTTAAACCGGGCCCGGAAACGGCTTTTGGCCCACCCCTGGATCGTGGAGGCCACTGTGAAACGGCAGCTGCCGGACACGGTGGAGATCCGGATTGATGAAGAAACGCCCCTGGCGCTGGTGGACCTCGGGAGTCTTTTTTTGATCAACACGAAAGGTGAAATATTC
This sequence comes from Deltaproteobacteria bacterium, assembly GCA_019309485.1. Taxonomy (GTDB): domain Bacteria; phylum Desulfobacterota; class Desulfobacteria; order Desulfobacterales; family UBA2156. The sequence continues at coordinate 88,140 of JAFDGC010000001.1, read as the reverse complement.
AAAAAATGGTCCGACACCGACCCCCAGGATCTGCCGGTGATCATGGGCCTCGATTTTTCGGACATTCCCACGCCGGGCGGCCCCCCCGGGGCGGCGTGGGAATCGGCAGTGGCCGTTTTGAAATTGGGACAACGCCGAAACGCCATGATCCCCGCCCCGGTGATCCGGTCCGTCCATGCGGATCCTGAGACCGGCATCACGTTATGTCTGTTTGAAGGGGGCAAAGCGGTCCGCCTCGGGTTCGGGGATCTGGAAACGAAACTGGCGGGGCTGAAACAGGCGCTTTTCCGGTTAAACCTTATGGAAAGTGTCGCGGATTTCGATGCCATCGACGTTGTGGAGACGGATCGGATCGTCGTGATTCCGGTTCCGGACGAATTCACCTCCGGAACCCACAGGGAGGCGTGAATGCAGCGGGATAAAGAAATCGTCGTAGGATTGGACATTGGGACCACCAAGATCTGCGCTGTCGTGGGGGAGATCCAGGGGAAGGAAATCCATGTGGTGGGCATCGGCTCCCACCCTTCCGTTGGCCTGCGGAAAGGGGTCGTCGTCAACATCGAGTCCACGGTGGAATCCATCAAAAAGGCCATCGAAGAGGCTGAACTCATGGCCGGGTGCGAAATTTCCTCCGTCTATGCCGGGATCGCGGGGGGACATATCACCGGCTTCAACAGCCGGGGCATCATCGCGGTGAAGGGACCGGAAATCACCCAGGGGGATGTGGACCGGGTGGTGGAAGCGGCCCGGGCCGTGGCCATCCCCATGGACCGGGAAGTGATCCACGTGATCCCCCAGGAATTCATCGTGGACGATCAAGACGGGATTCAGAACCCGGTGGGGATGTCCGGGGTGCGCCTGGAGACCAAGATCCACATCGTCACGGGGGCGGTCACGTCGGCCCACAACATTGTCAAGTGCGCCAACCGCGCCGGTCTCGACGTGTGCGACATCGTCCTGGAGCCCCTGGCCTCGGGAGAGGCGGTCTTGACGGATGAGGAAAAGGATCTTGGGGCGGCGCTGTTGGATGCGGGGGGCGGCACCACGGACCTGGCGGTCTTCAAGGACCGGAACGTCAAGCATACCTTTGTATTGGCCCTCGGAGGAAGCAACGTCACCAACGACATCGCCGTGGGACTCCGGGCGCCTTTGGCGGAAGCGGAAAAGATCAAGCTCAAATACGGCGTTTGTGTGGCCAAGAATGTCAAATCCGACGAAATGATCGAAGTCCGGGGGACCGGGACCCATTCGCCGAAAAAACTCCCCCGGCAGATTTTGGCCGAGATCATCGAACCCCGGATGGAAGAGATCTTCAACATCGTAAAGCGGGAATTGTACCGGGCGGAAATGGAAAACACCATCACTTCCGGGATGGTGATCACCGGGGGGACGGCGCTTTTGGAGGACGTGGTGGAGATTGCCGAATCCATCTTCAATGTGCCCGTCCGGGTGGGGCGGCCCGAGGGGATCGGGGGACTCACCGACGTGGTGAACAATCCCATGTATGCTACCGGCGTGGGGCTGGTGAAATACGGCGCGCGCAATACGAGCCGGAAGAAGTTCAGGATCCGGGATCAAAACATTTTCAATCGGATCATGGACCGGATGCGACGATGGTTCAAAGAAGTGGTTTGAAATTGGAACCAAAACAATTCAAGGAGGTGGGGAAATGATGTTCAAATTCGTGGAAAGCTCCAAGTCCGCCAGGATCAAGGTGATCGGTGTGGGCGGCGGCGGCGGAAACGCCATCAACAACATGATCACATCCAATCTTCAGGGGGTGGAGTTCATTGCCGCAAACACCGACTGCCAGGCCCTGGAAGTCTCGAAGGCGCCCATCAAGATCCAGATGGGGGAATGCCTTACGGAAGGACTGGGAGCAGGGGCCAACCCCCAACTGGGAAGGGAGGCCGCCCTGGAGACCTGGGACACCCTGAAGAACACCCTTGACGGGAGTCACATGGTCTTCATCACCGCCGGGTTCGGGGGCGGCACCGGCACGGGGGCGGCACCGGTCATCGCCGAGATCTGCAAGGAGATCGGCGCCCTGACCGTGGCCGTGGTCACGCGCCCCTTTTCCTTTGAGGGGAAAAAGCGATCCCGGCAGGCCGATGAAGGGATCGAGAAGCTCAAGGACGTGGCCGACACGGTCATCACCATCCCCAATGACCGGCTTCGGGGGATCGCCCCCCGGCACGCCACCCTGCTCGAGATGTTCAAAAAGGCCGACGAGATCCTTTTGCACTCCGTCAAAGGGATCACGGATCTCATCATGGTGCCCGGTCTCATCAATCTCGATTTTGCGGATGTCCGGACCACCATGTCCAAGGCCGGGATGGCCATCATGGGGATCGGGTTCGCCAGCGGGGAAAACCGCGCGGTTCTGGCCGCCGAAAACGCCATCTCCCACCCTTTGCTGGAAGATATCTCCATTTCCGGGGCCAAGGGCGTTCTCATGAACATCACCTCCTCCCCCGACCTCACCATGGATGAAACCACCGAGGCTTCGGAACGGATCTACAAGGAAGTGGGAGAGGAAGCGGAGATCATCTGGGGCGCGGTGTTGGACGACAGCCTGGGTGACGAGATGCGGGTGACGGTGATCGCCACCGGCATCGGTGCGGAAGTGATCCCGGCCCGGCCTGAAAAGATCGAAACCCGATTTCACCGGGGGCGCATCCGGGACGTCACCCCCACCGATCTGGAACGGGGTGCGGATCTGGAGCGACCCACGTTCCTTAGAGAAAGGGAAGCCTCCGGAGAAGCGTCCGGGGCCATGTACCGGGGATACAAGGGGCTGATCATCGATAACGGCGACCTCGATGTCCCCACGTTTTTGCGGAAGAAAGCGGATTGACGCCAACGGCATCCTCGAGAGACAAGCCCGTGCATTGAACGCAACGGATTTCGGAAGCGCGGGGATGCGTGCCGGCCAAGGAACCGATTTTCATGGGGAAAAGAGCGAAACGCGTTTCACCCGAGGAGACCGGAGTCGTCAGGAAACCCGCCGCCGAGGTGACAGTGGCCCTGGTGTATCCCAACCGGTATTCCCTGGGAATGTCGAGCCTGGGGTTCCAGGCCGTCTATGCCCTGATCAACCGGCTCCCGGGCGTTTCTTGTGAACGGGCGTTTTATCCCGAGCCGGATTCGTCGGAAAATGCGGGTATTCGCACCCTGGAAACCCGGCGCCGCCTTTCGGATGTGGATGTCATCGCTTTTTCCGTTTCATTTGAAAACGATTACCCCAACCTCCTTTCCATCCTGCAACGGGCAAGACTCCCCCTGCTTTCCACCGAGAGATCCTTTCCCCACCCCTGGGTGGTGGCAGGGGGGATTGCCGCCTTTTTGAATCCCGAACCCCTGGCGTTGTTTATGGATTGCTTGTTCATCGGAGAAGCCGAAGAAATCGTGCCGCCCTTCTTCGACTGCCTTTCCGATTCCGGCCCCCGGGCGCAAAAAGACCGAAAATCCTTCCTGCTGCACCTGGCCCGGGAAGTGCCCGGCGCGTATGTGCCGCGGTTTTATGCGCCCGCCTACCGGCGGGACGGCACGCTCCAATCCTTTCTGCCCAATGCAGATGTTCCTGAAAAAATACAACGGGTGTATTGCAAGGATCTTTCCGTTCAACCGGCCAAGAGTGTGATCATTGGGCCGGAGACGACCTTCGGACGCGCCTTTCTGGTGGAGGTGAGCCGGGGATGTCCCCATGGATGCCGGTTTTGCGCCGCCGGATTCGTCTACCGCCCCCCCCGTTTTCAGAGCCCGGCGTCATTGGCGGCGTCCTTTGGGGATGCACGTGCACTGACGGACAGGGTGGGCCTGGTGGGCGGAGCGGTGGCGGATCACCCGGAGATCGATACGATCTGTTCCCGGATCCTGGCACACGGCATGACGGCCGGTTTCAGTTCCCTTCGGGCCGATGCCTTGAGTCCGCCCGTCTTTGCCTTGTTGAAGAAAAGCAAGACCAAGACCGCCACCCTTGCCCCGGATGCGGGTTCCGAACGGATGCGCATCGTGATCAATAAGCATCTCACTGAAACCCGGATTTTGGAGGCGGTCCAGGCCCTGGTGGAAAACGAGATCTTGAATTTGAAGCTTTATTTCATGGTGGGCCTCCCCACGGAAACCGCCGAGGATGTTGCGGCCATTATTGCCCTCTGCAGGCGGATCAAGGACCGGTTCCTCAAGGCCAGCCGTCCCAAAGGACGCATGGGAACCATTACGGTGAGCCTGAATTCCTTTGTTCCTAAGCCTGTGACGCCGTTCCAGTGGGCGCCCATGGACACGGTGGGCGTACTGAAAGAAAAAATCAAAAAAGTCAAAACCGGCCTGGGGAACGTCTCCAATTTCCGGGTTCATGCGGATGTGCCCCGGTGGGCCTTAATCCAGGGGCTCCTTTCCCTGGGGGACCGACGGGTCGGAGAGATTCTTTTTACTGTCCACCAAAACCAGGGGAATTGGCCCCGGACCCTGAAGACGGCTTCCGTCAACCCCGGCTTCTACGTGCACCGGGAAAAAGGTCTGGATGAACGCCTCCCCTGGGATTTCATCGACCACGGCATCCAAAAGGCATTTTTAAAAAAGGAATTCAAACAGGCCATGGAAGGCAAACCCTCTCCCCCTTGTCCCATCGAGTCGTGCCGCGCCTGCGGTGTATGTTGAAATTTAAGGGACCGAGGGTTCAAGGGATCGATGGGAGGATTTGGGTTCCGGCGCTGCCTTCCAGGCCTTTTTCAATGGCATCCACGGATGTGATCACGGCCCGCTTTCCGCCGGTTTTCAAGAATTGGATGCACGCCTCCACCTTGGGCCCCATGGAGCCGTCGGGGAAGTGCCCGGTGGCAAGATAGCGTTTCGCACGTTCAGGGGAGACGGTTTTTAAGAACCGTTCCCGTTCGCTCCCGTAGTCCAAGGCCGCACCCGGCACGTCGGTGGCGATGACGAAGATGTCCACACCCACCTCTTCGGCGAGCTTGGCCGAGGCCAGATCCTTGTCGATGACGGCGTCCACCCCGGAAAAGGCGCGGCCTTCCCGGATGACGGGGATTCCACCGCCCCCGCAGCAGATCACGATGAAATCCTCCCCGATGAGGCGTCGAATTTCCCGTTTTTCCACGATGGTCACTGGCCGTGGGGAGACCACGGACCGGCGGTACCCTTTTGGGGTTTTCACCAGCGGGTAACCGGGGGGCGCGTCTTTTTTCCGCCTGTAGACAGGACCGATGGGTTTGGTGGGCGCGGAAAACGCCGGATCCGTCGGGTCCACCACCACGTAGCTGATGAGGCTCACGAGGGGGTGGGAAGGGACCCCCAGTTCCATCAGGCTGCTGTCCAGGGTGGATTCGATCATGTATCCGAGCCACCCTTGGGTCTGGGCCACCAGGATCTCCAGGGGGAGCTTGGGGACCGCGGGGCAGCTTTCCTGCTGGAGGAGAAGGCTTCCCACCTGGGGGGCATTCCCGTGGGTGATGATGATTTTATATAAAGGGGAAAGGCGGGCGATCTGGCGGACCGGCACGGCGAGGTTTTCAAACTGTTCGGAAAGGGTCCCTTTTTGTCCTTTCCGGATGAGGGCGTTTCCGCCCAGGGCCACCAGGAGCACGGGCTTTTGCATTTTGGACGGCATCCGGATTCAATCCTTCGACGCCGCGGGGTTTGCCGGACCCAATCGATCCAAAAAATCCCGGAACCAGGGGGGATTGACGATGAGTACGTAGGCGACGAAAACGGCGGCGAGGGGGAAGAAAAACACCACCAGGTCCAGTGCCAATACGGCGCCGGCAATAAGGACGCGCTGGGTCATGCTCATGGCGTATATCTTTCCGAAAAGGGGTTAGGGATTGTTTTCCTCTTGACCCGGATCCAGCCCCTCCTTGAGCTTCTGGGCGTTGATCCGGCGCTGAAATTTCCGCTGCTGGTGGCTGCTGGTGCGCTTTTCGAGATTCTTTTTGAGACGGATCATGGTTTCGGTGTCGGGGGGTGTTTGGGGTTCGGGGGACGGTGTGGGTTCCGTCGTGGTTTTGGTCGGCGCGGCAATCTCCGGAGTTCGGGGGGCGTCCCTGGGATCGGTTTCCGCCGGCGAGTTTTCTAAGGACAGCTCCGGATAACTGTGAATCTCTTCGGCATCTTGGGCAGGCGGTGTATCGGTGTAGTGGACAACCCCTTTTTCGTCCACCCACCGGTACACCTCCGCTGCGGCGAGGGAAGACAAGAACAAAAGAACAGTTAGAAAGCCTGTAATTCCGACGCCGGTTTTAACGAGAGAAGCCCTTTTTTCGATTGATTGGATTCCCCCCACAAATCGTTTCATGGTCTTGTCCTCTGACAGAGCCTTTTTGAAAACAGGTGCGGTCAAAACAGCATAATCATATTTTACGGTTTATCCAATGGACAGTCAAATCAGTTCAGGTGCAACGTGTTTGAAAAAGTAAATATATAATACAAAAGAACAGAAAAAACGAGTGGATTTGGGTTATGCTGGAAAATAAACCTTGACAATTTATCGATTCCAACAGATCGTCTACGCAATCCAACCGGTGTTTACAATACGGCTCCATCCGTTACTTTTGTTCAACCCTTCCGATACGGGAAAGGAGTTGAATAGGCTTGAAAACATGCGCTGCTTTTCGATTGATTCTTATTTGCACCTTCCCGATTTTCGTTTCCGTTCAGGCCGTGGCACGGCCGCCTGTCCCGGAAATTGTCAGCCCGTCCGATGGTGAAACATTGGTCACCCTGACGCCTGCGTTGAAGTGGAAGCCGTCTGAAAACGCCCGCCGTTATGAGGTGAGGCTGGTGAAGATTCATGGCGCCCAGGAGGCAGAAGTGTCTTTACAAAAGGATCCCCTCTGTGATTCGGCCCGGTGCATTTTGCAGCTGGAGTGCGGGACACTGGAGCAAAACACCCCTTATAAATGGCAGGTACGTGCCGTCGATGGGGCAGGGGAAACGAGCCCTTGGGCCGAGGCGGGGTTTGATACTCCGAGTCTTTGCGATCCAGAAGAAGATCAAGATTGTGACGGCATTCCGAATGATGTCGAAGAAGAAAAATTTCGAACCGATAAAAGCAAAAAGACGCTTTTTGTCAAGCCCGTACGGAAAACCGGACAACAAGAAGAATATTGGGCGGCATTTTACACAGACCTTTTTCCCCAAAGCCAGGGGGGATTGGCGGTAATCCCCGGTTTGACGGATGTGCCGTTTGAAAATGCCTGCTCTATGGCCGAAGGCATTGAAGTGGTGGTGATCGGGGCACCGGACAGGCCGGGCGACCCAAACAATCATCCTTTGATGAAGGGGGCAAGAGGCTTCTTATATCTCCCGAAAGACCATCCCGAGTGGCCTTGTACCATCATGGAAGTCGTTCTGAAAGAAGATAAAAGCGATTACCCGCAGAAGTTAGGGCACGGGCATATCTATTTTTCGGGGGGAATATGGAAATGGAGTACAAAAGGAAAGACGGTTTCCGAAGGGGCGGATTCGAGATACGGTAAACCGGTGATGTATCAATATTCCCTGGATCGATATTTCACTGAAGGGGCCTATGATTGCATTCAAACGGGGGAAACCCCCTTCACTGTGAATTGTTCCGAAGAACCTGAAAAATGCCGAAAGAGAAGCCCACTCAACTGGGTGGACAACGATCCTTTCAGTTGCGAAAACTGCAGCGAAGGGACATCCACGCCTTGCGTCGATGAGACCGTGGAATTCAACGTCATATCCTTCCAAGACGATGGCGAAATAAAAAAAGTAGAGGAGAGGGGAAAACCGTATGAAAAAAATGAGGTCCTCGTCCGGACGATTGTCCATGAAATGGGCCATGCATTGAGCCACTCGGAGCATTGCTTTAATCCTTGCTGCATCATGAACGCAAACACTAAGGATTGGGAACCGCGCCGTTTCGGCCAATGCCTTCCGGACGACGCCCAAAGCGGTGGTTTTTGTGAGCACAGTCCGGGGTCGGCTTGGGATATCCGAAGTGACGGCGTGATTTACAATAAACCGGCGGGATACAAATAGGACATCGATATGAAACCGGGCAAAATGGCGGCGTGGGTGATGATCTTCTTTGGAATGACCCAATGGGCGCCTCAGATCCAGGCTGCGGACTCTCCCCTGAGGGTCGAGTTCAAAATGTCCAAAGGCGCCGGACCGTATGACTGCGAGAATCCGATAAAGGCTTCAATACACATCGAAAATGCCTTTACAGATGATATATGGGTCAGCGAACACCTGTTTGAAAGGAATTTGTTTTTCAACTTGAGACTCATCGATCCATCCGGCCGGCTGGTTGTCGGAAGACCGATGCGGCCCACTTCAGAAAAACCGGATGCACCACCCCTCCCCTTTTTGGCGACCCAAGACGGCCGCTGGATCCGCTGTGTTCGATGTCGAAGACTCTCCGGAAACACAACAATCCCCAAGGCCCTGAACGGCAAGCTTACCGATTACTATTCATTTGAACTTGGAAGTGATTGGTATCGATTCGAAAAAGACCCGCGTCCAAGGGCGTATGTCGCTCAGGTGCAGGTGTCGGCGATGGTGTTTGATGCGCCTGTGGACAAGGAAGGGCGCTATTGCAACGTGGACGCCCCTCGATGGGTGGGGCTCCTTAAATCCAATACCCAGCGCTTTACGGTCATCGGAAAGTTTCCGCTCCGTATCCTGCCGGACATATGGGATCTGGATTGGCGGAAAAGGACAGATAAGTATATTGAAGTGCAGATTCCGATCCCCAGAAAAATGGAAATTCAACGCAAGATCCGCTTGAGAAAATCCCAAGTCTGGACACGCGGTGAAGTGGTCAGGGCCGCGCCGGATTCGAAACCGCGCTATTTGGCTCCGGGCATGTCCTTCACCCATGTCTTGCTGGCCCGGTTCACCGCAAAAGACGCTTTCGAAGTACTGGACAATCCCAGACCGGAGATGTCTTACCGAGTGTTTGTCGAATGGAAAGATTCGCAAGGGAAAATGGTATGTGGAAGTCAGAGAATTACAATCAAGAAGGAGGAAAAACCATGAAACGATCGAAAGTTATCACGCTGCTGATCGCGTTGGGGGTGTTGATGGGAACAAGTACGGCTGTTATGGGGGACGGAGGCCCGGAACCGAAACCCAGAGGGAACATCTATTACGCCGATGGAGTATTTACGGCGACTTATGCCGATTTTGACACAAACGGGGACCCCCAGGCCTATTCCATTTATGCGGAAATTGATTTCAACTACAGGAACGATGTTGGCCAGGTAGAACAAATCTTTAAACAAATAACCTTAACAAGCAAAAGAGAGAGTCAAGACATCAACATATGTGATTTTGAAAATGACACTTTGCTGGCGCATTATGGTACCCATCAAAAAGAACTAGCGAATTTACTCGAAAAGATGTTTGGAACAAACGCGAACAAGTGGGAGGCGCGGCTCATCCGTGTAAAAATGGATCCTTACAAAAGCAAAAATTGTGATGCCGTCCATGGGGCAAAGGTGGAGGGAACATTTCTGCTTCGATTGGAGAAAAAACCGTAAAACCGGATTGTTTTCCTCACCCGTCCGCTTGGACGGAATGGGGATGATGCGTTTGTGATTTTGCATCGAATCCGCCCGGGGTCGAAGTGGGGATTGGCAAGGGATGCCGGGATCACCCTGGTGTCTGCGGGTTTATTGATTGCTGCATTTCCAAGCCGGGATTTCGGCTTCCTGGCCTGGGTCGCGCTGGTCCCTTTTTTCCTGGCCGTTTCAAGGCAGAGTTTTGCCGGGGCGCTTCTGCTTTCGGTTTTTTTCGGATCCGTTTTCCTGCCGGGGATTTTTAACTGGATCCTGGAGCTCTGGTATTACCGCTGGTACCATCATCTTTTGCTGGCTGTTTATTTCGGTTTTTATTTCGCAGTGTTCGGAGGGGTGGTGGCCTTTTTGTCGAAGCGCTTAGGAGCGATTACAGCTTTGTGGGCTGCCCCCTTTTTATGGGTGACGCTGGAGTACTTGCGATCCAATTTTTTCTTTTTGGCCCTGCCCTGGGGATTGCTGGCGCATACTCAATATCGATATCCGGTGGTGATCCAGATGGTGTCCATTTTCGGCACCTACGGCCTCAGTTTTCTGATCGTGTTCTTTAACGCGGCCCTGTCCATAGGAATATTGTTTTATCTGAAGGGCGGCCGGGCAAGGCAGTATACAACAGCCAGTTCCAAAGGCGGTCCGAATATTGTGTGTTTGATCGCCGCCGGCCTTTACATTTTTTGGATGCTGGGCTTCGGGATCCGGGAAATTTGGCAACCGACACCCGGCAAAGCCTTTGAAATCAGCTTGATCCAGGCAAACATCCCCCAGTCGAAAAAATGGGACCCCGAATACGCCGATGAGATCATGAAGGCCTATTCGGATTTGACCCGGAAGGCTTCCCGAACGCGGCCGGATCTGATTGTATGGCCCGAAACCGCCACCCCCGGTGCCATCACGAGAGACGGCGCTCTTTTCGACCGGGTGACGGCTTTGGTTCAAAAAACCGGCACGCCGCTTCTTGTGGGAAGTGCCGAGTTTCAAAAATTTCAGAAGGCCGAGGCGGTGGAAACCCGTTTGACGAATTCGGCGTTTCTTTTGAATCCTTCAAAGGAAGAGGTGAATTTGCAGCGGTATGACAAGATTCGGCTCTTTCCGTTCGGGGAATACCTGCCCTACAAAGAGACCCTGCCATGGAATTGGATCCGGGTGTCTAGCTTGAGTCAGTATGCACCGGGTACGGAACATACTGTTTTCCAATTGCCGCCCCATCGATTTGCCGTGACCATCTGCTGGGAAAATATTTTCCCGGATCTGGTACGGCGGTTTGTGAATAACGGAGCGCAGTTCATCATCAATCTCACCAATGAGGCGCGTTTCGGAAATACGGCGGCGCCGTATCAATTGATGGCCATTAGCGTATTTCGGGCCGTGGAAAACGGGGTTTTCGTGGTTCGCTGCGCCAATACCGGCGTCTCCGGCATCATCGATCCCCGTGGGAGGGTCGTTCGGACGTTTCAAGATTCCCGGGGACAAGAGATTTTCGTACGGGGTTTTCTCACGGAAAAAATTGTTTCCACGCAGACAAAAACTTTCTATACGAAACATGGGGACCTTGTCCCGTTCGGATCCGCGGCAGGCTGCGGCCTTTTCCTGCTGTTGGCGTCGCGAAAACCGAGGAAAGAAAAAAACGGTCGGAAATCGGGCAGATGCTGAAAAACAAGAAAACCATGTTTTCCTGGAGCGCTTTTGGCGTGATTCTGGCATGTTCCCTTACCGTTGCCGCCCTTTATTTTTGGAATATCATTCAATGGAGCGATTTCACGGATCAGGGCTTTGTCTATCGGGCGGGAAGCGGCTTCGATATCGTCGGCCCGGTGAAAGAGAATGGACGCGCCGCCGGTCTTCAACCCGGGGACCGGATCTTAAAAATCAACGGAAAGTCCTTCTCCAGCATGGAGGAAAGACGTCGGGCAACGCATTACCGGGTCGGTGAGACGAACGTTTATTGGATCGAAAGATCGGGACAACAATTCAAGATCACCATTACCAATACGCGAATCGGTTTCAAAACGGTTTTTTTCCGAAGCGGCCTCCCCTTCCTTGCCGGATTCGGCTATCTTTTCCTCGGTGTCCTGGTTTTTTTCATGAAACCCCATCGACACAGCAGTTGGGGATTTTTCGTGTTCGCTGCATGTTTCGGATTGATGCTGATCTTTTTGCTGAAAACCGGATTTTTGAAACCGACTTGGCTGGGAACCGTTAATCTGTTGGTGTTTTCCTTTGCACCGGCCACGGTGGTCCATCTTGCGCTGTCATTTCCGGAAAAACGCCGCCTGTTCGGACGATACGCCGGAATTTTAGCTCTTCCGTATATCTCTTCACTTCTGCTTTTTTCTGTCATCCGATCATCGGCTTCCGAGATGCTCGCCATCCCCCCGGGATGGTACAAAGTGGTCCTGGCCTATTTCCTTTTGGCTGTTTTGGGATTCTTGTTTTCCTGCATTCATTTGGGGTTCCGATCTGCTTCTGAAATCGTAAAGATGCGTTCCAAATGCGTCTTGCTCGGGGCTTTTGTGGCGGCATCCGTGCCGATTCTGGATTTGACCACCAGTTCCTTTTTTCATGTGTTTATCGTCCCTGGATTTAATTATTATTTGCCTTTTATCGTCTTTTTTCCGATTTGTGTGGGTTATGGCATCATCAAGCACAATCTTTTCGAAATCCAGACAGCTGTCAGGCGCACTTTCGGGTATATCCTGACGACCCTGAGTGTTGTTGTTCTCTACACCCTTTTGGTGTTCGTTCCCGTGATGACATTCGGAAAGAAGGGATTCGCCGAATATCCGGCGATCGCCGTTGCCGGGGTTGTGGGTATCATTTTCATCGTGAACGTTTTCCGAAAGCGGGTGCAGCGGGTGGTGGACCGCATCTTTTACCGCATGGAATACGAGTACCGGCAGATCTTGGAAAAAATCGGAGAGGCGATGCGCACCTCCCTGACACTGGATCAAATCGTCACCCGTATGATGGATATTATTTTCAATTCCCTGTTCATTGAAAAGGGATACGTCATGTTGAAAACAAAAGATGAAAAATTATACGTGAGCGTGCTCCACAAAGAGCCTCTTGTCATGCTTCCGGCGGAAGATCCCTTTATCCGGATTGTCAGGGAAAAAAAGAAGGGGATTACCCGTTACGATATCGCCGAGGACCCGCTCTTTCAGGAAAACCGGGATGCCGTCGAACGGCTCTTTGACCGGTTGGAGGCCACGCTGGTCATTCCGATCCTGTTCGAAGACCGGCTTTTCGGGCTTTTGGTTTTGGGCGAAAAGAAATCCGGCCGATTCTACAAACGGGAGGATATCCTTTTATTGGATTTTCTCACCGATCAGGCGGCGATGGCCATGGAAAACGCCCGGCTTCAGCAGGCGCATGTGGAAGCGCTGGAAATGTCCAAAAAGGAGCTTGAGCAACTCAACAAAGCCAAAAGCAAAACCTTGGATCTGCTTTCCCATGAACTCAAGACTCCGCTTTCGGTCATTGCGGGTTCTGTAAAAATTTTGCAGCGGGAATCCGGTGAAAACGGGGATCTTCAAAGACGGAACAAGATTTTTCGAAGATTGGAAGCCCATTTGAATCGCCTTTACGATATCCAGGAGTCCATCGAAAAAACCATTCGATTCCACCGGGAATCGGAGCAAAGGACCCATCCAGAGGCGGCCAAAACATCGGCTCGAAACGCTTCGGAACCCATCGAACTGTATCCGTTTGCTCAAAGGATGCTGGCCGAGGCAAGGGAAAAGGCGGGGCACCGGGAAATATCCTTTGAATTGCGGGGCACCGAAAATCTGAGTGTGGCAGCCCACCTCATGACCTTCGAGGATGCGGTGGCATCGTTGTTGAGAAACGCCGCGGAAAACACCCCAGATGAAGGCCTGATCCTAATTCTTTTGGAGAAAAATGACAAAGAGGTATTGTTTAAAGTCAAAGATTTCGGCGTCGGCATCACGGATGAGGACCGAAACCATCTGTTCAATGCCTTTTACCACACCGGGGAAACCGACCGGTATGCCACGCTCAAACCTTATGATTTCAATGCCGGCGGCAGAGGCTTGTCCTTGTTCAGAATCCGCTCTTATGCAGAAGAGTTCGGGTTCGGTCTTTTTATGAACAGCAAGAGATGCCGCTTCCTTTCCGGTGATCTCGATTCCTGTCCGGGAAGGATTTCTCTTTGTCCCCATTGCAAGGTGCGCGAGGACTGCCTGGCATCCGGTGGAAGCACGTTCTGGTTGGCTTTTCCCGCCTTTCAGTGAATCGAAAAAACCTTCATCATCCGACCGGCCAGCCGCCGGATTTTTGCCACCCGGACAAACCCTTCCAGCCGGAAAAAGGCCCACTTGACGCGGGCGATTTCTTTTCGGATGCCATGATCGTTTGCGCAAAAGGCGGTGATGCAGACCAGGGGACGCAGATGCGCCGGAAAAATGCACGGACCGGTTCCGGCTTCCAGAAAAACACAATCGGTGCCATAAAAAGGATTTTCCTTTTCAAGATGCACCGGGATAACCTTTTCCAGGGCATCGTCCAGGCTTAGGGCAAAAATGAAATCCGTGGTGTCGATGAGGGTGTCGGGGACGATGTTTCGGCAGCAAAGCCCTTTGCAAACTGTAGTGCATCGATGCAGAAGGGGCGCTGCCGCGGCCGCAAGCCCCGCTTCCGAACGGGAGATATTCCGGCTGAGCCCGGTCAGATATCGCCGTTCCTTTTCGGTCAGGCCGGCGAGAAGCTGCAACGCCTCTTGAAAGCGGGGGGAAAGACTCATTGGAAGCCTTTGTTGTCCGGGTTACGGAAGGGCAAGACGGTGGAAAAAATCCCGGGCCCTCGACATCACGGAGACATCCCCTTCAGCGGATTCATCCGGGCCCGCCGGACTTTCCATGAACCGCTTGTTTTTGTGAATGTCAGTTCGAGTTCGTAAAGATCGGCCTTCCGGCTCACCGCCGCCATCCAGCCTTCCGGATCATCGTACAACGCCTTCAGGCCGGGGAGCACGTGGTCTTTGCGCAGGATGACGAAGTACACCGTCGCCTTGGCCGATGTATTGGAATCGATGATATCCACCAGGGGACGGGGATAATAGATCTTGAAATTGCCGTAGGATTGAAATGCCCGAAACAGCACCCCGCGGAGGGCTTTGGGACCGAGATCCCCGGGCCGGGCCGTGAAATCCGGGGTTAAATATCGTGTCAAAGCCCGGATGTCATGTTTTTCAGCAAGGGCGGCGCCATTTTGAATCGTATTCCGGATGACCGATGTTTCTCCATCCGAAGCGCATGCGCTCAATAAGGAAAAAAATAAAATCAGAAAAAGGGCCCTTTTCATGAATTCCCGACCGCGATGCAAAAAATGACACCGGTTCATTGGTAAAAACAATCATAGCGGGTTGTGCGTGCGGCTTCAAGGAATAAAGGGTGCGATGAAAGAACCGCCTCGAACGTTTTTCACGGTGTCTTGGATTATGGTATTGACTCCGCACACCCGCCGTGATAAAAAACTAAAAAAACCGATTTCGCAGGCTGGGATCCGGGCGGCCCCTCCCGCCGCATCATCGATCTACCCGAAGCCATGAGGATACCGACCATGTTGATGGAAGAACAAAAAGAGATCGTTGAAGAGGCCGAAACCATCGAGGCCCAAATCCGCACGCTGGATGTCAAGATCAACGAAATTATGGAGTCGGTCAACCGGTTGGCGGACGAGGAAGCCAAACTCCTGGAGCAACGCTCCCTGAGGCGCCAGGGGGATATTGAAGACATTATCGGCCGTTCAAGGGAAGAGCAAAAAAGGCTCCAGGAACTTCGGGACGCCATCGAGATCGAGCAGGCGCCCCTGGCCGAGCTCAAAGCCAGAAGGGAAGAATACGTGCGTCAATACAACGCGGCACGCCGTACCCGGACAAAGACCAAGATTCACGAGATTCTCCGGAAAGTCGACGAGATGCACCAGGAGCTGAATTCTCTGAAAAGCGCCCTGGCGGAGATGGAAGACATGATTTGACCGGAATCGACCCTCTCGTTTTTTAATTTTCATCCCGTTTTTTAAAGACGTTACCCGCCAGATCGCAAAACCCGGTCCATTTTTTCCTTTAAGAATCGCGCCCCCCTCGGAGCCCGGTGTTTCATTGACTTTTACTGTGAGGCGTCTTCACACATTCAAGCGCCGGCCGTCGTTACCCGCATCTGCCGATTCCCCAACAATGCACGGGATACGGGCGGTGCGCCGAAGAAGCCTCCCGATTCATGGATTTCCGAGATTTTTTCCCTGAATCGGTGAATGGCTTTTTCAATGGTGGTGGCTTCGACGAAGAGGCTGAACTCACCGTGGCGGCGCTGTGCTTCCTCGGCTTTTTCTTCTCCGGAAAGATATAAAAAGTTTCCGATGTAAATCATCGTGTTCTCCCTTTCCCGGCATGGATCACTTGACGACCCGCAGCACATGGTTTTTTTTCAGAGTTTTCCACAACGCCTCGAGGATGATCTGCGTGGCTTCCTCCCGATCGAGATTTTTTTTGCCCGAATGATACATGCAGGATTTCAGCAGGGCCGGTTCGGTGCACCATGCGTCCAGCCGGTTTTTAACGGCGTTTCCCAGGGCGGCTCTGAGAAGGGGCATCTTGTCCTCTTCCAAATGGGCGATGGTGTTTTTGTCCCTGAGGGACAGGATCGCGGACAACCGATCCACCGCTTCATCCACGGTCTTCGGGAGGGTGTTTTTCCGGTGGCGGATCGTCTTTTCGACTAGCGGTATTTCCGGCATGCGCAGCGGTTTGTCCGTCCCAAGGGTCAGCATATAGGCAGTCTCGAGGATTTCACAGACATCGTCATAAATGGACGGATCCCTGCTGGCCCGGGGTCCGGCCACGTTGAGGATTTCAACATGGTTTTCCACGATCCATGCGCTGATTTTCCGGACGGCGTCGAATTTGGTTATTTTATTCAGGTCGATATGGAGCCACGGCCGCTCGTGCTGCAAGGCCATATCCCGGGTATAGGCCGATCCCCCCGTGAGCTTCCCGTGTGATAAAATCAGGGTGCCGTCCGAATCGATGACATTCTGCTCGGTGCGGTCCTGGTAGTTGGCCGTCTGCATCTCTTCCAGTTGATATTTTTGATCAATGGGGCCGTCTTCCGCCATGCGTCCCTTGGGGATCCATCCCCCGTGGGGAATATCCAGCTTGAGGGCCACATCCAGGGCCGCCCGGTCCGCACCTGTTTGTCCCCCCGACACGATTTTTTTAATCATGGCCCGATTCCTGTTCGTGTTCCAAAGTTCCAAAGAAGTGGTGGATGATTCTTCAGGGTTTTTAAACAAAAAGCCCGGATGGGTCAAGGGCGGGGTGTTGGGATCCTCAAGAAAGAATGCGGCACAAATCGCCGATCATCGCAAGGCTCCTGTGCCCATGCCTTTGAAAAGGGTTCAGGCGATGGGCCCCGGGAGGATCCATCGGAGAGACGTTTTCCTCATGGGCGGTTTCCCATGATGCCCCCGATCCGAATTCCGAAACACGGGGTGGACGGGATCGACCAGAATGCACATGGAACCGAAAAAACAGGATTCCGGACGGTTCGGAAGTCACTCTTACAGTCCTTCATATATCACATTGTGATATTAACATGGCCGAAAAAAACATGAAAAGCTCATTCAAGTCAAATTGCGTAAGGGATTTTGAAAGGGAGACGGGCTGCGCTGAATTTTGATTTCGATTCCCTCTCCGCCTCAACGTCCGGCGGAGAGGGAGGGATTCGGCGACGCCGTCCGTTAAGGGAAAGGGGTCAGTGGTAGTCGTGGGTCCCTTTGATCATCGGGATTTTGAACTTGGCTTGGATGGCTTCCATCATTTCGTCCGGTGTGACGTAGGGGCATCCTGGTTTGGCATTTACAAGGCAGGAACTGAGATAAATTTTATCCGGTTTGATTTCGGATAGCTTCATGGCCATCCCGATGTTTGAGACCAATGCCCGTCCCGGGCACTCGCATTTTACAAAGGAAATGGCCTGGGAAGGGTTTTCGTAATTTCCTTCCCCGAGTGCCGCGGCCTTCAGGCATCGCCACTCTCCCGGACATCCATAGCCGCCGTCCATATAAGCGCCGCATCCGACAATCATCACTTTCTCCATGGGACCTCCTTTCTTGTGAAGCCTTCCCGCCCTGAAGGGCGGGGTCCCCGGTAAGGAAATTACCTGTTTTTTGAGAGCTTCCCTCACCCCGCCTTAAAAGGCGGGGGTTAGGGAAGCGTTCCGGTCACTCCCGGAAGTTGCATCCAGGCATCATAAATTTGGAATCATTGAGCTGATTGCGACAAAACGCGGTAATCACATCCTCCACATCACCGGTGATCCCGCTGATGGATTCGATTCCGCAGTTTTGCAGCATATGGTACAATGTATCACTGATACCGCCGCAAATCACCATCGTCACTTCCAAGCGTTGCAACAGGGTCAACCGGTCGGATAAGGACATCTCATCCAGGAAAACCTCTTTGCGCTCGACTTCGGAATTTTCAACCAGGTCGACGACCAGCAATCGTTCGCAGAAATCGAGAACCGGTGAAATGCGTTTCCGGTATATCGGGACCGCGACTCTCAATTGCAACCGCAACACGACGTCAGATGGGATGCGTAACGGGCATGCGCCAATGCCCACCAACGGTCATCCAGAGGTAACGGAAGCTCTTTTTCCGCCTGAGACGGATGAAAGTGCCCACAAGGAAAAGCCCGGTCGTAGAGAATCTTTTCCGCCTCATTGGAGGTCGTCGCCGGTAATTGATCCGGATCCCCTGTTTGGAATTTGCTAAGCGGATGAAACCAAACACCGTATCTATAGTGTTGAATTATATTTGAAGGAATGAAGCGCACCGTCTCTGAATCCAAACCGAATTCAAATCCCCGACGGCGGGCCAATTGAATCCGCGCCGGCGTCTTTCCGGCCGCATACGCATGCAAACACAGCATCCGCCCGAAAAATGGATATCCAATATGCATTGCCGGCACATTGCGGTCCACCGTACCGGCTTTCAACGTATACCGTTGGTTTAACTCGGGGTGGCGGCGCACGGTGTCGTGGAGACAAACGGTACGCAGCAAATCGAAGGTTTCAAAACCGAAACGGATGATCTGATGGGAGGCATCGACGGTGATCGCCATCGTCGCGATATTGAAAAGATCAGGGGGTAGCTGTTCCCGGTATTCAAAGGCGGGGGAATGCGTGTTGTCGAAGAAAGGGCTTTGAACCAATGCCTTTTCCAGGGAGGAAAAGGTCTTAAATAGCGAATGACGGGGGTAGGGATAGCACTTGATAATGAAATCGGCTGTATAGAAGGTGCCGGTTTCCGTGGTAACGGTATCGGCATTGGCAAATTCGAGATGGAATACGCCGGGCGCATCGGTCACCCAAAAATACCACGAAGGCCGATCCCCCCAAACCTGTGCGACACCGGTCAATCCCAGTTCGGTCTTCAGGTTTTCGATCCAGGAGGCGGTGATCAACAACCCTTCGATTTGGCTTCTGAAAAAACTTTCGAGATCGATCTTACAACCCCCCGTGCTCTAAAAACAACTCTTTTACGATGTCTATCTTATCCCTGCCTTCTATCTTTATTCCCCTTTGCCGGGCCGTCTCCAAGAGAATTTCGTCCGGATACGCCAGGGTCAGGGAATAGCTTGACTCGTAGGATTCAAAAAAGCGATCCAGATCCGACTGGTGACGGACTTCTTCGAGGCCTTCCTGGAATCCTTTCAGGCATCGACCCACCTGATTCCAGACATATCGCGTTAAAAAAGACCGACGGGTGTTGCGTGTCATCCGATTTCCTTATTTTTACCGCGTTTCAAGGGCCATCCATCGAAGAAATCGCTCTGGATCAGGATGATGCTTAAAAAAAGCAGGGTCCACACCAGAGGCGTATCCCCGGGCTGGGCAAATCCCTCCACCTTGGCCAAAAAAAAGGTGGCCAGGGGAGAAAAATAGAACCAGTAGATGAGCATGCCCAACGCCATTGCAATAATACTGCGGATTACGCAGCGCCCCCAAACGCTTTTTATGTTCGGAAAGTTGTTGAAATAATTTTTCCATATGAAGGCCGCCAGGAGGAAGAAGCCGGCCACCTCGGCGCCATGGATATAGCGCCAGTCAGGGCCATCAGTGTACTGCCCGCCCACGAAAGGCTCTCCCCAAATGGAAGTAAAAATCTGCAGCAGCACGAAAAGCAAAATGATCCCCAATGTGAGTGTCGTGACAAAAACCACGAAGCCTTTTGAAAAATTGGGCTCATTTTTTTCTTCCAGCTTATTCCAGGGACGACCCTCCCAGAGGACACTCGAAAAGACAATCCACACTAAAGTGCAAAGAATCAATCCAAGGCTAAAGAAGGCGCTCCCGGTGCCGGCCATTTCTTCCCACCACGGGGCTACCCCTGCTTTGTCCTGGGCAGGGTAAAAGAGGTAACAGACATGCGGGTGGAATAAAATCGTGTAAAAAAAGATCACAAAAAACAGGATGACAAACATTTTCGACCAGACCCGGACACCGAGGCTGTTGGCCTGCCAGGGCCAGCGACCGAATCCCAAATCCCAGAAAAGAACCATCCATAGGAACACGGCAAAGAAATAGACGATGGCCGTGGAGGCGTTTTCACGCGCCACATAAGGTTCGGCGCCGGTACCCCCGGATATCACGATGGAGTCAGGACTGAAATAAGCAACACCGAATTTGCCGATAAACCCCCAAAAAAGAATATAATTGATAAAAATCATCAGAAAAAAAGCGACGACGGTCAAAACGATCCCCTTGACCACCGGGTTGACGGTTTTGACCTGGCTGCCGTAGATGTCCGGGAGCCGGCATACATTGCTCATGGCAAGAATTCCCGAGATAAAGACCACGACGAGCGCAAACCCGTACATGGGGGTGTACAGCTTCATGACGGTATTCGGATTCATAAACACATACCATAAAAACCATACGATGACGAAAACCCCTGCCAGGTTGAGAAATCCGAAAAAGTAATTGAATTTATGTGGGTACGTTTCTTCAGCCATATTCCGCCTCCTTCGGACGGTCTAAAAAGGCGGGAAGGAAAAAGCAGTTCTTCCCGCCCTTTTCAACCGGCGAATAGTTCCCCTCCGGCGTCATCAAAACACAACGGTATCTCCGTTGGTCAGGAACACGTTACTGGCTTTGGCGACGGTGGAGGTTTTTTTGTAGCTTTTGTATTTATTTGTGCCTTTCACCACCGGGATTCCAGCGGCAGCGGCTTTTTCCGCCCAGATCCAACCCGTACAATGGTTGCAGCCGAGCTTTTGAATCTTGAACGCCTTGACCCCCTTGATAATGTCGTCGAACTTGGGTTCCCACGTCTCAAAGAGGCTGATGTGCAGCCCGCCGTAACATCCATAAGGCTTATAACCGGCGAAGTTTTTTCGGGCATAGGAAAACAGGGATAAAACTCCGGGATGACAGCATCCGGTCACGGTTACGATTCCCTTGTCCTTTACATTGAAATACAGCACATTTTCCCCCCGAACCCGCAAAAGGATCGGGACATCATAGTATTTAACGGCCACGCCCGGCATCAGACGATAAATGCCCTCCCCCTTTTCCCCCTTTTCGTCGCAAAGGACCAGTTTTCCGGTATGGGGGTAGTCGTTTTTACAGATGTGCATCATTTCTCCGGTCTCTTTGTCTTTGGCCTTGTGATGCGCCTTTTCCTTGAGGAGCGCCATGTCTTCGGGATAATAGGTGGCGGGTGCATATAACGTGATGTCCTGTTTCCGTTTCAGCGTGGATTCCACTCCCCAAAAATGGTCCAGATGCCAGTGGGACAATACCCAAAATTCGATTTCATCCTTGGAGATCAGCGAGGCCACATCGCTTTTTTCCTCGTAAATGTAATCCATCCACTCCGTGTTCCAGCCGAAATCCATCATGAACTTGCGTTCCTGGCCATCGAGGGTGGTGACCGTGATCAAGGTGGCGTATCCTCCGGCATTGTCCCATTTCCAGGGAATGGTGTACTGGTTGGTCATGGCACCGCCGTAATCCATAATATCTTTTTTGAATTGATCGTTGTCGAACCAGCTCGTTTCTGTGAGTACATCGATTTTCACACCCTTAATTTCACCGATGTCGATTTTTTTTGCCCCAGCCGCTTCTTTCGGTAGCATCATGCCGGCAGTGCCGGCCACGGAGGCTGCCAGCCCCCCGGCTGCCATTGATTTTAAAAAAGCCCTTCGTTTCATGATACCTCCTTTTTTTGAATCTTCCCGTTTTCCCTTTGGATGGAGATCCTACGGGGTTTTATCTATGTTATCGGGCGATGTTGCCCGGAAGCGCTCCGACGGACGGTTCTGCGTGATCGAGATGAGGGGGGACTTAAACAAGTAGAGCAATTTTGATGCCTGAATGCCAGGGAAGCCCGGAAGGTATACAACTAACTGAAACAATTGAAAGAAAAACGACGATGCGTCAAAACTCACCTTTTCTTGGCCTTAAAAAAGGGAACAAATGTGACCTTTTGAGATAAAAAAGGGAACAAAAAGTATCCTTTGTTTGGGTAATGCAGGGACAAAGTATTGCTAATGAATTGACCACGGGATTTTATTGGAGTAAAAAAGCAATAGTTCCTATGGAAGCGCGCGGTTCAAACCCGCAAGAAAGAAACGGATGTCATGGTGTTTCTTGATCAATCCATTCCCCAATTTTACCAGACCATTCTCAACAGCATCGCCGACGGCGTCTATACCGTGGACCTGGATTGGCGCGTGACATCTTTTAATCGTGCGGCTGAGAATATTACGGGCATTTCCAAGACGGAGGCCATTGGCAAGCCGTGCTTTGAGGTGTTCCGAAGTAATGTGTGCGAGCGGGGGTGTTTTCTAAGGCAGGCGATGGTGGAAGGGAGTGTTGCCGCAAATCAATCTGTTTATGTGGTGCGGCCCGACAAAAAGCAGATCGGCATCAGCGTCACCGCCGCAGTGCTCAAGGATGACGACGGTCGGATCATCGGCGGTGTGATGACCTTCCGGGACTTGACTGCCCTGAATCATCTCCAGAAGGCATTGCGCAAACAATTCACCTTTGGAGACATCGTCAGTAAAAACCGAAAGATGCTCGAAATCTTTTCGATACTTCCCCAGATCGCCCAAAGCCGTTCCACGGTGTTGATCGAAGGCCCAAGCGGTACCGGGAAGGAACTGGTCGCTCGCGCCTTACACCACCACAGCCTCCAGGCGGAAGGGCCGTTCGTCGCCGTCAATTGTGGGGCCCTCCCGGATACGTTGATCGAATCGGAGCTTTTTGGCTACAAAAGCGGCGCATTTACGGATGCGAAAAAGGACAAACCCGGCCGTTTTGCTCAGGCGCAAAACGGCACGCTCCTGCTGGATGAAATCGGGGATATTTCACCTGCAGTTCAGGTGAAATTACTGCGCGTACTCGAGACACGGAAGTATGAACCCCTGGGAGCCGTAACGTCCCTGGAAACCAACGCCCGGATTGTTGCCGCTACACACCGGGATCTCGAGCAGCAGGTGAAAAACGGAAAATTTCGAGAGGATCTTTATTACCGGATCAACGTGGTGAGACTCTCGCTGCCGCCGCTTGTGGACCGAAAGGAGGACATCCCCCTTCTGGTGGATCATTTTATAGGCTATTTCAATCAATTACACCAAAGGCAAGTGCCGGGGATCTCCCGTGAGGCCTTGTCCGCCTTGATGCTTTACGACTGGCCCGGCAATGTCCGGGAGCTCGAAAACGCCCTCGAACACGCCTTCGTGTTGTGCCGGGAGGGGTTGATCCGCATGGAACATCTTCCGGAGCGCGTGCGGCCCCGCACCTTGGAAACGACCGCGCCCACGGCCTT
Organism: Deltaproteobacteria bacterium; assembly: GCA_019309485.1. GTDB lineage: Bacteria > Desulfobacterota > Desulfobacteria > Desulfobacterales > UBA2156. The sequence continues at coordinate 64,725 of JAFDGC010000001.1, read as the reverse complement.
GACTTTGAAGGAGATAGAACACCACGCCATCCGGCAGGCTTTAGACCGTAATGACTGGAAGAAGGTCAAGACCGCCGCCGAGTTGGGGATCAACAAGAACACCCTGCGACGGAAGATACTCCGGCTGGGAATCCAGCGACAGGTCACGTCTTTGGAATGATGTCCGGAGAAAACCCCATTTCACCCACCAAAAGATCTGCGTAGCGCTCCAACAACGCCTCTTTTTGCACCGTATCCAGATGCGGCGGAATCTGGGCGATGAGGGTGCCGCTGTTGAGCATGCATAAGGTGATGCCTTCCTTGCTTTCAAAAGTGATTCCGAAGGATCCGGCAGCTTTTATTGTATCGTTTTTTTTGAGAAGCGCCTGGTGAAGTTTTTCCAGGGGCACCTCGATGGGTTCCAGGGGGGAAATGATGACATTGCGTTTGCCGTCCCTGGCACAGGTTTCTTCGATCCACCGGGGCGGCGGGGCGTCCTCCCCCTCCGCCGATTCGGACCCGCACACCGTGCAGCTTTTGCGCGCCTTCAGCTCAATGGTTTCAAAGGCCATTTCCCGGAGGTCGATCTGCAGGAGTTTATTAATCAGCGCGGGTTCCTTACCCAGGAGCAGCCGAACGGCCTCGGAGACCTGAATTCCCGTCACGATCCCCAGGACGGCCGGGTGAACCCCCACGACGCCGCATTTAGGCAGATCCTCGTTCCGGAAGCCGGGCATGAAGCACTCCAGACACATGGATTGACCCGGAATCAGCGTGGAAACGCTCCCGAAGGTCTCGATGGCGGCACCGAAAACGTAAGGGATGCCCCTGCGGTGGCAGACGCGATTCACGATATAGCGCGCCTCCGGAGTGTCGAGGCCGTCCAGGACCACGCCGGCATCCCCGATGACCGCCTCTGCATTGGACGGAGTCAAAGACGCGGCAAAGGGCGTCAATTCCACGTCCGGATTGAGTCGGCCGAGTCTTTCGAAGGCCACCTCCACCTTCGGCCGTCCCACGGTATCCACATCGTAGAGGGTTTGCCGGTGAAGATCCGAACGCGAGACGATGTCCCGGTCCACCATCCGTAACCGGCCGATGCCCATGCCCACCATCCGGGGCGCCAGTTGGGATCCCAATCCGCCCAGTCCGATCAGGCATACGGAAGCATTCCGCAACGCCAGCTGGCCGTCGTAGCCGATGTCGGAAAGGACGACCTGCCTCGCGTAAGTATCGAGTTCTACATCAGACAGATTTTTTTTCATCTTTTCCTATTCATTTGGCGTTTCATTCGAAAAAAGGGAAGGAATTCTGTCAATTTGATCTTCATAAATTTGAAGCGCTCAGCTTAGGATTAAGTTAATCGGAACCGGCGAAGTTCCCGATCCCGATGTTTTGCGTCCTCCATGAACCCTTCGAGGGTGTTCCAGAACGCGGGACCGTGCGCTTTGATCCGGGTATGCACCAGTTCGTGCAACATCACGTAATCGGCAAGCGGCGGGGGAAGTAAATAAAGGCGGATGTTCAAGCTGATGGTGTTTTTCCCCGAGCAGCTCGCCCACCGGGTTTTCTGGGACCGGATCACCGCTTTGGAAAAAGGCAGGCCGAAGCGGCGGGAAAGGGTTTCGAGTCGTATCAGAAGCTCGCTTTCGGCCTTTTTCGTATTCAAAATGGTATCCGGATCCAAAAGCGTTGTTTCCTGCAGAAGGACAAGCTGTCGAGCGATCCATTCTTTTTTTGATTCCACGAAAGCTTTTGCCCGAGCCAGGGACTCCCGCGGCGGCACCACCACCCGAACCGTATCGGGGCCGAGAACACAGATGCGCAGCCGCCGGGCCCGGCGGCTGCGCTGGAGCCGCACCGCGGCGACACCCTTGAGGTCGATGCGCTCTGTGCTCATCGGCCGCACCGTATGTTCATGCCCCCGGATCCGGCGGACCCATCCGGTTGATGAGGCTCGCCTGATATCCGGCCCCGAACCCGTTGTCGATATTGACGACGGAGACACCCGAGGCACAGCTGTTCAACATGGTCAACATCGCCGCAAGGCCGCCGAAGGAAGCGCCGTACCCCACGCTGGTGGGAACGCCGATGACCGGGCAAGAGACCAGGCCGCCGATGACGCTCGCCAGCGCTCCTTCCATCCCGGCGACCACCACGGCGACGCGGGCCTTGAAGAGTTCTTCCCGGACACTGAAAAGGCGATGGAGTCCGGCCACGCCCACATCGTAAAACCGCCGAACGCGGTTGCCGAGGATTTCGGCGGTCACGGCGGCTTCTTCCCCCACCGGTATATCCGCCGTCCCGGCACAGACCACAGCGATATTCCCCACGGGCGGAAGCGGGCGGGGGTTAATGACGACGATGCGGGCCGTTTCGTGATATTCACAATCGTCTGTCACTTCCCGGATGGTTTCGAAAATCTCTCTTTCTGCCCGGGTTGCCAGGATGTTGTGGCGGTTTTGAACGCTTCGTTCCACGATTTTCCGGATTTGATCAAGGGTTTTCCCCGGGCAGTAGATCACCTCGGAAAAACCGGTGCGGATGGAGCGGTGGGAGTCTATCTTTGCGAAATCGATGTCTTCGAAAGGAAGCCCCTTGAGCCGGTCCATGGCGGTTTCCACGGTGATCCGGCCGTTCCGGAGGCTTTCAAGAATCTTTTTGAGATGTTCAAGGTCCATTGGAAGATCCCTTTTCTTCTTTGGAAACGGCACGGTTGAGCCTCCCCGTGGCATACCCTTCCAGATCCAGGGCGACGAACAAAAACCCGATGGATTTGAAGTAATCCACCACCCGTTCTCTGACGCCGTTTTCCGTCAGCTTTAAAAGATCTTCGGGCAACACCTCGATACGGGCGGTGTCCCCGTGATGCCGCACCCGGACTTGTTGGAAAAGATTCAGGCTCAAAAGAAAGGACTCCCCCTTATCGATCTGCAAAAGTGTTTCCGATGTGATGGGCTGATCGTAGGGAATGCGGGAGGCCAGGCAGGCGCAGGATGGTTTGTCCCAGGTGGAAAGCCCGAAGGCCCTGGACAAGCTGCGGATGTGAGCCTTGGTCAACCCGGCTTCCCGGAGGAGGCTTCTCACCCCCAGCTCCCGGGCGGCAACGGACCCCGGCCGATAGTCGGAAGCATCATCGGCGTTTTCCCCGTCCAGGACGAATTGAAATCCCCGGGACGCCGCCAGTTCCAAAAGGGCCTCAAACCGGATTTTTTTGCAAAAGTAACACTTGTCATGGGGATTTGCCGTAAAACACGGATCCGTCATCTCGGTGCTTTGAACGAGCGTGTGTTTCACCCCCATCTGCCGGGCCGTTTCAACGGCCGCCGCTTTTTCACGCCGGGGCATAATTTCCGACACCGCTGTTACCGCCAGCACATTTTCTTTGGAAAGGGCGTCAACGGCGGCATGGAGTAAAAAGGTACTGTCCACACCTCCGGAAAAGGCGACCAGGACCCGTTTCATTTCCCTCAGTCGATCCGTGAGCCGCCTGTAGAGGGGTTCGAGAGCGGATTTCATTCCTTATTTTAACCTGTTTTTCCCTGGGAGGATCGTTTCCTTCAATCATGGAAAAATCCCCGCCTTTGATGAGAACCTGTCGTGAACGGTTGAACGGAGCGTTTCCTGCAGGCCCCGCCTTTCAGAGCGGAAGGGCGGCAAGTTTTATTGAATTCCCGGTTCCTGAAACCATAGGCTTCGGCCGCTTTCGGGTCCGTTTAAATTTAATACCACGGGCGCATATTGACCGTCCATCCTTTTTCCGGTAGAGATGCCCCAGTCGGCAGAGGGTCCAACAGAGCCATGTATACTTTATACCGTGAAAAGGGAGGTGCCATGGAAAAGATCCTGATTGTCGGTTGCAAACGGGCCATGGATGACGTGTGCATCGGATGCTCCCGGTGCATGGTCGGATTCAACCGCAGGGAAGGGGCTTTTGCGCGCTACAAGGACCAGGACACGGAACTGGTGGGCCTGCTCAATTGCGGGGACTGCCCCGGGGCCACCATCGTGACCCGCCTGGCCCAGGTGAATCTGTGGAACAAGCCACTGGAAGAAAAAGTCACCAAAGTTCACGTGGGTCCGTGCATCACCGACCATTGTCCCTACAAGGAGACAATCCTCAACAAGATCAAGGCCAAAGCGGGCGTGGAGGTGATCGAGGGAACACACCCCTACATGCCCCAGGATATTTTTGCCTGATTCCGTTGTGTTTTATCTCCCTTCGGAAGGCCATGTTCCGGTCCCTGACGCGACCTGCGACCTTGAACGTCAACAGCTCGTGCATTCCCCGCAACTTGTCGGTGTGAAGCCGAAATTCCGCCTTGGAGGTTGCGGGGAAGCTTCAATTTGGATATTGATACGGTTATTTCACCCCACAGGAAAAATTCATGTCGAAAGCGAACTCGGCATCGAGGGTCTCTCCTTCGGAATCGTCTCGGCCCTTTAATCCAGAAGCCTTAATGACCCCTATCATCCGCCGGTTTTCCGGGGAAGCGTGGTGCGTGGATATGTCGAATGTGCCGGGGCCTTTGAAAAAAAGGCTTTTCATGTCTTTGGAGAAAAAGCTGACATCCACCCAGTCGAGTCTCACCGGCCCGGTCTGCCCCGGCTGGACGGCGTCCTTGGTCATAATCGTCACGGCCACCCACAAATAGTCCGGGTGACTGAACTGGATGCCGAAGTTGGCCCACATGTTTGGCGGACAGTTTCCTCTCAGGAGTGTGGATTCATCCCCGGGGGCTTCCATCCGGGCGTCTATGGCCCCGGCTACCGTGAGGACCGCCGACCGGACCACGGAGGCGCCGGCCATGGAGGTCCCGGTTTCGGATACGGTTTCCGGTTTGTCGGCTTCCTCCTCATTGTTGGCGCACGCGGCAAACCCCACGACGATTCCCATCCAAAACAAGCACCAGATCCATTCTCGAGACATGATTCTTTCTCCTTGACAAAAAGGTTTGCCTCCCGCCCGATTTTTGAGGATAATATCAAAGAATTGATATTCGAAAAAGCATAAAGGGCGCCGTTGAACAATGAAATTCTTTTCCGAGGAAATGAAAAAGCCACTTTTGAACCGGATCCAAAAAATTCCCATCGTCGACACCCTTCAAATGCAGATCATTGCCTTTTCCGATGGATACTGCGAGGCCAGGGTCCCCCGGAAGCAGGCCTATGACGGGGTCTTCGAATCCTTTCACGGGGGCCTGCTCATGACCCTTGCCGACAGCACGGCTTGTTTTGCCATTTTGACCCGGACGGGGGCGGAGGCCCGATTGACCACCACGGACATGAACATCCGGTTTCTGGCCCCGTGTTTTACCGATGTGACGGCAAAGGCAACGGTGATCAAGTTCGGCCGCACCCTTTGTCCGGTTTCGGTGACGCTTTTCGATGCGGCACAAACCCCGGTGGCCGTGGCCCAGGTGTGCTATATGTTGCTTGATGGCGTCATGGTGCGAAAGGAGACGAAATGACCGATGGGACCCTTTTGTATCTGAGTCGAAACGACGTGGAATCCCTTGGATTGGAGATGGCGGAGATCATCGACGTTGTGGAAAAAGGATTCTTCGAACTGGGGCACGGCCGTGTGGAGATGCCGCCCAAACCGGGGATTCATCCCGGAGAAAAGGCGAACGCCTTTATTCACGCCATGCCCGCCTATATCCCCGCCCTCGAATCCGCCGGGATCAAGTGGGTGAGCGGGTATCCCGACAACCCGGAAAAAGGGCTTCCCTACATTACGGGGCTCTTGATTTTCAACGATGTGGACACCGGCATCCCCAGGGCGGTCATGGATTGCACCTGGATTACGGCCATGCGCACCGCTGCCGCTTCGGCCATTTCCGCCCGGTTCCTGGCCCGGCCCGAATCCGAAACCGTCGGCGTCTTGGCCTGCGGCGTCCAAGGGCACCGGAATCTGGAAGCCATGAGCGTCTGTTTTCCCATTAAAAGGGTCAAGGCCTTCGACGTCCGGCCGGAACAAAGCCGTCGCCTGGCCCAATTTGCCGAAATGACCCTGGGCCTTGAAGTAAAGATCGTTTCGAATCCCAAAGAGGCCGTTGTCGGGTGCGACATCATCGTCACCTCCGGCCCCATTCTCAAAACACCGCACGCGACAATTCAGTCGGGTTGGATGGCGGCGGGGGCCTTTGCCTCCCTGGTGGATTTCGATTCCTACTGGTCCCGGGAAGCCTTGGGCCAGGCCGACAAGTGGACCACCGATCACCTGGGGCAATACACTTACTACAAGGAGGTTATGGGATTTTTTCAAAACTGCCCGCCGGTGTACGCGGACCTGGGGGAGTTGGTTACGGGAAAAAAACCGGGACGGGAAACCGCTGAAGAAAGGACCTTTGCGGCCAACTTGGGCCTGGCCGTCGACGATATGGCCGTGGCGCCTTTGGTCTATCAACGCGCAATGGAAAAAGGCATCGGTACGCTTCTGCCCCTGTAACGGAATATGAACAAAAAAGGACTCATTTTCATCCTGGCAACCCTCATCTGCCTTTGCAATCCCGTTCAATTACCTGCATGGCAGGATGAAACCCACATCGCCATCGCCAAGGCCGCCGGATACGCCAAGTGGTATAACGCCACGGGGGCGGACATGGCCAAACTCAAGGCCGGGGAAATAGAAGCCCACAACCATTTCGTGAGCAATTCCAGGAAGACAAGGGTCACACCGGCCATGGTCTTTTCTCAGATCGAAAAATACGACCAGATTGATCCCTCCGGGCACCTCTACGGCGCCATCATCGCTTCCGTTCGGGAGTATCAGCGACGAGTGGAAGCGGGGAAGTACGGGCAATATTCGCTGGGATTTTGCGCCCATTACGTGGGGGATTTGTCCCAGCCCCTTCACAACATTGAATACAATGCCTTCAACCGAAAAAACCACGCGGCCTTCGACGGCGTGGTCAACCCGGAGATACTGACTCACCTGGACAAGATCCGGGTGTACGATATCGTCATTTTTTCCGAAGCCGATCTTGCCCGCCACGTCGCCCGGATTGGAGAAGACGCCAGGCGCCTTGGATACCGCCTGGAATTCGAAGACCGGATCCTGACAAAAGAAGAAGCCTATCGGCAGCTCTCCCACAGCGCGTCCCTTTTCAGGGGGATATTGAATTTTTTGCAAGTGCCGGTATCGGGGATCCGTTGTCCCTGAGCAAATTCGCACCGCATCCCTTCTGGTAGTGGAAATACCGGACATCTCCCGGTTCAATCGGGAAGCAAATCGTAAAAATACCGCATGATATCCGATCGGGAGACGATCCCGATGAGTCGCCCGTCCTCCACCACGGGGAGCCGTCCAACGTCGTGTTTCACCATGATCTGGGCAGCCTGCATGGGGCTTTTCCCGGGTTCGATGCATTGGGGGTTCACGGACATGAAACTTTTCACTGGCCGCTGGAGTTGGGATTCTTTTCGCAGCCGGCTGAAATCCCGGCGGGAGATCATCCCGACGACCCGTCCCTTGCTGACCACCGGGACTCCGGTGATGCCCTTCTGCCGAAGCATTCGGGCCGCTTCTTCCATGCTGGCGCCGGGGGAAATGGTGATGACCGGAAAGGACATGAGGTCGCTGACCTGTACCGAGGCCTGCTGGTTTCCCCGGATCAGCTCCAGGATCCACTGTTCCACGGCCTCCGGGTTGGCGTCTTTGATCTGGGCCGAAGCGGCCCGGGGGTGGCCGCCGCCCCCCATGCTCCGCAGGATGGCCCCCACATCGATGGCATCGGACTGACTCCGGCCGATGATCATGCAGCGGCGCTTGTCAGAATTGCTGAAGATTCCGAAGGCGGCGTCCACGTTCACGATTTCCAGGAGCATGCGCACCACCACCGCCAGGTTGTCGATATGGCCGTGGATAGGCGCCCTGCCGATGCTGATGCGGTGCCCTTTCACTTTTGTGCGCCTGGCGTTTTGGAGCAGGGTAAACAGGACCGCCTTGTGTTTTTCGCTGTACGCCGGTTTCAAAAAGGTGCTCAAAATATCCAGATCCGCCCCCTTTTCCAAAAGCCATCCCGCGGCATAGACGTCTTCGGCGGTGGTGGAGGGGAAGGTGAGGTGTCCGGTGTCTTCATATATTCCCGTCAACAGTAGCGTGGCCTGGATGGGGGTCAAGGGAGTGCGGTGGTGTCTGAGTTCCCTCACCAGAAGCGTGGTCACGGCGCCGATGCTTTCTCGCGTTTCCTTTGAAGCCCGGATGGTACCGGCTTCATCATGGTGATCATAGACGACGATTTCAAGCCCCGCACGGTTTTTCAGGGCCTCCATTCGATCCAGCCGCTTCCACTGGTTCGTATCCACGACGATAAGCCGTGTGACGGCGTTCAGGTCGATATCGACAGGGGTTTTGATCGCAAACAGATCCTTGTGGATGGACAAAAAGGCTTTTACGTTGGGATTCAGTGCTCTGGGGAGCACCGCCGTGGTTTCCGGATAAAGAAAAGTGACGGCGAGGGTGGCGGCGAGGCCGTCAAAATCGGTGTTTTTGTGCGTGGTGACAATCTGCATCCGGATCCGATTTGGAGCCTTTCTGCCCCGAAGACCGGGGCTTCCCGGCAAGGAAAATGGATTCCAACAGCTTTTCCCCGGTCCCGCATTACAAGCCGGGGTTGCGGGAAGCGTTCCGGTCAAGACTGGATGATAACTTTATAGCACGGCAAGGCCTTTGTTTACAAGCGCCGCCGGAGGATTCTCAAAGTCCGGCGGGCGCCTTGTCCGTCCGGCTCTTCAGGACGTCCGGACATTTCAAAAAACCCGTGAGAAAAGGGTTGACAATCCCGATACAATGAATTAATCGCTTCATTGGTCTATATATGAATATTATTATTATTCATATCAATACTCAGGAAGGATTTTATGCAAAAACAGAATATCCTTCAGCGGATTAAGGAACATCGGGGCCGCTTTTCAAAGCAGCACGCCAAAATCGCCGCCTATCTCATGGACAACTATGAAAAAGCCGCCTTCATGAGCGCCACCCAGCTGGCCCGGGAGGTGGGCGTCAGCCAGCCCACCGTGATCCGGTTTTCCCAGTTTCTGGGTTTTTCCCAGTACAGCGCGTTTATCGAACGGATCCAGGCCCTGTTGAAGGAAAGGCTCACTTCCACGGAGCGGCTCCGGCTGAGCCTGGGGAAAAACAGTAAAAAAAACAAATCCGAGTTCGATATCATCGTCCGGGAAATCTGTACACTGGATCTTCTGGCCAAATCCTTTCCCAGCCAACCCTTCGAAAACCTGGTGGAGCAAATCTGCCGAAGCCATAAGGTTTTTATTGTGGGAACCCGGGGATCGGCGGCATTGGCCCAGTATTTCTTCTATTTTCTGGGCAAGGTGAAGCGCAACGTATTCGCCGTCACCTCGGGAGAGACCGTTGTTTACGACCGGCTCCTTTCCTTTTCGGAAAAAGACCTTTTGATCGCCATCGCATTTCCCCGCTACCCCAAGGAGACCCTGGATATTGTTCGATTTTGCAGAAAGCGGGAAGGGGCCATATGCGGCATCACGGATCGGATCGACTCCCCTCTTGTGGAGCTTAGCGACATCTCCATTACCATCCCGGTGACCTTCAGCACCATTTTCGACTCCTATTGTTCTGCCCTGTGCCTGTTCAATATGATCGTCACCCGGGTGGGAAAAGCCAACCGCGAGGAATCGGAAACCCTGGCCAAAGAGTTTGAAGAACTGGCCAAAAGCGTGGGGATTTTTATATGAGGCGTTTTACACGCAATCCACTTGATCAACAGCGGCAGGAACCATGATTTCCGTCGAACAACTCAAAGCGGGTTTTGATTTAAGCCGCATGGCCGGGCTGATTGATCGATTCGGACAAATCGGGAAAGACCCGGACGGCGGCGTGACACGCCTGGCCTTCACCAATAAGGATGTGGAAGCCCGGAAGGTGTTTTTAAAGATTTTAGAAAAAGAGTTTTCCCTCGATATCCGTATCGATGCACTGGGGAACATCTTTGCCCGGCGGCCGGGACGACACCGGGACTGGCCGGTGATTTTAACCGGATCGCATCTCGACTCGGTCCGGAACGGCGGCCGATACGACGGCCCCGCCGGTCTTTTCAGTTCCCTGGAAGCCTTCCGCGTCCTGGATCTGTTTGACATCGAAACGGATCATCCCTTCGAGTTGTGCCTGTTGACCGCCGAAGAGCCCAATGATTTCGGAATTTCCACCTTTGGAAGTCGAGGGATGGCGGGGATCATCAAAAAAGAAGATGTGCGCCGGTTGATGGATGAACGGGGGAACGATTTCCCGAGCGCCTTGAAGGCCGTGGGCGGAAACATGGAAAAGATGGACGACGCGGTCCGCTCTCCTGAAGAGATCGCCTATTTTCTGGAACTGCACATCGAGCAAATGCCGTTTCTGGATTCGGAAAAAAGGGACATCGGGGTCGTAGAAGGCGTCACCGGGATTTTCCGGCAAACCCTCATCCTCACCGGCGAGGCGGATCACGGGGGAACCACGCCCATGGACCGGCGGAAAGACGCCTTGTGTGCGGCATCGGAAATCGTTTTAAAACTTGAAACCGCGGCAAAAGAAGAGGATGGGCTGGCCGTGGCCACCGTGGGCCACATTTCCGTGTTTCCCAACTCCATCAACATCACCCCGGCCCGGGTGACCCTGGATATGGAAATCCGCAGCTTTTACACTGACCGCATCCGGCGCATCCGCCAAAAGCTGGAAGACCGCATCCGGGAGACCGAAGCCTTCCGAAAAATTCAAATCGAGCGAATCGTGACCTATGACAGCGCACCGGTAAGGTTTTCCACCCCGGTGAAGCAGGCCATCGCCGAAGCCGCCGACCGTCTCGGGCTCAAACGGCGGAATCTCATCAGCATGGCGGGGCACGATGCCGCCCATCTGTCGCGGATTACCGAAGCCGGGATGATCTTTATCCCCTGCAGGGCCGGCCGCAGCCATTGTCCGGAGGAATTCACCGAAACGTCAAGCATCGTCAAAGGCGCCCAGTGTCTCCTGCAAGCCCTTTTGCTGTTGGATCAAAGAAAAAGGAGTGATCTTCCATATGCCAGACATTGAGAAACGGATCCGGGAAGACCGGGTCGCATTCGTCCATTTTCAGTTCACCACCCTTGACGGGAAATTTCGACAACTGGTGCATCCGGCCCGGAACATCGAAAGCCTTCTGGAAAAGGGGCTCGGTTTCGACGGCTCGTCCTGCAAATACGTGCCGGTGAACCAGAGCGACCTGACGCTGAAACCCGATCCGACCACTTACCAGGTTCTGCCGTTCGGGGATGTCGAAAACAAAAGCGCCCGGTTAATCTGCGACGTCTTCACCGGGGACGGATCCCGTCCCTTCGAGGCGGATCCCCGGGGGCTTTTGAAAAAGACCGTGGCCGGGATGCAGTCGGAATTTAGTCCGGGATGGGCCTTCATGGTGGCCCCCGAAATCGAGTTCTTTCTTTTGGAGAAAAACGAAAAAGGGGAATACATTCCCAGCGACCGGGCGTCTTATTTCGATATTTATCCTTATGATAAGGGGGCGGAGTTCCGCAAAGACATCAGCCGGGCCCTGGACGCCATGGGGATCGTTACGGAAAAAAACCACCACGAGGTACCCAGCGGCAAACACGAAATCACCTTCGCCTACGCCGACGCCCTGAGCGTGGCGGATCAGACCATGACCTACCGCCAGGTGGTCAAGCATATGGCCGCCCAAAAGGGACTCATCGGCAGCTTCATGCCCAAACCCTTTGTCTGGACTTACGGGTGCGGGATGCACGTGCATTTGAATCTTAAGGACGCGGCCGCCGGCGCGAACCTTTTCTACGATCCCCGGAACACCGATGGCCTTTCGGACATCGCCCGGCATTTCATCGCCGGGCTCCTGGACCATGCCTGGGGATTGACCGGAATCACCAACCCGTCGGTGAATTCCTACAAGCGGCTGGTCCCCGGATGGGAGGCACCGGTCTATATTTCCTGGGGATTCGGGAACCGATCGAGCCTGCTGAGGATACCGGAGGGGGACCCCCAGGCCATGCGGGTGGAAACCCGGAATCCCGATTCCAGCTGTAACCCCTACCTGGCTTATGCGGCCCTGCTCATTGCGGGGCTGGACGGGGTGCGGCGCCGGCTGGACCCCCCGGCCCCCGTCAACGACAACATCTATGCCCTGACGCCCGAGGAAAGGCGCCGCCGGGGGATTCAGGACCTTCCCGGAGACCTCAGGGAGGCGCTCAACGCCTTTGCCTCAGATCGGGTATTGTGCAATGCCTTCGGGGATGCCTTTGTCTCCCGTTTCCTCGACATCAAGGGCAAGGATGTCAAGGCGTTTTCCACCACGGTGCATCCCTGGGAACTGGAAAAATATGTCCATGTTTGACGGAATCGCAGAAAGGCCGGTGATGGAAGCTTCCGGAAAAGGGTCATGAATCGGTACTCCGCTCTAGCCTGGGCATCGATTGCGGCCGGCTTGGCGTTTCTTTTCGTGGTGCCCTTGCTCCCGGTGTCCCTGCCGTATTTTTTCTACATGATGTTCTGGATCACCATGGCGTGCGCCTTTAACATCATTTACGGGTTCGTGGGATATCTCCCCTTCGGCTACGTCATGTTCTACGGGGTGGGCACGTATGTGACGGCGGTTTTGTGGAGCCGGTTCCATGTTCCCATTCCCGCGGCCATCCTGGCGTCCGGGTGCATCGGTACGGCCCTGGCGCTGGCCGTTGCGCCGACCCTCCGGCTCAGGGGGATCTACTTTGCCATCGTCAATTTCGCCATGGCCATGGTCCTGCGCATCCTGGTGGCCAATCTTCCCTTCGAATGGTCGGGAGGCAGTTTCGGGATCACCCTTTCCCGGGCCTACCGTCCCCTGACCAGTTATTACTTCATGCTCGGGCTCATGGTCCTGAGCGGGCTCACGGTCCTGTGGGTGTCGCGCTCCCGGCTGGGTGTCGCGCTGCGCTGTATCCGGGACGATGCGGCGGCCGCCTCGGTGCTGGGAATCAACGTCCCGGTCAACCGTCTGAAAGCCTGGATGATTGCCGCCGCCATTCCTTCCGTTGCGGGCGGCATTGAAGCGTGGTTCACGGCCATCGTGGATCCTGCCACGTCATTCAACATGATGGTCACCGCCAAGACCATCGTTTATGCCATGTTCGGAGGACTGGGAACCGTCATCGGCCCGGTTTTCGGCGCGGTTTTCATGTACGGACTCGACGATTTCATCTGGGGCCGCTTTCCAGTCTTGAACCTTTTGGTGCTGGGCCTCATGATCGTTTTTCTAATCCTTTTTATGCCCCGGGGCATTGCCGGAACAGCCCTGCGGAAGTGGCCCCGGTTGAGGCAAGTGGTGAAATAGGCGGGAAAAAAGGCATGATTGAACTGCTTCTCATGGCCGTTATTTCCGGTGTTCTGATGGGAATCATTTACGGGCTCATCGGGATCGGCATGAACATCCTTTACGGCGTGATGCGCATCGTCAACTTCGCCCACGGGGAATTCATGATGCTGGGGGCGTACATGGCCTTTACCCTGAACAGGCTGTGGGGATTGAACTCTCTGGAAAGCATTTTTGTGGTTCTTCCCTTGTTTTTCATTTTGGGAATCTTGTTGCATGCCCTGTTTTACGAGCGGATCCAACAGTCGGATGATCCGGAAATTGCCTCCTTTCTAACGTTCTTTGGAATCTCCCTGGTGATCACTTCGGTGATTCTTTTGATCTGGAAGGCGGACCCCCGGGGGGTCCCGTTTCCGTTTTCCCGGGTTTCCTGGTTTATCGGGCCGGTCTTTTTACCGCTGGGAAGGTTGATCAGCGCCGGTGTGTGCGCCCTGGCCATCGGAATCATCAGCGTTTTTCTCTACCGGACGTACACGGGAAAGGCGGTGCGGGCCATCATCGAAAACCGGGATGCCGTATCCATCCTGGGCATCGATGTCCGTCGGGTGTCGGCTTTGGTCTTTGGTATCGGGCTTTCCATCGTGGCCATTACCGGGTGCCTAGTCACCCTCAGCTTTCCCGCCATCACGCCGGTTCAGGGACAGACGTACACCACCATCGCGTTTCTGGTGATCGTGCTGGGAGGACTGGGCACCCCTCTCGGGGCGCTTCTGGGCGGGCTTGTTTACGGGCTTGCCGAAAGCGTCAGCTCCGTGTTCATGCCTGTGGCTCTGTCCCCGGTGGTGGCCTTCGTCATTTTGATCCTCATGGTCATGGTTCGCCCCCAGGGACTCCTGGGAAAGGTGTCGACGCGGATTTAGAAATGCCGGAACCGATGGGAATGGAACCGTTGCTGAAAATCAAAGACCTTGAAAAATCCTTCGGCGGCGTGAAAGCGCTGGACGGCATCAGCCTGGACATTCCGGAGAATTCAGTGACGGCGGTCATCGGCCCCAACGGGTCGGGGAAAACCACCTTTTTGAACTGTATCAACGGGATTTATGTTCCGGAAAAAGGGAGCATCACCTATCGGGGAAAATCCCTGGTGGGTCGCAAACCGCACGAAATCGCGGTGCTGGGCATCGGACGGACGTTTCAGGTGGCCCGGGTCTTCAAAAAGATTTCGGTGATAGACAATGTCTTGGCGCCGGTGTTGCGTTCCAAGAAAAGCCCGGCCCGACTCCGGGAACAGGCCGTTCAACTCCTGAAACGGGTGGGGATGGGGGATCTCGCCCAACAGGGAGGCGGCGATCTTTCCGGGGGGCAACAGAAACTCATCGAGCTCCTTCGCGCCTGGATCGCCGAGTCGGATTTGATCCTCCTCGATGAGCCCTTTGCCGGCGTTCACCCGGAGCTGAAAGCCAGGTTTTACGGTGAAATCCGCGAAATGCGGCGCACGGGAAAAACCTTCGTGCTGATCAGCCACGACATGAAATCAGTGTACGCCCTTTCGGATGAAATCGTGGTCTTTGATCTGGGCAAAATCATCGCACGAGGAAAAGAGGAAGAGATCAAGGCCGACAAGCGGGTCATCGACGCGTATCTGGGATAATTCCTCATGGCCATACTCGAAGCGAAAAACCTGACCGTCGCCTATTATGGAGATATCCATATTTTAAAGGACGTCTCCTTTTGTGCCCGGGAAGGCCGGGTTACCGCCGTCATCGGTCCCAACGGGGCGGGAAAATCCACGCTCCTCAAGGCCCTTTACGGTCTCTTGAAGCCGATATCGGGATCCATCCGGCTTCGGGGCGAAGAGATCACCGAATGCAAGGTGCATGAGTTTATCCGGATGGGAATCGCCTATGTCCCCCAGCTGCGGAGTATCTTCCCCGAACTGACCGTGAAAGAGAACCTGGAATTGGGTACCTGGATATTCAAGACGGATAAGGCCCGTGTCCGAGACGCCATCGAGGGCGTATTCGAGCGTTTTCCGATGCTGGCCCAAAAGCAGGGGGATCCGGCCGGGCTGCTCAGCGGCGGGCAGCAGAAAATCCTGGAAATCGGCCGATCTCTTTTAACCGGCCCCAGCATCTGCCTGTTGGACGAACCGACAGCAACCCTGGCACCCCGTATCGCCGCCCAGATTTACGCCACGCTGGAAGATCTGAAATCGGAGAAGATCACCATTGTCATGGTGGATCAGCGCGTCCGCCAGGCCTTCGACATTGCCGATTATATATATGTCCTGGAACTGGGGCAAAACAAGGCCGATGGCACTCGGCAGGATTTCGTCGGCCGCCTCACCGAAACAATCAAAGGATGGCTCGATTGAACGGTTGTCATCCAAAAAAACAAAAGAAAGGGAGGAAATCATGACACGAAAAGCATTGACCCTGATGGCCGTTGTCGCTCTTCTGCTGGTCGGCCCGATGACGGGAGCCGCTCCGGCAAAGGACGTGATCAAGATCGGGCTGACCATTTCCACCACAGGAAATTATACTTTCGCCTCTTCCCAGGGATTCAAAGGGATCAAGATCTGGGCGGAAACCGTCAACCAGGCCGGCGGCCTTCAATTGGGCGGCAAGAAAATTCCGGTGAAGTTGATCTACTACGACGATCGAAGCGACAAGGAGACCGTGGTCAAGCTCTACGAAAAACTCATCAACGAAGACAAAGTGGATGTCTGCTTTGCCCCCTTCGGTTCCACCCTTACCGGCGCCGCCGCGGCCATTACGGAGAAGTACGGGAAGATGCTGGTCATCTGGTCCGCGGCGTCGGATGCCATCTATGAGCAAGGACACAAGTACATCGTATCCGCAACGGAAACCCCCGTTTCCCTGATGCCCAAACCCGAGATCGATCATATGACGGCACTCGGGGTGAAAAAACTCGCCGTGGTTTACGTGGACGAGCCCTTTCCCGCCGGGCTGGCCCAGCATGCCAAGCGTCTGGCCGAAGCCAAGGGTCTTGAAGTGGTCCAGTATGAGAAATTTTCTCCGGGGACCAAAGATTTCACCATCCTGCTCCAGAAGGCCCGAATGAGCAAAGCCGACGGATTTTATGCTTCCGCTTACATGGACGACCAGAAAATCATGATCCGGCAAATGAAAGAAGCCGGCCTCATGTTTCCGTATGTCTACATGGTCTATTCAGGAATGCCCCAGTGGGCGGATCTGGGAGATGACGGGCTGTACATTTTCGGGCATACGCTTTATCATGAAAACCTGAATTGGAAAGTTACCGCGGGCATGTCCCGCGCCGAATTCGAAGCCGCTTTTGCCAAGACCTTTCCCAAGTCTGAAAATCCCCCGGATTTCCAGACCTCCCTGGCCTACGGCGCCGGCGTGCTTTTGGGACTTTTCATTGAAAAGGCGGATTCACTGGAGAGCGACTCCCTGAAGAAAGCGGCCCTGGCGCTTTCGGAAAAGGTGACGGTCATGACCGGGCCGTATAAAATTGACGAAGCCGGAAAGCAGCTCTTGATGCCCTTTGTCGTGACCCAGGTCCAGAAAAAAGACGGCAAGCAGCACCTGGTGCTGCTCTTTCCGGAAGACGTGGCCACTGGAAAAGTGGTGTACCCGATTCCGGGTTGGGACAAACGATAACCGCATGCCGCCGAATCGCGGCATTGCAGGGCAGGGTGTGCGGCCGGATTTTATATCCGGCCGCAACTTAAAAAATGCAACAGTAGAAAGCATAAAAGCCCAAAACGGTCAAAGTGGAAAAAACCTCCCGTACCACCTATATTCTGGCCGGCCTTGCCGAAAGGATCCGGTACGAAACCCTTCCGCCGGAGGTCGTTGCAAAGGCAAAGGCCCTCATCCTCGATTCCATCGCCTGCATGATCGGCGGCACCCTGCCGGTGCAGGGAAAGAAGATCATCGACATTTACGGCGCCATGGGCGGGGTGCCGGAGGCCGGTGTTTACGGCACTCGGTACCGCCTTCCCCTCCTGAACGCCGTTTACGTGAACGCCTACCTGGCCACGACACTGGACCTGGACGATACCTACGACGGCCACCCGGGATCCACCATCGTGCCGGTGGCCCTGAGCCTGGGGGAGCGGGACGCCGTGAGCGGAAAAGAGCTCATCGAAGCGGTGGCGGCAGGGTATGAGATCGGCATCCGGGTTTCCAACGGGATCAAACCCACGCCGGAGAGAACCCGGCAGGTCCGGGGGATCAATACCTGGCAGATCTTCTGCGCCGCCACCACGGCCGCCAAGCTGTTGAAGCTGACAATGGAAGAGACCGCGCATGCCCTGGGGCATGCCGCCATTCACGCTTCAGTACCGTCTTTGCGCAAATGGGGCTTTCTCGACGGCAGGATCCAGTGGCTCAAAAACAACTTCGGCTATACGTCTTACGGGGGCGTCCTTTCGGCGGTGTTGGCGAAAAACGGTTTCATCGCGGACACCACCATCTTCGACGGGGACGACGGGTTCTGGATCATGGCCTCTTCGGACCGGTGTGACGATGACGCCCTCCACGCGCCCCTGGATAGGTATTTCATTCTCAAGGTCCATACCAAGCCCTATCCGGCCTGCCGCCACATCCACCCCACCCTGGACGCCGTTACCGCCGTGATATCGGAACATCCGGTTTCCCCCGAAGCCATCCATCGGGTCACGGTGGAGACCTTTTATGAAGTCGTCAACGACTACACGGCCCTGCCCGTCCTTCCTTTTGACGTGGTCTTCAGTGCGCCCTACCTGGTGGCTCTGGTGCTCCATCGTGTCCCTCCGGGGCCCGAATGGCTCAGTGAAGTCCGGCTCAAGGATGGGTCCCTCTTGAAAACCGCCCGAAAGGTGGTTTTTGCCGAATGGGACGAAGCCAGTCTTCTCTATCCCCTGGTGAACCGGGAGCTCCTCTCGAAGGTGACGATCCTGGATCGGTCGGGAACGGCCTACACTCGGACCGTCCGGATTCCCAGGGGTGATCCCCGAAACCCCATGACGGAAGCCGAACTTTTCAAAAAATTCGAGACATTGACCGAACCGGTCATTGGAAAAGAAAAGGCCGAAAAGATCTGCACCCTTGTTCTTGAGGACCTCGACACCCTCGATTCTGTTCGGGCTCTGACGCCGCTTCTGGTCCCCTGATGGACGGCCGCCATCCCCGGCCTCAGTCTGGAAAAAGGGCAGGATATGTCTCATGCATCTCTAAAAGGACGGATTCCGCGGATCTCTTCACGCACTCTCGGCTTTTCATTTTTCTCAGACTCCCCTTTCCGAATAGGTGGCGGAATGCATCCATTTTTTACGACATAAATACAGCGGCGTGGACATAAAAAAGCCGTCTCCGGAGAGATTCCGCAGAGAGACGGCTTTTTTATGTTTATCCGGCTTGCTGGTGGTCCCAACGGGACTCGAACCCGTGTTTCCGGCGTGAGAGGCCGGCGTCCTAGGCCACTAGACGATGGGACCCATGATGAGCGAAATAAGAATAAATTATTCGAAGGCCCGATCGTTGTCAATTACAATTTCGAGTCGTTTCCGGGGTCAGTAAGGGAAGGCCTCTTTCCCTTTCGGAACCCGAAGACAAGATAAATCAGCCAGCCGATGAAAGGAAGCATGGCGATGACACCCCAGGCCGCCTTTTTGCCGATGGTGCCGAAGTCCTTTCGGGCGACGTCGAGGACGGCCAAAAGGGTGAGAATGAAAAAGACGAGGCCGATCTTGAGCCACACCCGCGCGGTTTCCCAGTCCATGTCCGTCATCCTTTCAGCAACGCGCTGATCTTAAGGACCGTGTCCACATAATAGCGACTTCGATTGTACCGGAAGATGATCTTGGAGGCCCTTTGCCGGTCGATGCCCGGCCGCCAGCCGAAGCCCTTGAGGTAGCTGGCAATACTGGCCGCGGCATCGGCATGGTCGAACAGATCCACGCGGCCGTCCTCATTTCCGTCTTCGGCATAGGCCAGGATGCTGGTGGGCATGAACTGGGCGATCCCCAGGGCGCCGGCAAAAGAACCGGGAACACTGACCGGATCCATCTCTTCCCGGGAGGTGTACCGGAGAAAGGCGGTCAGTTCCTTGTAAGCCCATTTGGATTTTTTTTGGGCCCACTCCTTAAATTTTTCCGGGTCGACGGAAACCTTCCGGGAGACCGCTTTGAAAAAGGCATCCCGGACCACGGCATCCGAGAGCGCGGCCAGCGTGGACAGGGTGTTCAAAACGGAGCGTTTTCCCACGGAGGCCCCCAGCCGGGTTTCCACCAGAAGAATGGCGGCGATGACAGTTTTGTCCACACCGTAGCGCTGTTCCACCGCGTCAAGGGAGACTTTGTGCCTTTGCATATAGGCTTTGGCCTTCCGGATGGCGGGCGGGGTGGTGAACTGTCCGTAGTCCAGCCTGGCTTCCCGGTATTTGAAAAAGACGCGCACCATCTGGACGTCTTCCTTCACCCGGGGATCGGCGTAGATGGCCTCGATGGATTTGGCATCAAATCCATCGGCCACGAGTCGTTTCTTCAAGGATGAAAAGGGTTGGGGGATCTGGGAACGTGAGACCGATGCCAGGCAGAAAAGCAATGCGGCGGCGAGGATCACACCGAGGACGGCCGTCCGCCGAAAACGTTGGAAAAACGGGCCGCCGGATTCAGACATGGGATTTCGGATTGCCCCGTTTCGAGAAGTCGATGGTTTCAGCACGTTTTTCCAGAAGATCCGCTTTCGGGTTCGTGTCGATGTCGATGGCGTAGGCGATGCGCCGGGTGAATCCGGTCAGGGTTTGGTAACCGGCGTTTCGGACAGCGGCGAGTCCTTCCGCCCGATGCCCGCCCACGGCTTCCGGGCGGTGAGCGTCCGATCCTAAGGTGACGGGAATCCCCTTTTCCCGGCATCCCGCAAGGAGACGTTGGGAAGGATAGATTTCCCCCACGGGATGGTCGAGCCCGCTGGTGTTCACCTCCACCACATGGCCTTGCTCCCGGATCAAAGAAAGGATGTCTTCGATTTCCGCCTGAAAATCGCTGGATGTCCGCCTGCCGAACTTTTTGATCAGGTCCACGTGGCAGATCACATCGAAAAAGTCAAGCCGGCACATCCGGTAAAGCGTCTCCAGGTACCGGGCAAAGAGCGCGTCCGGATCCATACGGGCTTGCCCGGCGGCCGCGGAATGGCTGACCACGTCTATATCGTTCAGAAAATGAACGGAAGAGGCCACTACGTCCAAGTCAAAGGTATCGAGGATTTTAAGCACGGTCTCCATGGCATCGGGATTGTAGTCCACTTCCAGGCCTGCCTTGACGGCGATTTTTCCATTGTATCGATCCTTGAGCGTCTTGACGGCGTTCAGATACAGGGGGACTTCTTCCGGCGTCATGGATTTGGGTTTTTCCTCGGACCGCACCGTGAGATGATCCAGAAAGCAGATTTCCAAAAGCCCCAGGGAAATGCCCTGCCGCACGCAGGCCTCCATGGAGCCTTCGGCATGGTCACAAAGGGGGGTGTGGATATGGTAATCGATCATGGGTCTTTTCCAGGGGCTCCATTCCTTATCTTGATGCCCGATTTGTGGCATGATATGGAACCCTTTGTCAAACCCCATCGGGGCTTAAATCATAACGAGCGGATTTTGATGAAAAAAAACGAAAAAACAGTATTCGTCTGCCAGTCCTGCGGACACCAGACCCTGAAATGGATGGGGAAATGTCCGGAGTGCGGCCGGTGGGATTCCTTCGTGGAAGAAATGCAACGCCGGGAGCCGGCCGTGCGGGAGGGCATCGCCGCGCTGCACCCGGAACCCGTGGCCCTGGATTCTGTTTCCGCCGAAGATGTGACACGGTTTTCCACGGCTATCGCCGAGTTCGACCGGGTCCTCGGAGGCGGCCTGGTTCCCGGAAGTTTGGTTCTCATCGGCGGAGACCCCGGTATCGGTAAATCCACTCTCATGCTCCAGGCCCTTTACGGCTTGGCCGAAGAGGGATGTCGGGTCTTATACGTCTCGGGGGAGGAATCGGTGACCCAGGTCAGTATGCGCAGCCGCCGGCTTCAGACCGTCTCCTCCGGGATCCTGGTGGTCTCCGAGATCGACATGAACGCGGTCCTGTCCATGGTGGATTCCGTCAAGCCGGATGTCCTGGTGGTGGATTCGGTACAGACCATGTTCAACCCGGAGATCGCTTCGGCCCCGGGAAGCGTAAGCCAGGTGCGGGAGACCGCGGTGCGGCTCATGCTCACGGCCAAGCGCACCGCCGTCCCGATCTTCGTGGTGGGACACGTGACCAAGGAAGGGGCCATCGCCGGGCCGCGGCTTTTGGAGCACATGGTGGACACGGTCCTGTATTTCGAAGGGGATAAAAACCATGTGTACCGAATCCTGCGGGCCGTGAAGAACCGGTTCGGCTCCACCAACGAAATCGGGGTCTTCGAGATGAAGGAACAGGGCCTGGCCGAGGTGGCGAATCCTTCCGCGGCCTTTCTTTCGGAGCGTCCGGCCGGATCCCCGGGTTCCGTGGTCACGGCCAGCCTGGAAGGGACCCGGCCCATCCTGGTGGAACTCCAGTCCCTGGTTTCCCCGTCGTATTTGGCGAATCCGCGGCGCACTGTCCTGGGGCTCGATCCCAACCGGGTGGCCCTTCTGGTGGCCGTGATGGAAAAGAAAATGGGCATGGCCCTCATGGGCCTGGACATCTTCATGAACGTGGCCGGAGGGGTCCGGGTGGACGAGCCTGCCGTGGACCTGGGGGTCGTCACGGCCGTGGGGTCCGGTTTCCTGGATGTCCCGGTTTCCGGAGAAACCGTGGTCCTGGGAGAAGTGGGCCTCACCGGCGAGGTGCGGGCCATCGGCCACGCCGAAGCCCGGGTGGCCGAAGCCAAGAAGATGGGCTTTTCCCGCTGCCTGCTCCCGGCCACCACCCTGAAGCGGATGCCCAACACGGACGGGATACAGTTGATCGGCGTGCAAACCGTTTCCGAAGCGGCCGAAGTCCTCTTTCACCGGTGAAGATCGGATAACCGTATGGCGGCAAGACGACGCACCCGTCCGGGCGGATTCAAGAAGGATTCCTGGAGCGATCATTATACCCATGCGGCCCAAAAGACCGGGTACCCGGCCCGGTCGGTCTTCAAACTCCAGGAGATCCAGCGGAAATTCCGGCTCATCAAGAAGGGGCGCCGGGTCCTGGACTTGGGATGCGCGCCGGGGTCGTGGCTATTGTATGCGGCCGAGTTGACGGGACCCCGAGGATGGGTGACTGGACTGGACCTGAAAGCCGTGACCGTCTCCCTGCCGCCGTTTGTCGCGGCCTTCGTGATGGATGTTTTTTCCGAGGATCCCGCCGACTGGGATGCGGTGGGAGAAAATTTCGACGTGGTGCTCTCCGACATGGCGCCGGACACCACCGGGGCCAGGGACGTGGATGCGGCTCGCTCCCTGCAATTGTGCGATCAGGCCTTTTCCATCGCACAGGCGCGCCTTACGCCGGGGGGCTCCTTTGTGTGCAAGATATTTTTCGGAGCAGACGCCAAGGCCTTTACGGAGACCGTGGCCGAAGCGTTTGCCGGCGTCAAGCTTTTCAAACCGGCGGCGAGTCGGAAGGCGAGCCGGGAGATCTACATCGTGGCGACGGGGAAAAAGTGACCGGAACGCTTCCCGCAAGCCCCGCCTTTTAAGGCAGGGTCGAGGGAAGCTATCCCGAAACAGGTAATTACCGTACCGGGGGCCTCACCCTTCAGGGCGGGGGGCTCCACAACGAGGAGGAAAACATGTCGGGGCATAGCAAGTGGTCCACTATCAAACATAAGAAAGGCGCGGCGGACGCCCGCCGGGGGAAAGTATTCACCAAACTGATCAAGGAAATCACCGTGGCCGCACGCACCGGGGGCGGGGATCCGGCCGGGAACCCCCGCCTGCGCCAGGCCATCGCGGCGGCCAAGGCCGAGAACATGCCCAAGGACAACATCGAGAGGGCCGTCAAGAAAGGGACCGGCGAACTGGAGGGCGTCAGCTACGAAGAGAGCATCTACGAAGGGTACGGCCCCGGCGGGGCCGCCATCCTGGTGGAATCCCTTACGGACAACAAGAACCGGGCCGTTTCCGAAATCCGGCACCTGTTTTCCAAGCACGGCGGGAGCCTCGGAGAAAACGGCTGCGTGGCATGGATGTTCTCCAAGAAGGGGTACTTCGTCGTCAGCAAGGCGGCGGCGGATGAGGAGAAACTCATGGAAATCGCCCTGGAAGCCGGGGCCGAAGACGTACGGGAAGACGACGGGAATTTCGAGGTCATCGCTGCGCCCGAGGATTACGATCCGGTCAAAGCGGCACTTGACGAGGCCGCTGTCATATACGACGTCGGCGAGATCACCATGCTCCCCAGCACCACGGCCAACCTTTCCGGAAAGGACGCGGAGCAGATGGTGCGCCTCATGGAGGCCTTGGAGGACTGCGACGATGTGCAAAAAGTTTACACCAACGCCGATATCCCCGACGACGTGATGAACGGCATGGATTGACCGGAACCCTTCCCGCACGCCCCGCCTTTTACGGCGGGGTAAGAAGAAGCGCTCAACCAACAGATCTTTTCCTTACCGGTGAACCCTGCGCTTCAGGACAACCCGTTCCGTAATCCCCATTCCACCAAGGTGGGTCCTGCAGACCCATCGACACGTTTGGTCGTTCCTGCCGTCATTGATCCCCTCGAGTATAACAACTAAATAATATCGTGATTACAAGCTGTTTTGAAGTTTTGGGAATTGCTTCAGGATTTTGGCATCTGCATTGCGTTAGACTTATCCGAGCAGGAGATGTTCAAAAAACGGGCTTTAATGGGGAAAAAAGATGTAAAACAGCCCCGCAAAGGAGATATGCAATGAAACAGCGCATGGTCTTTACCGAAAACGAACGGCGACGATTCCTGAAACTGGCGGGTTATGGCACCCTGGGTTTGATCAGCGGTGCTATATGGCCGCTGTTGAACTGCGCATCCGCGGAGCGGATTTCAAAGACGGTACCGGATGAGACATTTTTACCCGATCTGGATTTGACCCTTACGGCACGTCCGGGGGAAGCGGCCGTCTTTCCCGGAATCCCCACCCGGGTGTGGCGGTATCACGCCACCCTCCATAAAGGAGACGCAAACCGCGTCCTCGAAATGCCGGATGGCTATCTCGGCCCGATCATCAAGGCGCATCGCGGAGAGAGGATTCGCATCCGCTTTGACAACGCCATCCCGGAACCCTCCATTGTCCACTGGCACGGCCTGCATGTGCCCGCCGTCATGGACGGTCACCCGCGGGATGTGATTCCCCAAGGGCGGTCCTATCTTTACGAATTTACGATCAAAAACAGAGCCGGTACCTACTGGTTCCATCCGCATCCCCACGGACGCACCGGCTCCCAGGTGTATCGCGGCTTGGCCGGTCTTTTCCTCGTATCCGACGACGAGGAGCGCGCCGCGGGCCTGCCCGACGGAAAATACGATGTGCCGCTGGTGATTCAGGACCGGAGCTTTGGTCCGGACAATCAATTGTTGTATTTGTCCGGGCACATGATGGAGCGGATGACGGGATTCCTGGGGGATCGGATCCTGGTGAACGGGCTGCCCGATTTTGCCCTCCCGGTATCCGCCGGTGCGTATCGGCTGCGCCTGCTGAACGGGTCCAATGCCCGAATCTACCGGTTGGCATGGGAAGACGGCCGCCCTCTCATCGTCATCGGGACGGACGGCGGGCTTTTGGAAAGGCCCGTAATACGCCGGTATGCCTTTTTAGGCCCGGGGGAGCGGCTGGAGATCTGGGCCGATTTCAGCGACCGCCCGGTGGGTTTCAAGACCGCATTGATCAGCCTGCCTTTCGACCCCGGAGGAATGGGCGGTGGACGGATGGGGCGCGGCATGATGATGGGGGGAAGGATGGGTTTCAATCCACGCCTTCCGGACGGTGCAGGATTTGCTGTTTTCAAGATCCACGTGACCAAGCGCGGGAAAAAAAACGGGTCCCTGCCGGAGAAACTGGCGGAGATGAAGCTTCCCCGGCTCGACGAAGCGGTGAATCTTTCCCATCCCCGGCGGTTTTATCTTCTCATGCAGCGCATGCAATGGTCGATCAATGGGCGGGTGTTTCAGATGGAAGACGTGGCCGCGGACGAAATGGTCCAATTGGGCTCAAAGGAGATCTGGGAATTCCACAACACCGGCGGCGGGATGATGGGGATGATGCATATGCCGCACCCCATCCATTTGCATGGAAAACCGTTCCGGGTCATCGAACGAAGGGGCGTGACGCATGGCGGCTATGTGGATGAAGGATGGAAAGACACGGTGTTGCTCATGCCGGGCGAGAGTATCCGGATATGGGTGGATTTTGATGACTACCCGGGGATGTTTTTATACCATTGCCACAATCTGGAACGCGAAGATATGGGCATGATGCGCAACTATTTCGTGAAAAGTTAATCCCGCATCCCGGCGGGAGGGCGCCGCGCTTTAGTGAACACCACCGGGATCACGGTTCGAAATCCCACGTCGGGAAACCCTTCGGAACGATACCGGGATTTCGGTGTTTCATCCGAAATCAGTGTTTCCCAGGAGATGACCGGGACCAGATCCGGAGTGGCGGGGGCTCCGCCTTCCATTGCCCATTCTTTGATGCGGATACCGGGGTCTTCCAGCGGGAGGTCTGTCCTGGAGGGAACCGGGGCCGCAGATGTTCCGGTGTCTTTCGAAGAAACATCCATCATGTGCATGTGGCCGGCCGGCATTGGGGAAGCACCTTGGGTTTCGGATGCCGCGGAAAAATCCGGCACCTGGGAATGGAGCCAGGCCACGGCCTGTCGCCACTGGGCCGTCGTCGGCAGACGTTTTCCGTAATACGCCGCATAGGCGAGGGCGCCGGCATACGTCACGCGGACCACGGGGCGGCCGGCAAAGGCAGGATCCCGAAGATGGAATCGCCCATGCTCGAAGTAGATCTGTTCGTGGGGTTCGGTGCCGGTACCCATATAAAGCAAGATTTTGCCGTCTTGAAGCACCCTTCCTTTTTCCACGGTCAGGGTGTCTTTGACCTGGTTTAAAAACTCCGCGAAATGGTGCAGGGACACTTTCTCCCGATCCATATAGAAAGCCTCCTGGAGCGGAACATCGTCGATTGAGGCTTCTTTTCCTTTGATCAACACCATGGCCATCCCGTCTTTGGCGCGTATCTCCGGAGCCGGGGAGCCGGCGGTGACGGAAATCGTTTTTTCCGTCGGCGGGGCTTTTCGCGCCGTGAAAAACGCCGCCGGATTGCCCATCCAGTGCCAGAGGGCCATTGCCGTCACGGCGAGCACCGCCGCCGCGGCGGTGAACATCATCCAAGGCCGGCTCCGGGAAGACAACGTTGTCGCCTTTTCTTTTCCGGGGTCCGGTGTGTCGTGCTTCATGACATCCAGCAGGGCCGCGCGCAATTCGGCAATATCCTGGAACCGCTCGGCGGGGTTTTCCGCCGTGGCTTTTTGAATAATTGCATCCACTTTTTGAAAAAACGGGCGTTTCGGGTCCGTAAGAGCCGATGATTTCAGGGGGACGGTGGTGGGCGGGATTTTGCCTTCCACTACTTCGAAAAGAATTTTCCCCAACGCGTAAATGTCCGCCGCGGGCCCGACTTTCCGGAAGTCAACGAACTGTTCCGGCGCCATGTAATGGATGGTCCCTTTGACGTCCCAGGAATCGGAAATGGCGCGCATTCGGATGCTTCGCGCCAGCCCAAAATCGGCGATTTTGGGTGTTTCTTGATCCATGAGAACGTTTTCCGGTTTCATGTCCCGGTGAATGATCCCTTTTTCATGAACGGATTCCATGGCATCCAGCACGGGGAAAAAATATCGATGGATCCAATCGCGAAAAAGCCCTTCGTCCTCCCCGAACCCTTCCTCGGACATGGTAAAGCGCAATGTGTTGCCCGGGACATACTCCATGACGATGTACTGCATGGGGTGGACGGTGTTATCCTGCGTCACGGTGAATTCCCCGAAGTCGAAGATCTGGAGGACGTTGGGATGCCGCACCTGTGCCATGGTTTCCACCTCCCGCTGAAGGCGCTGGGAGGCACGCTCGACTTCTGCAGGATCGTCCTGGAGGCTTTCAAGGAATTCCCGGGAAACGATTTTGATGGCCACGTCGCGTTTAAGGTTGAGCTGATGGGCCCGGTACACCTCCCCCATCGCCCCTTTTCCGATGCATTCCATGAGGATCCATTTTCCATCGATGATCGTTCCGGTGGAAAACAGACGGGTTTTCGTGGATCCGTTCATTAACGTTTTCCTTAACACGCTTCCGTGATACTTTCCATTTTATATTCAGGCACCTGAAGCTCATTATACAAAAATTCGAAATGTCTGTCTCCTCAATTCCATCCGGTTTATGTCTTGGCGTTTTGGATGTTGTCCCTGTCATCGAATCGAAGAGAAGGGATGCCGAATAGGGGATACACCTGATCCACATTCCCGATTCCCAAGCCCAGTGTATCGTTACTGCAAAATATCTGCAGGCAATCGAAGAAATCTTCATATCCGTAAGGCGCCACGTCGTAATCGGCCAGGGCCATAAACGCGATCTGCCTTTTGTTCATCCGTTCCGCAATATGGGGATTGGAAAGGGTAATCATCTGGAGTCCTTCCGGGCCGCAACCGGTATCCCCGGAAAGGGATTTCAAGTAGCTTGCAACCGTAGGGGAAAGCAGATCGTCGCCGGGCCTGAATTTGGCGTAATAGAATCCTTTCGGTCGCGGGGGCGCTTTGGGGCGCAGGCGAAAATGGTCCTTTTTGTCAAAATCGATGTAACGACATTGCCAGGTTTGTGTCCATGTACGCTTTTGCGCAAACCCCCATGCCAATCGGCCCGATAACACGGCATCGGCGTTCCCTTCACCGTCATCACCGAACCCATAAGACAAAACCGCGCCAACATACCCGTCTGCTTGGTCTTTGGCCGATAGTGGCGGCGCATTCGGGATGCGCATAAATTCTTCTTCGCTGATCCCCCATTTCATTTTGCGATTGGCTTTGCGCCAGAATTGTATCTGGGCTTCTGGCGGTAAAATGAAATCGGAGGCATTCTTTTGCACACGTTTTTTAAAGAAGCGAAACATTCTCTTTATCACCCGCTGCAGCAGGATGGATTCGAGGCGTGGTCGGCGCTGGTGATATCCCGGTCCCCTTGTTTTCCGCCGTCTTCGATGACGCGGACGATGCGGGGGATCCATCGCCGCCGGCCAAATGCGGTTTTCGAGGAAAAGACCACCACGAGCAAACCCAGGATCAGGCCCGCGATTCCGGCTGCCGCGGCCCCGGCGGATTCGTCCATGCCCCAGCCGTTTGCCGCGCTCCCGCCGATGAAAGCCCCTGCCAGGAGCCCCAAGACCGGAACGCCGTAAAACAGGGCGGCGCTTTCCCATAGAGCGGCCTGGGTATGTTGAATCTCCACCACGTCTCCCGGTGCGGCGGATGCAAGATTCTGCACGAGGGACACCACCTTATCACTTCCGGAAAGGCAGGATTTACATTTTCGGGTATCCTGGCATCCGCCGCAGGCGCTTTGTTTGTCGGCCATGATTTCCGCGGTGCGATCGTCGAAGGTTTTGACGACCAATCCGATTTTTTTCATCATAAGATCTCCTTTTCGGCAAAAGAGAGCCTTTTTCTTTCATTGGCTCCAAAAGTCGTTTTCAATCCATCTTTTTAAAATCATCAAAAGATACTTTCCCTTTCTTGAGATAGGCATAAAGTATGCCACGTTGTGCCATTTATCAAGCACGCACCGGCGCATTGAGCCGCAACAGTGAACGCCTTCTCCGTTTATATTTGTCATTTCGGTCATTGCGGCCGCCGGTGAAAAAGACAGCATGTATACTTTTTACACACTTAATCCGATCCAGGGAAAAACCGGGTAAAAACGATACAGTTTTTTTATACGTTTGTTCCCACCGGCGTTGGCTTCCCTGAAACTCAGTGCCCGGACGCTTTCTTGCATAATGATTTTAGGGAAATAGGAAAAAAATGATAAATACCACCTTGTGGCACGATCCATGCATGCTTGGATTTACAAACGGCTTTGGCCCCGAAGGCATTTCGGGTCGAAGCGAAAAAACGCGAAAAGGAGGCATCAACATGAAGAAAAGAATGAAGCAGTTGGCAATCGTCGCTTTTGTCGTAGTAATCGGGGCAGCCCCCTTTGCCTTTGCCCGTGGATGGTTCGAAGGCAACCGGTACGGCGGCCACATGATGGATCGCGGTTGGGGCGGGCATATGATGGGCCCCGGCTACGGCGGGAACATGATGGGTTACGGCCCCCGGGGCGGTTGGGGTGATGGGGAGGATCTCGGCCTCAGCCGGAACCAGGCCGAACAGCTGGAAAAAACCAGAGAGGCCTTTTACCGGGAAATCCGTGCCCTGCAGGAACGCATCTACAACAAGTCCGTGGAAATGCGCCGGGAGCTTGCCAAAGAAAACCCGGACCGGAATCGTATCTCGGCGTTGCAAAGGGAGCTTTCCGGGCTGGAAAGCGAGTTTGACCAGAAGCGATTGGACCATGAGCTGGAACTTAGAAAAATCGCCCCGGAAATCGGCGGGCGGTTTGAAGGCGGCTATGGCCCGGGCACCGGCTGGTGCTGGCGATAACCACTCCCACCCGACAGGAGGCGTCTTTTCCGGGACGTCTCTTGATCGGTCCGGCCCGACAGCCGGAGAATAAGGAGACACACAGATGAAACGCCATATTTTGATCGGATGGATGATGATTTTGCTGGCCCTTTCCGGAGCCGCTTTGATGAATTCCGCCGGCGCCGCCGAGGATACCCCTTTTCTTGCCATGATGGGCGGCGGAGGCATGGGCGGTGGCATGGGCGGCGGCGGCATGATGGGCGGACAAGGATACGGCGGATCATGGGGGCACATGGACCCAGGCCGGTACGGCCGTGGGGATGACCGAGGTCAAAGGCACTATCCGGAGCGGTTTAACGAGGATCGTCACCGGTATGAGACGCCTTATCATCAACAAGAAAAGGATTACCGGCGAAACGAACAATATCGACAAGAGGGCCGATTTCCGGAGAGCAACCCTTCGGAAAATGGAAACGCCGATCCTTTCGGAGCCGGCCGGAATGGAAAATAAGGGATCGGGTCACTGAAACCGGAAACAACCACCGGGAAGTTTGGAAATGAAGCATCACATTGTAATGCTGGCGGCCTGTCTGCTTCCTTTGGCCCTGCTGCTGTCTTTGTCTTCCATGGGCATCGAATCGAATGGTTTTGTTCTTCTCTTGCTCATCGGATGTGTCGCCATGCATTTTTGGACAATGAAGGGCTACAGGCATAGAGGCAAAGGGAAAGGAGACGGTCATGAATGATGTTTCAGGATTCCCGATTGGTGGACATTGGCCGGCGGCGGTTCTTATGATCGTGCTCGTTTCCTGGATTCTGTATCGTTTTCTGGCGCCGAGAAAGTTCAAGGAATGGCGGAATCTCGGTCTTGTCCAGGCCTTCGTGGTTGCCTTGTATGCGGAAATGTACGGATTCCCGCTGACCATTTACCTGCTCACCCGCTATTTGCACCTGGACATTCCGTGGCTGCACATGCGGGGGCATCTCTGGGCCACGCTGTTGGGATACGGTGATACCGGCGCGGCCGTTGAAATGCTGCTCGGTTACAGTCTGATCCTTGTCGGTTTGTATCTGCTCATTCGGGGCTGGGGTCTGATCCACCGGGCACAAAAAGAGGATCAATTGATCACTTCCGGGCTGTATGGATACATGCGGCACCCCCAATATACGGGCATCTTCCTGGCCTTGATCGGTCAGCTCATCCACTGGCCCACCGTGCCGACACTCGCCCTCTTTCCGGTGATTGTCCTGGCGTATGTGGCTCTGGCCAAAAAGGAAGAGGCGCACATGATTCGGCGGTTCGGCACCGAGTACCAAAACTACATGGATGCGGTCCCGCGCTTTTTTCCCGGGAAAAAGAAATGGCGGCAGATCGCAAATGAAATTTGAAGTCGGGAGGGACATATGAAAAATACTGCCGCCGTGACGGACACAAAACATAGGGTCACCGATCCGGTCTGTGGGATGATGACCGAATCCCCGGAATCCTATATATCCTATAACTACCACGGAGCGCCCGTTTATTTTTGCAGTCAACACTGCCTGGAAAAATTCAAGGCCGATCCGGAGCGTTATGCATCCGGTGATTCGGAAAGCATCGCTTCACTTCCCCCAAAGGCCGAAAAGGGGAGCGTCTACACCTGCCCCATGCATCCGGAAGTCCGTCAAGAACACCCCGGGGATTGCCCAAAGTGCGGCATGGCCCTGGAACCGGATATGCCCGGAGTTTCGGGGGAGAAGACGGAATACACCTGCCCCATGCATCCGGAAGTGGTGCAGGACGGCCCGGGAGCGTGTCCCAAGTGTGGTATGGCCTTGGAACCCAAAACCGTGGAAGTTGTCGAGCAGGAAAACCAGGAATACATTTTCATGAAAAACCGGTTTTGGGTCTCGGCCGTCCTTTCTCTTCCGGTGCTGATCATCGCCATGCGGGATTTTTTCGGCCTTGAAGTCCTGGAACAAACCCTTGGAAGCGGTGTTTTGCACTGGGCGGAATTCGCGCTGGCGACCCCCGTTGTTTTATGGGGGGGTTGGATTTTTTATGTGCGGGCGTGGAGATCCATCGTGACCTGGAACCTGAACATGTTCACCCTCATCGGTCTGGGCACCGCCGTGGCCTATGTGTATAGCGTGGTGGCCGTATTCTTTCCGGAAACATTCCCGCCGTCTTTTCGGGCGGAAGACGGTACGGTGGGCGTTTATTTCGAAGCGGCGGCCGTGATCGTCACCCTTGTCTTGCTCGGCCAGATGCTGGAGCAGCGGGCCCGCAGCCGCACGGGTGCCGCCATCAAGGCCCTGCTCGGGCTTGCGCCCAAGACCGCACGGCGTATTGAAGAAGACGGCACGGAACAAGACGTGCCGCTGGATCAAATTCAGGTAAACGACCGGCTGCGGGTTCGTCCCGGGGAAAAGGTGCCGGTGGACGGACGGATTCTGGAAGGGTCAAGTAACGTGGACGAGTCGATGATTACCGGGGAACCGATTCCCGTGAAGAAAAGGGAAGGGGATTCGGTCATCGGGGCCACGGTCAACACCAAAGGATCATTGGTGATCCAGGCGGAAAAGGTCGGCGCAGACACCGTGCTCTCCCGGATCGTTCAAATGGTGGCCGAAGCCCAGCGGAGCCGGGCACCCATTCAGAAACTGGCCGACGTTGTGGCGGCCTATTTCGTGCCGGCGGTCATCGGAGTGGCCGTGTTCGCGTTCATTGTATGGTCCCTGATCGGGCCTGAACCGAGTATGGCTTATGCTTTGATCGCCGCAGTTTCGGTCCTGATCATCGCGTGTCCCTGCGCTCTGGGCCTGGCCACCCCCATGTCGATCATGGTGGCGACCGGCAAAGGCGCCACTTTTGGTGTTCTTTTCAAAGACGCTGAAGCCATCGAAACCATGCGTATGGTGGATACGCTGGTGGTGGACAAAACGGGGACCCTCACCGAAGGGAAACCGAAACTGATCGATGTGATCACCGTCGAAGGATGGAACGAAAAAGATTTGCTCGCCCTTGCGGCCGGCCTGGAAAGAAGCAGTGAGCACCCGCTTGCAGCGGCCATTGTCTCCGGAGCCGAAGACAGGGGCATCAAACTGGAAAATGCCCAAAATTTTGAGTCCCACACCGGAAGTTGGATAATCAAGCGGAAAAACTGCGTGTCGAAGGAAAAACCGCCATGTTCGTGGCCATAGAGGGGAAAGCGGCCGGCATTGTCAGCGTCTCGGATCCCATCAAGGAAACAACGCCGGAAGCCATCGATAAACTCCATAAAGAAGGCATCCGGATCGTGATGCTCACGGGCGACAACAAGGCCACCGCCAGGGCTGTTGCGGAAAAATTGGGGATCGACGATGCCGTTGGCGAGGTGTTGCCCGAGGACAAGGCCAATGCCGTCAAGCGGTTTCAGGAACAAGGAAAAATCGTGGCCATGGCCGGAGACGGCATCAATGACGCGCCGGCGCTGGCTCAGGCCCAGGTCGGCATCGCCATGGGAACGGGTACCGATGTGGCCATGGAAAGCGCCCGGGTGACGCTGGTCAAGGGCGATCTTCGGGGAATCGTTCGGGCAGTGCTCCTTTCCAAGGCCACCATGCGCAACATCAAACAGAATCTGTTTTTTGCTTTTTTTTACAATGCACTGGGGGTTCCGATCGCCGCCGGTGCCCTGTATCCGGTTTTCGGGCTTTTGCTTTCTCCGATGATCGCTGCGGCCGCCATGAGCTTCAGTTCGGTGTCTGTGGTCGGCAATTCACTGCGTTTGAAAAGCAAGGACATTTGACGGCAGCAGGAAACATCCCAAGGCGGTCGAGGGTGTTGATTGTTTAAGTGCCAATTATATACATATGATAGAATGACAGAGGGTATGTGACAGGCGTGAACTTGCGGCAAAAGGAGGAAAGAAATGAAACACAAATGGATGAAATCTCTGGTGATCGGCGTCGTTTTTCTCGGCGGCATCGGCTTTGTCGGCGTCCAGGCCGCTGTGGCCGTGGAAGAACATCATAACCCGCCGGCCGCGGGTGACAAAAAGGCCGGTTCCCCCCAGCCGTCTCCCGCCGGGATGACGGCAAAACCCCAGGCCGGTTCCGGCCCGGGAATGATGGGTATGATGGGCAGCCCCGGTGTCGGCGAAGGCCAAGGCATGATGGGCGGCCGGGGTATGATGAGCGGCATGATGGGCGGCCAAGGCATGATGGGTTCGGATATGATGAGCGGCGGCATGATGCGCATGATGATGTCGCATATGATGGGCAGCCCCGGCGGTATGGGCATGATGATGGGCCGAATGGGCCAAATGATGGGTGGCATGATGGGCCCTAAGGCCGGGGGCGATGGTATGATGCAGATGAACCGGATGCTGGAAGGCCTGGATTTGACACCGGAGCAGTGGGACAAGATTCGGACCCTGGCCCGTGAACACCTCGAAAAGGTGGCGGACATGTGGGCTCGTCGGATGAAAGTTCGAATCGAACTGGCAAGCCTGCGCTGGGACAAGGAAACCGACCTTGCCCGGATCAAGGCGCTCTTCGTCCAGGATGCGGAAGCCAAGGCCGATATGTTTATGGCAGGGGTGACATACCTCCGTGACCTTAAGGCAATGCTGACGCCGGAGCAACGCAAGGAACTGGAAAGCCGCGGTTTTTAACCGCAGCGGAAGACTTCGGCCGCCGAAAGCGGTGAGCCGGAGACGGGGAAAACGAGAAATGGGTATCAGCACCGCCAAAGGGGACGCCGGGTCCACCAGCCTGTATCGGGGAGGGCGCGTTCCAAAACACCACCTGATCATCGAAGCCAACGGCGCCATCGACGAGGCCATTTCCCATATCGGACTTGCACGGGCCTCGGCAATGGAGCGGCGGATCCGGCGGATCCCTGCAGGTATGACCCTGGATGAGGTCTTCGAATTTGCCGATTTGCCGCCGCCTGACTTTCCGGTGCCGATACACGATGACAAGCTCTACGCCTTTACCTTGGTGGATCAACTGGAGTATCGTGTCGCCACCGACGACGCCACAGCCGGTCACCTCGCCTGGGAAATTCAGGGCTGGATCGGCGGCGATTTCAACAGATTCTGGTGGAAAAACGAGGGTGAGGCCGCCTTTGAGGGCACGGATGAAGGCGAAACGGAAACCGACCTGCTCTATTCCCGCTTGATCACGCCGTTTTGGTACGCTCAGGTCGGCGTGCAATACGCCAACGAATGGAACCGGGATGACTACGACGACCGCTGGTCCGGGGTCATCGCTCTGCAGGGTCTGGCCCCCTACAAATTTGAATTGGATAATTCGCTCTACATCTCCGAAGATGGTGACGTGACCCTCGGAATCGAAACCGAGTATGATTTGTACATTACCCAGCGCCTCGTACTTCAACCGTGAAGCGAAATTAACTTTGCCTTTCAAGATGTTGCCGAACGTCGCCTCGGCGCGGGATTGACCGATGTCGCGCTCGGCCTGCGTTTGCGATACGAGATCAAGCGTGAGTTTGCACCCTACATCGGCGTTCGTTACCAGTCATTGGTTGGCGAAACCGACAATATCGCAGAAGCCGATGGAGAGGATACCAAGCAGCTGTTCTGGCTGACCGGCTTACGGGTCCGTTTCTGATGACCCGTCCATGGCAGTGGAATTCTCATGAACAGCGCCACGAGCCGATAAGGCTGTTTTTGAGCCATCATGAAAAATCGTGCATGGAGATTTAAACATCTACCCACAATCGACAAGGGAGAAGAAAACATGAATTATCATTTCAGTCGACAACTGGATACCGACTTTGCCGAGACCGAAACGCGGGTCGTTGGGCAACTGGAAAAAGAAGGATTCGGTGTGCTGACAAAAATCGATGTGCAAGCAACGCTGAAGAAGAAGCTGGGCGTTGATTTCCCGCCTTACAAAATTCTCGGGGCTTGCAATCCGAACTTTGCCTATCAGGCGTTGCAGGTTGAATCACACATAGGCACCATGCTTCCTTGCAATGTCATTCTCAGAGAGCTTCCAGAAGGAGGCATCGAAGTGTCCGCGGTCGATCCTCTCGCCTCGATGCAGGCTATCGAAAACCCGGAACTCCGGTCAATTGCCGAACAGGTACGAAATAAACTGAAAAATGTGATCACCTCCCTCTGAGATGTCAGGCGGCAGGTTGAAAACATATATGACCAGACAGCTTTTCTCCTTTGTTTTTACCGTAAACGCATCCAGAAAAAGGCGTCGAAGTGAACACCCACTAATAATCCGGTAGAGCTTCTAATCAATGGCATTTGATGGCTTTGCCGCCGGTCGCCTTGTTGAGCCGATCCAGGTATCGTCCCCATAGGCCTATTTTCCGAGGTTCGAGTCCTTTTTTTGCTTTCAGGCAGCGTTCCGGATGCCGTTTGAATTCGTTCAAACAAGCCTCCACGCAGAAATCGTATTTTTGACCCTTGTAAAGGGTCGCAAGTTTTGGGTTGGGGCGATGCACTTCCATCCCGCATACGGGACAGATGGAAACCGCGTATTTCTGGGGATCCTGATGGTTTTCACAACAATGCATGGTCTTCCTCCTTTTGTTTCGGTTTAATGCCTACCACAATGTAACAGCAAAAGCCGTGCCACATTTCTAAAAAAGCACAAAAAGTATTGATATTATTAATAAATACATTAAACGGAAGGCAAAACGGAAAGCTTTTTACAGCTCATGAATGATGTGATGCGTAAAAAGGAAACACATTGCTATGGAATCGAAACGGTATCCTGCGCGTTTAGTCCAAATTGCAACCCATTTGGGGACCGGGGGATCGGAAATCACATGAAGGGCTGTATAATTTGTTTAAAAAGCCTTCGATGGTGATTTCTTGACATCCTCTCTTTGGGTGCCAATTTTAAGTTAGACTCAGTCTTGATGAATCAAAAAAACCAAAACACGCAGAGGATTAAAATTTGAGCCTGACGCAGAAATTGGGCAAAAAGGGGCGTTTTGCAAAGGTCTCTAAAAGCGGGGCGGGAGCAGGGTTCTGTGAGCAAAACAGACCGCCGGCAAAATCAGCCGGAGAGGTCGAGCATCCGCTGCACGGCCTTCAGGGCAGGTTTCCGGACGGCCTCGGGGACTTTGATTTCCCTTTCCATCTTTTCCAAGCTCCGGATCACATCCGCCAGCGTGATCTTTTTCATGTTATTGCACACCATCTTTTCCGAAGCCGGATAAAATGCTTTTCCCGGATTTTCCTTTCTAAGGGGATACAAAAGCCCCGTCTCGGTTCCCACGATGAAGGCCTTATGGTGCGATTCCCGCGCAAAGCGCAGCATGCCGGAAGTGCTGCGGATTTCATCGGCCAAGGCCAATACCTCGGGTCGGCACTCGGGATGGGCCATGAAGACGGCGTCCGGATGGGCCTTTTTTGCCTCTTCCACGTCTTCGGGCTTGAGCACGTCGTGGGTGGGACAGAAGCCGTCCCAGAAGTGGATTTTCTTTTGGGTGCGCCCGGCCGCGTATTGGGCCAGGTTCCGGTCCGGCGTCATCAGGACCGTGTCGGCATCAAGGCTTTCCACCACCTGAACGGCGTTGGCCGAGGTGCAGCAAATGGTGGAAAGGGCTTTCACGTCGGCTGTGGAGTTGACATAGGTGACCACGGGCATGGGCGGAAGGGACCGGATCTTTTCTTGAAGGGCCTCGGCAGTGATCATGTCCGCCATCAGGCACCCGGCATCGGCGCGCGGCAAAAGGACGGTTTTGTCCGGAGAGAGGATGGACGCGGTTTCGGCCATGAAGTGCACGCCGCAAAAGACGATCACCTTCGCATCGGTGGCCGCGGCTTTTCGGCTCAACTCCAGGGAGTCCCCGCACAAATCGGCCGCCTCCTGGATTTCGGGGGGCTGGTAATTATGGGCCAAGAGGATCCCCCGGCGTTCTTCCAACAGGTGCCGGATCATTTCGTGTTCCCGGGTCATGGATTATCGTTCTCCTTCCAGCTCGAACACCTCAGCGGATTCGGGAATTTTCATTTGAAACAGATCCTCGTCAAGGATCAGGTCGAACCGGTAATCCGACAAGGTGATCCGGGTTTCGTCGTTGTAGGGGTTTCGGGTGACGATGCGGAGGATGTGAAAGGTTTCCGGGTCCACCGAAACCAGGAGTGCCGCCAGTTCGGGCACGGGTTCCTTGGGCGAAAGCCGTAACACCGCCGGGAGATTGGGCTGGTGGGATTCCAGGGTGACCTGGAACTCCTTTTTCAGCGTGCGGATGTCGGACAAAAAACTCCCCCCCTGGCCCCCGCCCAGGTACGCCGGGGCTTTTCCCCGCATGACCTGGTTGTCGAGGGGCCGGTAAATCCAGAGGGTCTTGCCGTCGGTGACGATGATCTGTTTTTCCGGGGTGTCGTACTCCCAGCGCATCCGGTCCGGCGGCTTGACGAAAATCTTCCCCGACGCCGTATCGGTGATATCCATGGCCGCCAGGGTGGAGGTTTGATGGAAGCGGGCCGAAAAAGCGGTATTGGCATAGCATGTTTCGATTCCCGAAAGAAGGGCCTCGAGAGCGGCGGGGTCCCCGGCGGTGCCGGATGTCCCGTCCAAGACTGCTTCGGCGCAAATGCCGCTGGCGACCCCCAAAAAAATCGCCAGGCATACCGGGAGGATGCGCTTTAGAAAGAACGCCATTTTCGTCTTACTCCCCATGGGTTTCGAAAAGCCAAAAGCAGATCCGGTCGAGGATATCGATCTTTTGCATCAGATCGAAAGCGTCCACGTACGGGAGCCGAAGCCCCGACAACATCCGCGTTTCCGGATTGTTCTCATGCATCTGCCGGTTCGCGGCCGCCCCTTTTTCCAGTCCTTTCCGGTAGAGATCCCGCCGTCGGCGCAGGCTTTGGTAAAGATCGTCTTCATCCCCCGGTGCTTCCAAAAAATCAAGAAAAAAAGAAAACGAAGAAAACGCTTCCGGGGCATCCATGGGAAAGCGCGTAAAAAACCGGCTCAGGGCGTCGATTTCGAATCGGGTGGTACCGGCTCGACTCTGACGGATCATGGCTTTGATCCGAAGGACGGTTCTTTTGTGGTCGGACTCAGTTTCCGAACCCCCTTCCCGATGACGAAACGCCGCGTGGATGGCATTTACCACTCGGGGATCCAGGCGCCGGGAGACGTGAAGCTTTTCGATGAACGCCGCCGCCGCGTCCGGATCGACTGTCACCTCCAGGGCCGGAGACCCTCCCGGAATGACAAAAAGGGCCCGGGGCCGCATCTCCATCACAAAGTCTTGAATCCGGCGTGCCTCTTCTTCATCCAGGGGTGTGTTTTCCAGGAGCGGTTCCAATTCAATACGGATGGCTTCATCCGGCGAAAACAACAAAGAGACCAAGGAGGCCCTTTCCCCATGCTCCGAATCGGCAAGGATGCGTTCCAGTGTCGATAGATCGGCGAACGTGTTTTCCATGTAGCGGTGCATCTTTTCGGTCACGGGAACGCCTTCGGCAAAGTACCGGACAATCCGGCGGGCCGCCTCCCGGCAGGCCGCTTCTTTTCCGGTGGGGGTTCGACCGGTCATCGGTTTACAGGTACCGGGTCATTTTCATCATCAGGTTGTGTTTGCCTATCTGCCCCACGAGATTTTCCACAAGACGGCCGTTGTCGAAAACCAGCGTATTGGGGACGCTCATGATGTCGCAGCGGCCGCGTTTGGCGGGCAACCCCTCCTTTTGGGGCGGAATCCGGTTTTTGGCCTTGCAGGACAAACAGGGGATTTTGAATGCATCCTTTCCAGCCATCAGTGCTTTCTCCAAAACGGGTTTTACGGCATGACCGGAACGCTTCCCACAAGCCCCGCCTTTTAAGGCGGGGTCGAGGGAAGCTCTCAAAAAATAGGTAATTTCCCTACCGGGGAGCCCCGCCCTTCAGGGCGGGAGGGCTCCACACCGTACGCTTTCAACTTCTTGTGCAGGGTCTTGCGGGTAATGCCCAGCCGCCGGGCCGCCTCGCTTTTATTCCCGCCGGCGGCCTGCAGTGTGTTCAAAATAGTGACCTTTTCCACTTCGTCAAGCGGCAAGTTGGCCATGGTTTGGCCGTCAAGGGCGCTGTATTTTTCCGATTCCTCTTGAACAGGGGATTCCGGGAGCATGGAAAGATCCGTCTCGGCGATCATTTCGCTTTTCGACAAGACCACGGCCCGTTCCACGGCGTTCATGAGTTCCCGGACGTTTCCCGGCCAGTCGTAGCGTATGAGCCAATCCATGGCGCCGGGCGTGAATCCTTTGATGGTCTTTTGATTCTTGGCCGAAAGGGTTTCGAGGAAGTGCTGGGCCAGAAGCGGAATGTCCGGCCGCCGTTGCCGGAGGGGCGGCACATCCAGGTTGATGACGTTGAGCCGGTAAAAAAGATCCTCCCGGAACTTTCCCTCTTTGACTAATTCCTCCAGGTTCTGGTTGGTGGCGGTGATCATGCGGACATCCACCTGGAGGACCTGGTCCCCTCCCACCCGGGTGACTTCCCGCTCCTGGAGGACCCGCAAGAGCTTCACCTGCATGGGCAGCGACATTTCGCTGATCTCGTCCAGAAACAACGTTCCACCGTGGGACTGGACGAACCGGCCTTCCTTGCGGCGGTCGGCGCCCGTGAAGGCCCCTTTTTCATGGCCGAAAAGCTCCGACTCCAAAAGCGTTTCCGTGATGGCGGCGCAGTTGATCTTCACAAAGGGCCCGTTTTTCCGGTGGCTGTTGAAATGGATGGCGCCGGCGATGAGTTCCTTGCCGGTCCCCGATTCCCCGGTGATCAACACCGTGGCCTCCGACGGGGCCACCTGGGCCACGGTCTCCAAAAGCTTTACCACGGGTTTGCTCTGGCCGATGATGTTCCGGCGGTCGAAATGCGCACCCAGGCTTTCTTTCAGGAGCCTGTTTTCCTCCTTGAGCCGCGTGTGTTCCATGGCCCGTTCCATGGTGAGTCTCAGTTTATCGAAGTCCAGGGGCTTAGTCAGGTAGTCGTAGGCGCCCTTTTTGAGGGTCGACACCGCGGTCTCCACCGAAGAATAGGCGGTCATGATGATCACGGGGATGGCCGGGTTGAAGGCCTTGATCCGATCCAGAGCCTCGATGCCGGACACCTTGACCATCCGGATGTCCATGAGGACCAGGTCAAAGGGCCGCTTCTCCACGGCGTCGACGGCGCCGGATCCGTCATCGGCCTCGAAGATTTCGTACCCCCATTCCGAAAGGAGGACTTTCAGCATGGAGCGGTGGGCCGCATCGTCGTCCACCACCAGAACAGTGTTGGGTATTTTCATCATCTTTTCCTGTCGGCAGCCTCGAACACGAGGGTTACGGTGGTCCCTTTCCCCGGCCGGCTGTCAAACTGAATAGGGGTCCCATGGGCTTCCAGGATATTGTGCACGATGGCCAGTCCCAGGCCCGTCCCCGTGGGTTTGGTGGTAAAATAGGGATCGAAGATATGGGAAAGATCCTCCGGATAGATCCCCACGCCCGTATCCCGGATTCGGATTTCCACTTCCCTGGATTCGTTTTTCTTCACGGCAGCGACAAGGATGCGCCCCCCGGGATCCATGGCCTCCAGGGCGTTCAGGTACAGGTTCAACAGCACCTGGGAGATCCGTTCCGGATCCATGACGGCTTGCGTATCCGCCGGTACCTGGACTGTAATATCGATCCCCTTTTCCTTTGCCTGGCGTTCCACGAGCTTGATCGAATCCGCGATAAAGGACTCGAGGATGACCCCTTTCTTTTTGATGGTCACGGGTCGCGCAAAATCGAGGAGTTGCCC
Organism: Deltaproteobacteria bacterium; assembly: GCA_019309485.1. Lineage (GTDB taxonomy): Bacteria > Desulfobacterota > Desulfobacteria > Desulfobacterales > UBA2156. The sequence goes on along the minus strand of JAFDGC010000001.1, from coordinate 23,074 downwards.
CACCACCTTGTTGAGGCGGTCCACCTCCTGGATCATGATTCCGGAGATCTGCTGGTCTTCGGGGTTTTCCCGATAGCGTTCCTTGAAATAGACGGCGAACCCCTTGATGGAACTCAAGGGATTCCGGATTTCATGGGCCACGCCGGCGGCCAGGCGCCCCACGGCGGCCAACCGTTGACTCCGGGCGATCTCTTTTTTCAAGGCCCGGACCTCAGTGAGGTCTTTGAAAAGGACCAGGTACCCCAGTTTGCTTCCGTCATATTCTTGCATGCCGGAAACGATGGCCTCCAGGGGGATGCTATCCCCGGTCTTGAGGGTGCAGTCGATCTCCTTTTCCACCGGAATCTCGAATGTCGATTCCCGCATCAGATCCGCCAGTTCCCGGGGCAGGATCTCCCGAATATTCCGGCCCGTTGATTCGGCTGTCCGGAGGCCCAAAAGGGAGGCTCCCACCGGGTTCAGGGAGGCGATTTTTCCGGCGGCGTCCGTGGCGAGCAGGCCGATGGGCATGTTTTCCACCACGGTGTCGGAAAAGGCCTTAATCCGGGAAAGGGACGTCTGGGCGGCCCGGTAGTTTTGGGCCAAAAAGAGGAGGATGACTCCGGCGAAACCGATGAACAGAAGGATCACCCCCATGATCACCGTATGCCGGGTGTCGGCTTTCACGGCCTCTTCCACGGACTCCATGTCAAGCCCGACGAAGATGACGAGTCCTGGCAGGCGTCCTTCGGGCCTTTTTTCCATGAGGGAATCGAACAATCGCTCGAACATCATTCGGCCGTGACGCCGCCCCATCATGGGGCCGGAAGGGGCAAACCGGCTCACCACCTCGAAAACCCTTTGATTCGCTTCGGTGTCCACCACCCGCCACTGGACGGTGTCGGATTCGAAAAGACCTTTCAGGTCGATTTCCTCCCCGTGTTTTCCCCCGATCCGGGAAGGATCGTCATGGGCCAGGACGTTTCCCTGGGTGTCGGTGACCAGCAGGTAGGCGATGTCGGGTTGCTGGGCGGTTTCGGTCAAAAGCCGCTGCAACTGGAACCCGTCCCAGTGCATCCCCATCATTCCGGTACGGGTCCCGGCTTCAAAGGCCCGGATGAGAGCCGCCCCTTTTTCCAGGAGCAGGCGGGAACTGCTCTCCTTTTCCCGGTTGATGTTTTCAAAGGTCAAAAAGGCAAATATGGGAAACAGCACCGCCACCGCCCCGAGGAAGACCCAGGGCGGGACGATGGCCCAGAATTTTTTTTGAAGCGGTTTTCGATGCATGTTCTTCAGACGGTAAGCAAGACAAATGCCAGGTCAAGGGACAGAAAGAGCAGGGCCCCCGGGTAATTTGTATCCGATCCGAACGGTTTTCCCGTCACATGGATACTTTTTATCCACCATCCGAAAACAAATCACAAGTGAAAAGTGAACAGTGAACGGTGATAGATTAAATTCGAAATTCGAATGTCGAATATCGTCGTTCTTAAAGGCGAACGCCGCAAACAAATTCAAAATACAAATGACCGAATGACCGAAAGCGGTTCTTTGTGAACCCGGGGTATTTTTCGAACATTTGAATTTTGATCATTCGATATTGTTTCGAATTTCTGATTTCGAATTTCTGATTTCGCCGTCCACCGTCATGGCACGGCTTTCGCATGACTTTGACGCGGTTTCTTTCCCCCCGAGCATTGCAAAACTTGCAATTGAAATTAGTTTAAGGGATTAAGTAAGTAAGATTCGATTTACAAAAAAAAGCGGCCACAGGAGGAAAAAATGAGAAATTTCACATCAGGAAAGCGTTTTTTGCCGAAAACGTCAAAGGGGACAACGGCTGTATTGCTGCTGGCGTTCCTGTTGACCTTTGTTTTTTTGGCCCCGTCTCCGGCAAAGGGGGTCGTGGAAAAAGACGCCTTTTTGGTCCCGAAAACCTTCAGCAAGCTGGCGGAGGAGGCCAGTCCGGCGGTGGTGAATATCCGGACGGTCAAGACCATCAAGGGCGGCGGCCAGGTGTTTCGGCACTTTATGCGGCCTCCCATGGGTCCCAATGACCCGTTCAATGACTTCTTCGAAAAGTTCTTCGGGGACGAGCAACAGCGGGAATTCAAGCAGCGGAGTCTGGGTTCCGGGTTTATCATCGATAAGGAAGGCTACATCGTCACCAACAACCACGTCATCGAGGATGCTGATGAAATCCGGGTTCAGCTGAGAAACGAAAAGGAATACGATGCCGAGATCGTGGGCAGAGATCCCAACACCGATATCGCCCTCATTAAAATCAAGGGTCCCAAGGACCTCCCGGTCCTCAAACTGGGGGATTCGGATGCCCTCAAGGTGGGGGAATGGGTGGTGGCCATCGGGAATCCCTTCGGCCTGGATCACACGGTGACGGCCGGGATCGTCAGCGCCAAGGGCCGGGTCATCGGGGCAGGGCCCTATGACGATTTCATCCAAACAGATGCCTCCATCAATCCGGGAAACAGCGGGGGCCCACTGCTCAACCTTAACGGTGAGGTGATCGGCATCAACACCGCCATTGTCGCCAGCGGCCAGGGGATCGGCTTCGCCATTCCCATCAACATGGCCCTGGGGATCGTGGAGCAGCTCCGCCAGAAGGGAGAAGTGACCCGCGGATGGCTGGGCGTCGGCATCCAGGACGTGAAAGGCGAAGTGGCGGAGTATTACGGCCTTAAAGAAGGGGAAGGGGTCCTGGTGGCCCAGGTCTTTCCCGGAGATCCGGCGGAAAAAGCCGGGATCCAACCCCAGGATATCATCCTGGAAGTGAATGAAAAGAAAGTGGGGAGCAGCCGGGAACTGAGTCGATTGATCGCGGATATCGGCGTCGGGGAAGAAGCCAGGATTAAATTGCTGCGAAACGGCAAGGAAGAGATCATCACCGTGACCATCGCCAAGCGGGAGGATACCCGCGTGACGGCGGAAAAACCCCGGAATGAAACCGAGTCGCAGATCGGGATCCAGGTGGCGGATCTGACTCCGGAGATGGCGAACCGCCTGAACCTTCCCGAGACACAGGGCGTCGTGGTGGTGGACGTGGCCTCCGGAAGCAAGGCCGAAGCGGCCGGGATCATCCAGGGGGATGTGATCAAAGAGATCAATCATATGCCCACCCATTCGGTAAAAGCGTTCAAAGAGGCCTTTGACAAGGTAAAAACCGGCGAGACCTTCCAGATGTTTATCCTGAGGGGGAACATGGGATTCCTCGTGGTCAAAATGACCAAATAGTTGTGAACAGTGAACGGTGAACGGTGAATGGTTGTAGGGTCGGGTTTTATACCCGACCGTGAAAGTGGAGATCCCCTTCAGGAAGACGCTCGCCTGAACGGCGTGAAAGGGGGGGGCGTGTCCGGATGTGTCCGGAAAAGATTCCAAAGGAAAAGGCATTTCATGAGCAAAACCGGTTGTCTCTCGTGGCTGGCGGTCCTGGTCCTCATGACGGGTTGCGCGACGATGGGGCCGGACTACCGCCGGCCCGACCTGCCTCCGGCAACACCTGCCGTGTACCAGCATGCCCCCGAAACCCCGGCACCCGAAGATGCGGGCGACCGATGGTGGGCGGGTTTCAACGACCCGGAGCTCAACCGGATCGTTGAAGAGACACTGGCGAACAATTGGGATCTGAAAAAAGCCGCCGCGAGGGTCCTCGAAGTCCGATCCCAGTTACGCATCACGTCTGCAAAACGGTATCCGAGCCTCGATCTGACGGCCGGCGTCCAGAGCCAGCGCAGGACAACAAGCCAGTTGCGTTTGGAATCGGGGAAGATCCTTACAGAAGACGTCACGCGCACCACCGACCTTTACAGTCTCTCTCTGCCGGCCGCTTTTGAAATCGATCTGTGGGGCCGGCTCGCCCGGGCCGAGGAAGCCGCCCGGGCCGATCTGCTCCAGGCCCGGGAGAATCGGCGCACCGTGGCCCAGACGGTGGTCAGCGAGGCCGTATCCCTTTATCTGGAGATGGAGGCCCTGGAGCGGCGGATCCAGATCACGGAAAAGACGATAGAAAGTTACCGGCAGTCCCTGGCGTTTGTGGAGAATCGCTACAATCGGGGGCTCACCAGCGTCCTGGACGTCCGACAGGCCCGGCGGACCCTGGCCCGGGCGGAATCGCTCTTGCCCCCTCTAGTCCAGGAACTGGGGAGTGTTCAGCAAAGGTTGGCGGTCTTGGCCGGAAGGTATCCGGAAACCCGGCCGCCCCGGCGCAAGCCCGAATCCTATTTTCAGCGCATGACGGCGGTGCCGCCGGGAATCCCCTCGGGTCTGCTGCTGCGCCGGCCGGACATACGGGCTGCGGAGGCCCGCCTCATGGCCCTCAACGCCCGGGTGGGAGCCGCCGTGGCCGGTCGATTCCCCAAAATCAGTCTTACCGGGAGCTTCGGGTACACCAGCGAGGAACTGGATCGGGTCTTCAATCCCTCCAGCCAGTTGTGGAACCTGGCCGCCGGACTGGTTCAGCCCCTCTTTGACGCCGGTGAACTCAAGGCGGAACAAAAAGCCGCCGAGGCGCGGTATGCCCAGGGCGTCGCCGACTACGCCAAGAAGGTTTTGACGGCGTTTGCCGAGGTGGAAGGGGCATTGTTGACCCGAAAACAGCAGATGGCCCGCCGGGATCGGACGGTGCGATTCCTTGAAGAAGCCCGGGCCACCCGCAACGCCGCCGAAAGCCGGTACCGGCGCGGATTGGCCGATTATCTTTCCGTTCTGGAGGCCCAGCAAAGCCTGTATCAGGCCGAAGAAACCCTCGTACTGGTGGATTTGGCCATATTCACCAACCGCGTCACCCTCCACCGGGCGCTGGGCGGGGGGTGGGGAGAAGAGTGAACAGTGACGAGTGAACAGTGACAAGTGACAAGTGAATGGTTGTAGGGTCGGGTTTTACACCCGACCGTGTGCGGGTGAACGGTGAAAGGTGAACGGTGAAAGATGAACGGTAAACGGAAACGATACATTTTCCAGGCAGGCGTGGTGGCGCTGTTTTTGTTTCTGGGGTTTGTGGGCATGAAAGGCCTTATCGCCGGCAAACCCGAGATGGAAAAAACAAAGCGACCGGCACCCACCATGGCGGTTCGGGTGATACCGGTGGAGGCAAAACCCTCCACCGTCGTCGTGAAAGGGGAGGGGACCGTGAGACCCGAAAGTGAAATCAACCTCGTCCCCCAGGTCAGCGGGAAGGTCATCGAGGTTTCGAACACCCTTGCCGACGGCGGTCGTTTTCAAAAAGGCGACGTCCTCCTCCGAATCGATCCCGTGGACTACCGGCTGGCCTTGACGCTGGCCGAGGCCAAGGTCAAGGACGCCGAAAGCCGGTTGCAGGTGGCCCGGGAAGAAGCCGCGGCAGCCCTGGAAGAGTGGAACGAACTGCATCCGCCCGGAAGCCCCGATGCCGCAGAAGCGCCGCCCCTGGTCCTCAAAGTCCCTCAGCTGAAGGCGGCCGAAGCCAAGCTTGAGGCCGAAAGGGCGGAGCTGAAAAAAGCCGAATTGCACCTGGAGCGGACCGTCCTCCGGGCGCCGTTCAACGGCATCGTGAAGGAAGAAAACGTGGATGTGGGCCAGTATGTGGTGGCGGGACAATCCCTGGCCACCCTTTTCTCCACGGATGTCGTGGAGGTCGTGGTTCCCCTTGAGGACCGGGATTTCTCCTGGTTTCATGTGCCGGGATTCACACCCGGTGACGAAAAGGGATCCTCTGCTCGGGTGAAAGCCCGGCTCGCCGGAAAGGAATGGATCTGGGAAGGGAAGGTGGTGCGCACCGAAGGGAAGATGGATGAGCGGACCCGGATGATCAACGTCGTCATCCGGGTGGAACGACCCTACGATCGGAAGCCGCCCTTGGCCATGGGCCTTTTCGTTCAGGTGGAAATCGAGGGGATGATGCTCCCCAAAGCCGTGCGGATCCCCGTGGCATCATTCCGGGAGGGAGACACGGTCTGGGTGGTGGATGAAAAAAGCCGTCTGCGGTTCCGGCAGGTCGTTCCGGGACGCATCGACAGGGACGCTGTTCTGATCACCGAGGGCCTGAAAGATGGGGACCGGGTGGTGATTTCCGGGCATGCCGCGGTCACCGATGGCATGGCGGTGCGTGTCCTCGACGGGAAAGGCGGGTCCGCGTCATGAAATCCATGGTAGCCTGGTTCACAAAAAACCATGTGGCGGCCAATCTGCTCATGATCTTCTTTTTGCTGGCCGGGGGGGTCACCGCCTTCACCATGAAGGTGGAGGTTTTCCCCGAGATTTCCACGGATCGCATTTCCGTGACCACGGCCTATCCTGGCGCCTCCCCGGAGGAGGTGGAGGAGGGGGTGCTGCGCCTTGTCGAAGAAAAGGTGGCGGGACTGTCCGGGATCAAGCGGATCGATTCCATCGCCCGGGAAGGATTCGGCGCCGTCACCATCGAGGTCATGAACGATTGGGACATCAAGCAACTCCTGGACGATGTGAAGGCCGAAGTGGACCGGATCACCACCTTTCCCCAGGAGGCCGAGAAACCGGTCATCCGGGAGGTGATCCGCCAGACCCATGTCATCAGCCTGGCCCTCTACGGCAACGTCCCGGAGGCCACCCTGAAACACCTGGCCGAACAGGTGAAAGACGATATCACCAATTTACCGGGGATCACCCTGGCCGAAATTTCCGGCACCCGGGAGAGTGAAATCCACATCGAAGTATCGGAAAACACCCTGCGGCGTTACAATTTGACCCTGGGGCAGGTGGCCGAAGCCGTGAAAAACGCCAGCCTGGATCTTCCCGCGGGGAGCGTCAAGACCGCTTCAGGGGAGATCCTGATCCGGACCAAGGGCCGGCGGTACCATGCCGCCGATTACCGGGATGTGGCGGTGCTGACGCGGTCCGACGGCAGCAAGGTCACCCTGGGGCGAATCGCCCGGCTCAAGGAAGGCTTCGAGGAGGTGGATCTCGTCTCCCGGTTCATGGAAAAGCCCGCCGTCGTCATCAACGTCTACCGGGTCGCGGATCAGAATGTCCTGAAGGTGGCCGCTGCCGTGAAGGGCTACGTCACCCAAATCCGGGACCGCCTCCCGGCAGGGGTGGCCATCGACGTGTACCGGGATCGGTCCGAGGTGTTAAAAAGCCGGCTTAACCTCCTTTTGAAAAACATGGCCTGGGGACTGATCCTGGTGAGCCTCCTTTTGGCGTGGTTTTTGGACCGTAAACTCGCCTTCTGGGTCACCCTCGGGATTCCCATATCCTTCATGGCCGGCATTTGGGCGCTGCCCCGGTTTGATGTCTCCATCAATATGGTCTCCCTTTTTGCCTTCATCATGGTGCTGGGCATCGTGGTGGACGATGCCATCGTGGTGGGGGAAAACGTTTATCGGAAACAGGAGGAGGGAAAAGACGCCATGACGGCGGCTGTGGAAGGGACCCTGGAGGTGGGACGTCCCGTCATCTTTGCCGTCCTCACCACCGTGGCCGCCTTCTATCCGTTGCTCATCGGCACGGGAAACATGGGGAAACGGATGAGCCATATCCCCATCGTGGTCATCCTGGTCCTTTTGGGATCCCTGGTGGAGGCCCTTTTCATCCTCCCGGCCCATCTGGAGGCAAGCCGGCGGAAATCCGCGGTCGCAGGCCGCATCCCCAAAGAAAAGCGTACGGCCCGATGGATGCGATGGGTCATCGACCATCCTTACACCCGGGCCGTTTCCGTCTGTGTGAAGTGGCGGTATGCCACCGTGGCCCTGGGCCTGGCAATCCTTTTTCTCACCTGGGGGGTCTGGAAAGGCGGATGGCTCAAGTTTACGTTTTTTCCCAAAGTGGAAAGCGACACCCTCACCCTTTATCTGACCATGCCCGTGGGAACGCCCATGGAGCAAACCTTGAAGACCGTCCAACGCCTGGAGCGAAACGCCCGGGAAGCCATGGAAGAAGCGGATCGGGATCGTGCCGAAGGGGATCCGCCCCTTTTGGAATATACGGCATCCCTCGTCGGCATGCACGCCGGGCGGGGCCCCCATGCCGGCGCCCCGAATTCCGGGGGGCATCTGGCTCAGGTGCATGTCCAGCTGTTGGAAGGAGAGAAGCGCCGCATCAGTGCCACGGAGCTGGCCCGGATCTGGAGGAACAAAGTGGGCCCGGTACCCGAAGCCGAGGCCGTGTCCTTCCAGAGCGCCCTTTTTTCCGCCGGGAATCCCGTGGAAGTCCATCTTTCCATCGAGGACCACGAGCAGCTCCTGAAAGCCGCCGACGCCCTCAAGGCGGAACTGCGGAGCATTCCGGGGGTGTTCGATATCGAAGACAGCTTCCTTCCCGGAAAAGAAGAGATGCAGCTCAAACTCAAGCCCTCGGCCCGGTCCCTGGGACTGACCCTCAATGACCTGGCCCGGCAGGTCCGCCACGCTTTTTACGGCGCCGAGGCCCTGCGGTTCCAGCGGAACCAGGACGAAGTGAAGGTCCTGGTGCGGTATCCGGATGAAGAGCGCCGATCCCTCGGGCACGTGGAAGAGATGCGGATCCGGACGCCCTCAGGGCATGAAGTCCCTTTCCGCCAGGTGGCCGAGGTGAAGATGGCCCGGGGATATGCATCCATCGAGCGGGCCCAAAGGCTGCGGGTGATCAAGGTCATGGCCGACGTGGATGAAACGGCGGTCAATGCCAACGAGGTGCGGCGCCACCTGGAATCCCGGTATCTGCCGGAGTTGAAAGAGCGCTTCCCGAACCTCCGCTACACCATGGAGGGGGAGGGAAAGGAGCAAAAGGAATCCATGGCCGACGTACTCAAGGGGTTCACCATCGCCCTGTTCGCCATATACGCCCTCCTGGCGATTCCGTTTAAATCCTTTACCCAGCCCCTGGTGGTGATGTCCGCCATCCCCTTCGGGATCATCGGCGCCATGGCCGGGCACCTGATCATGGGATTGAATCTCAGCCTCTTGAGTCTCTTCGGGATGGTGGGGCTTTCCGGCGTGGTGGTGAACGATTCCCTTGTGCTCATCGACAAGGCCAACCGATTGAGGGAAGAAGGACGGACGTCGATGGAGGCCATCCTCCAGGCCGGACCCCTGCGCTTTCGGGCCGTCATCCTGACGTCTCTGACCACTTTTGTCGGGCTGATGCCCATGATCCTGGAGCGCAGCGTGCAGGCCCAGTTTTTGATCCCCATGGCGGTGAGCCTGGGGTTCGGCGTGCTTTTTGCCACCGGAATCACGCTCCTTTTGGTCCCGTGCGGCTACATGATCCTGGAAGATATCCGAAACGGCCTTATGACGGCAAAAAAGTGGGTGATAGGGGTTCCTGCCGAAATCGAGCAATAGGCTGGCACAAAGATTGCTTCTCTGTAAAGATGACCGTTTGCGGTTCAAACGGAATTTTCTGAAGGAGAAGATCATGAAACAAAAGATACGGAATCGATGGTGGCCAGGGTGCTTCTCCGGTATGACAGCCTTTTTGCTTTTTACCCCCGTTGCGTCGGCCCAAAGGGGTTATGGCGGTTGGGGGATGGGCCCCGGCATGATGACCGGCTGGGGCGGCGGCTGGCTCATGATCGTCTTTTGGGTACTGATTCTTGTGGGGCTTATTCTCTTGATCAAATGGCTGGTCCAGATGACCCGGGGGGAGCCGGACAGGGATCGCCGTTCCAGCGCTCTGGATATTTTAAGGGAACGCTATGCCCGGGGGGAAATCGATCAGAAGGAATATCAGACCCGAAAAAGGGATTTGCTGGAGTGAAAACCAAACGCCGCTTGATAACAGTGAACAGTGACGAGTGGCCGGTTTTACGTGTTACGTTTTAAGTGATTGGCGGGATGGACGAACCCACGAAATGACCAGAAAGACTATATCCACCAGAAAACCATCGGTTATGCAAGGCCCTTATCCATTGGCTGATACCCGATTCACCATTTCCTTTTCACCGTTTGCCTTTCACTACTCTTAGACCAGACAGACCGGAAGGACCAAACCATGGCCAAATCCAAGACCGATGCCACTCCTCCGGGTTATGTTTCCAAGAAAACCCTTTACGGTACCGCCGCCCTTTGTCTGGCGTTAGGATTTTTCGGCGGGATCGTGTTAAGCGCCTTGAAATCGATTCCGACCCCCACCCCGCCCAACGCGATGCCGAACCCGGGTGTTTCCCAACAACCCGGAGCGCCGCCCGCCGTTTCCGGCGATCAGATGATGCGGATCCAGGCCCTGGAGGCGGAAACCCAAAAAGACCCGGACAAGGCAGAAGCCTGGGTGGCGCTGGGAAATGCCTATTTTGACGCGGGTCAGGCCGAAAAGGCCGTCCAGGCCTATGAAAAGTCATTGGCCCTCAACCCGAATGACGCCGATGTCATCACCGACCTGGGGATCATGTACCGGCAACTGGGCCAGGCCGAAAAGGCCATCGCCGCCTTTGAGCGGGCCATGAAAATAGATCCGAGCCACGAAATAGCCCGGTACAACAAGGGGATCGTGTTACTTCACGATCTCAACGACGCCCAGGGCGCCATCCGCGCCTGGGAAGACCTTGTCCGGATCAATCCCGCCTACAGGATGCCCACGGGGCAGACCGTCAAGGAGATGGTGGAGGCGTTCAAACGCCGGCGGGAAAACACCGCTTTCGGCGCTGAAAAGAAAGTGGAATAAAAACAAGGGGAAAAAAGAGACGTCAGCCTCTTTCCCTGGCATCTAGATAAAAGAAGAGCCACACCCCGGCGGCGATCATGCCCAGGCACAGCAGTTGTCCCATGGATAAGGACATGACGATAAATCCGAGATGGGCGTCGGGTTCCCTGAAAAATTCGATGAAAAAGCGAACGGTTCCGTATCCCGCCAGATAAAAGGCGAGCATGGCGCCGGCCGGCGCTTTGATTCGCCGGATCCCCCAGAGAACGAAGAATAAAAACACCCCTTCAAAAAAGGCTTCGTAAAGCTGGGACGGATGTCTCAGCCCGGTCCCGGGGGCGCCGGGAAAGACCATGCCGATGGGGTGTGTGGTGACCCTCCCGTAGAGTTCGCCGTTGATGAAGTTTCCCAGGCGGCCGAAAGTGTATCCCAGGGGGATGGCCGGCACAAACAGATCGGTGGTTTCCAGAAAGGACACCCCTTTTTTTCTTACATAGATCGCCGTGGCCCCCACCACGCCCAAAAGCCCCCCGTGATAGGACATCCCCGAATAGCCGGTAAACGTGATCCCGTTATCGAAACGCAAAGGGAGAAAGACTTCCAGCGGATGGCTTAAGTAATACGAAAGGTTGTAAAAGAGGGCATACCCCAGCCGCGCCCCCACCAAAAGCCCCACGATCATGACCACCAAAATGTCTTTCGCCTGTTCCGTTGTGATGGAAAACCGTTTTTCATTCCGGATGCGATGCATCACCAGCCAGTAGGTGAGGCCGAAAGCCGCCAGATACATGAGGCCGTAATAGTGCAGCCGCAAAGGGCCGATGGCGATGAGTACCGGATCGATGCGTTCGGGGAGATGTTGCCACCAGTGGATGAAGGATTCCATGGGTCAGTCGATGGACTTTCGGTAAAGCCGGAGGCTGTTCGTGACCACCGAGATGCTGCTTGCGGCCATGGCCAGTGCCGCCAGGATGGGATGGAGCTGGCGCAGAAACCCGGGCGCCCCCTCAAGGGGCCACAACACGCCGGCGGCGATGGGAATCAGGGCCGCGTTGTAAAAAAAAGCGAAAAAAAGGTTTTGTTTTACGGCATTCATGGTGATCCGGCTCAAGGCGATGGATCGGGGAATCCCGCCGAGGCTCCCGGAAGCCAGGATCACGTCCCCGGTCTCCATGGCCACATCGGCGCCGGTGCCGATGGCAAACCCCACATCGGCCTGAGCCAGCGCCGGGGCGTCATTGATGCCGTCCCCCACCATGGCCACCCGCTCCCCCTGCTCCTGGAGGGTTTTAATTTGCCGGGATTTTTCATCGGGCAACACCTCGGAGATGATGTTCTCGATGCCGGCCTGGGCCGCGATGATGGCTGCCGTCTCCCGGTTGTCTCCGGTGAGCATCACCACCTTCAGGCCCTGTTCGGAAAGGGCTGCCACCGCTTCCCCGGATTCGGGTTTCAGGGCGTCAGACACCGCGATAATCCCGGTGGCGCGGCCGTCCACGGCCAGCACCATGACCGTTTTTCCCCTGGATTGCAAGTCCTCCAGGGCTTTTTTCGCCGGATCGATGGGGATATCCATCTCCAAAAACCACTTGGGTTTTCCCAAAAGGACCGGTTTCCCGTCGATGATCCCCTGGACCCCGGCGCCCCGATGGGCCTTGAACCCGCCGGGATCGGATAGCGAAAGCCCCTGGCCCTGGGCCCTTTTCACAATGGCCTTTCCAATGGGATGTTCGGAGCCTTTTTCCACGGAGGCGGCCAGGCGCAGAATCTCCTCCGAAGGGATTTGCGCATCGAGGGAGACCACGTCCGAGACGGTGGGTTTTCCAAGGGTCAGGGTTCCGGTTTTATCCAGCACCACGGTGGTCAACTCGGAGGCGGTCTGAAGGGCGGTACTGTCCTTGAACAGAATTCCTTTTTCCGCCCCTTTGCCTGTTCCCGCCATGATGGCCGTGGGGGTGGCCAATCCCAGGGCGCAGGGGCAGGCGATGACCAACACCGCCACCAGGCGGATCATGGAAAAGACGAAATCCCCGGTCACCGCCCACCAGACGATGAAGGTGATAAAGGCGATCCCGATGACCCCCGGGACAAAGACGGCGGCCACCCGGTCTGCCAAGGCCTGGATAGGGGCCTTGCTCCCCTGGGCCTGTTGCACCAGGCGGATTATCTGGGCCAGGGCGGTGTCCTTTCCCACGCGCGTGGCCTCAAACTTGAGGCGCCCTTCGGCGTTGATGGTGCCGCCGGTCACGGTGTCTCCCGGCTTTTTATCCACCGGAAGCGGTTCACCGGTGAGCATGGATTCGTCCACAGCCGACTCCCCTTCCAGGACCGTCCCGTCCACGGGAATCCGTTCTCCGGGGCGGACCACCACCGTGTCATGGATCTGCACCCGGGAAAGGGGGATCTCCACTTCCTTTTCTTCCCGGATCACGAAGGCGGTCTTGGGCCTTAGCCCCATCAATTTCCGGATGGCGCCGCCGGTCTTTCCCTTTGTCCGGGATTCCAGCAGCTTGCCCAGCTTGATGAGGGTGATGATGACAGCCGAAGTTTCGAAATAGACATGGTCCCCCAGGGCCGGCCACAGGAGGACGCCGAGGGAGTAAAAATAGGCCATGGATGAGCCCATGGCCACCAGGACATCCATGTTGGCGCTTTTGTTTTTCAGGCTTTTGATGCCGCCCACATAGTAATCCCAGCCGGTGTAAAACTGGACCGGTGTGGCCAACAGGAAAAAAAGCCAGTTGAACCAGGCCCGGTGGCTCCAGGGCCCCAGCATCCCGAGGTCCCGGCCCATACTCAAAATGAACAAGGGAGCGGAAAGAGCCAGTCCCACGGCGAATTTCAGGGTTTGGTCCCGGATTTCAGCCCGGCGCGCCGCCGCCTCGGCGTCCTCCGGATCGGCGGTCTCTTCGGAAAGGATAAGCTGATACCCGGCGCGCCCAACCGCGTCGGCGAGCTCCGAAAATTCCAGGGTGCCGGGGACGTATTCCACGAACAGGTGTTCGGTGGCGAAGTTCACCGATGCATCCACGACGGCGGGGAAGGCCCTTTTTACCGCCCGTTCGATATTGGCGGCGCAGTTGGCGCAGGTCATCCCGGTCACGGGAAACTCGGTTTTCACCGTGGGAACACCGTACCCGGCATCGGCGATACGCTTCATCACGGCCTTGAGATCCAGGGCCGCATCGTCGAAGGATACGGTAGCCTGTTCCGAGGCAAAATTGACGTTGCTCTCGGATACGCCTTCCGTCCGCCGGAGAGTCCGTTCGATGTTGGCCGCGCAGTTGGCGCAGGTCATCCCGGTTACGGGGAATGTCAGTCTCTGTTCAGCCATTTGTCAAGGGTTCAAGGGTTCAAGGGTTCAAGGTTGCCCGGCTTCGCCGGGATTCAAAGATTCATAATTCAAGGTTTTTTTGCGGCGTTCGCTCTTAACTGCGACGAATGACGGCCGGATATAAAATCCGGCCCTACAACCGTTTCGATCATTCCGTCCTTCGAATTTCGAACCTTGAACCTCGAATCTCGAATTGTTTTTATCTCGTCACTGTTTAACGGTCGGGTATAAAACCCGACCCTACAACCATTCACCATTCACTGTTCACTGTTCACTGCTCTTTCTACGAACTCGCCGGATAATTTATCTCCTTGAGCGTTTCCGTGATCTTTTCCAGAGTGGCGGGGGCATCCCATTTCACCGTGATCCGTTTCTGGTCTGCATCCCCGTCCACGGACGCAACGCCGTCAAGGGCGCCCAGTTCATTCTGAATGGCCATCACGCAGTGACCGCAGGTGATATTGGGGATTGAAAAGGTTTTTTCTTCCATGATGTGCGCCTCCTTGTTGTTCATGACCGATAGGGTTTCCTAATAATCGTACTTCTTGGAAATAGCTCCGCAATTCTGATGCCCGTTTTCTAAAAACCCTTGTGAAAATAAACATGGGATCCTGGCTTGGCAAATAAAAATATACCCATTGGGTAGAGATTACCCGCTTTGTCCCCGATCCCTTTGAGCCCTGGATACTTTATTCACACCACAGGCGTCGGAAAAAAGAAGCCCCGCCTGCTTCCATGGCTTTGCGGGACCTTTTTGTAAAAAAAGAATATGATAACAATAAGATAGAATCAATAGCACATTGGGTAACAATTGGCATGCACCTTGCTACATTTAAGAGCAAAATCGATGGATTTTCGATAAATCAAATTCAAACAAAGGAGGTAAGAGATGAGACAGCGTTATCTGAAGACATCCATGGTGGTCGTCGCGGTCCTTCTCCTGGTGGGAATGGGAACGGTGGCCTTTGCCGATTGGGGCAGGGGTTACGGCCGTCATCACATGGGCTACGGTCCGGGCTACGGTCCCGGCAGCGGTCCGGGGGCCTATGGCGGCTGCGGTTACGGGTACGGTCCGGGATGGCATCACCGTGGATACGGCTATGGCCGGGGCGGCGGTGATCTGAGTGCGGAGGAACTGAAACAGCTCGAGGAAGCGCGGGAAACCTTTTTCGATGCCACCCGCGACCTGAGATCGAATCTCCGCCAGAAGCGGCTGGAGCTGGAAGCCGAATTGACCAAGGCCGAGCCGGACAGTGCCAAGGCGTTCGCCACCCAGAAGGAGATCTCCGATTTACGGGCCCAACTCGACCAGAAGCGGGTCGAGCACCGGATCAAAATGGAAAAGCTTTTTCCGGAAGGCGGTCCGAGACGGGGTCTGGGCTTTGAAGGACGGCGGGGACTCCGGGGCGGTGGCGGCCCGGGTGCCTGCTGGTACTAAACACGCCTAACCTTACGAACATCAAATAAAAAGCCCCCGCGGGAATTGCCCCGCGGGGGCTTTTTTGCATGCATCCTAAAGCGGTCGGGTATAAAACCCGACCCTACAACTCGTCACTTGTCACTGCCCGGCTTCGCCGGGATTCAAAGATTCAAAATTCAAGGTTTTTTGCGGCGTTCGCTTTTAACTGCGACGAATGATGGTCGGGTATAAAACCCGACCCTACAACTCGTCACTTGTCACTGTTTACTTGTCACTGCTCTTACTTCTTCCCTTCTTTTACCTCTTCAAAGTCGGCATCCACCACGTCCTCGTCGGCGCCCGAAGGACCGCCGCCGGTCTGGGTATCCGCCCCCTCGGTGCTGGCTTGCTGCTCTTGGCCGTCCTGGGAGGCTTTCTGGTACATGGCTTCCGCCAGCTTGTGGGACGTCTGCATGAGTTCGTCGCTGAGCCGACGGATCTCGCCCGCATCTTCCCCTTCCATGGCCGTCTTCAGGCGGCTGATGGCGTCTTCCACCTGAGACTTGGTGGCGGGTTCCACTTTATCCCCCAATTCCTTGATGGATTTTTCCGTGGAGTAGATGAGGCTGTCGGCATGATTGCGGGCCTCGGCCAGTTCTTTTCTCCGCTTGTCCTCTTCGGCGTGCATCTCGGCGTCTTTAACGAGCTGGTCGATCTCTTCCTTGGACAGGCCCGAGGACGCCGTAATCTGGATGGACTGTTCTTTTCCTGTGGCCAGGTCCTTGGCCGAAACGTGCACGATGCCATTGGCGTCGATGTCGAAGGTGACCTCGATCTGGGGCACACCCCGGGGTGCAGGGGGAATGCCCACCAGTTCGAACCGGCCCAGGGTCTTGTTTCCGGCGGCCATCTCCCGCTCTCCCTGGAGAACGTGGATGGACACTGCCGGCTGGTTGTCGGCCGCGGTGGAAAAGATCTGGCTTTTCCGGGTGGGGATGGTGGTGTTCTTCTCGATGAGCTTGGTCATGACCCCGCCCAGGGTTTCGATGCCCAGGGAAAGGGGTGTCACGTCCAGCAGGAGGACGTCCTTCACATCCCCCTTGAGAACACCGGCCTGGATGGCGGCGCCGATGGCCACCACTTCGTCCGGATTCACCCCCTTATGGGGATCGATGCCGAAAATCTTTTTCACCCGTTCCTGTACGGCAGGCATACGGGTCATGCCGCCCACCAGGATGACCTCGTTGATGTCCTTTGCGGTGAGGCCGGCATCTTTGAGGGCGGTGCGGCAGGGGCCTTCCAGTTTATCCAGCAGATCGCTCACGAGAGATTCCAGCTTGGACCGGGTGATCTTGATATTCAAATGCTTGGGCCCGCTGGCATCCGCCGTAATGAAGGGCAGATTGATGTCCGTTTCCATTGAAGTGGACAGTTCCATCTTGGCCTTTTCGGCGGCTTCCTTGAGCCGCTGGAGCGCCATTTTGTCCTTGCGCAGGTCGATCCCCTGGTCCTTGCGGAATTCGTCGGCCAGGTAGTCGATGATCCGCAGGTCGAAGTCCTCGCCGCCCAGGTGGGTGTCGCCGTTGGTGGATTTCACCTCGAAAACCCCTTCCCCGATTTCCAAGATGGAAATATCGAACGTCCCGCCGCCCAGGTCGAAGACGGCGATCTTTTCTTCCTTTTTCTTGTCCAGCCCGTAGGCGAGAGAGGCGGCCGTGGGCTCGTTGATGATCCGAAGGACATTGAGACCCGCGATTTTTCCCGCATCCTTGGTGGCCTGGCGCTGGCTGTCGTCAAAGTAGGCCGGAACCGTGATGACGGCGTCGATGATTTTTTCGCCCAGATACTCCTCCGCGGCCCGTTTCATATACGCTAAAATGTACGAGGATACCTCGGCCGGACTGAATTGTTTCCCCCGGATGTTGATCCGGATGTCGCCGTTGGGGGCCTGTTCGATCTTGTACGGGAGGATCTTGATATCCCGCTGCACTTCCGGCGAAGCGAACTTGCGACCGATGAGCCGTTTCACCGCAAAAACCGTGTTTTCCGGGTTGGTAATGGCCTGGCGCTTGGCGATCTGGCCCACCATGCGCTCCCCGCTCTCCGACACTGCAACAATGGAAGGCGTGGTGCGCCCGCCTTCCGGGTTCGTAATGACCTTGGGTTCTCCCCCCTCCATCACGGCGACGCAGGAGTTGGTGGTCCCCAGGTCGATACCGATCACTCTGCCCATATGAAATCCTCCTTAGAAATTAAAAATTGCTTTATCACTGCTTATTCCCGGGTATCTTCAGCGGATTCTTTTTCTGTTTTTTCACTCAACCGGTTCGGTTCCTTGGATACCACCACCATGGACGGGCGCAGGAGCCGGTCATGAAGGAGATACCCTTTCTGGAGTTCCTTGACCACCGTATTGTCGGGGTGTTGATCCGTCTCTTCCTGCATGACCGCCTGATGATACATGGGATCAAAAGGTTCCTTCAGCGCCGGGATGGGCTTGACGGCGAATTTTTCGAACACTTTCAGGATTTCCGACAGCGTCATCTCGACGCCCTTGACCAACGGGTTTTCCGACCGGTCTTTTTCGTCCACGGCCTGGATGGCCCGCTCCAGGTTGTCCACCACGGGAAGGAGAGCCTGGAGCAGGGTTTCGTTGGCGAATTTCCGGTAGTCTTCCTTTTCCCGGACCATGCGTTTTTTGTAATTTTCGAATTCCGCACTGATCCGCAACAGGCGGTCATAGTGCTCCTTGGCGTCTTTTTCCGCCTGTTCCAGGCGTTCCTGAAGGCTTTTTCCGGAATCCGCCGTGTCGCTTTGGAGATCCTTCGCCCGGTCGTTTTCCTGATCCGGTTTTTCCGTTTCGTTCAACGGGCGTTTGGACGTTTCCGCTTTCTTTTTTTCCGGTGTTTCGCTTGTCATTGAACCCTTTTTTTTCATAGGTCAAAAGAAATGTTCAAAGTTTCCGAAACTATTTGATGCCAAAAGATAAATCGGGTTAACGGCTTGTCAAGGCAAAAGAAGGGGGTGAAAAAAGGGGAAACGGTTGTGCACCCTGCTTCGAGTTCTTCCCGGTAAAACAAGGACCTATGGGTGGCCGGGGTCGATCCGCGACACAACCCGCATCACTTATCGCTGCTTCCTTCCGGACCTGACGAGGTTCATGACCGGTTGTTGCGCGGTGTCCGGCCGGGAGATCCCCGGATTATCGGGGGCGAACCCTTGACAGGGGATTCAGCCCCGCATAAAGCGGTTTTCGGGTTCAGGGCACCGCTAACTCCCCGCCTAGCACAACCGTTTTCCATCATAAAGATTGCAAAATATTTTGCAAGGGAATTAATATGGGGGACAGTGACGAGTGACAAGTGACGCGTTGTAGGGTCGGGTTTTATACCCGACCGTTAAAAAGTGACGACATAAAGACAATTCGAGATTCAAGGTTCAAGGTTCAAGGTTCGAAATTCGAAGGAAGGAATGATCGAAACGGTTGTAGGGTCGGGTTTTATATCCGGCCGTCATTCGTCGCAGTTAAAGGCGAACGCCGCAAATAAACCTTGAATCTTGAATTTTGAATCCCGCCGAAGGCGGGGCAACCTTGAATCTTGAATTTTGAATCCCGGCGAAGCCGGGCAGTGACGAGTGAGGAGAGACTGGTTTTAAGTTTTACGTCTTACGTTTTAGATACGAAACCGAACAGACCGGACAGATGAAAGCATTCATTGAAAAGGTCCGCCGGACCATCGCGGACTACCGGATGATCGCCCCCGGCGACCGCATCCTCGTGGGGGTTTCGGGTGGCCCCGACTCGGTCTGCCTCTTGCACCTGCTCACCCGTTTGGCCCGGGATCTTTCCCTCCGGCTGGGAGTCGCCCACCTGGATCACGGCCTCCGGGCCGACGCCTCGGACCGGGACGCGGCGTTCACTTCGGATCTGTCCCGTTTTCTGGGATGGCCCTGTTACCTGAAAACCGCCGTTCCCGGATCCTTGCACACGGGCGGGATTTCTCCGGAAGAATCGGCCCGGAAAGTCCGGTATGCCTTTTTCCGGGAGATTTCCAAGGGCCACGGGTACAAAAAAGTCGCCCTGGGGCATCACGCCGGCGACAACGCCGAGCTTTTCCTGATGCGGTTGGTGACCTGGGCCGGGACCACCGGCGCTTCCGGCATCCCCCCCGTCCGGGAGGATGCCGAAGGCGGCATGCAGATCATCCGGCCCCTCATCCGCTGCACCCGGGAGGAAATCACCGCGTATCTGACGGCCCGCGGCATCACCTTTATGGAGGATGCCACCAATTTTTCCCCTCGTTTTTTACGGAACCGGGTCCGCCATCAATTGATCCCCGGGCTGAAATCCGAATTCAATCCGAAGATCGAAACTGTCCTGAACCGGTTTTGCACCATTGCGGCGGCGGAGGACGAATGGATGCGCCGGCTCACGGAGCCCATGTTTCAATCCGCCGTCATCGAAACCGGAAAGGATGCCTTGGTTCTTTCCGTTGAAAAAATCCTTGCCGCGCCGGTGGCGGCCCAGCGCCGGATCCTCCGGGAAGCCCTGAAACAGGTGAAGGGAAATCTCAGGCGCATCACCTTCGATCACGTGGAGGCGGTCCGTTTCCTGTTATCAACGGGGGCCGATGCCAAGCACGTGCACCTGCCCGGAGGAATCCGGGGGGTGCGGGATGCAGGCTGCCTGGTGATTCAAAAGGTCCCTGTCCGCCCCCGGCCGCCGCGAACTGCCAAATAATCATGATGAAACCGTAAAAAGTGTGATGAACTCGGAAAAAGTCGAAATCGGGATGACAAGGCAAAAAGCGCCAGATGCAAGGCGCGCAAATTCTGAGGAGTGAGGCGTACTTACAGGTACGCCGCAATGACGAAGAATGCCGCGCAACGCCGCAGGTGGACTTTTTACGAAGCCATCAGAAGTGCCAAAACGGCGTGTTTACGTCCAAGTATTCCTTGCTTTACCCTAGATTAAAGGTTACTAATAATCTCTTAAAAGCCGCAAACTGGCCTGCAAACCGCGAATCCAACGAAACGACCAGACAGACCCATATCAGGAGGAAATACCGTTTGAATCCGTTCCAAAAAAATCTGGCCCTGTGGATTGTCATTACCCTGTTGATGGTCCTGTTGTATAACCTGTTTAACCAGCAGCATCTGGCGGAAACGAATATCAGTTACTCCGAGTTTTTGTCCCGGGTGGAGGAAGGCCGTATAGTGGAAGTGACCATCCAGGGTCAGGAGCTGTACGTTGTCGACGATACCCGGAATCGGTTCAAGGTCTATGCCCCCCAGGACGCGGACCTGATCCGAATCCTCCGGAACAAGGGGATCGCCATCAATGCCAAAGCACCGGCGGAAAATCCATGGTACGTCTCGGTTTTGGTTTCCTGGTTTCCCATGATCGTGCTCATCGGGGTCTGGATTTTTTTCATGCGCCAGATGCAGGCCGGGGGCGGGAAGGCCCTGTCCTTCGGCAAGAGCCGGGCCCGCCTCATGTCCGACCAGTCGGGCAGGGTGACTTTCCAGGACGTGGCCGGTATCGACGAGGCCAAGGAGGAACTCCAGGAAATCATCGATTTTTTAAAAGATCCCAAGAAATTTACCCGGCTGGGGGGGCGGATCCCCAAGGGGGTGCTGCTCATGGGCCCGCCGGGGACTGGAAAGACCCTTCTGGCCCGGGCCATCGCAGGGGAGGCGGGAGTCCCCTTTTTCAGCATAAGCGGATCCGATTTCGTGGAGATGTTCGTGGGGGTGGGGGCGTCCCGGGTCCGGGATCTCTTTGTTCAGGGGAAAAAGAACGCCCCCTGTATTATCTTCATCGATGAAATCGATGCGGTGGGCCGCCACCGGGGCGCCGGACTGGGGGGCGGACATGACGAGCGGGAACAGACCCTCAACCAGTTGCTGGTGGAGATGGACGGGTTCGAATCCAACGAAGGGGTCATCCTTATTTCGGCCACCAACCGGCCCGATGTCCTGGATCCGGCCCTGCTGCGCCCCGGGCGGTTCGACCGCCAGGTGGTGGTGCCGCTTCCGGACATCAGGGGGCGGGAGAAGATCCTCAGCGTCCACATGCGCAAGGTACCCGTGGCGGAAGACGTGAACGTCACCATCCTGGCCAAGGGGACCCCGGGGTTTTCCGGCGCCGACCTGGAAAATCTCGTGAACGAAGCCGCATTGCTCGGCGCCAAGCGCAACAAGGAAAAGGTGGACATGTTCGACTTCGAGGACGCCAAGGACAAGGTCTATATGGGCCTGGAGCGAAAGTCCAAGGTGATCCGGGAAGAGGATCGCAAGACCACCGCCTACCACGAAGGCGGACATGCCCTTGTGGCGCGTTTTCTGCCCGAAGCGGACGCCGTCAACAAGATCACCATCATCCCCCGCGGGCAGGCGGCCGGGATCACGTGGTTCCTCCCCGAGGAGCGGGATTTCAAGTACAAGGATCAGCTGGAGGGCGAGCTTTCCGTGGCCTTCGGCGGCCGGGTGGCCGAGGAGATCGTCTTCCACCGGATCAGCACCGGCGCCGCCAACGACATCAAGCAGGCCACCGCCCTGGCCGAAAAGATGGTCCGTTCCTGGGGCATGAGCGACAAGCTGGGGCTTTTGTCCTATGCCAAAGGGGAAGAACACATCTTTCTGGGAAGAGAGATCGCCCAGCACCGGGATTATTCCGAGGAAACGGCCCGGATGATCGACGCCGAGATCAAGAAACTGGTGGACCAGGCCTATGAGCGGGCCAAATCGGTTTTGAGCGAAAACCTGGACATCCTGCACAAGCTGGCCGAGGTCCTTCTGGATAAAGAGACCGTCCTGGGGATTGAGCTGGACGAGATGATCATGGCCATGCGGCCCGGGTTCAAGCTTCCGCCCCGATCCAGGGAGGAGGCAGGCTCGGAGCCGGGAAAAGCCGGGAAAACCGAGAATGGGCCGGAGGCCACCGGGGGGGCGGCGTGATCCCGCGCTATGAAATGGCCTGGGGATCGCACCGGCTGACCTTTGGGGATGCCACCCGGGTAATGGGCATCGTCAACGTGACCCCGGATTCCTTTTCGGACGGCGGGAAGTTTTTCGACCATGAAACGGCCGTCGCCCACGGCCTTTCCCTGGCCCTGGCCGGAGCGGACATCCTGGACATCGGCGGAGAATCGACCCGCCCTTTTTCCGATCCGGTTTCCGCTGAAGAAGAGATCCGCCGGGTGATTCCGGTCATCGAAGCTGCTTTTCCCCGGATCCGGATCCCCATTTCCATCGACACCACCAAGGCGGCGGTAGCCCGGGCCGCCATTGCTGCCGGGGCGGCCATGATCAATGACGTGAGTGCACTGCGCTTCGATCCGGAGATGGCCGCCGTCGCCCGGGACGCCGGGGTTCCGGTCATCCTGATGCACATGCTGGGTACCCCCAAGACCATGCAGCAGGATCCCGCTTACACGGATGTCACCGGCGAGGTCTTTGCCTTTTTGGAAGACGCCGTTCAACGGGCCCGGGACGCCGGGATTCCGAAAAACCGTATCATCGTGGATCCGGGGATCGGGTTCGGCAAGACCGTCGGCCACAATCTGAGGCTCATCGCCGAACTGGAGGCGTTTCATACCCTGGGCGTGCCTCTCCTGGTGGGGCCCTCCCGAAAAGCCTTTATCCGCGCCGTGTTGAAGAAAGAAAGCGGCCGGGAGATGGAACCCCATGCGCCTGAAGTGGAACTGGGCACCCAGGCGGCCGTGGCGGCGGCCATCCTCAACGGCGCCCACATGGTGCGGGTCCACAATGTG
>JAFDGC010000031.1 GCA_019309485.1 Deltaproteobacteria bacterium | reverse complement strand
TGCTCATAGCGAGAGCCCTTTTGCACCGGCCCAGGATTGTTTTCATGGACGAGCCGAGCGTGGGGCTCGATCCCGCGATCCGGCGAAGCCTTTGGGGTATCATCAAGAAGATCAAGGAAGACGGGGCCACGGTCTTTCTTACCACCCACTACATAGAGGAAGCCGAATTCCTGGCCGACCGGGTGGCCTTCTTGGATGCGGGCAGGATAGTGGCAGAGGCCAGGCCCGCCGAACTCATGGCTGAAATCGGAGCATGGGCCATTGATATCCTGCAATCAAACCGCATTCAATCTTTCTATTTTCAAACCCGGCGGGAAGCCAACCAATGGGCGGCATCGCAGGAGAAGGAATTCACCTTGCGGCGTGTCAACCTTGAGGATGCGTTTCTTGCCAAGACAGGGAAAAAGGTCGAATGATACGTGGTTGGTCTGCAATCTACTACCGCGAAATGCTGATATTACGGCATCGGCTGGCTAGGCTTATTGCTGCCTGGTCCGTTTCCCCGCTGCTCTATCTTGTCGCTTTTGGGTATGCCATGGGCAAAGGCATCACGATCCAGGGGCATACCTATATCGAATTTCTGATCCCCGGTCTTGCAGCCATGGTCAGCATGACCCAGTCCTTTGCCATAGGCAGCGAGATCAATATCGCACGGTTTTACTGGCACGTTTTCGAGGAGTTCCAGGCAGCGCCCATCAGCAACGTGGCTTTCGTCCTGGGCGAGGTGCTGGCCGGCATGACCCGCGCCCTCCTTGCGGGCTGTGTCATCCTGGTGTTGGGAGCCTCCTTCGGCGTTGTCCTGTCGTATAGTATTTTGTTCTGGTCCGCCTTCCTGCTAAACAGCCTCATCTTCTCGTCCCTGGCCGTGGGCCTTGCCATGTTGATCAAATCGCACGCCGACCAGGCCATGCTGACAAGTTTTGTGATCACCCCCATGGCGTTTCTGGGTGGAACCTTCTTCCCCATCGAACACCTTCCGTTCTGGGCTCAGAAAATCCTTTGCTGGCTCCCCTTGACTCATGCCGCAAATGCAATCCGGGCATCCTCTTTTAATGAGGCACCCCGATTCAGCGATTACCTCATCCTCGTCAGTTTAGGGATCTTAGCTTTTGTTTTTGCGGTTATGACAGTCACTAGGGCAAGAGATTGACGGCAACACCGATAAAACAGTATTTGATGCCTCTTCTCTGACGACAGGAAGGGCTGGCGGTCCACACCGCTCTGCCGCTCTACAGAGCCAAGGCCCTGCGCGGGCTCCTGATTGCTGCGCGGGAGCCCTTGACAGGTGCCCTACGCCGGAGGAAAGGGTCGGACCGAGGAGCTGCTCCGGGCGCTCCGGTACGAACGGGCCCTGGTCTACGAAGACGTGGCAATTAGATTAGGGTTGTAGTCGTGGAACTGAAGACTTGGGTTATGATATAACCGCGTATGATATGGCGGAGGGAATCGAACCCGCGTCCATTCTCTGTTTGGAGAAAATGTGGAGAAAAACATTTCCCGCGTAGGGACGCGGAGAACGGCACTTAGAAGGTCTCAAGGCATTGTAAATAAAGGACTTTTGATGTGTCGGCGCTGGGGAGACTGAATTTCTGGAAGGCGGTGAGCCCTCCACCATTTGGAAAAAGACAACCCGTCTCTCCGGGGCCAATCTCGGGGGCGACGGGTTTTCTATTTCCCCTTGTATTTAAAGGGTTTGGGCGGTTTTCACATCGACGACCAACCCCTCTCCACCCACCTCATTTCCACCATTCTCCAGCCTTTCATTCTCTGTTCGACCCCGGATTCTCTGTTTTCTCAGGACGAAGTCTGAAGCTCGTCCGATTGGGCAATTCCTGTTATATCAAGAATTTAGGCCAACCGGCCTGTTTTGGGAGTTATGGAAACACGGCCTGTGGTGCGAAAAAGCACCCGAATTTTCGAACTATAACACGGCGACATAAATATGTGCGCATATTTAAATGCCAATAGTTAAAAAGCGGTTTTTATTTGAGGATAACTGATAAATTTTATGCGCAAAAATTTATGACGTTATGTATAAATATGCCGGCGTTAACCCCCGGCTTGCAACGGCGTGCCAACACTTTTGAACGAAACTAATGAATTAGAAAAAATTTACAATAACTACGGGAAACAAACTGATGATTCAAAGGACCTATAAATGGGATACGAATGGGATACGGCTTTATTATATAAAAAAAGTATATAAGTTATTGAAAATATTACAAAAGAATGGTGGAGGCGGCGGGAGTCGAACCCGCGTCCGGAAATAATCCACATCAACGTCTACATACATAGCCTGAACTTGGTGTTTCGCCTTTCAGGTCACTATCAGGCAAGATGGCTGAAAGACTATCCTGAGCGCGTTTCGCCTTCCTCGTATCAGGAATCGGGGGTCGGCTAGCCTGCTTGTCGACGCCCCATTCGGATCCGCAGGCTGTATCCGGTGGGACGCTGGCCGCTTAAGCGGCCAGGGCGTAGTTATAATCGTCTGCGATTATATTTAATTCCCGTCTTTTTTACGAGCTGACAGGCGCTCGGTATGCAGTCGACGCTTCATCATCCCCGTCGAAGCCGTTTCGCCCCCAAAACAAGAGGTGGGCGCAGACGATATGGCAAAGAACAATTTCAGTTACAATTTAATGGATTCCGGGCCGAATGTCAAGGGGATATTGAAGGGTGCTTCTTTGTCTGTTTGGGAAGAATCAGTACCCCTTCTTGCTGCGCTCCATGTCCCGTTCTTCATCCCGCCGGCGGATGGTTTCCCGTTTATCATACTGTTTCTTCCCCTTGGCAAGCCCGAGGATCAGCTTGGCTTTTCCTTTTTTGAAATAAAGCTTCAAGGGAATCAGGGAAAATCCTTTTTCGTTGAGCTTTCCGTACAGGCGCTTGATTTCCTGTTTGTGCAGCAAAAGCTTCCGGGGGCGCAACGGTTCATGGCCGTCATGGTGGGCAAAGGGATAAGGTCCGATGTGCATCTGGTAAACAAAAAGCTCTCCGTTTTTGATCCGGGCATAGGCATCCTTGAGATTGGCGCGCCCCATCCGAAGGGCTTTCACCTCGGTTCCTAAAAGCACCAGGCCGGCTTCGTATTCATCTTCGATGAAATAATCGAACCGGGCTTTTTTATTCACCGCAATCATTTTAACATGAGAGGATTCCAAGGGATCTCACCTTTTTTCTTTTGCTTGTTTTAACGGGATTGGATCCCCGTGGAGGCCTTCGGTCATGATCCCGTTTTTCAACACGTCTCCGTATCTTTCAAGCACCCGGGCACGAACCCCCTTGGCGGTGGTTTCATTCCGGATCGACTGGACGAACGCCCGGGATTCCTGAAGGCTCACCTGTTGGATCATGCGTTTGACGAGCGGAATACACTGTGAATTCATACTCAACTCGTCGATTCCAAGACCCAAAAGCAAGGGGATATGCAGCGGATCCCCCGCCATTTCCCCGCAGATAATCCCTTTTTTCCCGTTTTGTATGACTGCGTCCATGGCCTTTTTCAGCATGCGGATAACGACGGGATGCAGCGGCCGATAGAGGTGCGCCACCCGGGCGTTCCCCCGGTCGATGGCAAAGGCGTATTGAATCAAATCATTGGTGCCGAAGGAAAAAAAATCGACTTCGCGAATCAGGACATCCGCCATGGTCACGGCCGCAGGAACCTCCACCAGCAATCCGATCGGAATGTTCCCGTCATACGGCAACCCGTCTTTTTCGAGGGATTGAGCCGCCTCTTTCAGAAGCTTTTTCGCTGCCAGTAATTCATCCATACATGAGATCATCGGGAACAGGATTTTGACGTTTCCGATTTTTGCCACCCGAAGAATGGCCCGAAGCTGAACCTTGAAGACCTCTGGATACTCCAGGCAGAAACGAATGGCCCGAAGGCCCAGGGCCGGATTCTTTTCCATTTCGGAACGGCTCGAAGAAATCGCCTTTTCCCCGTTGATATCCAGCGTACGGATGGTGATGGGTCGATCCCCCATCACGTCCACCACGTCCTTGTATTTTTCAAAAAGCTCCTCTTCGGAGGGAAAATCGGGCCGATTGAGGTATTGGAACTCGGTTCGATAGAGGCCGATCCCCTCTCCCCCATGGTCCAGCACTGCCACAACCTCTTCCGGGAGCTCGATGTTTCCCATCACCGAAACGGGATGCCCGTCGATGGTCACCGCCGCGGCCTTGCTGCTTCGGATCAACTGGGCCGCACGGGCTTCATATCGGTCCTTTTTTTGCTTGTACACCTTCAACGTCTCTTGTTTCGGGTGAAGAATCACCAACCCATCGGAGCCGTCAACGATAAGGATGTCTTCGTTTTTGATCGTCGCGGTGGCGTTTTCCAGACCCAAAACCGCCGGGATCTGCAAGGAACGGGCGATGATGCTGGTGTGAGACGCCGCACCCCCGTAATCCGTTACAAACCCCCTGATCCATTCCAGCTGGATCTGGCTTGTTTCGGCAGGGGTGAGTTCCCGGGCCACCAGGATCACCCGCTTATCGATGTTTTCCAGGTTCACCGGATTCGCCCCCACCAGGTTGAGCATGATCCTGTGTCCCACGTGGGCGATATCCGCGGCCCGTTCCCTCAAATAGGGATCTTCCATTTCCTTAAAACCAGCCTGGGTCTCGGAAACCACTTTCTTGAGGGCCCACTCCGCATTCACGCGCTCTTTTTCGATAACGGACAGCGTTTTTTCATAAAGCATCTTGTCCCTTAGCAGATGGACGTGTGTTTCCAGGATCTGGGCGTGCCGGAAATAAACCTTGGAAATATTTTTGATGATGGTTTTCAGTTCCTCGGTGGCCCTTTGCACCGCATGTTTGAACCGATTTTTTTCCTTCTGGACGTCTTTGGGATCGATGAAATAGCGTTCCACCACGTCGACGCCCTCATGATCCACCAGGTAGGCCCTTCCAATACAGATGCCGGGGGATCCGGAAATCCCTTTCAAATGCGTTTCTTTTTTCATGGGTTTCGCCGATACCGTTTTATTCTCCGAAGCCGTTTTCAACAAGCGCCGCCAGCCGGTTCAATATGTCCATATCCTCCGAATTTTCGATGGACAGGGTAACCACGGAATCTTTTTGACATCCAAGGGAGAGGATGTCCATGACATCCTTGGCGTCAATCCGCTCACTTCCTTTGCGGATCCATACGCCGCCCTGCGCCTTCCGCGCCAACACCGCCATGGATGCGGCGCAACGCGCATGAAGACCCGAGACATTCACAATGGTAACGTGCCGGGAATAGGTTCCATCCGACGGGGGCATGCGTTTTCCTTGTAAGAACAAGGTGAATTTAACACATCTAAAATCTAAGTCAACTTCGGGATATTGACAAGAATCCGGACTCCTGTTAACAGAAATAGATATTTTCGAATCTAAAATACGCCGCTTTTTTCAACATATGAAATAAAATGTGTTCAGGGAAGAAAAAACCCCTGAAAATACCGGGAGGTGCATCTATGTCTGAAAAAGTCCTCATTTTCGGGAAAAACACCTGACCGCACACGACTGCGGCTCGGGAAGCCTACGCACGGGAAGGCAGGACGGTGGACTATGTACAGGTCCTTTCCGACCCCGAACAGATGCAAACCATGTTGCGCTACTCGAAGGGCGCCCGGCGGGTACCCGTCATCGTGGACGGAGATCAAATCATCATCGGCTTCAAGGGCAAAACCTGAGGGGTATAACCGGTCGGCCGGGAGCCGATTGAAACCTCCGGGCAAAGGTATGCCGGAGGAAAGCGCCTCTTTTACGCGCAAGCCCATCAAACAGGGACAAGCAGCATGACGGTGGAAAAACAATTTCTTTTGGACAGCTTGAAGCTGGCAGAATCCTGGCGTCTGTTTAAAATCTTAGGAGAATTCGTGGACGGTGTGGAGGCCCTGCACGACCTCGGACCCGCCGTATCCATTTTCGGATCCGCCCGTATTAAGCCCGAGCATCCCGTCTACAAAAAAACGGAAACAATCGCCGAGCTTTTTGCAAAGAATAATTTTGCCGTCATTACGGGCGGCGGGGGCGGCGTCATGGAAGCGGCCAACAAGGGGGCGGCCAAGGCCGGCGGCCGTTCGGTGGGTTTGAACATCCTTTTACCCATGGAACAAAAGCCCAATTCTTATTCGAATCTCAAACTGGAATTCAAATACTTTTTCGTCCGGAAGGTGATGTTCGTCAAGTACGCCAGCGCCTACGTCATCATGCCCGGGGGTCTGGGAACCCTGGACGAGCTTTTCGAAGCGGCCACCCTGGTTCAGACAAAGCGCATCAAGCCCTTTCCCATCATCCTGGTGGGGTCGGACTACTGGCAAGGACTTAAAACCTGGATTCAATCCCAGTTGCTGAAAAATGAAACGATCTCAAAAGAAGATTTCGAAATCCTCCAGGTGATGGACGATCCCGAGGAAATCGTTCACACCGTGAAACGGATCGTGATTCTTTAACGACTACAAGAACTCGGTTTTTGCTTTTCAATCAGCCGGCTCCATCTATTCCCACTATTCCTACCGATTAAAAAGGAATTGACAAAAGCTATTTTTTAGCTATATGAATCCGACTCCATCCGTTGCGGAGGATTTTGAACCCCTTGACCTTTTCGGGCTGTCTTTTGATCCCGGCGATGAAACGTGAAGGGAGGGAGTCCGTCTTTTTTCTTGTTGTTGACGAAGCGCGGATTCCGTTATAATGCTTGGACGGGGGGTACCTCTTACGCCATCCCCGGAAAAAATCCACACGTTGCTACGGTAAGCAAATGGAAAAAGGAGGATTTTTGGCCGAATCAGCGGAATCCACAAACAATGAAGTCCTCTTGGAACTCGAAGACCTCCATATGTCCTTTGGAAAGGTCAGTGCGCTGGAAGGCGTCAGCCTGAAGGTGAAAAAAGGGGAAATTCATTCCGTCATCGGACCCAACGGCGCGGGAAAGACCGTGATGATGAATTGCATCAACGGCCTTTACCATCCTCAAAAAGGAACCATCCGCTTCAAAGGACAAACCATCAACCCTCTCAGGCCCCACGAACGGTCCAAAATGGGCATCGCCAGGACGTTTCAGAAGGTGGAGGTCTTCGGTGGAATGACCGTCCTCGACAATATCCGCCTGGGGCGCCACAATCATTACCGCTCCGGTATCCTCAGCGGTGCCCTCTACCTGGGAAAGACAGCACGGGAAGAAATCGACCACCGAGCCTTCATTGAAGAGCAAATCATCGACCTTCTGGAAATCGAGCACATCCGGCACAAACCCGTGGGTATGCTCCCCTATGGCCTTCAAAAACGGGTGGAGCTCGGCCGCGCCCTGGCCCTGGAGCCCGACCTATTGATCCTCGACGAACCCCTGGCCGGACTGAATCTGGAGGAAGTGGAGGACATGGCCCGCTTCATCCTGGACGTCAATGAAGAAAAACGCTGGAAAGTGACCTGCCTCCTCGTGGAGCATGACATGGGCGTGGTCATGGATCTTTCGGATCGGATCTTCGTGCTCAATTTCGGCAGGATGATCATGGACGGAACGCCGAAAGAGGTGCAGAGCAACCCTGATGTGATCAAGGCGTATCTCGGCGAAGAGGACCTGTATGCAACAAGACGGTAGTATCGGAATCCCAACCGGAGGAGGTATGGAGATCACCCCGGAGCTGACCATCCCGAAGCTGTTTGTCCGCCAAGCGCGGAAATACGGCGCGGACCGTGTCGCCATGCGGGAAAAGGAATTCGGGATCTGGCGGCCCATCTCCTGGCAGCAATACCTGGACAACGTCAAACATTTGGCCCTGGGGCTTGTCGCCCTCGGCCTCGAGGACGGGGACAAGGTCTCCATGATCGGAGACAACCGCCCCCAGGGACTCTGGGCCGAGATGGCCACCCTATGCGCCCGGGGGATCGGCGTGTGGCTCTTCCAGGACTGCCTCATTGACGAGGTGCGATACATCATCGATCATTCGGACACCAAGTTCATCTTCGGGGAAGGCCAGGAAGAAGTGGACAAGGCATTGTCCATCTATGACGAGTGCCCCAAGCTGAAAAAAATCATCTGGGACGACCCCAAGGGGTTGCGCCACTATCACCAGGACTGTCTCATCAGCCTGGAAGAAGTCCAGGACCTCGGGAAAAAACTGGAAAAGGAAAAGCCGCATCTTTTCGACGAAATGATCGAAAAGGGGCACGGCAAAGAAGTCGCCCTCCTCTTTTACACCTCCGGCACCACGGCCCTCCCCAAGGGCGCCTTGCTTTCCCACAACAATATGCTGACCATGGGCAAACACCTCATGGAAGTGGACCCCTGCCTGGATACAGACGATTACGTATCGTATCTCCCCTTCGCCTGGATCGGGGAGCAGATGATGTCCATTTCCTGCGGACTCCAGATCGGCTACACCATCAACTTTCCGGAAGAACCCGATACCGCCCAGGAAAATATCAGGGAGATCGGCCCTCACGTCATGTTCGCCCCGCCGCGCATGTATGAACAGATGACCCGAACCGTCCAGGTCAAGTACCTCGATTCCACCTGGACCAAGCGGAAGTTTTATGAGATGTCCACGAAAATCGGGTATCATTTGGCGGATATGAAGTTTAAAAAAAGACCGATCCCCTGGTATTGGAAACTGCTTCAGAAATTCGCTTACATCACCGTGCAAAAAAAGCTCAAGGACCATCTGGGGCTGTCCCGGGTCCGTAATGCCTACACCGGAGGGGCGGCCATGGGCCCCGATCATTTCCGGTTTTTTCACGCCCTGGGCGTGAACTTGAAACAGATTTACGGCCAGACCGAAGTGGCCGGCATCTCTGTGGTGCACCGGACGGGAGACATCAAATTCGACACCGTGGGGCACCCCATTCCAGGAACCGAAATCAAGATCACCGAAGAAGGGGAAATCATCACCCGGAGCTCATCCGTCTTTTTGGGGTATTACAAGAATCCGGAGGCCACCGAAAGCACCCTGAAGGACGGTTGGCTGCACTCCGGGGATAAGGGGTTCATCGACGACGACGGTCACCTGGTGGTCTTCGACCGGACCAAGGATGTTTTCACCCTCAAAGACGGGAGACCCTTTGCTCCCCAATACCTGGAGACGCGATTGAAATTCAGCCCCTACATCAAGGATTCCTGGGTCATCGGGGACAACCGGGACCATATCAGCGCGGTGATGTGCATCGACTATAAGGTGGTGGGAAACTGGGCCGATGCAAAGAAGCTCAATTACACCAGCTATCAAGAGCTTTCCCAGATGCCGGAGGTGTACGATCTGGTGGAAGAACAGATCCGGCAGGCCAACAAGGATCTTCCGGACGTGGCCAAAGTGCGGCGGTTCATCAATCTTTATAAGGAACTGGATCCGGACGACGACGAACTGACCCGGACGCGCAAACTCCGGCGGGCCTTTGTGGAAAAACGGTACAAGGAGATTGTGGATGCCCTTTATTCGGATAAGGATACCGTGCATATCGATACCACCATCCGGTATGAAGACGGGCGGGAATCCCATATCAAAACGGACCTGAGAATCGTCACCATTGGGGATAAGTGACGGGTAGCAGGTTTTAATTGCACCCTGCATTTGGCTAGGCTTTATCATAAAGTAACGTGTTGAGGGTGCTTGAAGGGGAAAAAGGGTTCGAGGGGCCAAGGGTTCGAGGGGCCAAGGGGCCAAGAACATTAGAAGTACAGATTTTATCAAAATCGGTATCGGTATCGGTATCGAAAACAACATAATGAGGTTACTTGGAAGGTGTTACGTGGTGGGGGGAAGGAACGACGGGTGAAGAGCGGTGGCAAGTGATGCGACGGAATAACGAAATCAACGAAATAGACGAAAAAACGGGACAGACCGGATAGATCAGACAGGAGGAAATGCATGGAATTGTTCCTGATGGCACTGACGACGGGAATCATGGTGGGGGGTATTTACGCCCTCGTGGCCCTGGGCTGGGTGCTCATTTACAAATGCTCCGGGGTCCTGAACCTGGCCATGGGCGAACTGACCCTCATCGGCGCCTATACCTCGCTGGGGTTTTATTCCATGGGGATTCCCTTTCTGCTCTCCCTGCTTTTTTCTTTGATCATCGGCTTGATCCTGGGGATTCTGACCGAGCGGATCTTTTTGGACAAACTCATCGGCGAACCGGTCTTGACGGTGATCATGGTGACGGTGGGGCTCTCCTTTTTCTTCAAAGGGACCGTGGAATTCATCTGGGGGGTGGATACCAAGGTATTCGACCCTTCGGTTTTCCCCATCGAACCCATCCGTTTGGGGCCGCTCATCATCGGACAGGTCTATCTGTGGAGTTTCCTGGCCGCCATGATCCTTTTGGTCATTTTTGTCTGCTTTTTTAAATACACCCGGTGGGGATTGGCCATGCAGGCCACCGCCGACGACGAGATGGCGGCACTCTCCCTGGGTATTTCCGCCCGGTTCGTCTACGCAGCGGCCTGGGCCATCGCCTTCATGGCCGCCGGTGTCGGGGGAACGCTTTTAGGAAACATCAACGGCCTGAACATCTCGGTGGGATACTTGGGCCTTTTGGTATTGCCGGCAGTGGTGCTCGGGGGGCTCAATTCCGTCCCCGGGGCCATCGTGGGCGGCATCATCATCGGGGTGCTGGAAAATTTTTCCGGCACCTATTTGGACAAGTACTTTCCCGGCGGCGTCAAGGAGATCGCCCCCTTTGCGTTCATGGCAATCTTTTTGTTGTTCAAGCCCTACGGGCTCTGGGGATGGGAACGAATCGAACGGGTGTAAAAGGAGCGCTTTATGTCGACGACTTGGCTTCCCTGCGGTGATTATCATCAATCTTACCGCGAAGACCATGCCTGGTTTCAGACCGCATTCATCAAGGGGAAAATGTTCATCCTCGCCGTCGTTCTTTTGGTATTCGTCCCCTGGCTGGCGGACAGCTACTGGATTTCCGTGTGCAACCAGGTCGGATATACGGTCCTGGGCGCCTTGGGGGTGCAGCTCCTCATCGGGTTCTGCGGTCAGGTGACCCTGGGACATGCGGCCTTTATCGCCGTGGGTGCGTACACCAGTACCCTCTTGATCCTTGAATTCCCGTGGCCCCGGTTTATTTTGGACATCGGGCTCGCCTATCCCATCAGCATCGGGGCCGCCGCCGTGGTTGCCGGCTTTTGGAGCGTGCTGTTCGGACTTCCCTCGGCCCGGGTCAAGGGGTTTTACCTTATTTTGACCACCATGGCTGCCCAGTTCATCACGGTGGATTTCATCATCACCCAGTATGTTTCGCAGATCGGGGGCCGGGGACAGGCTTTTTCACTCCCGCCCGGGACCATTAAGATCGGGCCCTGGGTGATCGATTCGGACATCAAAGTCTATTACATGATGATCGTCCTCTCCACGTTGTGTATCATGGGCATAGCCAACCTCCTGAGATCCCGGGCCGGACGGGCCTGGGTGGCCATACGGGACAACGACATCTCCGCGGAGGTCATGGGCATCAACATCATCAAGTACAAGTTGTTGGCCTTTTTCGTCGCCGGGGCCATCGGAGGCGTCGCCGGGGCCTTCTGGATCAGCAACCTGGCCGCCATCAGCCCCGAGCATTTCACATGGTTCTGGTCCTTGTGGCTGGTGGGCGTAATTCTCATCGGCGGCGTGGGATCCATCCACGGCGCCATTTTCGGTTCCATCTTCATGGTCGTGGTCATGGAGTTGCTGCAACTGGCGGTCATGCCGCTGGCCGGCGAATATCCTAAACTGCTGATGGATTTTCTATTCGTCAAGGAAGCCGCCTTCGGGCTGGCCATCTGCATCTTCATGATCTTTGAGCCCAACGGATTGGCCTATCGATGGTGGCAGGTGAAAAACTATTTCAATCTCTGGCCCTTTTCTTATTGAGGCGCATGTACTTAAATATAAGGGGAAGGAGGTGATGAGCGGCTTCATTCTTTCCGGATAGGGTATCGATTTTCGTTTACTCAACAATCGAAGGGGGATGATTATGAAGCAAAAACAGCAATGGTTCAAATACGTGGCGTTATTCTTTATCCCGGCCCTTGTTCTCGGCGTCTCCGCAGGGGTCTTTGCCGCCGAGGTAAAGATCGGGGCCCTCAACGACGTCACGGGGGCCACATCCGACGTGGGGAAAGACTACGCCCTGGGGATTGCGGAAGCCATCCAATATGTCAATGACAACGGGGGGGTCAACGGCAAACCCATTAAACTATACCAATTCGATTACGGGTATCGCATCCCCGAAGCGCTGACCAAGTATAAATTGTTCAAGCGGCTTGGCGCCGTGGCGGTTCTCGGATGGGGTACCGGCGACACTGAAGCGTTATCTCCGACCATTACCAAAGACAAGATGCCCTATGTGAGCGCTTCCTATAGCGCGCACCTCACGAATCCGAAAAAGACGCCGTTCAACCTGTTTGCCGCCACCGACTATTCCACCAATGCCCGGGCCGCCATTACGGCCTGGTTCGACACCCGCTGGAAAAAGCATCCCGATTACGGGAAGCGGAAACCCAAGTTTGTTTGCAGCTACCATTTCGCCCACCCCTATTGCTCCGCCCCAATCAAAGCCATCAAGGACCAAGCTCAGATTCTGGGGTTCGAAATCGGGCCGGATCAAAACGTGAGCCTGGTGGCCATCGATGCCAAGAGCCAGGTCCTGGCCATGAAAGACTACGGGGCGGACCTGGTCTGGCACGGCAACACCACCATGTCGGTATCGGCGACAGTCCGGGATGCCTTCTCTCTGGGACTCAAGGCGGATCATATTGTCAACTGCTGGGGCTTTGATGAAAACCTCCCGAGACTCGCCGGAAAGGCCGCCGAAGGCGTCATGGGCGCCCCCAGGTGTGCATTCTTCGGCGAAGATGTGAAGAACATGGACAAAGTCGTGGAATACGCCAAGAAGTATAATCCCGGTGTTCCCCTGGAAAAGCGCCTGACCCATACCGTGGGCGCATGGGCCAACGTGATGGCCCTGTGGGAAGCCATGAACCGGGCGGACAAGGCCGGTGACTTAACGGGTGAAGGCATCCTGAAAAAGGGGTTTGAAACCTTGCGCAATTACGACGTCGGGCTCGGTGTGGCGCCCCTGACCTACACGCCCACGGACCACCGGATTTCCGGAACGGTTTCCATTTACGAAATCAAGAACGGCAAATTCCATGTAGTGGAACGTGTAGACTTAAAGAGCCGCTGGCCGGAGAAGTGGGAAAAGGAATGGCTGGGCTGGTAGCGCCGCGGCGCGCTGACGCGCCACAGCCCGAACACCCCCGAGGAGGTTGAAACACATTGTCCAGCGATACGATGATCTTGAAGATCAACAATATAGAAGTCAAGTACCATGAGGTGATCCTGGTGATTAAAGGCGTCTCCATCGAGGTGCCTGAAGGCGGCATCGTGGCCCTGTTGGGAGCCAACGGCGCCGGCAAGAGCACCATTTTAAAAGCCGTGTCCGGCCTTTTGAAGCACGAGGACGGACAGGTCACCGACGGTTCCATCGAGTTCGAGGGGAAACGGATCGATCGGATGCCTCCTGAAAAGATCGCCAAAATGGGGATCGTTCAGGTCATCGAAGGCCGCCGGGTTTTCGAGCACCTCACGGTGGAACAGAACCTCAAGGTGGGCGCCCACATGCGCAAATACGGCCGATCCGTCAAAGAGGGGCTGGAAATGGTGTACCATTATTTCCCCCGTCTGCGCGAAAAGCGGAATGAAACGGCCGGGTTCATCAGCGGGGGAGAACAACAAATGACCGTTGTGGGACGGGCCCTCATGACCCATCCCAAGTTGATTCTCCTTGATGAACCGTCCATGGGATTGGCGCCCCTTCTGATTCATGAGATCTTCAACATCATCACCCGGCTCAACCAGGAGGAGAAAATCTCCATCCTCCTGGTGGAACAAAACGCCAAGCTGGCACTTAATGTGGCGCCCTATGCCTACGTGCTGGAAAACGGGCGCATCGTCATGAACGATTCCGCCGAAAGGCTCCGGGAGAATCCCGATATAAAGGACTTCTACCTGGGCATGACCGATTTCGGGGGGAGAAAAAGCTTCCGTAATATCAAGCACTACAAACGGAGAAAGCGGTGGCTGACCTAATCCGCAATGGTAAACAGGGAGGATGAGTATGCAGAGAAAATCAATGTTTCTGGCGGTTATCAGCATGGTGGCCGTCGTCATGTTCATGGCGGGGTGCGCCGGCATGACGGCCAAACCCACCGAGAAAAATTTCAAAGCCCCCACCGTGACCTTGAGCCATGTGGAGGTACAAACCTATTGGGGCTGGTGGTTTTTCTCCAATAAAATCAAACCGGCCAAGGGGAAAGCCGGAAATTACGGCGCGCCCCTGGACCTGGCGTTTATCTTCGAGATTACAAACCCCAATGATTTTCCGGTGAAGATGGAAAAATTCCAGTTCACCGTGGGATTCGAAGATTTCGATGTCAACACCGTACTCTCCAATGAAGCGATGTGGATCCCGGCCGGAAAGACCAACCAAATCCGCTTCCACTCCATTCAGGATGCACGCCAGACCCAGTTGAGCCTTTTGGTCACTGGCGGTCTCAAGTTAAAGGAATCGGGAAAATCCTTCTGGGACATGCTCGAAAAATGGTGGACACAGATTCCGGATTTTTCCTTTCCGGTGCATGTCCGGGGCGGGTCCGCGATCTTTAAGGCGGATGGAGTTATGAAAAGCGTTTCTTTTAACTATACGTTTCCTTAATCGGAACCCAACGGTCCGATAATGCGTCGCCCGCTTCCGGGATTGGTCGTTTCCGATTCCGGGGGCGGAACCGCATCGGTTGCGATCCGGTTTCGTGAAAGGATCTCTCATTCACCGCCTCTTATTTTGTACGAGAAACCATCATGGGTATACACGATCTCACCTTTTATGACATCATCAATCGAAACGCCACCACCTTCGGGAATCGATCGGCCTGGTACGAAGTCGACGACGGGCGGACGCTGACGTTCCGGGAAATCAAGGAACAGGTGGACTGCCTGGCAGCGGGGTTGAAAACAATCGGACTTGAAAAACAAGACCGAATCGGTGTTTACGGAAAAAACAGTCTTGAATATTTCCTCATTTACGGCGCCGCGGCCGCCCTGGGTGCCGTCGTGCTTCCCATCAACTGGCGGTTGAGTCCCGAGGAAGCGGCCTTTAACCTCAACGACGGCACGCCGAAAATTCTTTTCGTGGACCCCGAGTTCGAGGAGCCCTTCCGGGAAAATAATCCGGACCGGTTCCCTTCAATCGGCGCCGTTTATAATTTGCGGCCCGGCGGGGCCTTTGCCGGCATCCGCTCCCTGATGAGCGACCCGTCGGATTTTAAGGAAACGGAAGCGACCTTCGATGACGGCTTCGTGATCATTCATACCGCGGCCGTGGCCGGAAGGCCCCGGGGCGCGATTTTAAGCCACGGAAACGTCCTTTGCGCCGACATCCATCTGAATCTTTGTTTCGGGTTGTCTTTTTCCGATGTACATCTGAATCTTCTCCCCTTGTTCCATGTGGGGGGATTGTTCATGGCCACCAATACGTTCCACGCCGGCGCCTTGAACGTCAACATGAGCAAATTCGACGCCGCCAAAGCGGTTTCCCTCATCGAAGAAAAGGGGGTCACCGTCTTTTTCGAATTCCCGCCCATCCTGTCTTCCATACTGGAGGCGCATCGGGAAACGAAAAAAGAGATCCGATCGGTGAGAGCCGTCCTGGGATTGGGTGTTCCCGAAACAATCCAGGCATTCCAAAACATCACGGGCGGTACCTTTTATTGCATGTACGGACAAACCGAAACATCGTGCCTGGCCACCCTCGGCCGCTGGGATGACCGGCCCGGCTCGGCCGGGAAGATCATCCCCTTGTCGGACGTCCGCCTCGTGGACGATAACGACCGCCCGGTGCCAACGGGCCAGATAGGTGAAATCGTCATGAAAGGCCCAATGGTGTTTAAAGGATTCTGGGGTCTTGAAGAAGATACGGCGTACACCTTTCGGGGCGGATGGCATCATACCGGGGATCTGGGCCGCTTCGACGAGGACGGTTTTCTTTTTTACGCGGGCCGGAAAGCCGAAAAGGAATTGATCAAGCCCGGCGGAGAAAATGTATACCCTGCCGAGGTGGAAAAGGCGATTCTCGAGCATCCCGATGTGGAAGCCGCTGTGGTCTTCGGCGTACCGGATCCCAAATGGAAAGAGGGGATCAAGGCCGTCTGCCGGCTCAAAGCCGGATCCGAACTGGATCCAGAGGCCCTCATCCGGTTCGTGGGGGAGCGCATCGCCAGTTATAAAAAACCCCAATACGTACAATTCGTTGCTGAAATTCCGGTAAAAGCGGACGGTTCCCCGGATCGCGCCCGGATCAAAGAATTGTACGGCGGCCTCCAGTAAATCCCCCGTGTGCCGCCCGCGTCCATTTGCGCCGTCACCGGGAATCGGGGAGGCAATGCATGCCCGCTACACCAGATCTTGAGGACCGGATTCGGATTATTGAAGAGGCCTTTTCTTCCGCGGATCTCACGGGATCCAAGGAAGAAATCCTGGCCGCTCTGAATCGATTCGAAGATAAAACCCGCACGTTCACCGACATGCCGGAATCGGACGCCGTCATCCGGTGGTATAAAAATCTCTTCTTGCAAAAAGTACACTTTTTCCCCAGAGCCGAGCAGCTATTGGATGAGGCGCTGCACGTCCTCGAGGATGCCTCGGATCCCCTTCTGCAACGATGGAAGCTGCGCATTCTCATCTCCCTGGGTTATGTCCACCGGGCCCGGTGCAATTACATGGACGCCGACGCCTATCTCCACGAGGCCTTGGCCATGGCCCTGGCCGATCCTGCTTTATCCGGTTTTATGGGGGAGATCTACTCCCTTTTGGGAAGCGTCAACCTCCTTTTGAATCGAAACGATCTGGCGCAACAATATGTATTGAAAGAAAAGGCGATCTCCCGGAATCGGTATCAGGAGCAACCGGAGGAACGTTCCCGGGCGTTGGCCTATGGATTTTCACTCATCAACTGGGCCCGTATCCATAGAAAGATCGGGCTCATCGCCACCGTAAACCGCACCGACATCGAAACGGCCGTGGCGCTTTTTTCCCGATTCCGCCACGACATCGGACAGGCCGTGGCCCGGCTGGAGCTGGCCGAATATTTATGCGAAACGAACGCCGTGGATGAAGCCCTTCGGATCGCCGAGTCCCTGGAGCCGATATTTGCATCGAACGGAATGCCTTCGGAATCCATCCTTGCCGGGTTGATCACCATGAACGCCTTTCATAAGATCTTTCAGTTCGAAAGGGCCCGGAGCAAAGGAGACGCGCTTTTGGCGCTGGCGGACGCACACGGCATGGGGTCCGATCGGATCATGGCGGATGTTTATTACGCCATCGGGATCTGCCGGTATGAAATGAATGAAGAAGACGCCGCGATGACCTGTTTCAGAAAATCCGCCCGGTTGGGCATGGTGCATGGGACCAAAAGCGCCATCGTCCGCGCCTTCAATGCCGCGCGGAAGATCGACCGCCACCAGGCCGAAGCCCTCCTGACCTCGGACCTCGTCTACCAGGATGCCGAATTCGTTCGAAACCGGGTGGAACGGAGCATCAATCCCTTCAAGGAAACGCGCACAAAATTGAAAATCCCCGCCTCCACGCTCTTTTTGGACATCGTGGGTTTTTCCACCATCATGATGCGCTCCGACGAAGACCTGACGGTAAAAATGATGGACGAGCTTATCGACCGGATATGCCTCATCGTCTATCTTTACGGGGGGTACGTCGACAAGTTCCTCGGGGACGGCGTCATGGCAATATTCGAGCATGGCGAGGCGCTTCGGCCCTCCGTGGCGTTGAATACGGTGAAATGCGGACTTGACATCCTCCGGGCGCTCAAGCATAAAAACTACAAATTGAAAAAACACTTCGAGGCCAAACAAAACATCGACGTCCGCATAGGCGTCAGCACGGGCGAAATATATGCCATGCTGCTGGGAAACTACATCAAGACCGAATTCACCTACCTCGGAAACGCGGTGAATCTGGCCTCCAAGCTGGAAAAACAAGCGGCCAGCCGCATGGTCCTCATCGATGAAAAGACCCGGGAGCTGGCCGAGGACGGCATCCTGTCGGAACCGCTGGTCGTGACGATTCCGGGCATCGGGGATACAACGGCCCATCGCGTGGTCCGTCTGAAACGCAAAAACGAAAGGAGCTAAAAGGAAATGGTCCGGACGGAGATTTCCCTTTTTTTAAAGAATGCGCCCGGGGAACTGGGAAAACTCGCTTCCCTTTTTGCCGGAGAAAAGATCAACATCGACGCGCTCACCATCCAGGATGCGTCCTCCTATGTGCGGGAACTGTTCAAGGCCCGGGGGAAATCCCTCAAACGGATCGCCTCGGTGGCCAGTTACAATTCCATGCGAAAGGATTCGGCCGAGTTCGCCCTGATCCGGCTTCTGGTGGACCAGACCGACAAGGCCATTGACCTGCTTTCCAAAAACGAATATATATTCGACATCATGCCGGTGATCGCCGTGGAGTTGGACAACCACCCCGGGGCGCTGGCCGAAGTGGCCTCCAAGTTCGGTGAGGAAGGCATCAACATCAATTATGTGTACGGATCCGTCTCCTCCCCGGAGGAAAAATGCCTGTTCGTTTTCTGCCCGGAGGACATCGAGCTCGCCTCCAAATTTTTCCAGTAAGCGGCAACCGCGCCGATCGGCAAAGGAGTCCAGCCCCATCATGGATGCAAATGTGCAAATGACCATCTTGGCCATCGACGATGACCCGGTGAGCCTCCGGTTCATCGAAAAGCTCCTTGGACAGGGAGGGTACCGGAATGTCCGGACCTGCAGCAATGCCGCCGATGGGTTCAAAACAGTGGAAACCGCCCCTCCGGATCTGATCCTTCTGGATATCATCATGCCGGATATGGACGGATACGAGTTTTCCCGGCGCATCCGGGAAAAGGCATCCACCAGGGACGTCCCCATCCTCGTGGTCACCGGCGGGGCGGCGGAAGCCAACGAAGCCATTGAAAAGAGCTTTCAGGCTGGTGCCACGGATTTCATCACCAAACCCATCAATACCACCGAATTTTTCGCCCGGATACGTTCAGCCTTATCCATCAAACAGGCTCATGATCGCTTGAAAAAAGAACTTTCCCGGCGGCAGCAGGCCGAGGCGGAAAAGGAAAACCTCATTTTAGAACTCAAGGACGCCCTGGCCAAGGTGAAAAAGCTGTCAGGAATGCTTCCGATCTGTGCCTCCTGCAAAAAAATCCGGGACGACCAGGGATACTGGACCCAGATTGAAAATTACATCCGGGAACACTCGGACGCCGAATTCAGCCACAGCCTTTGCCCCGAATGCGTGAAAAACATCTATCCGGGCCTGAAAAAAAGCGATGAAAAGGCCATCTGAATTCGGCGTTTTATGCCTTGCATTTAAAGCACGCGCTTGTCCTGAAGGATGTGGTTGGAGATGACGACGCGCTGGATTTCGGACGTCCCCTCATAGATGGTAAATACCCGGGCGTCCCGGTAGAACCGTTCCACCGGATATTCCTTGATGAACCCGTACCCCCCGTGAATCTGAAGGGCTTTGGCCGTCACCCGGTTCACCATCTCCGAAGCGAAGAGTTTGGCCATGGACGCCTGGGTCGTGAAGTTTTCCTTCCGGTCCTTCATGGCGGCGGCGGAAAGCATTAATTGACGGGCGGCTTCGATTTCCGTCGCCATGTCGGCGATCATCCACCGGATCCCCTGGAACTTGGAAATGGGCTGGCCGAACTGCTCCCGTTCCTTGGCGTACTTCACCGAAGCGTCAAGGGCCGCCCGGGCCACCCCCACCGATTGGGCCGCGATGCCGATTCTGCCCGAATCCAGGGCCGTCATGGCGATGGTGAACCCCATCCCTTCCTCCCCCAGCCGGTTCTCCGCCGGGACGCGGCAGTCCTCGAAAACGAGATCCGTGGTGTCCGACGCGCAAAGTCCCATTTTTTCTTCCAGGGGTCCTGAAGAAAACCCCGGGGTCCCTTTTTTCACGATAAAGGCGCTGATCCCCTTGTGCCGCCCGGACGGATCGGTCTTGGCAGTGACAATGACCACGTCGGCGTTTTTCCCCGTGGTGATGAACCGTTTGGTTCCGTTGAGGACGTAATGATCCCCGTCTTTTTTGGCCGACGTCAATTGTCGCGACGGGTCCGAACCGGCCAGGGGTTCTGTGAGGGCAAAGGCACCGATGAATTCCCCCCGGGCCAGGGGTTTGAGGTATTTCTCCTTCTGGGTTTCGGTGCCGTAGTGCAGGATGCTTTCGCATACGATGGAGTTGTGCACCGACATCACCACCGCCGTGGCCGCACAGGCGTAGGCCACCTCGGAAAGAGCCAATACATAGGCCACGGCATCGGCCCCGGAACCGTCGTACTCCGGGGGAACCATCATCCCCATGAGTCCCAGATCGGCCAGCCGTTTCAGGTTGTCCGCCGGAAATTCCCGGGTCTTGTCCCGCTCCATGGCGGTGGGGAGAATCACCTCCCGGGAAAAATCCCGTACCATGGAATGGATCATGATCTGTTCGTCGGTCAGTTTAAATACCATCTCGCCTTCCTTTGCGTTTGCCGTCACTCCGGTGGACCGCTGTCCCGTCCGAAAACCAACCCCTTGAGATCCCTTACGGGTTATAGACCACCACGATCAGTTCCGCCCGTTCTTCACCGATGTTCCTCAAATGGTGGCGGATGCCGGAATTGAAGTGAAGCGAATCATCCTTTTCCAGGATATTTACGTGCTCCCCCACGGTGATTTCCACCTTCCCGGATAAAACGTAGGTAAATTCTTCTCCTTCATGCTGATATCCCACGCCCTTGTGGGCTTGCATGGGTTCGATGACGACCCGAAAGGCCTTGAGATGCTTGTTCTCGGCCCCCGGGGTCAGGGTGGTGTAGGCGTAGTTTTCCGTGCGGGTGGTGTAGGCCTTGATCCGTTTTTTCAGGGTCGATTCCTGTTGTCTCAACAAAAATCCGGAATCGACTTCCAGTGCCCGGGCGATGCTCAACAGGGTCCCCACCGGCGGCGTGACTTTGCCCGATTCCACCTTTTTGAGATAATCGACGGAAAAACCGGTTTCGTTCGCCATCCGATCATAGGACATCTTTTTTTTCGTCCGGATCGCCTTGATCTTTTCTCCAATACCAGCCGAGGCATCGGTTTTTTTCCTGGGCATCCCTCCTCCTTATTTCGCTTTAACGGGTTTGACCGCAGAGGCGACGCATTTTGGAATCACGCGTATTCGTAAAAGCCCCTGCCGCTTTTTCTTCCCAGCCACCCGGCCTCCACGTACTTGCGCAGCAACGGACACGGCCGGTATTTGGAATCTTTGAATCCCGCGTAAAGGGTCTCCATGATGGCCAGGCATGTGTCCAGTCCGATCAGATCGGCCAGGGCCAAGGGGCCCATGGGATGATTCATCCCCAGCTTCATCACGGTGTCAATATCCTCCCGGGTCCCCACCCCGTGATACAGGCAGAAAACCGCCTCGTTGATCATGGGCATCAGGATCCGGTTGGCGATGAATCCGGCGTAATCCTCGGATTTGGCGGGCGTCTTCCCGAATTTGACCGCCAAATCCCAGGTCGTTTTCAGGGTCTCTTCCGATGTCGTCAGGGCCGGGATGATCTCCACCAGTTTCATGAGGGGAACCGGATTCATGAAATGCATCCCGATGAC
This sequence comes from Deltaproteobacteria bacterium, assembly GCA_019309485.1. Taxonomy (GTDB): domain Bacteria; phylum Desulfobacterota; class Desulfobacteria; order Desulfobacterales; family UBA2156. Next base: position 1,842 of record JAFDGC010000031.1, on the reverse strand, counting down.
CTTGTCGGGCCTTCGGGTCTTTGCGGCGATGCGTCCGATGGGAATCGACGAGGTGTTGGTGGAAAGGATCGTGTGGGCGGGACACGCCGCATCCAGGTCCGAAAAGATCTTGAATTTGACGGACTCTTCCTCCGTGGCGGCTTCCACGACGAAATCGGCCTCGCTGGCGGCCTGGATGTCGGTGGAAGTACGGATGCGGCCGAGAAGGGCGTCCATCTCTTCATTGGAAAACTTTCCCTTTTCCACGCTCTTGGAAAGGAAACGCCGGATCGTATCCAATCCCCGATCAATGAACTCCTGTTTGATGTCCGTCATGATCACCTGAAGCCCGGAGGCCGCCGCCACCTGGGCGATCCCGCTTCCCATCTGACCGGATCCCACAACGCAAAAGGTTTTAATTTCCATGATCCTCTCCCTTCTGGATGGCTTCGTAAAAAGTCCACCTGCGGCGTTGCGCGGCATTCTTCGTCATTGCGGCGTACCTGTAAGTACGCCTCATTCCTCATAATTTGCGCGCCTTGCATCTGGAACTTTTTACTTTGCCATCCCAATTTCGACTTTTAAGAGTTCATAAACCCTGTCAAACGAATCTATCGCCGCACCACCATGGCCACGGCTTCCCCGCCCCCCAGGCAAAGGCTGGCCAGCCCGGTGCGCTTCTGTGCCCGTTGCATTTCATGCAGAAGCGTGACCAGAACCCGGCACCCGCTGGCGCCGATGGGGTGCCCCAAGGCGACACTCCCGCCGTTCACGTTGACCTTGGACGGGTCAAGATCCAGTTCTCGCATCACCGCCACGGTGGACCCGGAAAAGGCTTCATTGACCTCGAACAGATCCACATCATCGATGCCGATTCCTTCTTTTTCAAGGCATTTGGGAATGGCCCAGATGGGGGCCACCAGGACGTATTTCATGTCGATTCCGAAGGCGGCCTGGGCTCCCACTGTAGCAATGGCGGTACATCCCATGGATTCGGCCGTTTCCCGGGCCATCACCACCACGGCGGCCGCACCGTCGCTGATGACCGAGGCGTTTCCCGCGGTGGTCAGGCCGTCGGCCTTGAAGGCCGGAGGCATCTTGGCCAGGACGTCATAAGGGGTTTCCCGCGGGCATTCGTCTTCTTCGAAAAAGACCCGCTGCCCCTTTTTGTCTTTGAGGGGAACCGGTATGATTTCTTCTTTGAAATTCCCGTTTTCTCTGGCCTCAACCGCCCGGCGGTAGGACTCGGCCGCATACCGGTCCTGATCTTCACGGGTGACGCGGTATTTTTCCGAACACAATTCGTTTGAAATCCCCATATGGAAATCATTGACGATGTCCCACAGCCCGTCGTGTACCATGTGATCGTCCACCACCGAAGCCCCCATGCGGTACCCGAACCGGGCCTTTTTCAAAAAATAGGGTGCCAGGGTCATGTTCTCCATGCCGCCGGCCACCACCACGTCGGCATCCCCCGTAGCAATGGCCTGGGCCGCCAGCATCACGGCCTTCAACCCCGAACCGCACACCTTGTTGACAGTGATGCACTCCATCTCCCAGGGCATCTCGGCCTTGACCGCCGCCTGTTTCGCCGGGTTCTGGCCGTAACCGCAGGGAAGGACCTGACCCATGATGACTTCGTTGACATGACGTTTTTCGATCCCGGCCCGCTGAACTGCTTCTTCGATGACCAGGGCCCCTAGGTCGGTGGCCCCCACCCGGCCCAAAGACCCGTTGAAGCTCCCCAGCGGGGTGCGCACCGCGCTGACAATGACTGCTTCCCGCATACCGTTTTCCCCTTTGATGGTCTGTTTGGTTTCTTTAGTTTCTTTGGCTTTTCACTTAAAACGTAACACCTCCAAG
>JAFDGC010000030.1 GCA_019309485.1 Deltaproteobacteria bacterium | reverse complement strand
GGTGGCCCGGATCATGGCTTCCTGGTCCGGGCCGTCGGCTTTCTGCCCGTCCAGATCCCGGACGTAAAACACATCCACCACCTGATCCACCTTCGTGGAGATCTTGGCGACCCGGATATCGAGACCACATTCGAAAATGGCATTGCTGACGACATAAAGGAGTCCGAGAAAATCGTCGGCAAAGACTTCCACAATGGTAAAAAAACTCGAGGCCGTATTGTCCACCTTGACCTGAAAAGGCCGTTTTGCGACCTTGACCCGCATAGGGCGAACCGAATCGATTTTATCTTTCAACGCTTTTGCAAGATCCAGCTTTCCCGAAAGGGCCAATTCGAGATCCCTTTCCGCCCGTTCCCATCGTTGGGTTTCAAACAGCTTGTCCGGGGGCGGCCTTACCGTGAAGATGTCCAGGGCGGTTCCGTCCTTCCAGGTAAATGCCTGTACATCCAGAATATCGATGCCGTTGAGGGTCATCACGCCGGCGATTTTTGAAAACAGGCCGGGCCGATCCTTGGCGCACAGGGTTACTTCCCGGGTCAAGGGATCCACCCCGGTTGCAAGCCGCCAGCCGAACGCCTTCCCTTCGCATTGCCGATACAGCCGCAAGTGCCCCAAAATGGCCTCCACAGGGACAGCAATGAGATAGCGCGGGGACAATATGTCCAGAATGTGTTCCATTTCCGCCTGCTGTGCGGCATTCTTCACGGCCTTGAACAGGGCCGCCCGTTTCTCCGTGACGCCTTCCATTACTTTGGGAGAAGCCAGTTCCCCCCTCTCCAGAATCCGCAACGTCTTCAAAAACAAATCCTTCAGCAGCGTCGCCACCCAGGAATTCCACGCCTTGGGACCGGTGGCCATGGCATCGGCCACCGTCAGGAGATAAAGCATTTTCAATTGCTGGGGATCCTTCACGCGGCGGGCGCAGTAGATGGCCGTTTCCTCGTCCTGAAGATCCCGCCGGGTGGCGGTCTTCATCAGGAAAAGGTGTTTTCTCACCAGAAAGGAAACCGTTTCGGCCTCTCCGGGAGAATACCCTTTGGCTTCCATCACCCGTCGGGCCATGACCGCCCCCTGTTCGGCATGATCTCCCGTGGAGGTTCCCTTTCCGATGTCATGGAGGAGGGCCGCCCAAAAAAGGAGTTTGCGCGTTCGTATTTCCCTGAACATATCGGAAAGCATGAGATCCATGGATCCGTCTTTGCCTTCTTCCAAACGGTGCAGGGCCTCCATGGTATGCAACGAATGCAGGTCCACGGGAAAAAGATGGTAGGCATCATACTGAATGCGATGGACCACGCCTTTGAACTCAGGGATGAACGCCGTGAGGAACCCGGATTCCAGCATCTCCTTGAACACATCAAAGGCCTTTGGGGAGGAAAGAATCCGTTCAAAGGCGCGCCGGAGCTCGGGGGATGCCGGGTCCACGAGCTGGGTCAGGTCCTGGATCAGCCGCCTCGCCTCCCCGCTCAAGGGGATCTTCAGGCGCAAGGATTCTTCAAAAATCTGAATCAACAGCTGCGGGCGCTTCACCACCCCCTCGGGGGAGGCAAAATGAAGCATTTCATTTTCAACGTACAGTTCCGGCGTCCTGGTCTGTTTTCGCGCCCGCTTTTTCCGGCCCGAAGGCCTATCGAACCCTTGTTCATAAAGGAACCGGAGGTGCTGCTGTTTGATGAAATCCATGTATCCATGCAAGACGCTGAGAAAGACTTCCACCGGTTCCTGGCCGTTTTGTTTTTCAAACCCCATGGCTTTGGCCAACTGGAGCTGATTTTCGAAAAGCAGTTGATCCCATTTCCTCCCCGACAACAGGTGCAATCGATTTCTCACGTCCCAGATAAAGGCCAGCGCCCTTTGCAACGATTCATATTCTCTATGGGAAAGACACCCGATGTACTCCAGTTCCCTGGGCCTTTTCAGGTCGAACAGTATCCGGGCGATCCATAATATGGTGTGATAATCCCTGAGGCCCCCTTGGCCTTCTTTGAGGTTCGGCTCCAAGAGATCGCTGGAATCGCCGAACCGATGATGCCGCACCCGGTTGGTGTCCACCAGCCACCCGATCACCGTCTTCCCCTGTTTTTTCAGGATGCTATCCTTGAGGCCCGCGGCCAGTTGAGAAGCCACGGTGGACATGCCGCAAATCGGCCGGGCGTCAAGGAGCGGCGTGAGGATTTCAAAATCCTTTTTGCTCAACGAAAGGCATTCCCGGAGGGTCCTTACCGCATACCCCACATCCATGCCGACATCCCACAAGGGATAGACCACCTCCCGGATCAGGGCTTCGGCCTCCCGGGGCACCTTTTTTTTAAATAAAAACAAAAGATCCACATCGGAATGCACACATTGCTCCTGGCGGCCGAAACCGCCCAGGGCGATGATGGCATAGGGATTGGCGGCGATGCCCAGGGTGGGCCCGATCTCGGAGGATTCAAAAACCGCCTGGAAATATTCATCGAGGATACGGGCGTGGTTCTTCAGAAATTCCGGCGAAACGAGAACTGGCAAGTCTTTGATGAGTGCATTCCGCTTGACATTCAAGACACCGGCTGCATTCGACGGGGCTTTTTTAGACAGGCTCTTTTCGATGCTTATCGCAGGGTTTCTTTTCATGACGCCTTTCTTTTCGATCCCTTTTCCCAAAGAATCGATGCTTCATCTTAAAGCAAGGTGTGTGCCAACGGGCGAATACAACAAAATTAACGAATATTATCCACTTATTGAAACCCATCCTGCTTTCGGAAAAATAAAAACCATAGATTACATATTTGTAATATATAGCCTAAAAATAACAATTATGAAACAATTTCGAATCCACAGGAATCGGCGGCGGCCGTTCAGGAAGGCATCGAATCAATGGTGCGGAGAGCCGTCAATCTTCCAGAAGGTCGTCCCAGATACGGCGGACGCCTTTCCGGAGGGCGGCGAACCGGTCCGAAGGGATCCGGGCAGGTTTTTCCTGAAGATTGAGGCGGTGGAGGGTGGCGCGGTAGACGAGAAAGGCCCGTCTCAACAGGTAGGCGGTGTGCTCATCCAAAACCCCGCTTTCCATGAGGGATTGGATCAAGCGCACATTGTCGGTCCATTCCACGATACGGGGGTACCGGTGCGCATAAAGGAGGACCAGATATTGGACGATGAACTCCACATCCACCATGCCGCCCCGATCCTCCTTGAGATCGAAGGCGCCGAGCTCGGGCTTGAGGTGTTCTTTCCGCATCCGCTCCCGCATCTCCCGCACGGCTTTCCTTAACGGTCCTTCTTCCCGGGGGTGTATCAAAACCGCCTTCCGGAGGGATTCGAAACCCTGTACCAACAGTGGATCCCCGCCGATGGCCCGGGCCCTAACCAGGGCCTGGTGTTCCCAGGTCCATGCCTGGTGCAGTTGATACTCGCGGAAGGCGTCGATATGACTCACCAGGATCCCCGACGCCCCGCTGGGACGCAGGCGCATGTCGATCTCGTAAAGGGTGCCGGCCCGGGTATGGGCAGTGAGGGTATGAATGACCCTCTGGCCGAGGCGGGCGAAAAACTGGGGGTTGTCCACCGGGCGCCCCCCGTCCGTTTGTCCGGGCGCCCCGGCGTGGAGAAAAACGAGATCGAGATCCGACCGGTATCCCAATTCAATGCCGCCAAGCTTTCCATAGGCGATCATCACGAATCCCCGCTCGCAGGGGATTCCGTCGATGATGCACCGGGGTTTTCCGTGCTTTGCCGTCAAATGGCCCCATACCCGTTTAAGGACCGTATCGAGGATCACTTCGGCGATATACGTCAGATGATCGCTGACCCGCATCAAGGGGAGCACCCCTGTGATATCGGAGGCGGCCACGCGCAGCGTGTTGACCTGTTTGAAGATGCACAGGGTTTCGAGGAAAACTTCCAAATCATCCGGATCCAGCGGGGCGATCCGGTCTCCGAGTTCCTTTTCCAGGGCGGCCTTTTGGGGGGGACGATAAAGGACCCGGGTATCCATGAGTTCGTCCAACAACACGGGATGCTGCCGCAGGAAGGCGGCAATCCAGGGGCTGGCATTGATGAGGTTCATGAGGTGGGTCAGGGCCGAGGGATTTTCCAGCAACAACGACAGATAGCTGGTCCGGCGCTCGATGGTCCGGATCAGATCACAGGCCCGGCTCAAGGTGGTCAGGGGCGATTCCGAATCCGCCGCCGCCTTGAGGACCAGGGGCATCAGGCGGTCCAGGCGCCGTCGCCCTTCGTGGCTCAGGGAACGGGTGGCCGGGTCCGCCTTGAGGTGTTCCAGAACATTGAAGACCGCGTCCAGATCCCCCATGCCGCTTTTGGCCAGTGCCCTTTTGACCCGGCCGGAGGTACCGGGTCCGTGCCATACATCCGCCAGCTCGGCGATCCGTTTTTCCGCCGGACCGGCCGGAGCCGGGGAACCCTCGGCCTTGAGGAGACTCCGGAAGTGTTCATGAACGCCTTTCCGGTGGGCATCGAGACGTTCGGCAAAGGCGGGCCAATCGGCAAATCCCATGGATACGGCCAGCCGCAACCGGGAAAGGGGATCCCGGGGCAGCCGGTGGGTCTGCTGGTCTGAAAATTCCTGGAGCCGGTGTTCCGTCACCCGGAAAAAGACATAGGCATCATGAAGGGTTCGACGGGTTTCAGACAAGATAATGCCCTGTTCGGAAAGGATGTCGAGCACGTCCAAAATCCGCCGGGCCTGAAGAGGGGGGAAAACGCCGCCGCGAATGAGTTGGAAAACCTGTCCGAAAAATTCAATCTCCCGGATCCCCCCCGGACCCAGTTTCACGTCGCCTTCGAGCCCTTTTCGTTTGACCTCCAGGGAAATTTTGCGCTTCATGTCCCGGAGCGCTTCGAATATGCCGTAGTCGAGATAGCGCCGGTAAATGAAGGGATTCAGGCGGCGGATGAGGGCTTTTCCCGCCCCCTTGTCTCCTGCCACGGGGCGGGCCTTGATCCAGGCGTACCGTTCCCATTCCCTCCCGTGGTGCTGGTAGTAATATTCCATGTTGTCGAAACTCATGACAATGGGACCGTTTTCCCCGTCGGGCCTCAGCCGGGTATCCACGCGAAAGACGAATCCTTCCTCGGTGGGGTTTCCCAAAAGCCGGATCAACCGGCGGCACAAGGCGCTGAAAAACGGGTCGTTGCTTATTGCCGTGGCGGTTTCGGCCGTCTTCCCGGCCTCCGGGAAGGCGAAGATCAGGTCCACGTCCGAGGAAAAATTGAGTTCCTCCCCGCCGAGTTTTCCCATTCCGATGACCACCGGTTCCTGGGGTTTCCCCGCTCGACTCTTTGGAACGCCCGATTCCGCACACTGCCACCGATAGAGCACGTGAAGAGATTCCTGAATGAGCGCTTCGGCCAGGCGGGTTAAATCCGCCATGGTTTCGAAAAGATCGGCAACACCCAAGAGATCCCGCCATGCGATCCGCATCATTTCCCTTCGCCGGAATTGCCGGCAGAAGCGGCCCAGTTCCGTTTCGCCATGGATGGCTTCCAGGGCGCCCTGAATCGATACCGCGTAAGCCGTATCCGGATACGTCCGGTCCAGGTCCCCTGTCCGAAACAGCTCCACAAGGGTCACGGGGTATCGAAGTGCATTGCGGGTGAAAAAATCGCTCAGGGCAAAAACGCGGACGGCCCCGTCCCGAAACCGGGACGGGAAAGACTCCCGGACTCCCGCATCCCGGGCCGCCTCCAAAAAGGCTTCCCACTTTCCCTCCCCCTCCTTTTGGAGGGGATCCGGGAACGTTTTTATGGTTGTCCGCATGGTGGTTTTCGAAAACAACGCCGCGGTGCGCCTCGTATCACAGCCGATGACGGCGCCGATGATCAGGGTGTCGCAACCCGGTAGACGGCCTTTTTACGAGTTCATCAAAATTTCAGTTGACAGCTTAGATCATAAAGGGTAAAAGGACAAGATATTCAACGCACAATGTTGTGTGTTGTGTTCCGGCCAAAGCAGGTCAACAGGACATGGACGTCTACCCTCCGAAGGGGAGGTAGGCGTTTTTTATTTTGGACGGCACTATAAAAGGGATAAAATGAGTCGCACCTTCAGGCTTTTCATCTTTTATTGCACGCGTACTTTGGAAAACGAGGCGGAATTCCTCCCGGCCGCAGACCCTGCCGTGGAGGTACATGCCATCCCCATGGCCTGTTCCAGCATGGTCAAGGACCTTTTTCTGCTCAAGGCCCTGGAAGCCGGCGCCGATGCCGTCACGGTTTGGGTCTGCCCCGAAGGCGCCTGCCGTCATGGGGAAGGCAACCTTCGGGCCCGAAAGCGGGTCCAGCGGGTCCAATCCCTTCTTGACGAAATCGATCTGTACGGGTGCCGTCTGACCCTTTTTCATCTGGGACCCGGAGACCGTTCATCGGCCATAAAGATCCTCCGGGAAATCTCCGGGGACCTCGCCGGATTGGGGGAAAACCCCGCAGGAATCCAAAAGGATCGATCGAAAAAACAGGGAACCTCCAACAACACATCTTGAAAAAACCGAAAACGGCATCCACGCCGAATCTTGATAAAGGAGAACCGATTCATGATCGTCGGTGAACAGAAACCGATCAAAGAAATCCTGAACATGACGGCACCCCACCACAGGCTTCTCGTTTTGGGATGCGGCACCTGCGTCAAAACCTGCTTTGCCGGGGGAGAGGACGAAGTGGCCGCTCTGGCCTCGCTTCTGCGATTGGCTTCCCGGAAAGACGGCCGCAGCCTTCACATCGAAGAATTCACGGTTGAACGTCAATGTGAAGACGCGTTCATCGCCGAAGCCGCCGAGGCCGTCGCCCGCAACGAGGCGGTCCTTTCCCTGGCCTGCGGCGCCGGTGTTCAGGCCGTGGCCCGGCGGTTTCCGCGTTTTCGGGTCCTGCCCGGCGTCAACACCACCTTCCTCGGCGTCCTGGAACACCGGGGGGTCTTCACCGAGGAGTGTTCTGGATGCGGAGATTGCCAGTTGGCCCTGTTCGGCGGCGTGTGTCCCTTTTCCCGATGCGCCAAGAAACTCCTCAACGGCCCCTGCGGGGGATCCCGCAACGGCAAATGCGAGGTCCACGCCGACACGGACTGCGTGTGGCATCTCATCATCGAGCGGTTCACCGCCCTGGGGCGCCTCAACGATCTGAGGACCTATGTGCCGCCGAAAAACTGGCAGCCCAGCCTGTCCGGCGGGCCGCGGAAACTGATCCGGGAGGACCACACCCTATGAAAACGGAACCCGCCAGCCGCCTGGAACGCCTGCTCTCCCAGGGTCGGTTTGTCGTCACCGCTGAATGCGGCCCGCCCCGGGGCGCCAACGGAGACGTAATACGGAGAAAAGGGGCATTGCTCAAAGGTGCGGTGGATGCCGTGAACGTCACGGACAACCAGACCGCCATCGTGCGGATGTCAAGCATCGCCGCCGCAAAACACCTCCTGGATTCGGGGATTGAACCGGTCATGCAGATGGTGACCCGGGACCGCAACCGCATCGCATTGCAGTCGGACATCCTGGGGGCCTACGCGTTGGGGATTCGAAACATCCTTTGTCTTTCCGGAGATCACCAGTCTTTCGGAAGCCAGCCCGACGCCCTGAACGTCTTTGACATCGACTCCATGAACCTCATCCGGACGGTGCGCACCATGCGCGAAGGCGGAACGGACATGAGCGGCCATCCCCTGGACGATCCCCCCAAAATGTTCATCGGCGCCGCCGCCAATCCCTTCGCCGATCCCTTCGAATACCGGGTCCTCCGCCTGGCCAAGAAGATCGACGCCGGGGCGGACTTCATCCAGACCCAGTGCATCTATAACCTGGAGCGCTTCAAAAAATGGATGGAAATGGCCAGCGGCGAAGGGCTCACCGAAAAGGTGCACATCCTGGCCGGGGTCACCCCCTTGAAATCCGCGGGCATGGCCAAATACATGGCCCGGAACGTGGCCGGCATGGACATCCCGGAGGCGATCCTCCGCCGCATGGCCGGCGTGCCCAAGGAAAACGCCGCCGGGGAAGGGATCGCCATCTGCCTGGAAACCATCGCGGCGCTGCGGGAGATGCCGGGGGTCCACGGGATTCACATCATGGCCATCGAGTGGGAGGAACAGGTGCGCCCCATCGTGGAGCAGGCGCGCCTGTTGCCGCGGCCCTGAGGAAATCGACCATGCCGAAAAAATACCACATCACCGCCAAAACCGCGCCCCCCCGGTTTCCCGCCGTGGGCAAATACACCACCGTCGAGTTCAGGGAGGACTGTGCGGGAAGCTGCCGGGAGTGCGTGAAAAAAAAGTGCGTTTACGGCGTGTTCAAGGAAACCCATGAACACGCGCTGAAGATGATCGAGCCGGAATATCTGTACGTCTGCCAGAGCTGCTTCCGCTGTGTCCAGGAGTGCACCAAGGGGATCTTTTCCCGGGGGATCAACCCGGCCTACCGGAACCTGGGAAACGACTACTGGCGCAGGGATATCCTCCATCGTCTCTGGTACCAGGCCCATTTCGGGAAGATTCCCGTCTCGGGGGCCGGCTACCGGGGGCCTTTCACCGGCAAGGGTTTTGATGCCATGTGGACCGATATGTCGGAAATCGTGCGCCCCACCCGGGACGGCATCCACGGCCGGGAGTACATCAATACCAGCATCGAATTGACCCGGCGGCCCCGGTTTTTGACCTTTACGCCGGAAGGCGGCCTGGAAGGCGCGTTTCCGTCCATTTTGGAAATTCCCATCCCGATATTGTTCCAGTGGCCCAAGGATCTGGTGAAAAATACCTCCCTGATCGCATCCGCCGTCCGGGCCGCCGCCGAACTCGAGACGTTTCTTCTCCTGGATCCCGACGATTTCACCCGGGCGCTTTCCCCTTTCATCGAAAACATCGCGTTCCGGATCCGCCCGGAGGACTTTCCGGGCATCCTCCCGCTGGTGCAAAAATGCGCCATGGTGGAAGTCTCCTACGGCCCGGACGCCGTGCGGCTTGCGGCCCATATCCGAAAACTCAACCCCGGACTTGCGGTGGCCGTGGGACTCCCCCTGACTCCGGATGCACCGGATACGGCCGTCCGGCTTGCCGGCGCAAATGTGGATGCCCTTCACTTTTATGCCTCAGAAAACGGAGAAGAAACACAGACCGCATCCCCCCGCTTCCTCAAGGATTGTATTCAATCCGTGCATCTGGCGCTTGTGGATCGATCACTGCGGCAAAACGTCAACCTTTTGTTTTCCGGCGGGATCGCCATGGCCGAGCACATGGCCAAGGCCGTCATCTGCGGGGCCGACGGCGTGGTGGCGGATACGGCTCTGGCCGTGGCCCTCGACTGCCGCCTTTGTTTCCGGTGCCGGGAAGGGCGCGCCTGTCCGATGAAACTCGACGAAGACGTTCCTTTGGAATGGGGAAAACAGCGCATGGTCAACCTCATGGGGGCCTGGCACGGCCAGCTCCTGGAGGTGATGGGAGCCATGGGGATCCGCGAAACCCGCCGGCTCCGGGGGGAAATGGGCCGCTCAATGCAATTCAATGAGCTGGAAGAAGAAATTTTCGCGCCGATTTTCGGAAAACGGCGCGTGACGGAGTATGCATAACCATGGAACACCGAACCATCGCATCCGCGGCAGACGAGTTACCGGAAACCCGGAAAACCCCTTCCCGTTTCCGCAATCCCATCGGCAAATACATGATCCTGAGAAACGACCGGTGTACCGGTTGCGGGCTATGCGCGACACTTTGCCCCTACGGCGTGCATCCCCGGTATCCGGCGTATTCCCGCGCCCTGCGCCCCAGGAGTCACCGCTGCATCGGATTGAAGTGCCGGCAAAACGATTATTACTGTATCCAACGCTGTCCGGAACACGCCCTGACCCTTAAAAAAAATCCCATCCTGGAAACCCTGGGGGATTTTCGCTGGCCCGCCGAGATGCTCATCGCCCACTGGGAGATGGCCGAAACCGGAAATCCGCCCGTGGTGGAACTGGAATACCGATTGGGCGCCTCGGGGGGCGGCTTCGACAAAATCCGGTTCCGGCATCCGGATCCTTCACAGTCCCTGGATTTGCCGGACGACGCCATGGACACCGGCATCCGCCTTAACAAGCGGGAAGACGGCCGGCTCGACAAGCGGCTTTCCATCCCCTGTTACGGGGGCGGCATGTCCTACGGTTCCACCGCCCTTTCCGTGATGGTGGGAAGGGCCCGGGCTGCCAAGCGCCTGAACACCCTCACCTGCACCGGAGAAGGGGGTTACCCGGCGGAGCTGATTCCTTACGCCGATCACGTCATCACCCAGGTGGCCACCGGACTCTTCGGTGTCCGGGAAGAGACCATCCTCTTTGCGCCCGTGGTGGAATTCAAGTACGCCCAGGGGGCCAAACCGGGCCTGGGAGGGCACCTGTTGGGGGATAAGGTGACCCCCGAGGTGGCGGCCATGCGGGAGACCGTGGTGGGAAACGCCCTCTTTTCGCCCTTTCCCTTTCACAGCGTCTACTCGGTGGAAGATCACAAAAAACATGTGGACTGGGTCAAGGAAATCAATCCCGACGCCCTGGTCTCGGTGAAGGTGTCCACCCCCACGGACGTGGACATGGTGGCGGTGGGAAGCTACTACGCCGGGGCCCACATCATCCACCTGGACGGCAGCTACGGCGGCACCGGCGCCGCCCCGGACATCGCCAAGAAGAACATCGCCATGCCCATCGAGTACGCCATCCCCAAGGTGCACCGGTTCATGACCGAAGAAGGGGTCCGGGACAAGATCTGCCTCATCGCCAGCGGCGGGATCCGGAACGCCGTGGATGCGGCCAAGGCCATCGCCTTGGGGGCGGACGGGGTCGTCATCGGGACGGCCGAACTGGTGGCCCTGGAGTGCGTGCGGTGCGGGAACTGCGAAAGCGGCCGGGGGTGCGCCCGGGGCATCGCCACCACGGACCGGAAGCTGGGGTGCATGATCTCCGAAGCATGGGCCGAACAGCGCATCGTCAACATGTATACGGCCTGGCGGAAAGAATGGTGCGCCATTTTACGGCAATACGGTCTTTCGAGCATCCGGGAACTGGTGGGACGGACGGACCTTTTGGTCCATTTGGATTACCTGGACGACGCCGAACGCGCCACCTATCCGCCGGCCCCGGAACCCGGGGTGATCATTTGATGAAACCGTAAAAAGGCCGGTTTTGTTCGCGCCGCAACCCTTTTCTGGAGATCCAAAGGCTTTCGCTAAATCTCAAGAACTCGGCATCCCGCCTTCGGCGGGGCCTCAAACAGCTTGAGATTTTAACGCTCAACCCTTTGTCTCTCTTTTTCCGAAAAGGCTTGAACGGCGCTCACAAAAGCCTTTTTACGATCTTGTTGCTATTTGAAAGGGATTTAAAAAAAATGACACGAGGATCTATAATTATGGATAATCTGTTCAAAAGCCGGAAAGGTCTTCCCCGTCCGGCGGCTGAGCCGGAAACACCGGCCCAGGAGGGCGGATGCGGGGTGACGGGATTCATCGCTTCGGTGCCCGTTTCCGGCCGCCATATCTATGAGCCATCGGTACAGATGCACAACCGGGGAAACGGAAAAGGGGGCGGCATCGCCGCCGTGGGGCTTTCCGCCGAGAGCCTCAAGGTCCCCCGGGAAATCCTGGACACCCACTACCTGCTCCAGGTGGCCCTCCTCGATCCCGAATCCCGGAAGGCCCTGGAAAAAAAGTATATCGACGGGCCCCTGGAGGTGTACCGGGCGGAACGCATCCCCACCATGGACGATTACCGGGATGTGGACGGTCTTGAGATCCAGCCTCCCGACGTGTGGCGGTACTTCGTCCGGGTCAAGCCCGGGCGCCTGGAACGCTTCGTCACGGAAAACGCCCTGGAACGCTTGGATCCGCTGCAGGCCGAGGATGAATTCATCAGCCAAAACTCCTTCCGGCTCAACGGAGAATTTTACGCGTCCACGGGAAAACAGCGGGCCTTTGTCCTTTCCCACGGAAAAAACATCATGGTCCTTAAAATCGTGGGATACGCCGAACAGGTGGCCCGGTACTACCTTCTGGAAGACTTTAAGGCCCACGGATGGATCGCCCACCAGCGCTACCCCACCAAGGGGCGGGTGTGGCATCCCGGCGGCGCGCATCCCTTTATCGGGATGCACGAAGCCCTGGTCCACAACGGCGACTTCGCCAATTACCACGCCGTGAGCGAGTACCTTCGGCAGTACGGCATCTTCCCCCTTTTTCTGACGGACACGGAAGTCTCCATCCTGTTGTTCGATCTTTTCAACCGGACCTTCGGGTACCCCCTGGAATACATCATCGAGGCCATGGCGCCGACCACCGAGTATGATTTCGATCTCCTTCCTCCCGAAAAGCAGCGGATTTACCGGCACATCCAATCCTGCCATCTGGCGGCGTCGCCGGACGGCCCTTGGTTTTTCATCATCGCCCGGAACGACGTCCGGAACCGGCGTTTTCAGCTCATCGGCATCACCGACACGGCCATGCTGCGGCCCCAGGTCTTCGCCCTCCAGGAAGGGGATGTACAGATCGGCTTGATCTGTTCGGAAAAACAGGCCATCGACGCCACGCTCCAGAGCCTGGCCGCGGAGGATCCCCGGTTCGAACCCGTCGCCGACCGGTACTGGAACGCCCGGGGGGGCAGCGCCACGGACGGAGGGGCCTTCATCTTCTCGGTCACAAACGGGGATAAATCAACAGGGGAAAAACACCTGACCTGCACCAACAAGTTCGGGGAGCCGGTCCGGATCACGACACTTGCAAAATCGATGGCAGTCTCCACTCCCGATTCCGGCGACGACGACGACGGAATTCTTGCTGCGGCATTTGAAGCCACGGACTCTGTCCCATTGGAGGATGTGCTGGCGCGCTGCCGTGGATACGCCGGCACCTGCAACGCCGGCAGGCTCCGGGCCTTTTGCGCCGAACTCACGAACCGGGCGGAACGAGGCGATTTTGAAAAAAGACGGGCCATTGAAATATTGACCCATCTTGCGGATCGCCGCTTTCCCCTGGTTCAACTGAAGCGCAGCACCGTCCAATGGATTCTTCAAGAAAGCCTTTATACAATTTTCGGCGCCTCCCCGACACTCACGGCACGGGGTTCCGGCGCCTACCGGTACATGGACTGGGATCTTCGCCATACCCTCCGGGAACCCCGGAACGAAGAAACGACCCTGGTGCTGAATGCAACCCAATTCCCGCCGGAAGGCAAAGACTGTGATGCGGCCCTGATCCGCCGCGCCTATCAAATGGGGTGGAAACGGTTCATCTGCTACGGGTACAGGGGCCAGCGGTTTTGCGGGTGCGGGCT
Organism: Deltaproteobacteria bacterium; assembly: GCA_019309485.1. Taxonomy (GTDB): domain Bacteria; phylum Desulfobacterota; class Desulfobacteria; order Desulfobacterales; family UBA2156. The sequence continues at coordinate 8,367 of JAFDGC010000030.1, read as the reverse complement.
TTCCAGGGGATCCGACGGGGTTCGGATCGACGTGTACGGAAGCCCCGGGGATTACCTGGCCTCCGGAATCGACGGGTTGGAAATGGTGGTGCACGCCAACGGCCAGGACCAGATCGGCCAGATCATGAAACAGGGAAAGGTCGTGGTCTATGGAGACGTGGGCCAGACCTTCATGTACGGTGCCAAAGGGGGAGAAGTCTACGTCATGGGTAATGCCGCCGGCCGCCCCCTTATCAACGCGGTGGGATCTCCCCGCGTCGTCATCAACGGCACCTGCCTCGACTACCTGGCGGAATCGTTCATGGCGGGGGATCCCCTGAACGGCGGGGGCTTCGTCGTTTTAAACGGAATGCGCTTCGATGACGCCGGAACCCTCATGGAACAGGAAACCCCGTATCCCGGTTCCAACCTCTTCTCTCTGGCGTCCGGAGGGGCCATCTATGTCCGGGACCCCTTTCAAAAAGTGGTCCCGGATCAACTCAACGGCGGCGAGCTGGTGGATCTTTCACCGGCGGACTGGGATCTGATCCTCCCCTATCTTATGGAGAACGAACGACTTTTCGGGATCTCGGTGGAAAAGGACCTGCTGACGGTCCGCGGCGAAATCCGAACGTACCGCGAGGTTTTCCGGAAGGTTCAGGCGGTTCCCCTGGAAGTTTTGTCCACGGCGGCGGTTTCCGTGGAGGAATGGGGGGAAGACTGGCAGGAAGCGGCGGATGCGGATATTTTTCGGTTTAATTTGAATTAGGACTGTGTTAAAATCGGTGCGATTGTGAAAATGCCCCGGAAAAACCTGCCCCTTTTTCCCAAGCGGCAAAAAAATACACATACAATCAAAGAGTTATTCAATTGACGAACCCCATCAACGGACTCCTTGCCCTGGAAGACGGCCGGACGTTTTCCTGTCGATCCTTCACCGGACCGGGGGAATGCACGGGAGAAATCGTTTTTAACACCGGCATGACGGGTTACCAGGAGATCCTCACCGATCCCTCCTACCGCGGGCAGATGGTGGTGATGACCTATCCCCTCATCGGCAATTACGGCGTGAACCCCGAAGACGTGGAGTCGAACCGCATCCAGGTGAGCGGTTTCTTGGTTCGGGAATACCAGCATCAGCCCAGCAATTTCCGCTCCTCGGGCACCCTGGCCGATTACCTTTCCGCCCAGGGCATCCTCGGCGTGGAAGGCCTCGACACCCGGGCCCTGACCCTTCACATCCGGAGCCGGGGGGCCATGCGGGCCGTGATCTCCACCCTGGATCCCGACCCCGAATCCCTGGTACGAAAGGCCAACAGGATCCCGTCCATGGCGGGTTGCGATCTGGCCACCGGCGTCACCACCCGGAAGCCGTATTTTTGGCTTCATGGCCGCCCCGTCTTCCTGCAAGACGAAGAAGACCTGGAGGCGTCGGTCTGGAAAAACCGGGACGCCCGGTTGCGTGTGGCGGCCTTCGACTACGGCATCAAATACAATATTTTACGATCCCTGGAAGCCGTGGGTTGCCGCGTTCTGGTCGTCCCGGCAGGGACTTCCGCCCAAACGATCCGGGCGCTGGAACCCGACGGCATCTTTCTATCCAACGGCCCCGGAGACCCGGAGCCGCTCACCTCTGCCGTGGAAACCCTTAACGCCCTTCTGGGGTATCGTCCCATTTTCGGGATCTGCCTGGGGCATCAGCTTTTGGGATTGGCCCTCGGGGGGAAGACCTATAAGTTGAAATTCGGCCATCGGGGCGCCAACCAGCCGGTGAAAAACCGGCTCACGGGCCGCGTGGAAATCACCTCCCAAAACCATGGATTCGCCGTGGACACCCAAAGCCTCGAAAGCAAAGACATCGAAGTCACCCATGTCAATCTCAACGACAACACCCTGGAAGGGTTCCGCCACCGGACGCTCCCGGTACTGGCGGTGCAATACCACCCGGAAGCCTCCCCCGGACCCCATGACGCCCGATATCTTTTTGATATTTTCAAAGAGATGATGGCCCGGTGAGAACAGAACCCCGAATCCGGGGACAAACCGTTTATTTTCTTTTGTTTGCCATAAAAGGACACGAAACCCGCAACCATGCCCAAGCGCACCGACATTGAAAAAATCCTGATCATCGGCGCCGGCCCCATCATCATCAGCCAGGCCTGTGAATTCGATTATTCGGGGACCCAGGCCTGCAAGGCCCTGAAGGAGGAAGGGTACCGGATCATCCTGGTCAACAGCAATCCGGCCACCATCATGACCGACCCGGAAACGGCCCATCGCACGTACGTGGAGCCCGTCACGCCGGAGATGGTGGCAAAAATCATCGAAAAGGAGCGCCCCGACGCGCTCCTTCCCACCCTTGGGGGACAGACCGGCCTCAACGCCGCCGTTAAGACAGCGGAAACGGGGGCCCTGGATCGATTCGGTGTGGAGATGATCGGCGCATCGGTGGCGTCCATCCAGAAGGCGGAAGACCGGGACCGGTTCCGAAAATCCATGGAGCGCATCGGGCTTCGGATCCCCAGAAGCGGCATCGCCACAGACATGAAGCAGTCTTTCGACATCGCCGAAGCGATCGGCTTCCCCCTCATCTGCCGTCCCAGCTTCACCCTGGGCGGAACCGGGGGCGGCATTGCCTACAACTTCGAAGACCTGGAAAATCTGGCCAAGGCCGGACTCGACGCCAGCCTCATCGGCCAGATCATGCTGGAGGAATCGGTCCTGGGGTGGAAAGAATACGAACTGGAAGTGATGCGGGACAAGGCAGACAACGTGGTCATCGTCTGTTCCATCGAAAACCTGGATCCCATGGGCATCCACACCGGGGACAGCATCACCGTGGCGCCCGCCCAGACCTTAAGCGATAAAGAGTACCAGCGGATGCGCAACGCCGCCATCGCCATCATGCGGGAGATCGGTGTGGATACAGGGGGGTCCAATATACAGTTCGCCGTGAACCCGAAAGACGGGGAGATGGTGGTGGTGGAGATGAACCCCCGGGTGTCGCGCAGCAGCGCGCTGGCCTCCAAAGCCACGGGGTTTCCCATCGCCAAAATCGCGGCCAAGCTGGCGGTGGGTTACACCTTGGACGAAATCCCCAACGACATCACCGGCGAGACCCTGGCCGCCTTCGAACCGACCCTGGATTACTGCGTGGTCAAGATCCCCCGGTGGACCTTTGAAAAGTTCCCGGAAACCCCTGACCTGTTGACCACATCCATGAAATCCGTGGGTGAGACCATGGCCGTGGGGCGGACCTTCAAGGAAGCCCTGCAAAAAGGAATCCGCTCTTTAGAAATCGGACGCTTCGGACTCGGGGCCGACGGCAGGGACCCAGAACCCCTGATGAACCCCTCCACAGAAGCGGCGGGAGAAAAGACCGTGCAGGAGGAGATCGAAAAAAAACTGGTGGTCCCCAACTCCAATCGGCTCTTTTATCTCAAGCACGCCATGGAAAACGGGTTCTCCGATGCCGGCCTGAACGCCCTCACCGGCATCGACCCGTGGTTTTTATCTCAGATCCGGCAAATTGTTGACCTGGAAAACCGTCTTCGAAAACACATCCGGACTGCGAATCCCCATGAAAAAAAAGCCCCATTCGAGCAGGCGCTCCTCCGGGAAGCCAAGGCGTTTGGGTTTTCCGACCGCCAACTGGCCCACCTGGCCGGTCTCGATGAAGACGCCATCCGCACCCTTCGCAAAAAGTGGGGCATCACACCGGTCTTCAAGCTCGTGGACACGTGTGCGGCGGAATTCCGGGCCGCCACGCCGTATTACTATTCCACCTACGACATGGAAGACGAAGCCCGGGTGTCGGACAAAAAGAAAGTGATGATTCTGGGCGGCGGCCCCAACCGCATCGGCCAGGGGATCGAGTTCGATTACTGCTGCGTGCACGCCTCCTTCGCCCTGAGGGAAGAAGGCATCGAAAGCATCATGGTCAACAGCAACCCCGAGACCGTGAGCACCGACTACGACACGTCGGACAAGCTCTATTTCGAACCCTTAACCAAGGAAGACGTTTTGAACATCATCGAAAAGGAAAAGCCCATGGGCGTCATCGTTCAATTCGGGGGGCAGACCCCCTTGAATCTTTCGGTGCCGCTTTTCAACGCCGGGGTCCCCATCCTGGGAACCCAGCCGGAGAGCATCGACCGGGCCGAAGACCGCAGGCTTTTCCAGGAGATGCTTACAAAACTCTCCTTGACCCAGCCCGCCAACGGCACCGCCATGTCGATGGAGGAAGCCGTCACCGTGGCGGAGTCCATCGGGTATCCGGTCATTGTCCGGCCTTCCTATGTCCTGGGCGGCCGGGCCATGAAGATCGTCTACGACCGGGAAAGCCTCAAATCCTTCACGCGCCTGGCCCTGGTGGAATCCTTCGGGCATCCCGTCCTCATCGATCAGTTTCTGGAAGACGCCGTGGAAGTGGATGTGGACGCGATCTCGGACGGTATCGATACGATCATCGGCGGCATCATGGAACACATCGAGGAGGCCGGGGTGCACTCCGGGGATTCGGCCTGCGTCCTGCCGCCCTACAGCATCCCGGAGGCACTCCAGGCGGAAATCGTCTCCGCCACCAAGGCCTTGGCCCTGGAGCTGGGCGTGGTGGGGCTCATGAACGTCCAGTACGCCATCAAGGACGGCCGGCTCTTCGTCCTGGAAGTCAACCCGCGCGCCTCCCGGACGATTCCCTTCGTGAGCAAGGCCACCGGCGTCCCCCTTGCCAAGCTGGCCACCAAGGTGATGCTGGGAAAACGCCTCAGTGCGTTGGGCCTGACCCGGGAAGTCCTTCCTTCCCACGTGTCCGTCAAAGAAGCGGTGCTTCCCTTCGACCGGTTTCCGGACGTGGACACCCTTCTCGGGCCCGAGATGAAGTCCACCGGCGAGGTCATGGGGATCGGCACCGATTTCGGATCCGCCTACGCCAAGGCCCAGCTGGGGGCGGGACAAAAGCTCCCTCTTTCGGGAACGGTATTCATCAGCGTGAAAAATCGGGACAAGGGGGCCGTGCTTCCCCTGGCCCGGCGGTTTTCGGACCTGGAATTCACCCTCATGGCCACCCGGGGGACGGCACGGTTTCTGGCGGAACACGGGATTGCCGCCAGCCGGATTTCCAAGGTCTCCATGGGCCGGCCCCACGTGGTGGATGCCATTAAAAACGGAGATATTCAGCTCATCATCAATACGGGAATCGGCGGGGACACCAAGCGGGACGGATACGTCATCAGGAGAAACGCGCTCAAGTACAACATCCCTTATACCACCACCATCCCCGGTGCCGTGGCCATCAGTAAAGGGATTGAACGGATGATCCAGCGGGAGCTCACCGTCAAGGCGTTACAGGACTATCACCCTCCGACCCTCCGAAAAGGCACGACCAATTGACGCCCATGGATTTTTCGACAATGGAAAACATGTTCGACGAAACGGCACATCCCCGGGAAGCCTGCGGGCTTTTCGGCATTTTCGGGCATCATGAAGCGTCCAAGATGACCTATTTCGGCCTATACGCCCTCCAGCACCGGGGCCAGGAGAGCGCAGGCATCTCCGTGGCGGGAAACGAAGGAGTCATCACCCACAAAGGGATGGGACTGGTTCCCGATGTCTTCGACATGACGCTTCTGGAGCACTTGAAGGGAAAAAGCGCCATCGGACATGTCCGGTATTCCACCACCGGCAGTTCCATCCTGGTCAATGCCCAGCCCTTCATGGTCCGGCATCGCAACCGGTCTTACTCGGTGGGCCACAACGGGAATCTGGTCAATGCCCACCGCCTGAAAAGCGAACTGGAGGAAAGCGGCTCCATCTTCCAGAGCACCATGGACAGTGAGATCTTCCTTCATCTTTTTGTGAAAAATCTCAAACACGGATTCGAAGGCGCCCTGGTCAAAACCCTCGAACGCCTGGAAGGCGCCTTTTCCTTCGTCGTCCTGACCAGCGACGGGGAGGTGATCGGCATCAAAGATCCCAACGGATTCCGGCCCCTTTGCCTGGGAAAGACCAACGGCGCCTATGTACTGGCCTCCGAATCCTGCGCCCTGGACCTGGTTCATGCCGAATACATCCGGGAACTCGATCCCGGTGAGATCGTGATCATCGGAAAAGACGGCGTCAAAAGCATCCAAACCGCCCCGGCGGAAAAGCGGTCTTTCTGTATCTTCGAATTCATCTATTTCGCCCGGCCAGACAGCAACATTTACGGGAAAAACGTTTACCAAGTCCGCAAGGCCCACGGCGCGCGGCTGGCCCGGGAAGCCCCCGTGGACGCCGATTTGGTGATGCCGTTCCCGGACTCCGGCACCTATGCCGCCATCGGATACGCAGAGGCCTCAAGACTCCCCTTCGAACTGGGGATGATCCGAAACCACTACGTGGGCCGGACCTTTATCCAACCCACCCAGAGCATGCGGGATTTCGGCGTCCGGGTGAAGTTGAACCCCATCAAGGCGTTGTTGAGCGGCAAGGAGATCGTTATCGTGGAAGACTCCATCATTCGGGGCACTACCATGAAAACGCGGGTGAAAGCCCTCCGGGAATTGGGCGTGAAAAAAATCCACATGCGGGTGGCCGGGCCGCCCCATCGCTTCCCCTGCCATTACGGAATCGATTTCTCCACCAAGGGGGAACTTATCGCCGCTTCCAAATCCGTGGAGGAACTCAAAGACTACCTGGGGCTCGATTCCCTGTATTATCTGAGCCTGAAAGGGCTTTTGGAAGCCACGGGCGTTGAGGAGCCGGAAGCCCATTTTTGCAAAGCCTGTTTCGACGGGTGTTATCCGGTCACTTTTGACGCGGATGTCGCCAAGGATTGCCTCGAAAGGGGCTTTCCGGGTTCCGGTAAAAATTCATGAAACAAACGGTGGCATTTACAAAAGAGGCGTCCAACGTCTTTTTTCATATCCTGACCCGGTGCAACCTCAACTGCCGTCACTGCTACATCAATTATCAGCAGCACGGGAAAAAGACCCTTTCCATTGAGACCATCCAAAAGTGGCTTGCGGAGATGGCCGGCCGTACGAAAAACGCCAACCTCATCTTCCTCGGCGGGGAACCCACCCTGCATCCGGATCTGTCGGTTGCGGTCAAGGCCGCCCGAAAGATGGGATACGCTTCCGTTACCATCGATACCAACGGCTATCTTTTCCATCACATCCTGGAAAAGGTCACTCCCGAAGAGGTGGATTACTTCAGCTTCAGCCTCGACGGGGCCGAACCGGAGACCAACGACGCCCTGCGCGGCAAAGGCACGTTCGAGGCATGCACCGCCGGGATCCGAAAAGCGAAGGCGAAGGCGTTTAAAACCAGCCTCATTTATACCGTCAGCGCCGCCAACCTCCGGGAGCTGCAACGGATGCCCGAACTTTTAGAGGCTCTGAAGGTGGACCGGTTTTTCATCCAGGTCATCGGCCTTCGGGGAAAAGCCGGGAAAAAAGGCGCCGTATGCTCCCCGGTCACTCGAACCCAGTGGCTTGAAGAAATCCCCAGGGTAGCCCGCAGGGCGGCCGCCACCGGTGTCCATGCCGTCTATCCAAAAGTCTATCTGGATGATGCGGATCCGTTTGCGTGTGCGGGCCTGGTGGCAGACAATTATTTCATCTTTCCCAACGGCCGTGTTTACCGCTGTCCTTTATGCGAGGACTACCCGCTGCACGGCTTCCGGTTCCGAGACGACCGGCTGGCGGCCGCTCCGCCCATCAATGAAACGGACCTGTTTCAGTTGTCGATCCCGGAAGGGTGCGTCCTGAACAAGCTGGTGCAGCCCGAAACCCTAACTTATACACCCGGCGGTTCCCCCGCATACCGGATCGCCTGCTGCCTCCTTAAGGAAGAAATTCCGCCCGCCTGATCTTTTCCACGGCCTTATCCCACGCTGACCCGATTCCGTCCGTTTTGTTTGCTTTGATACATGAGAACATCGGCGTGGCTGACGACGGATTCCGGGGTATCCCCGGGAAAAAGGAGCGTGGCACCCACGGAAATCGTCACCATCAAGCTTTTGTCCGATAAATCAAGGCGGGAAAACGCCACCAGTGTCCGCAATTTTTCCGAAATCGATTTCAATGCTTCCGGAGACGCCAAATCATACAATATGGCCAGAAATTCCTCGCCGCCCCACCGTCCAATGCTGTCCCCCTTGCGCAGGTTATGCCGCAGGGTGGCGGCCACCATGCGAAGGACCTTGTCACCCGCATCATGACCATGCAGGTCGTTGATCTGTTTGAAGTGGTCGATATCCATAAAGAGCAGGCCCGCCGATATCTCTTTTTGGGTTCATCCGACTAAAGCGTACTTTGTCTGATGAAGGGCGAATATTTTGAGTTTGAAGAATTCCATATCTCGGAATCCGTAGGCTTGGCGTTTCATGGTTTTGATCTTGTTGTT
>JAFDGC010000082.1 GCA_019309485.1 Deltaproteobacteria bacterium | reverse complement strand
CAGGACCTTGATCCCCGGTTTGACGGCCCCGATCAGTGATTTTGGGACCGCATAGGTGAACGTTTGATGCACCGGAAGGGGAAGGGCCACCTCCACGAGGGGGTCTTCGGCAACACCGGGATTTTTCTTGACATGCATCTGTGGATCTCTTAGCAAATTGGATGGCTTTGTAAAGAACCCGTCTGGGGCGCTGTGCTTTTTGTACGTGCCTATTTTATGTTGCCATCCTGGTTTTGGTTCCACCCTTTTTAAAGGAAAAAAGTATATGCACAAACGGGCGAAAGAATCCATGGTTCTTTTGATGACCGCCTCGCTGATCCTTTTTCCGGCGAGCCTGCCCGCCTCGGACGCGGAAGCGGTCTTGGGGGAGCCGGTGACGGTGGAGAGCATGATCGTGGATGTGGTATTGGCCCGGCCGTTGGGCCTGGCGGTCACCATTGTGGGGGGCGCCCTTTTCGTCGTCTCCCTTCCGTTTTCAGCGATGGGGAAAAACACCGGCACGGCCTATGAAAAACTCCTGAAAACACCGGCGGTGTTTACCTTTCAAAGACCCCTCGGGGACTTCAGGGGATGGGATCGATAGGGACAGGGTCTCCCGTGGATTCCCGTTATCTTGAACCCACCGCCGTCATCGATTCCGACAATCCGGCCGTCAAAGAATATGCGTCCGAGACCGTGGAAGGGGCCGGTGATTCCGCCGTCGACAAGGCCGTACGCCTTTACTACCGGGTGCGGGATGACATCTGGTACGATCCGTACACGCCCTTTTACCGCCCCGAACATTACCGCGCCGGCTTCGTTCTTGAGCGGAAACGGGGATTCTGCGTCCCCAAGGCCTCCCTTTTGTGCGCCCTGGGAAGGGCCTGCGGCATCCCTGCGCGGGTCGGGTTTGCGGATGTCCGCAACCATCTGGCCACGCGGCAGTTGATCGAGACCATCGGTTCGGATCTCTTCGTCTACCACGGGTACGTGGAGTTTCATCTGAACGGGTCATGGATCAAGGCCACCCCCGCGTTCAATGCGCAGCTGTGCCGGCGTCATGACGTGGAACCCCTGGAATTCGACGGCGTGCGGGATTCCATCTTCCAGCCCTTCAACCGCAACAATCAGCAATTCATGGAATACGTGGCGGATCACGGGACCCATGCCGATATCCCCGTGGAGGCCATCGTGTCCGCGTGGAAGCGGGCCTACGGCGAAGACCGGGTCCGCCATTGGATCACCCAGTACGAAACCCACGGCCGCCTGCGCCACCGGGATTTTTTAAAAGAAGACGTGGTGAAAGGCTAAAGCCCCTGGCGCCTAATTCCGCCGGAACTTTTCCAGGTACTCCGGAATCTGGAGGATGGGCGGCCGTTCCAGCCCTACCACCTTGTACGTTTCGGGATGAAGCCGGTTTTTAATGAGGGTGTACTGGATCATTTCGCAGAACGTATCCTCCCGGAAGTCCAGCAGGTCCAGCTTGTCCAACCGGCTGAAAAAGGTCTTCAGGATCACGAAGGCCATCTTTCCGAGTGCCCGGATGTCCTGATTCCGGTGGACCCGCCGGTCCAGATCCACCTGGGCCATGACGTCAAGGCCCCAGCGTTTATAGATGTCCAGGATCATCCCGGTTTCCACGCCGTAGCCGATGGGGAAGGGGATGGCCTCGAAGATTTCCCGGAAACCGGCGTATTCCCCGGAAAGAGGCTGCATAATCTGCGTCAATTCCGGAAAGAACATGGAAAAAAGGGGCCGGACAACCAGTTCGGTGACCCTGCCGCCGCCTGTGGGCCGGCGGACATGCTCCTTGACCGTGATGGGCCGATCGTAAAAGGCCTTGCAGAATTTGATGGTGTCCGACATGAGGAGCGGACCCACCAGCCCGTAGACAAAGCGGTGGTGGATGTTTTTGATGTCCGCGTCCAGGTAGACAGGATCCCGGAGGATTCAAAAACCCGGGCGCCGAAGCTCTCGGCGATCTCCCGGGTGTGATCCTCGGATCCGGAATCCATCACCACGATTTCATCCACAAGGGGATACCGCAGCATCAGTTCGGATTTGATGATCAAAATTTCTTTGGCGATGGTCTGTTCTTCGTTGAGAGTGGGCAGGCAGACCGATATGCTAAGGCGCCGCTTTTCTTTTTCTTCCACCAGGCGGCCGATGTCCTTGAACGCCCCGTGGTGAAACGTGTTCGTGTTCAGCCACGCGTCAGCCATCACACACTCCGCTGTCGATGGCGGCCAACACCCCGAGAACCTGTGCGATGCCGGTGAACAACGGCTCGATTTCGATGCGCGCGTTTTCCATGTGGTAATTTTCCCCGCGGGTGAGGCCCAAGGTGACCGCCGGGATATTGCCGGACAAGAAGATGGACAGCTCGGATTCGCTGGGATCCCGGATGGGGGTTAAGTTCAGCCGCTTCATGACGTCCACCGTGCTTTTGACCAGGGGGTGGTTATAGGCGAGACCGGCACCGTGGATGTCGCTGATGGTCTTGACCTTGAGATCCACTTTGTAGCGTTCGGCGATGCTGGCCGTCAGATCCCGGATATCGTTTCTGAGTTCCCGGACCATTTCGTCCGAGTCGCTCCGGATTTCCAGGCCCAGCCGGGCTTCCTGGGCGGATTCCCCGTGCTTGTGGCCGCCGGAGATCTTCCCCAAAACGATCTGGGAATGGGGGCGTTGGGGGAGCCGGATGTGCAAAATGGCGTTGATGGTCTCGTTGAGGACGACGACGGCGTTGGGGAAATGGTTTCTTTTCCGTTCCGGACCCTCAGGGATGCGGCAGAAGATCTCCATGCGGTTCATGGCTTCGGTATAGTAGTTCAACCTCCCCAGTTCCACCCCTTCGAGGCATATCCCTCCCCGGATGGATGTGGGCCACGTCTTGAGCAGGTGGCGGATCCCCAGCAGGTTCCCTTTCCCGATGGACTGGATGACCCCGGCCAGGACGATATCCGAGGCCGGTTTCAGCCCGAGCCTTTCGAAAAGAATCGGGAGGGACAACAGGACGCCCACGCTCACGGAGTTGTCGATGAGGCCGGGCCCGGTGATACTGTCTTGATTTACGGTATAATAATAATCCGCCGGCCCTTTGAAGGCGGTGTCGAGGTGGGCCACCAGGAAGATGGGCGGGAGTTCTTTCGATGTGCCCCGGATGATGCCGATGGGGTTCCCGTAGGCATCCAGGGTGCATTCGTCCACCAGGAATTCGGCCAGGCGGTCCATGAAAAAGTCGACGCGCCGTTTTTCCTCGAAGGTCGGTGACGGAATTTGACCCACCAGAACGATATTGGTGATGATCAAGTCCTTCAGGGCTTTGATTTTCGAAACGAGATCGGGAAGATCGTTCAAAAAGTGATGCATGATCGATTCCGGGATGAAAAAGGGATTTTAAAAACATTTTATCCTACCCATTCCGCCTCCCAAGGTCAACTGCTATCCTGGGCATGCCAAGAAACGCCGGCCGGGGGACACGGGCGGATCGGCGATTGACAGTCCCGGAAAAAACCGTGTACGGTGACGCGTTCCGGTCTAACAGCGTCTGTCCTTCCGGGTATTTTATCCCCCAGGGGTTTTGCCGAAAACACAGTTAAAGATGGTTTTGATGAAGGGAGACACCGAAACGGATATGAATGATTCCCCCCGGGATTCCCACCGCTGGATGATCTTTTCCACGGTGTGCCTGATCTATTTTTTCGTTTATTTTCATCGGGTTTCCACGTCGGTGATCGTTTCCGACCTTTTACGCGCGTTTGACACCGATGCCGCGGCCCTGGGGTTCATGTCCTCCATGTACTTTTATTTGTACGCCCTGGAACAACCCCTGGTGGGGCACCTGGCGGACCGGCTCGGGCCCAGGCGGGTGATCGGGTGGTGGACCCTCACGGCCGCGGCGGGATGCATCCTTTTCGGGCTGGCGCCGAGCATCGGCTGGGCGTCCTTGGGCCGGGGGCTCATCGGATTCGGGGTCGGCGGGGTCTATGTCCCTGCCATCAAGGCCTTTTCCCTGTGGTTTCGACGAAAGGAATTTGCCACCATGCTCGGGTTCCTCATGTCCGTGGGAAACGTCGGCGCCGTCATCGCCACGACCCCATTGGCCTGGGCGGCCGGCAACTATGGATGGCGATCCACCTTTTTTCTCATCGGCGCCGTGACCCTGGCCCTGGGCCTCATCACGCTGGTCTTCACCCGGGATCACAAAGGCTCTCAGCTCGCCGATTCTGTAGCTTCGGCTCCGGAGTCCGGGGAAAGCCTTGAAAGACGCCCGGGGGCCTTTCACGTCCTGGCATCGGTCCAGTTCTGGGTGATCGCCTTGATCTTCTTCGGCATTTACGGGACCCTGGTGACACTCCAGGGGCTTTGGGCCACCCCGTTTCTCATGACGGCGCTGAAGGTGGATCGGATTTTCGCCAGCAACCTCAACATGGTCATCCCCATCGGGGTGATCATCGGGGCACCGGGGGTCGGCTGGATGACGGATCGGTTTGCTTTGAAAAATGAAAAAACGTTGACCGGGATTCTGGTCGTTTACGCCCTGACGTGGTCCGGGATCCTTTTTTTCGGCGCGTCCCTTGAGGCCGTGGGCATGGCGGTGATCTTTTTGGTGATGGGTGTGGCCACGGGGGGATTCATCACCACGCTTTGGGGATTGGTCCGGGAAACCACGCCGTCCGAAACTCTGGGGTTGACCTCCGGGATGCTCAATCCCGCCCCTTTTTTGGGCGTGGCTGCCTTCCAGGTCCTCACCGGAGCGATCCTGGACCGGGCCGGGCAGGTGGACGGCCTTTACCCCCTGTCGGGATTCAGGGACGTCTTCCTGGCCTGCCTTGTCTGCATCCTGGCCTGCCTGGTGCTGTCGGTTTTTTTAAAGCGCCACGTCGGCCGGCGGCGTTTCTGAACGTTGTTGGGGAGGTTTTACCTCGCATCCCCGGAAACATTTGGATGCTGCCGACCCCGCCAAGGGGTCGCGGGAGGATTCTTGCTTGCGGGTTTCCTGCCTATAGACCCACCGGGCAGGCGAGTTCGCATTCCCGGCAATAGCTGATGGGAACATCGGAGGAACGGCCGCTTTCAATGTTTTGCCGGGCCGCTTTGACATCGGCGTTCATCTGAACCCCACATCTTTTGCGTGCATAAACCCCTTCTCCAAAGGCTATCCGGGGACAAGCCCCGTGACACGGTTTTTCGCAGGAGGCACACGGCGAAAAACCGTTCAAGGGCCCCGTGGGCTCCAGGTCCCCTTCGACCAAAACGGCCCGCAGCCGGATCCGCGGCCCCCAAACGGGATTCACCAGCAGGTTGTTTTCACCGATCACCCCCAGCCCGGAGATCACCGCGGCGTCCTTTAAAAACACTCCGCCCCGTTCCACATGGTAGGGAAGGGGGAGCGCACGGCTTGCAAACCGGCTTTTCATCCATCGGGTGAGCTCCTCCGAGATTTCCTTCAATCGACGGTTGCCTGCCGTGTTGCCGGCTTCCCACCAGTCCAGTTCGGGTCGCTCCGGAGGGTGAGAAAGCCCCAGTACGAGCACCGACACGGCCCACGGGGGCCTTTGAACGGCGGTATCGCTCTCTGGTGGTGCAGCGGCGGTGTCTTTTGTTGAAGAAACCCCGTAAGACGGTGCCTGCAGCACGTCCGCCAGCCGGGCGATTCCGGCCTGGATGTCGGGAAACGATTCGGCTTTTTCGATGAGTTCCTCCGTTAATGGAAGAGTCATTGAAAAAACTCCTTGTGGAGCCCCCGCTCTGAAGAGCGGGTCTCCCGTATGGTCATTTCCTGTTTTGGGTTGGCGTCCCTCGACCCCCCTTAAAAGGCGGGGCTTTCGGGAAGCGTTCCGGTCAAATGGGGTCTTTTTAAAACGACACCGTGCCTACAACAGGGATCGATAACGCCGAATATTATGGTTGGCTTCCCGCTCCAACCGTCTTTTTACCGCATCGACCGTCAGAGAGGCTCCGGCGACTTTCATGGTATTGGCGATACGGCACGAGGTATCCAAAGCGGTGACAACCAAAAAGATCGGTAATGTGGGACTGGTTTCCTCCCCCACCTGGGGAACCGGAAACTGGAACAACAGGTCCGGTTGAATTTCCCTTAAAATATCTGCGGGGATTTTCGATACAATCAGTCGATCCCGTTCTTGCATGAGTTGATCAAAATAGCCGATCGCCGCGGAAAAAAGATCCGTATCTTCGACCACAGGGGAATCCAAAAGGCTTTTTCCAACCATCAGGTTCAGAATCTTTTGGGCGCAACCGGCCCTTTGGTTTTCTTTTTCCAGGCGGGGGACCGAGCGGGCGGGATCGAACTCCCGGCGTACTCGAAGGTGGAGTTCTTTTCGAAGTTTGCTGAAATCCACCTGACAAAGATCCACGGATTCGTCCAGAGTGACTTCTTTGAGATCGTTACAAGAAGTGATCAATCGTACATCTTTCTCACCGGAACGATTGATACAAGCGACGGCGTAGGCCACAACTTCATTGCCGATTTCGGGCACCTTTTCCATCAATCGGAAGGTGCATTTGGGCAGGTCGTGTTTCCGAAACTCCACGAGGAGATCTTCAAAAACCGGATCCCCGTACGTGGCGAAATGCATCCTTACCGCGTCTTCCGGGGGTGTGGGCTCCCTATTTATAATCAGAAATACCCCGCCCGTATTTTCAGAATGAATTGACAAGCAAGAGCGTATTATCTGTTCCTGATAGTAAGAATTCATACAAAACAGGCCGAAAGAGGGTAACACTTTCTCCAAGCAAAAAGGAAGGAGAGAGTGAAATGAGCCAGAAACAATTTGATCAAAAAG
>JAFDGC010000029.1 GCA_019309485.1 Deltaproteobacteria bacterium | reverse complement strand
AGATCGAGTTGCGCACCTCAATTGTCTGGGCGCCTGAGGGTAGCAAAACAATCACCCCCATTCGCCGAGTTTGATTTTGAAGACTCCGCCGGCCCGCTGCGGCGGAACGGGGAATGCGCTCGCTATAGCGGTTCAGGGCCGACCGGAGCTGCCCGGTGAAAGGGCCGGCAGCACCGCCTTAGCGGAGGAAATGAAGGCATGAAGAAAATCACCATTACAGAACAGGTTAGCGTTGCACCCCGCCTTTGGGCGGAGATTTATCAAAAAGTAACGTGTTGAGGGTGTTTGAAAAGCAAAGGGGTCAAGGGGTCAAGGGGTCAAGGGGCCGAGAACATTTGAAGGACAGATTTTATCGAAATCGTGATCGTTATCGAAATCGTGATCGTTATCGAAAACAACACGTTGAAGTTACTTGGAAGAATATACGGAACCGCCGAATTTTATAATTTTATGGGAAGATATCATAGCGGACCGTTCAGCCTGCTTCTGGATTTCGGATTATTGGGAACCATTTCGTTTACCGCTTTTCTCGAAATGCTCTTTCAGGCTGAGAATTCTTCCGAAAAACACCCGGGGCAACAGCACCCGGGCCGCCGCTGTCCCGTCGAGCCATGCCCGAATTGGCCCCAATTTCCGTATTGACAACCGATTTTCATTTGGGTATCGATTTGCCCAGAGGGCACGGCAACGGATCGTTCCCATATCTTGGGGTGTAGACCGGAATGGAACACAATTCGTTCCCACGCCCTGTCCGCATACAAAAAAGCAAGTTCTTATCAATCAATTCAATCAATTGGGTTCTGCGAAAACCCAACTGCCCTTCTCCAAAAAAAACGGCCTCGGGTCTGAAACCGTTTAATTCGATATCCGCGATTGCTTGTCAATTCATTCTGAAAATACGGGCGGGGTATTTCTGATTATAAATAGGGAGCCCACAGCAGTAGCCTTTATTCAATGATTGTATTTCACATATCGGGATAGGAAGCTCACGAGGTCTGAATCATAGGAAAAAGCTAATGAAAAAGGAAATCCCAGAATATGCCTTTAAATATTTGGTGAAGACCCCCCAGGATGGAACCATCCCAAAGAGCTTTTCTGAAAACGCGTCTCAGAAGGTGCTGCGGTTTCACCGCCAGCTTCCAGACTACCAACCAACCAATCTCGTTCGTTTGAGTAAGCTGGCTCAGTCATGGGGGATCGGAGAGGTCTTGGTCAAGGACGAATCAACACGGTTTAACCTCGGGGCCTTCAAAGTTTTGGGAGGCAGTTATGCCGTTGCGCGGCTATTGTGTCAAAAATTGAGGGTAAATATAGAAGATATCGATTATGGTTACCTGCTGAGTGATGAAGTGCGGCAGCGCATCGGCCAGATAACTTTGACCACGGCCACCGATGGTAACCATGGGCGCGGCATTGCCTGGGCTGCTGAACAGTTAAAACAACGAGCGGTTATCTATATGCCCAAAGGGTCGGTGCGTTCCCGGGTGGAAAACATTCGTTCACACGGAGCCGCCGTTGAAGTAACCGATCTTAATTACGACGATGCGGTACGGTTGTGTTGTCGCATGGCTCAAGAAAACGGATGGTATGTAATCCAAGATACTGCCTGGGAGGGTTATACTGAAATTCCGCTCTGGATCATGCAGGGCTATATGACCATGTGTGCAGAAGCTGTAAGCCAGATGTCTCAAGAGGGAATACGCCCCACCCATGTCTTTGTTCAGGCCGGGGTAGGAGCATTGGCCGGTGCCATGGTCGGCTATCTGGTCAACAAGTTTCAAGAAAATCCACCCCGGTTCATCATCATGGAGCCTAATAATGCGGCCTGCATTCTTGCTTCCGCTGCAGCCGGCGATGGCCTGCCCCACGCCGTTACTGGAGACCTGAACACCATTATGGTCGGCCTGGCCTGCGGTGAGCCAAACCCCATTGCCTGGGACATTTTGCGGGATTTCCCAAGTTGCTACATCAGCTGCGACAACTTCGTGGCTGCCAACGGGATTCGTATTCTGGCCAATCCTCTGGAGGGCGACGATGTCGTGGAAGCTGGGGAGTCAGGATCCGTAGGCATCGGTTTGCTGGACCTATTAGCCAATAACCCCGATTTTGGTAAGCTAAAACAAGAACTGAAGATAGGTCCTAATTCCAACTTGCTTTTTTTTAATACCGAGGGTGCAACAGATCCCGAAAACTACCGTGAAATTCTCTGGCACGGGAAATATCCATCTGCTGTGATTTAAATACTTGTTGGGGCTTTTGCCAGGGAAATTCCTTCCCAAGAAGATTTACCTCCTTGAGATTCACGTCAACAAATAGTATCATCGAATCACTTGAGTTGGGGGCCTCACAACCCCTCGTTTTGGGCGGTTGGGTTCTGTGAAAACCCAACTGCCCTTCTCCAAAAAAAACGGCCTCGGGTCTGAGACCGTTTAATTCGATAATACGCGCTCGCTTGTCAATTCATTCTGAAAACAATGGAGGGGTATTTCTGATTATAAATAGGGAGCCCACAGCGCTCCATCTTTATCCAAAGGATAGCGATTCGAAGATGGGTCTGGCTGTTGCCAAGGACGCCAGAGCCATAGCAGCAGAATTCCTCATGATTCGCCCCGGGTTCTCGGTAAAAGAATGGGAAATGGGAATACTTTATTAACGCCGAGCCGATATAACCCTGTGGGCTGACACAATGCGCAAGGTAGGGCTACCTGATTGGTGCGCCATAATGCAGGGAGGTGCCAATCTTTGCGGATAAAGAGCCCGTTGGCGTCCAGTCTTGGTTTTGACGAAAAGCTGATTTTCGATAAGCAAGCTTCGAGGGAGTGTCCATGCTATGGAAAATGAATTCAACTACGACCCTGTTTCCGCACCGCGCTACACCGGGATTGCCACCTTCATGCGCACGCCGTTGATTCTCGATCCATCCGAGTTGGATATCGCGCTCATCGGCGTCCCGTTCGACGGCGGGGTAGAAAACCGTCCCGGCCAACGTCACGGGCCGCGTGAAATCCGAAACATGTCGAGTTTGATACGTACCATTCATCATATCACGAAGGTTAACCCGTACAAGCTTTGCCGTGTTGCCGACATGGGTGACGTTACAATTGCCAACGCTTTTCATATCGAGGCGAGTCACGCCGATATCACCGAGTTTTTCCGCAAAGTACACTCTGCTTGCACGATGCCGCTGAGTGCGGGCGGCGACCATTCGATCAGCCTGCCGATTTTACGTGCGATTGCCGCGGATCGTCCTGTTGGCATGGTGCATATCGACGCCCACACCGACACCTGTGACGAAGAACTGGGTTCCAAATTCACCCATGGCACACCGTTTCGACGGGCTGTAGAAGAGGGGCTCCTGGATCCAAAACGAACAGTGCAGATCGGCATTCGTGGTGCCCAGAACTCGGAGGAAGGATGGACGTTTTCTCTTGAATCCGGCATGCGTGTCATTTTCATCGAGGAGTTTACCAAACTGGGTGTGGAAGCAGTGATTGCTGAGGCCCGGCGCGTCGTAGGTGATGGTCCGACCTACATCTCCTTCGATGTCGACAGCCTCGACCCGGCATTTGCTCCTGGTACGGGGACGCCAGAGGTCGGTGGGATGACCCCTATCGAGGCGCAGGCGTTGTTGCGGGGTCTACGTGGTCTTGACTTGATCGGCGGCGATGTGGTCGAGGTTTCCCCACCATTCGACCCTTCCGGGAACACAGCACTCGTCGGTGCCACAATGATGTACGAGATTCTGTGCGTTTTGGCCGATGCAGTTGTCCAGCAAAAAAGGTCGGGGGAGAAGGACGCATAACACTGCGTGCTCATGACTTGGCTGAAAGAGGAAATGAAGACGCGACTGGATCAGAAAAGGAGGGTTGGGATATTATGATGATTCCGAAAAGGGGGATTTCATTGGTGCTGTGCCTTTCTGTACTGTTTTTCCTGTTATCGATGTGTGTTCATGCCATGGGGGCCCCATCCGATTTGCCGCGCCGTATCTTTATCCTGCACAGTTACGAATCAGGCCATGTCTGCGGGCAACCCCAGCATGACGGGGTTATCGGGGCACTCGGAGACGCCGGATTCAAGGACAGGGAAAACCTGGAGATCCGGAGCTATTTCATGGACACAAAACGAAAAAACAATACCCCGGAGCTCATCGACGAACAGGCCCGTATTGCCCTGAAAGCGATCCGCTCCTTCCGCCCGGATGTACTTGTTACCCTGGATGATAATGCCTTTCGCACCGTGGCCCTGGACCTTGTGGATGAACCGGTTTCCATCGTCTTCTGCGGGATGAATGGACAGCCCGAGGATTACAACAAGACCAGGCGATTCATGGAGTCCAGGGCCAGGCCGGGCCATAACATCACAGGAGTTTATGAAAAGCTTCATTTTGTGGACGCGATCCGGGTCCATTCGAAGCTCTTTCCCGGCCTGAAAAAGATCTGGATATTTTTGGATATGTCCCCGACCGGCCTGGCAATTCATAGACAGATCAAGCTCGAGATGGCCAAGGAACAGATCCCCTGTTCTTATGAGATCAGGGTCGCAAAGGGCTGGGAGGATTACCAGCGAGGGATTCAGTTGTCTAATCAAGATCCGGAGGTGGGCGCAATATATCCTGTGGCAGTCTTACTCAAGGACCGCAGCGGAACCACCTACACCGCCCCAGAGATCTTCGCCTGGACCATCAGGAACTCAAGGAAACCTGAAATCGCGGTGAATTATGCCTTCACAAAGATGGGACTATTCGGAGGGGCCGCAGTGGACTTCTGGTCCATGGGCCGGCAGGCCGGCCAAATGGTGATAAAGATTCTTCGGGGAAAGAATCCGGGAAGGATTCCCATCGAGGAAGCAGAGCGATATGCCCTGGTCTTCAATCTAAAAAGGGCCAAACAACTGCGGATTGAAATCCCCCCTGACGTCCTGATGGCCGCCGACGAGATAATTGTGGGGAAGAAACCGGTTCGGGGAGGAAGGTAGGTAAGATGGCGAGGGAGAAGAGATTTTCAAGGTTTCTCGTTTTGACGTTGATCCTTTTCGAGGGAGTATCACTTGCCCTTGTGGTGGGGATCCTTTACGGAATACTCAGCAAGACCATGGCCCATAAGTTTTGCAACAAGCTCGAGACCCATCGGGCAGAGGTGAGCATGGCCCTTCAAGATCGTATTGGTCTCTTGAAACAGCGGCTCCAGGGGTTGAGTTTGAACAATGCGGTTAGGGTATGTCTAATGCTGGGAGTCGAGCCCCCACTTCTTGAAATAATGAAGCGGCAGTATCCTTATTCCAATGGCGCCTTTTTCTGTGTGCGGGAAAAGGAGAGCCCCGGGTTTTTCCCGGAATTGCCGGAGGGCTTTAGGGATCTGGGGCCCTACCTGGAAAAACTTTCCGGGGAAAGGCGATCGCAGGTCAGTAGGTTCCGGGATCTTGGAAATGGCACCTTCCTGGTGGTCCTATCTGCCCCTATCAAGAGAAAAGAGGAGCGGCTGGGGACGGCCCTTGCATTTTATAACCTGTCCCGGGACAGCCGGTTTTGGGAACGGGTCGGGAGGCTGTCAGAGTCGAGTTTGCTCATTCAATCAGGCCGGGACCTGGTGGATCTGCGTACAGGAGAGGTCAAACCCGTTTCCGCCCAGACCCAGGGGTTTAATGATAAAGGTATGGGGAATGTGCAAATTGGGTTGCTGCCGGGAAAGGCGCTTGCCCCCCTGGAAAACTTCCCCGGAGTCTTCTATGCGGCCTCTTCCCTTCCCCTTTCACAAGAAAAGAGGTCCCTGATTTTGATACTCGGCCTTCTGTGTGCCGCCATTTTCCTGATGACCCTTTTGGTCGCATTTTTGATTACCCGTAAGGTGAGCAGGCCTTTAGAGGAGATGGCTGACCGGGCCTTGAGAATTGCCCGGGAGCCCTCCCATCTCTTTCTGCGTCATGAAGGGATCCGCTACCTTGAGTTTCGCCAACTGGCCGGAGCATTTGATCAAGTCTTGAAGAGCCTCCTGGAGGCCCAGGAAGAACTCAGGCAAAGTGCCGAAAGGGAACTCGCCGCAAGTGAAGAACGATACCGCCGCACCCTGGAGGCCGCCCCTGATGCCATCACCTTGACCAGCCTAAAGGATGGTCGCTTTATACAAGTAAACGAGGCCTTTTCCAGGATGAGTGGTTATTCCTCTGAGGAGGCCTTGGGCAGGACTGTTTCAGATCTGAATTTGTATGTCAATCAGGATGATCGTAAGCGTTTTGTGCAGAGCCTGACAGAGAAAGGTGCGGTAAACGGGCTTGAGATCCAGTACCGGAGAAAGGACGGAACGATCATAGATACCCTCGTCTCGGCAAGGAAAATTCGATTCGATGAAGAAGACTGCTTTATCGGGGTGATTACGAACATAACCGATCTCAAGAGGGCACAGGAGGAAAAGGCCCGGCTTGAAAAGAAGTTACATCAATTGCGAAAGATGGAGGCAATTGGCACCCTTGCAGGGGGGGTGGCCCACGATCTCAACAATATCCTGGCCGGTCTTGTCAGCTATCCCGAACTGCTGTTAATGCAGATCCCGGAGGAGAGCCCCCTGAGAAAGCCCATCATGACGATAAAGAAATCAGGAGAGAAGGCGGCCGCTATTATCCAGGATCTGTTGACACTGGCAAGACGGGGGGTGGCCGTTTCTGAAGTGGTCAACCTAAATCATATTATATCTGAGTATATGAAAAGCCCTGAATATGAAAAGTTGATATCATACCATCCTGCGGTTGAAGTAGAGACCAGGCTTGAGGCGGATCTCTTGAATATCTCAGGCTCTCCCGCTCATCTCTCCAAGAGCGTCATGAACCTGATCTCCAATGCGGCCGAGGCCATGCCTGATGGCGGAAGGGTGCTCGTATCTACAAGGAACCGATATGTCGATAAAGCGATAAGGGGGTATGACGACGTAAAGGAAGGCGATTATGTTATCCTTGCCGTCTCCGATACCGGAATCGGTATTTCCCCGGAGGCCAGGGAAAGAATATTTGAACCCTTTTATTCCAAGAAGAAGATGGGGAGAAGCGGAACCGGCCTGGGCATGTCTGTTGTATGGGGAACCGTAATGGATCACAAGGGGTATATTGATGTGGAAAGTGTTGAGGGAGAGGGTACCACATTTACATTATATTTCCCGGCAACCAGAGAGGAATTGGCCGAGGATGGGGAACTCGCCTCTATGGACAGCTATATGGGGAACGGTGAGTCGATTTTGGTCGTGGACGATGTGGAGGAACAGAGGGAAATCACCTGTGGTATGCTGAGAAAACTGGGTTATTCTGTCGCCTCGGTTTCAAGTGGTGAGGAAGCGATTGAATACATGAAGGGCAATTCCGCAGATCTTCTCATCTTGGATATGATCATGGACCCGGGTATGGATGGGCTTGACACCTATAAGAAAATCCTCGAAATACACCCCGAACAGAAGGCAGTGATCACAAGCGGCTATTCAGAGACCGAGAGAGTCTGGGAGGCCCAGAAGTTGGGCGCAGGCCCTTACATAAAAAAGCCGCTCGTCCTGAGGAAGATAGGACATGCCGTTAAGGCGGAACTTGAAGCCAAGGGATAGGCTATGCACAGGGGAATTTGAACCGCAACAGCGAGCGCAGTCCCCGTCCCGCCGCGGCGGGACAGCGGGATCCTCAATCCGTTTTCCGCCCAACCCAACGGTAGCCGTAAGGGATGAAAGCATGAAGAAGTACACAATTACAGATTCATCAGGGCACCCTCATGCGTCTTTTCGTAAAAAGGGTTTGCACTGCTGGGTAAATGCGACCAGTTTTTCCAAACCAGGCCGCCTTGCGGGCCCGCCGGCATGCGGATTCGCTGCAGTAGTTTTGCCTTCGGTTGCGGGGTGTGAAAAACCGACCGCAGTGCACACTTGGCCTCTGTTCCATATAGCTGCTCCAATGACCAGAGGGGAATGAAAACAACTATATGGACTTTGGATTTTTTAAAGCCGAATGAAATGGAATGAAATGGCAGAAATTAAATCGATGAACCTGGATGGGAATTAGACCGCCGGAATTGGTCGGGAATTAGATCGGCGGTTCCAATCGTTTTCAAAGAACTTTATTTTTAAAGGGTCGAAAATGCGTCTGGCGGTGAAAAGTCCTTTGGATCCGTGAAGGATTGAGGAAGGGATGGAAGGAAACGGCAATGAAATGGATTGAAGTACGTGCCGAATACGAGGAAAGTAAAGACCGGTTGGTGTCCGAACTGGTGGCCGACGCCTTTTTCGAGGCCGGGGTTTCTGGGGTGGCGGTCTACGATGGCCGGATCCAGGAAACGGACGACTGGGCCGAGGGCGCCGGACCCGAAGCGGGCCCGCCCCATGTGGACGGATTTTTTCCCGAAGACCACCGCTGGCCCGAACGGCTTGCCGGTCTTGAAGAGCGCCTGGCGGAACTTAAGAAACGGACCGGGATCCGGGTGGCGCTTGAGCACCGCCGCCGGGACGAAAACGAATGGGCCGAGGCCTGGAAGTGGCATTTTCATCCCATGCGCATCGGGAACCGGTTCGTGGTGAAGCCCTCCTGGCGGTGGTACCCGGCCCGGCCGGAAGACGTGATCGTGGAAATCGATCCGGGGATGGCCTTCGGGACCGGGAGCCATGCCACCACGGCCCTTTGCATGATGCTTCTCGAAAAATTTGTAAACGGCGGGGAAACGTTCATGGATGTGGGCACCGGTTCGGGAATTCTCATGATCGCCGCCGCAAAGCTGGGGGCAAAGCGGCTGGTGGGGGTGGACAGGGAGCCCACGGCCATGGAAGTGGCCAGGTCGAACCTGATTCGAAACGGAATCGATCCGGCCCGGTTTCAGCTGTTCGTGGGAAACCTCCTGGAAGGCGTTTCCGGATCCTTTGATCTGGTGGCGGCCAACATCATCACGGACGCCGTCGTGGCGCTGGTGCCGCAGCTTCCGGGCGTACTGGAGCCCGGCGGGCGTTTCATCTGTTCCGGGATGATCGAAAAAAACACCCACCGGGTGGAAAAGGAAATGAAAACATACGGCCTGACGATCCTGGAGATGCCGGCAAAAGACGGGTGGGTCGCCATCGCGGCGACGCGATGACGACCCGGATAAAAAAGCTTATCCCCGGATGATCCGGGGGAGCATCATCTGGTGCTGGGGGCAGATGGAGCGGGGGTTCTGATAGGCGGCCCCGGCAAAGGCCTTCATATAATTTCGGATTTCGGTCATGGGGACCGTCTCGTCCACGAATCCTTTCCGCGCGCAATACAGGGGCCGGGAGTTTTCGTAGTATTCTTTCACCATCTCGTTCATCTTTTCGATCACCGGCTCCAGGGGCTTGCCCGCTTTTTTTTCCTTGACCAGGCGCCGGGAAAAACTCGCCGCCGCCGCGGTTTCGCCGTGCATGACGTAAATTTCCGTGGTGGGAACGCCCAGGGAAAAGGCGTTGTGCCGGTTGGCGGTGGGACCGCCCATGATGTAATGGGCCGCCGCCGTCCCTTTGCGCAACAGGACCAGCATCTGGGGAACGTCGGTCTGCTGGATGGAATAGATCAGGGCCTGGCCCAGACCCAGAAGTTCGGCTTTTTCGGCCAGGTCCCCCACGTCGATGCCGGTGGTGTCCTGGAACCAGATGATGGGGACGCGGTCCCGGCCGCAGAGGGTGACGAATTCGTTGAGCTTGATCAGCCCCTGGCGGTAGAGCTTGCCCCCGATGCCCGGGTACGGGGCGTACTCGGGGTAGTCTTCCCCCAGGTACCCCTGGCGGTTCCCGATGATCCCCACCAGGAAGCCGTCGATCTTGCAAAGCCCCGTGTAGACCTCGGGGCCATAGCCGGGCTTGAACTCCATGTGCTCGCTGCCGTCCACCAGCCGGGCCAGCACCTCGTCGAAGTTGTACATGAGTTTCTGGTTGAAGGGGACGAGCCGGTAGAGGTCATCGGCGGGGAATCGCGGTTCCTTGGGCGCGGCCACCCGGAAAAACTTGGGGTGGTAGGCCGGCATGTCCTTCATGTAGTCCTTGATGCCGTCCAGGACGCCGGTCTCCTCATCATAGACGTACCGGAAAAAACCGGTTTCATGGTAATGGATTTTCACGGATCCCGGCGGTTCCACCTTGTACTGTTGGGCCGCCTGGATGAGCTGTTCCGCCCCTTCCAGGTCGAAGTATCCCTTGGGGGACATTCCCGAAAGGATGCCGCCCCCGCCCACGGCGATGTTGGCGTCCTTGTGGGCGAACAGCACGGTGGGGCTGATCCCCTGGTAGCCGCCCCCGGCCGGGTTGGTGCCGTAGATGGCGGCTAAAACAGGAATCCCCATCTGTTCCAGCTCGGCATGCCGGAAAAAAGTGGTGCCTCCGCCCCGTCGGTCGGCATAAAACTTTTCCTGCTCGGTCAGCTTCACGCCGGAGCAGTTGACCAGCCAGACCAGGGGGATGTTGAGGCGCTTGGAAAGGTCCGTGACCCGGAGGATGTTTTCGGACTGGCCCGGTATCCAGGCGCCGGCGAAGAGCTTGTTGTCGAAGCCGATGATCACCGCCCATTTCCCGGAGATCTTGCCGATGCCGTCGATGACGTTGGTGGTCCCTTCCGCGTTGTCTTCCGGGTTGTACAGGGTGTGCAGGGGGTGCCAGGTCCCCGGGTCCACCAGGTACCGCAGCCGCTGCCAGATCGTCATCTGCCCCCGGGAATTGATCACCTCCTCCGGAAGCCCCGCCGTCTTGACCTTCTCCACGGCCTCCTTGATCTCCTTTTCCACTTCCCTGATCTTGGAGACGTTTTCCTCGGCGCTTTTGATCTGTCCTTCGGTCAATCGGGAGCCGAATTCGGTCATCTTTTCAAAATAGGGTCGCATGGCCTCTTATTCCCATCAGTCTATTTGCCGGTGAAGTTGGGTTTTCGCTTTTCCAAAAACGCCGCCACCCCTTCCCTTTTATCCTCGGAGCCGCAGGAAAGGGCATGGAGATACGATTCATGGGCCAGCCCTTCGGCAAGGGATCCCTCGGCGAAGCGCAAGACCGCTTCCTTGCCGTATTGAACGGCCAGTTTCGGCCGGGACGCCAGGACGGCGGCCAGCTTCTTGGCCTCGTCCAAGAGGCTTTCGGCTGGGACCACCCGGTTGACAAGCCCCATTTCATAAGCCCGGACGGCGTCCACGGGTTCGCCGGTAAGCACCATCTCCATGGCCCGGCCCATTCCCACCAGCCGGGGGAGCCGCTGGGTCCCGCCGGCACCGGGGATAATGCCGAGTTTCACTTCGGGTTGACCCAGCTTGGCCCCTTCGGCGGCCAGCCGGAGGGTACAGGCCATGGCCAGCTCCAGTCCGGTGCCCAGGGCCCAGCCCTTGACGGCGGCGATGGAAGGGATCTCCAGTTGCTCGATGCGGGTATAGACTTCCTGGCGCCGCCGGGTTTCGGCCCGCCCGGAAATCAAGTCCCGGCGATTCAGCTCTTTGATGTCCGCTCCCGCCACAAAGGCCTTGTCGCCCGCGCCGGTAAGGATCAGGACCCTCACGTTGGGATCCTTTTCCACGGCGGCCAGGGCCTGGTCCAGTTCCTCCACCGTAGCGTTGTCCACCGCGTTCATTTTGTCGGGACGGCTCACCGTCAGCACGGCCGTGGGCCCGTCCGTTTCATAAAGGATGTTTTGAAACATCATTTATCTCCGTATTTGTAAAAGCCCTCTCCGGATTTCCGGCCCAGTTTCCCGGCTTCCACCATTTCGTCGACAAGCGGGGGGTGCTGGTAGCGCGGATCATCGAGTTGGGTCCTCAGGGTGATCATCTTGGCCCGGTGGGTGTCGAGCCCGATCATGTCCACCAGTTCCAAAGGCCCCATGGGATGGTTGGCGCCCAGTTTCATGGCCTTGTCCACGTCCGCCGGGTCCGCCACCCCGGAGGCCACCAGCCAGGTAGCTTCGTTGAGGAGCTGTCCCAAGATGCGGCTCACGATCCCCGCCGGCGCCTCGCTCTTGCAGACCACCGGGTCTTTTCCGAGCTGCCTGGCAAAGGCTTCGGCGGCAGCAAGGGTTTCCGTGGACGTTTTCTTCCCCGGCATGATCTCCACCAGCTTCATGATGACGGGCGGGTTGAAAAAGTGCATCTGCACCACCTTATCGGGCCGGCCGGTGGCCTCTGCCATGGCGGAAATGGAAAGGGAGGTGGTGTTGGTGGCCAGGATCACATCGGGCCGGGTCAGCCGGTCGAGTTCGGCAAAGACCTGCTTTTTGATTTCGATGTCTTCCACCACGCTTTCAATGACGATGTCGGCGTCCTTTGCCGGAGAAAGATCCCCGGCAACGGCGATGCGGCTCAGGACGGCGTCTTTTTGTTCCGCAGGGATCTTCCCGGCGTCCACGCGCTTGGCCAGCCCCTTTTCAATCCGCTTTTTGGCGGTTTCCGAATATTCCAGCTTGATGTCCGAGATAACGGCGTTGAGGCCCTGCTGGGCGCAGAGCTGGGCGATGCCGCCGCCCATGATGCCGGCGCCGACGACGAGTACTGTGTTGATGGCCATGGAATCCCTCCTTGGTTAGTTCAATCGTTCAACGACAAGGGCGACGCCGTTTCCGCCGCCGATACAGGCGCTCACCAGTCCCAGTTGCAAATCCCGGTCCTTCATGGCGTACAGAAGCGTGGTGAGGATCTTGGAGCCGGTGGCGGCCACAGGGTGTCCGAGGGCGATGGCGCCGCCGTGGACGTTCACTTTGCTCCGGTCGATCTTGAGTTCTTTTTCACACGCCAGGTACTGGGCGGCAAAGGCCTCGTTGAGTTCGATGAGATCAATGTCCGAAAGGGACAAACCGGCATGCTTGAGGGCCGCCGGGATGGCCTTGACGGGGGACAGACCAAAACGTTTGGGGTCGTATCCCACAAAGGCATATCCTTTCACGAGCGCCATGGGGGTGAGTCCTTCGGCCTCGGCTTTTTCCCGGTCCATGAGGATCTGGGCCGACGCGGCGTCGCACAGAGCGCAGGCGTTTCCGGCTGTCACCGTTCCGTCCTTGTTGAAGACCGGGGAGAGCTTGGCCAGCGACGCGGCAGTCACCCCTTCCCGGAAAATCTCTTCGTCTTTGAAGATGGTGGGGCCTTTGCGCCCGGGGACTTCCACGGGAACGACTTCCGCTTCGAACTTGCCCGCTTTGACCGCGGCTTCCGTCTTGTTGTGGCTTTCCGCGGCAAAAGCATCCTGTTCTTCCCGGGAAATCCCGAGCTCCCGGGCGTAGGCGTCGGTCAAATCGCCCATGAGGCCTCCGCCCAGGGGACACTGGAACCCGTCATGGTGCATCAGGTCCAAAAGGGCGCCTTTCCCCATCCGGTAGCCCCATCGGGCCTTTGGGAGGGCGTAGGGAATCTGGTTGCTGCTCTCCGTGCCGCCCACCAGGACGGTCTGGACGTCTCCGGCCTTGATGGCCTGGGTCCCCATGATCAGCGCCTGGATGCTGGAGCCGCAGCGGACGTTCACCGATACGGCCGGGGAATCCACGGGGACGCCGCCGTTCACGGCGGTCAGGCGCGCCGGATTGGGGCCCACCCCCGCCTGCCAGGCGTTTCCGAATATGGTCTGGTCGATGGCTTCCGGCGAAATCCCGGACCGCTTGATGGTTTCCCGGACCACCACCGCACCGAATTGGGGGGCGGTCATGGATTGGAGCGAGCCCCCGAATTTCCCGCCGGCTGTCCGGACGGAACTTAAGATGACAACGTCTTTCATGTAATCCTCCTTAATCTAATTTCATTATTTTGTTTTCGATACCGATACCGTTTTCGATACCGATACCGAGTTGGTCGATGATAAATCCTTCCCAAAAGTGGGGCGCAATGCCGATCCTGTTTTATGTTTTTTTGAACGAAACGTTCCCTTCACTCGACCCCTCAACCCCTCGACCCCTCGGACCCTCAGACCCTTCACAACATCAAACAATCGAATACTTGGGACCGCCGCCGCCTTCGGGGCAGGTCCACGTGATGTTTTTATAGGGGTCCTTGATCTCGCAGGTCTTACAGTGGAGGCAGTTGGACGGGTTCAGGACCAACCGCCGCTCTCCCGGGGTTTCTTCCACCATCTCGTACACTTGGGCCGGGCAGAACCGGGTACAGGGATTCCGGTACTCTTCGTAGCACAAGGTCTCGCAGATGTCCGTATTGTGCACGATGAGATGACAGGGCTGGTCTTCCAGGTGCTGGGTTCCGGAAAGATAGACCCCCGTGAGCTTGTCCAGATACAGGGTGCCGTCGTATTCCGGTTTTTCCGTTTCCAACGCAGAGGCGTCGAAGTCCTTGGGGAGTTTTTTAAGGGTGGCGCAGTCTTCGACGATGTCCAGGGGATCTTTCAACCCCCTCCCCTTGGTGAAGTATTGGGCGCCGATGTGCATGAATTTGACGACCCCCTTTCGTGAAAGCGCCTGGCTGAAATTGCGGGCCTCGTATCTCTCCGAGGCGATCCAGCTGTCCATCACCTTCTGGTCGTAGGCCCGCAGTGTGGCCTGGCTGAAGTCGTCTTTTTCAAGGGCTTCGATCACCGTCTCCGCAGCCAGCATCCCGGACTTCATGGCCGTGTGGATTCCTTTCAGACGCTGGGAATTAAGCATGGCGGCGCTGTCCCCCACGAACAAGGCTCCGCCCACGGAAAGGACCGGCATGGTATAATACCCGCCGATGGAAAGGGTTTTGGCCCCTTGCTGAAGGACCTTTCCCCCTTGAATGATATCGGCGATGAGGGGATGCCGCTTGTACTTAAGAAACATCCGGTAGGGCTCCAGGAGCGGATCTTCATAGTCGAGCCCCACCACCAGGCCCAGGGAGATGCGATTGTCCTTCATCCGGTACAAAAACCCGCCGCCTTTGGTGTCGAGCCCCAGGGGATACCCGAAGGTATGCAGCACCGTGGTGTCGCCGGTGAGAAAAGGGCTCGTTTCCGGGAGTTCGATGACTTCCTTCACGGCGGTTTCGAAAACCTGGGGCATGGCCTTGGAAAAGATTTCCATTTTTTCGTCCACCTGTCGGATGAGGCTCCCCCGGGAGCCTTCCCCGAAGATGGTGACCCGGGCCGTCAGGTTTACCCCCGGCTCGAACGTGGCTTTTTTATTTCCGTTCTTATCGATCCCCTTGTCGCCCGTGGCCACCCCCAGGATGGACTGGTTATCCTCGGAGAACAACACCTGGGTGCCGGCGAATCCGGGGAAGATGTTGATGCCCATCTCTTCGGCGATCTCCCCCAGCCATCGGGTGAACCTGGAAAGGCTGATGACGCAACACTCTTCGTTGTGCATGTACTTGGGCGTAAACGGGACTTCGAATTTCCGGTTTTGGGTGAGGTAGTAGAATCGATCCCGGCATTGGGTTTCTTCGACGGGGCATCCCCTTTCAAGGTAATCGGGGAACAGTTCTTTCAAGGCAATGGGATCGAGGATGGCGCCGCTCAAGGAATGGCTTCCGATCTGATCCCCTTTTTCAATAAGGCCGATTTCGATTTCCAGGCCTTTTTCATCGGCGAGCCTCTTCAAATGAATGGCACCCGCCAGGTTGGCGGGGCCGGCCCCGACGAAAAGGACGTCTAAGGGAAACTCTTCTCTTTCTTCGGTCATTGTTTTTTCCAGGTCGGTTAAAGATTATTTCAACTTTTTCACTTCCTCGGTAACGGCCGGAACCACCTTGAACAGGTCCCCCACGATGCCGTAATCGGCCTTGGAAAAGATGGGGGCTTCGGGGTCTTTGTTGATGGCCACGATCACCTTGGAAGTGGACATTCCCGCCAAATGCTGGATGGCGCCGGAAATCCCGCAGGCGACGTACAGGTTGGGGGAAACCACCTTCCCGGTTTGGCCCACCTGGTCGCTGTGGGGCCGCCACCCTTCATCCACCGCGGTCCGGGAGGCGCCCACCGCCCCCCCGAGGGTATTGGCCAGGTCTTCAAGCACGGAAAAATCGCCGGCCGTCCCGCGGCCGCCCGAGACAATGATGTCGGCCTCCGTGAGTTCCACTTTGTCGGTGGCTTCCAGTTTGCGTTCCACTACTGTTGTCTTTACGTCCCCCACCTGAACCGCGAGCTTTTCCACGGCGGCGGAGCGGGGCGCCTCGGTAATGGTCATCACGTTGGGCCGCAGGGCGGCGATCTTGGGGGTGCCGTCGATTGTGACGTCGGCCACCACCTTCCCGCCGTACATGGGACGGGTGAAGACGAAATCCCCGCCGTCCAAGCGGACCCCCACGCAATCCATGGCCAAGCCGGCATCCAGCCGGGCGGCCAAACGGGCCGACAGGTCTTTGCCGGTGATGGAGGCGCCGATGATAATCAATTCGGGGTCTTGGGCTTTAACGGCTTCCGCGATGACATTAGTAAACGCGTCCGTGGTATATTCGGCCAGGGCCGGATCATCGGCCACCAGGATCAGGTCGGGTCCGTATTTTTCCAGATCCCCTGCCAATGCCTCGAGGCCGGATCCGCAGAGGACGGCGACCAGGGGGACGTTTTTGGCGTCGGCAAGGCGCCTTCCTTCGCTCAACGCCTCAAAGCTGACCTTTCGAAACGTGCCTTCGCGTTGTTCGGTGATAACAAATATGCCTTGTGCCATGATCTTCTCCTTTTTTCATCTCCCGGAAAAGACTCCGGGATAAACGGATATGCGTCGGATAGGGTCTTTTACAGGATTTTGGCTTCCTCGTGCAGCTTTTTCACCAGTTCAGACGCCTGGGCAACGGGATCGTCGCCTTGAATCATGGTGATCGCCTTTCGCGCCGGCGGCGGATTCAGGGCCTTGATCTTGACCTTGCGGTTCGCTGTGCCAGCGGTGCCGGCATCCACGCCGAGGTCCGCCAGGGTTTTCACGTCGAGGGGTTTTTTCTTGGCTTTCATGATCCCCGGCAGCGAGGCGTAACGCGGCTCATTGAGTCCCCGCTGGGCCGTGAACAGCACCGGGAGTTTGGCCTCGATGACGGCTGTGCCCCCTTCCACCACCTGGTGACACCGGATGGTGTCCCCCGAGATTTCTTCCTTGATGACCTGGGTGATCTGGGGGATTCCCAGAAACTCCGCCACGGCCGGGGCCACCTGGTAATTGTCCCCGTCCACCGCGCGCATGCCCGCGATGATCAGGTCAAAGGGAATATCTTTAAGGGCGGCGGCGAGGATTTTCGCCGTGGCCAGTGGGTCGCTTCCTTCGGCTGCAGGATCATTGATATGAACCCCCTTGTCCGCGCCCATGGCCAGGGCGGTGCGGATGGTTTCCACGGTTTTCGCCGGCCCCATGGAAAGGATCGTCACCGTCCCTCCCTGGGCCTCCCGGATCCGGAGAGCCTCTTCCACGGCGAATTCGTCGTAGGGATTCATGACCCACTTCAGGTCCTCCGTCTTGATGGAAACGCCGTCGCCGGCGATCTGAATGAGCGATTCGGTGTCCGGTACTTGCTTGACAAGAACCACGATTTCCATATCCTTCTCCTTTCATCAAAAATGGGGTCGACCGGTAAATGCGTTTCGGAAAAGGTTGAAGACGGACTCCAACATTTCCTTTTCGACCCGTTTACCGGTTGGCTTTACGAATGTCCAGTTGATCCAGGGCGATGATCCACTTGCAGATATTGGCCGAGCCTTCCACCATGAAGTAGGTGGGGGCGTCCCTGAAGAACCGGGCCACCGGATATTCGGTGGAATAACCGTAGGCCCCCAGGATCCGCATGGCGTAATTGGCGCACTTGTTGGCTGTTTCCCCGGCGAAGTACTTGGCCTGGGCCACATCGAGGCCGTTGTTCAGCCGCCCCTGGTCCTTGGCCCAGGCCGCTTTGTAAACGAGCAACCGAGCGGCTTCGATCTCCGAGGACATCTGGGCGATGAGGTCCTGGTTCATCTGGTATTCGCCGATGGCCTTGCCGAACTGCTTGCGCTCCTTGCAGTATTTGACGGCTTCTTCCAGGCAGGCCTGAGCGACGCCCACGGCGCCGGCGGCGGCGGAAAGCCGTGTCTGGTTTAAGGAGCTAAAGAGGATCTTGGCCCCGTCGCCGGGTTTGCCCAGGATGTTTTCTTTGGGGATTTGCGTGTCGGTGAGATAAATCTCTCCCGTAGGAGAGGAAAATGAGCCCATCTTTTCCAGGGAGGTGGTACGTACGCCGTTGAAGTTCTTCAACTCCACCACGAAGGCGGAAAGGCCCTTGGACCCCTGGGAACGGTCCGTGTAGGCATAGTAGATGATGACGTCGGCCACGTTGGCGTTGGAAATCCAGGTCTTGGATCCGTTCAAGAGCCAATGGTCCCCTTTGTCCTCGGCCTTGGAGGTCATGGCCATGACGTCGGAGCCGGCGTTGGGCTCGGTCATGGCGAACGCGCCCAGGTATTCGGCGCTGACCAGTTTTGGGACGTATTTCTTCTTGATGTCTTCGGCGCCGTATTTGGAGATGGTGAACGAACAGCCCAGCTCCTGCATGTTGACCTGGACCCTCAGCGAGCTGGACACCCGGGCGATTTCCTCGGTGATGATCATCGCGGCCAGCCAGCCCATTTCGTTGCCGCCGTATTCCTCGGGAATCACCGTTCCGAACAGCCCCAGTTCCCCCATGGGTTTGAGGGCCTCCTCATGGGGCAGGTAGTGCTTGGCGTCCCACTCGTCCGCATAAGGGGCGATCTGTTCATTGGCGAAATCCCGGACCGTGTTCCTGAGTATTTCGAGTTCTTCCGTCAGTGCAAAATCCATTTCCCGTCCTCCTTAATGATTGAAATCCTCTCTATTATCGATGCTTTTTGAAAAAACGTGTCCTTACTCGAATAGCGCCGCCATAGGGGCACAAGGTTCCACATAATAGCTATCATATAGCTATAAGCCCCGATCCTTGTCAAGCGCTTTCGGCCGTTTTGCACCATAGCGCTTTCGGTGATGCACCGGTATTCCCCGGATCGGTTCCGTCTTGACAAGCTTTTAAGGAATTTGCAATAAAATAGAGAAGTTTATTATATGAAAACAAAGTCGTCAAGCGATAATTCCATATGCATTCTAAAGGGATAGGACGCATATCCGTAACGAGAACGAACGAAAGGATCTTGAATGAACATCTGGATGACCCTGGAAAAGGCGGCGTTCCTTTATCCGGACAAAACGGCGATCATCGACGGCCCCACGGCGTTCACATACAAACAGGCGAAGGCACGGGCGGAATCCCTGGCCTGCTTTTTAAGGGAAAACGGGATCCATAAAGGGGACCGGATCGCCATTTGCGAGGTCAATTCGTATGCCTTTTTCGAATGCTATTATGCCGCCGCCGGGCTGGGGGCCGTTCTTTGTCCCATCAATTATCGGCTTTCGGCCCGGGAAATGGCGTTCATCATTAACGATTCCGGGGCCAGGTGGCTCATCTCGGGGAGCCGTTTCGGGGCGGTGATCCGAGAGGCGACGGCCGAAACGCCCGCCCTGGAAGGCATCCTGTGGATCGGAACACCTCACGCGGTACCGGAAAGAACGAAAAGCGCCGAGTACGAGGCTGTCATGAAAACCCGCGAATCGGCCTTTACGCCGGCGGAGATCGACGGGGACCGAATCGCCCACCTTTATTATACCAGCGGCACCACGGGACGCCCCAAGGGGGTGATACTGACCCATAAAAATGTCTGCGTGCACGCCCTGGCGACGATCGCCGAGCTTCAGCTGACCGATACCGATGTATGGGGGCATATTGCGCCCATGTTTCATCTTGCCGACGCCTGGGCCACCTTTGCCGTGACATGGGCAGGAGGAACGCACGTGATGGTGGGACAGTTCGAGCCCGAGCCCGTCATGGCCGTGATCGTGGAAAAGAGAATCACCCTGAGCAATCTGATCCCTACCATGCTCAACCTTATTGTCAAGCATCCCAAGGTGAAGACCTACGACTTTTCGAGCCTGCGGGTGGTGCTGAGCGGCGGGGCGCCCATCGCGCCGGAGCTGATCCGGATGATCATGGAAACCTTCGGGTGCGATTACATCCAGACCTACGGGATGACCGAAACGAGTCCGTATCTCACCTTCAGCCTCCTGAAGGATCATCTCCGGCAGCTTCCCGAAGAAGAACAGCTGATGTATAAGTCGAAAACCGGACGCCCCTTCATGGCCGTGGAGCTGAAGGTGGTGGACGACCAGCTGAATCCCGTGGCGCCGGACGGCCGGCAGGTGGGGGAGATCATGGTCAAGGGCGATACGGTGACCCCGGGCTACTGGAACCGGCCGGAGGAAAGCGAAAAGGCCTTTGTGGACGGATGGCTGCGCACCGGGGACCTGGCGGTGATGGATGCGGAAGGCTACGTCAACATCGTGGACCGGAAAAAGGACATGATCCTGTCCGGCGGGGAAAACATTTATTCCACGGAGGTGGAATATGTCCTTTACATGAATCCGAAAATCCTGGAAGCGGCGGTCTTCGGCGTGCCGGACGAGACATGGGGGGAAGCGGTGAAAGCCGCCGTGGTCCTCAAACCCGGAGAGACGGCTACCCCGGAAGAGCTCATCGCCTTTTGCAAGACCCATCTGGCATCTTACAAGGCCCCCAAATCCGTGGATTTCATCGAGGCTCTTCCCAAGACCGGTTCCGGAAAGATTTTTAAAAAGGCCCTCCGGGATCCCTACTGGCAGGGAAAAACAACAACGCCATCGGAAGGAATCTCGTAAAAATCGCAATCATCGGGACCGGCGACTTGAATTTTCCGCCTTCGGGCGGCTACGTCCAGTGCCCGTCCACATTGGGGGATTCGACCGGAACGAGTCGTCCGGCCCGGTATTGCTCCAGAGCCGAGGACACGGAGGGGGCGTTGGTGTTGTAAACGGCAATGCCCGCCGTAGAAAGGGCCAAAAATGCCTTGGGACCGCAGTTCCCGGTGATCAGTGCTTTTGCGCCTGATCGGGCCACGGTTTCCGCGGCCTGGATCCCCGCGCCCTGGGTGACGCTCCTGCTCCCGCTGTTGTCGATCACCTTGAATGTCTCTTCCTCCAGATCGTAGACTAAAAACCTGGATGCCCGGCCGAAGCGTGTATCCATCGGTGCATCGAGGTCGTTTCCGGATGTGCTGAATGCGATCTTCAAGATTTTTCTCCTCGTGATGGTAAATTCAATTTTTTGATGGTCGCTGTGGCCCTGCTGTTCAATTCACGTCTTCTCCCGATTCCATATCGAGCCGCTATTCCCGGGTCATGGCGCCACCACACTTGGGGCATCGGCGCTCATAGCACGGCACCCCGCGTTCATGGGGTTCCCGCTGGCCGCATTGGGGACACTTGCAATATCCCCCGGGACCTGCCGCCCTGCCGCCGCCTCTTCGACCGCCCCGCCCGCCGCCGCCTTGTCCTTGTCCGCCCGTGGGTCCGGCTTGCGAACCTTTCTTTCCGTTCATCAGAGGTTTCTCCTTGGGTAAACTTCTTCCTTTTTACGGCTTTCTAATTCTCTTTAAAGCAACTGCCGTGCCAGATTATGAATAGTGACGGGAACTATGATAACGAATGGATAAAAGGATGAATTTCAATGTGTCGAGCTCTATGGAGACAAAGAGATAAGTGCTTTTTCGCTACAGTAAATGAAGATTAATGGTGCGGTAAAACTACTATTACGGAAAATGGCGGTTGCGTTGAGGGCAATCCCTTGCAGCCCAGTAAGTCAACATGCCAACGACGTCCCGCTCATTTTGACGTCAATGATCTGAATGGAAGTGAGTATGTCAATCAAACAGTTTACAACGACCCACTGCTTGGAGTTCTTCCCTGACCTTGTCCGGCTCCATTAGGGTGATCATTGACATGGCATGGCTCTTTACGCAGCTGCTGGTCATGAGTGAATGCAGGGGGCCCCACACCACGGGTATCGCTTGGCTCAACCGCGCCGGCGAACAACGGCTCTTCAAACTGCCGGCGCACGCCGGGCAGTTTGTCACGTACAAGGCATATCAAGAGGTATTGTCCGGCATCGACAATCGAACCACGATCCTGCTCGGACTCACCCGGTGGCGCACCCGCGGAGATGAGCGCGTTAACTGCAACAATCATCCGATTCGGGCCGGCGACATCATCGGTGCCCACAACGGCACGATCTACAACGCCGACTATTTACTATTCCGGCGAATCAAACTGCGGCGCTTCGCCCAAGTGGACAGCGAACTGCTTTTCCGCCTGGCCCACAACGACGTCCGGGACGACCGGATTGATATGGAGAGGTTCAAGACGCGCCTGGGACTCTACCGGGGCCAGATAACAGCGGTGCTCGCATTTCGGCTCGATCCCAAAACCATCCTCGTGCTCAAGGGGAACAAGCCGCTCGAACTGCGGGCTCACCTCGCATTTCCGCTTGACAGCAAGGGAGTTTATGTTTACATGATATAATTAGACGTCATATCATATTAAATGACGTCATGTTCATGCAATCCTATGCCAGCCAAGTATAAGGAGGTCGAGTAATGCAAGATGAGAAGCTCCCACGTCGGGAAAGAGAAAAACTCAGACATCGTCGTCAGATGCTTGCTGCTGCACTCGATCTTTTCTCGGAGAAGGGATACCACAACGTATCCATGCACGAGATTTCAAAGAGAGCAGAGTTTGCCATCGGAACGCTTTACAAATTCTTCAAGAACAAGGAGGACCTCTACAAGGCCCTCATGATGGAAAAGGCAGCGGAATATCACCATACCCTGAGCGGAGTCCTTTCACGGGAAGGTGACGTCCTGACTATTCTCAAAGACTACATTTCCGCTAAAGCGGGTATCTTTGCTGATGACGTTGCCACGTTGCGGCTCTATTTTGCTGAAACTCGGGGCGCGAGTTTCAACATCAAGGCTGGCCTCGATCAGGACATTCGCAAACTTTATGACGAATTGCTAGAGCAACTGGCTTCGACACTGGAAAAAGGTATCCGCGAAAATGTGCTTCGGAATCTAACTCCCTACTATATGGCCGTGGCACTGGAGGGGCTCACCAACGCGTTTCTCTTCTGCTGGTTGGAGGACCCGGAGCGGCATTCATACGAGGCGAACATCCCGGTGATCAGGGACATGTTTTTCAAAGGAGTTTTGGCCGAATGAGGAAAACATTAAGGACGACCACTCGCATCATGGTTCTGCTTCTGGCGGAGGGTGGATTGTTGCTGGTGGTAGGTTGTGCTTCTGTGCGCACTCCTGCACATCTACCGCACAGCTGTTCTAGAGTAATTGCCGAGCTTTCACCAGAAATAGAACGCCTGCGTCCCCCTTCTTCCGATGAGGTGCTTCGCAAGCTCGAAAAGGATGGCAATATACACTTGTCGTTAAGCGATTGCCTGAAAATAGCGTTGCAACAGAATTACGATATCCGCCTTACCCGGGAAGCCCTGACTCAAGCCGATACAAAGATAACTCAGGCCAGATCGGCCATGCTCCCATTTTTGGGGGCGGAGGCTTCCTATACACGACTGGACGAGGAGTTGAGTTTTGCAATGGGGCCGCAATTATTGACCTTCATGGATCGTGATCAATACAAGGCGGGGCTCGTCATCCGGCAACCCATTTTCACGGGAGGGCGATTAAATGCGGCGCGCAAGGCATCCCAGTATTCACGAGACGCTCAAGCTCAAGAAAACAGAGCTCTTGAAGAAGAAGTCGTTTCCCAAGTTACACGCGCTTATCGGACCGCACAGCTTGCCGAAGCGTTTCAAGGTGTTGCCGTGGAGGCCGTCGATCTTCTTGAGACGCATGAACATGACGTGACGATTCTGGTGGAGAAAGGGGCGAATCCGGAAATTGACCGACTTCGCACCCAAACGGAACTTGCCAATGCCCGCAAGGAGCTGAATGGCGCTAACAACGCTGTCGACTTGGCATATTCTGCACTTAAGAATTTGCTGAGCATCCCCCTTACTGAATCGGTCAAGCTCACGGAAACCTTGGAGCGGTCGTCCAGACCGGAAGCGGATCTTTCGTCTCTCACCGAGTTGGCCCTTTCACAACGTCCCGAACTGTCTGCAATGGATTCCAAAATGGCAGCTGCGGAACAGGCGCTCAAGGCGGCCAGGGGAGAATACCTTCCTACCATTGCCCTCGAAGGACGTTACGAATATATGGAAGGCGATTTTCGGGATCTGGAAGGCGGTGACCACTGGACGGTTGGAATAGGAGCACAGCTTCCCCTCTGGAATTGGGGGAACACAATGGCCAAGGTGAGAGAGGCAAGCTCGCAGTTGGCTCAAGCAAGAATCCAGAAAGATAAGACAGCGGATCGCATTCGTCTTGAGGTACGCCAAGCTTTCCTGAACCTTGCGAAAGCAGAAAAGAATATCGATGCGGCTGAGAGTGCTCTGAAGACAGCCAAGGAGGCTTACCGCCAGGCAAGAGCCAGATACCGGGCAGGAGAAGGCACAAATACCGACGTGTTAGACGTCCGTACCGCCCTGAGTCGAGCTGAAGCGAATCACACGCAGGCTCTTTTTGATTACAACGTTGCCCTTGCCGCCCTTCATCGAGCGGTGGGCGTAATGGTGATAGAGCCGCCTGATATCAAGGAAAAGGAGTCTGCCGAATGAAACGAAGAGGAGCCTATATCTCGATTGCTATTGCGGCTGTTGTTATTGCGCTCTTGGTTGTCCAAATTTCCAGTAAGCAATGGAAAAAGGACGAGAATCTGAACGTGACCGCCAAAGCGTTACCTGTCACGATCGCATCTGTTGTCCAGTACGAATTCGCTGATGAAATCAGCGCTGTCGGTACTCTGAAAGCCCGAGACATGAGTCCACTAAGCCCCAAGGTGGCAGGGACAGTGAACCGGGTTCTGGTTGATATCGGTGAGCGCGTCAAAGCCGGCGAGGTCGTTATAAAACTGGACAGAACAAACTATGATCTCGGCGTCAAACAGGCGCAGGCGGCGCTTGCAGCTGCGGAAGCAGCAGTTCCGCAGGCTGAGGCCCAGTTTGAACAGGCCGAGCTGCGGAAGCAGCAGTTCCGCAGGCTGAGGCCCAGTTTGAACAGGCCGAGAAAGAATTCCGCCGGGCAACCGAACTGCTGGAAGAAAAGGTGATTCCGCAAAGTCGCTTTGACGCGGCGGAAGCGGCCTTTAAGAGCGCCAGGGAAGCGGTGTCCTACGCCAAGGCCCAGAGGGACCGGGCAAAGGCCGCCTTGGAGACAGCGCTGGAACATCTCAAGGATGCAGATATCCGATCGCCTATCAGCGGCACTGTAGTGGAGAGAAATGTGGAAATCGGTCAGGCGGTTGCGCCCGGCAGCCGACTTCTGCTTATCGTGGATCAAACATCTCTGAACTTGGATGTTGATTTGCCGGAAACAGACATTGGCCGGCTTGCCGTTGGAACTGTAGCACTGATTACGACAGACGCCTTCCCGGGGCATGAGTATTCAGGGAAAGTAACCGTTGTCAATCCAA
>JAFDGC010000005.1 GCA_019309485.1 Deltaproteobacteria bacterium | reverse complement strand
TGACCTGGATCCCGGTATCCGGAATGCCGTGGACCTCATCCTCGATGCCGGCCCCTTGAAAGGCGGCGCGGGATCCACGATCCTTGACGTCACGTGTGATCCCCCCAGGATCCTCCGGGAAGGGGTTGTATCCGTTTCGGACATCTTTGCGGTTCTGAATTCAATACCCAGCGAACCGCCGTAATCAACCTTAATGAACGCGTAACAAATCGAAATTGGGATGGCAAAGTAAAAAGCTCCAGATGCAAGGCGCGCAAATTCTGAGGAATGAGGCGTACTTACAGATACGCCGCAATGACGAAGAATGCCGCGCAACGCCGCAGATGGACTTTTTACGAAGTCATCAACCTTGACAACGCGTCGCTGTCTCTTTATAAGGGATCCTGTGCCGGAGTGGTGAAACTGGTAGACGCGCTGGACTCAAAATCCAGTGGACCTTGGGTCCGTGCCGGTTCGATTCCGGCCTCCGGCACCATGATAAAATGCTACACAGCAGCTTTAATGGGTCTATTCGGCATCAGGAACCCCTTCTTTGGGATTTGATCCCAGCTCTGCCCGTCAAGAAGCCGACCCGCTTTTTTTCTATGAAACCCTCCCCATTGTTTGAAGAAAAAAGGGGTTTCGGCTGCTAAACACTGGTCTCGAATATCTGTAACCCATCCTTTTTTCATGATTCTGGCGCCCGGGCCTGATTCTCCACCAACAATTACCCAATCGATCCACTTTAAATCCAAGTACGGTATGGGCCCAAGGAGCGGTTCAAGAGAAAGAAATTTAACATTTGCCTGGGTTTGGGCAAGATGCGATATTCTAAAGCTGTAATCTTCCCTTTCAACGGTTACACCAAGCCAACAATTTTTAGGCCAGTTAATTTTGGAGTTAATCTTAACAAGCCGTTCGGATCGCTTGGTTAATATTTGGAAAACATGCCACGGTGATTGTCTTATTATTTCAAAAACCTCTAAAATAAATGCTTCCGGTACACTTTCATGAAACAAGTCGCTCATTGAATTTACAAAAATTATTTGAGGCTTTTTCCAAGCAAGCGGCTTTTCCAACAAATGGTAATGGATGGTGAGATTAAAACCGTTCCTATAATTATAATTCCCAATTGCTTGTAATCTTTTTGCAATGCGTTCGGCATAACAGTTCCTGCAGCCTTCACTGATTTTGGTGCATCCCGTAGTGGGATTCCAGGTCGCCTCCGTCCATTCAATGTTCGAATTGATAGACATTTTAAATCATTCTCGGTTCAAACTTCTTGAATATTTGTTGTACAATTTTTTTAGCTACTGGTTTATGAGAAGCAAATATAAGAAAATATACCGTGGCATTTCTGGAGTTGACCATTGCCATTGGCTTCGGAATATATCTGAAACCTGCTTCCCTTTCAAGTCTCTTGCGAAAAGCGTTAACTATAATTTCATTAGAAACTTTTTCTAATCTTATTTCTCCAAAAAGACTCATCTGATGAGATGGAGAATACGCAATATCTTTCCATGAGTCATTTCCCCAAAATTTATTCATTCTTTCTGCTTGTTCTGTAGATACTTTTTCTGGATCACGCCACAAAACGTTCAAATTCATATCATACATCGGAAAGTTAATAAAAACATCGAAGGTCCCCATCTGTCCCATTTTGAAAAGTACTTTCCAATCAAGATGCAGTCCATACGGGTCTAAAAGACATAACGCTCTTCTATATTTTTCATATCTTACTACCGGAATTATTTTTTCAAGTAGTATTTCATTCGAATTTCCATGATAAATAAACACATCTTTACGAGAACCTGAAATTTCTTCAAGCGATGTAATTTTTTGTTTTTTTAAATCGATAAAGTGATATTCTCTAAATTGAGGTTCGATAAGCAAAGCGTTTAAAGGGCTTCCTGGGACGAATCTGCCTGTCGTTCTGCTTAAATGTTTACCAGAACCCGCAAAGGCATCTATATATATATGGTGTAAGTTTCTTGCATTCATAATTTTTGAATATGCAGATGCATACTCTTTAATAATATCAAGTTTAATCTCGCTCCAATAGCCAATTTCATCAAATTGCTCCATTTGCTTTTCCTGCAATTCGTTTTTCTATATTGCTAAAGAACAATTTCAAATTTTCAAAATGTTCTTCAAATGAATTTTTTATATATGAGTTTTTCCATCCATTATCTGAAATCCGGTTTTAAATTATCATAGTAATTTACTCCTTTTCAAACCCATGACTCGTAAACTTCAGCGTCTGGCTGTTTTCGGTGACGATGCGGACGATATTTTCCGGGACGCCGGAAGGGATATCCGCGGCAATTTCCAAGGTGACGGTCAGTTTTGCACCGACCAGGCCGGAAAGATGGGAAATCACTTCCTCTGCGATGCGGCCGGCGTCACGCCCGACCCGGGTGGTGTCCAGTGTGACGGTTCCGTGAAATCGTGTCGGCAACCGTTTGGGAAGCTCGGGTTGAAGCGTTTCCGGCTTTTCCACATCTTGTGTGAAAACGTCTCCATCACGCGGTCCCTTTTCCGTTTCAGGACCGCCCGGTGGAAGCGTTGTTCTTTCCGCTTCAATCTGCTGATACGCAACATCCGGTCTGACCAGCAATCCCCGTGCATCGGCATCCGATAAAAGAATATTCTGCCCGCCTCTCAATCCCCTATAGCGCCCGGTTGTTTCATCGTAGCTGTCCGCATATCCGAAGGCGTCCTGCACCCATGAAAACAGCGCCACCCCATCCTGGATCGCTGCAATCAACACCAGCGGTTCCGCCAGGCGCGGCAGATAGGGATACCGCGCAAAATCTTCCACCAGTTGCCGGATTTCCACATGGTTCCCCCGCCACAAGGGTACCCGATCCAGTTCCATGCGGAGCCGGGTTCCGGCAAATCGGGTGATCAACAGTTCATCCCGCTTCAACTTCTTGCTGACCTTTTCCGCCAAAAGGTTTTGTCCGACCAGCTTGAAGGCTTCCCATGTCATGGGAGCGTCCGGTTTGGGCTGCACCGGCACCAGGAGCCACTGGTAGGTTTCCGGGATCCGGTTGAGGACCGTGCTTTGGGCCGATTCCCTCTGCGCTTCGGCCTGTTTCACCTGATGGGGTGAAAGGTCGAGCGCATCCTTTTCGTCCAGGATGGATTGCCATGCCAGGTACCGGCGGGCCGCCTCGTCCAAATCCTGCAGGCGAACCTTGTCCGCAGCGAGAAAGACCAACGTGTTTCGGTACAGCCGGGGGGAATTCCCGCGCATCTCCAAGATTTTTTTCGCGGCATTTAAAGCCGGCGAATCCGGGTCTCTCGTATGCGGGGTTTCGATTCCGAGCACCACGAGCCGGGCATCCAATTCATCGGGTACGTCCTGGCCGGACTGGGGCATGGGATGGATCCTTTTGAAACCACCGCCGGATCGGCGAAGGTCAGCGCGCACCCGTTTTTCAATCTCTTCCATCACGGCATCGGGATTCCGTTTCAACTGCTCCGCACGGTCTTCGG
Source organism: Deltaproteobacteria bacterium (assembly GCA_019309485.1). Lineage (GTDB taxonomy): Bacteria > Desulfobacterota > Desulfobacteria > Desulfobacterales > UBA2156. The sequence goes on along the minus strand of JAFDGC010000005.1, from coordinate 152,955 downwards.
CAAGCTTGGTGACCGTGGGCTGGGTCGAATACCAGTACCGTGCGCCGTCCTGGTAGAGATAGGTGGCGGCCTGGCTCAGCCGCCTCAGGGCATCCCCGAAGATCGCCGGGGATTCCCCGGGCATGACACAGCCGAGCTTGATGCGGCGGTCCTCGATCCCCCGGTTGGCCGCCGTCGGATTGGGGGCGGACCCCAGATAGATGGTGCGCGCCACCCGCCGGCAGGCCGCGAATTTCCCCAGGTTGGGCAACTCTCCATCCAAACGCGGCGGCAACGCACTCGGACCGTCCACGTCCTTTTCGATGATGGGAACCCAGTTGTCGGAAAGATACCGGGTCAATTCGAACTGCACGCGGCTATCGTCAATGGGAATGTTGGCCGGCAGGATCAGCGGGTTGCGGTCCCCTTTTTCCCAGAGACTGTGGATCACCGCTGCCATCAGGCGCAACACCCCGCGGGTCCTTTGGAACTTCACCAACGTGGACCAGTCGGTGTACAGCCGATCAAAAATCTCCGGATGGATGGGATAAGCGGCCTTGATCCGGTTCTCGTAGTCGGCTTCACGGCAATCCGGAGGAAATTCAGAGGATTGGACCCGGTAAAGGTCCGCAAAGGCTCTTGCCACCACGTCCCGATCCCTGAAATGGGCCGGATCGGTCAAGGGTTCAAACAGGCGCCGCCGGACAATCTCGAATCCCTCTTCGGCGGAAGCCGGTCGCCAGGACGCTTCCATACGGCCCACCACATTGCGCAGCCGATCCAGGGCTTCCCGGCCACGCTGCCCCCCCACTTCCACGTCATCGGCCTGGGCGTGGGGAGAAGCCCCGGTATCCGAGGCCGGCAGGCTGATCACCAGAAGGCAGTTCTTTGCGGCCCGGGCCGCTTCCGTGAGGGCCTGGGCAAAGGTGAACTGGGTCTCGAAACTGCCGGCAGGCAGATCCCCCTGGTCATGAAGCTGCCGGGCATAGGCCACCCATTCGTCGATCAAGATCAAACATGGACCGTATTCCGTAAAAAGGGCGCGCAGCGCGTCCCCGGGACTGGTGGCCTTTTCATCGTCTGCGGCAATTTTCTTGTAAGCCGTTTTCCCTCCCAATTGCCAGGCCAGCTCCCCCCAGAGGGTGCAAACCAGCGTGCCATCGGGCTTTTGTACCGGGTTTCCCGGGGAAATTTTATTCCCCACCAGCACCACCCGCCGCACCGCCGGCAGCGCTTCCGTCTCGGCATCTTCCAGGATTGCATCGATTCCGGAAAGTGTCGTGGGATTGATCCCGGAAAAAAGGTGATACAGAGCCAGCATGGAATGGGTCTTGCCGCCTCCGAAGTTGGTCTGGAGCTGGACCACCGGCTCCCCGGCTTTTCCGGAAAGGCGCCGCGCAGCGTCCGACAGCATACACTTCAGACTTTCGGTCAGATAGGTCCTGCGGAAAAACTCCACCGGATCCCGGTATTCGTCGGCGCCTTCCCCAAGGTGCACCTGCCAGAGATCCGCGGCAAACTCGGCCTGCTGGTATCGGCCGCTGGCCACATCCCGATGGGGGGTGATCACCTCCCTCCAGGGTTTCAAACTCCCGGTCACCTGACTTTCAATGATGGGGCTGATGCTTTTGCGTTTTTCGTAGCGCACCTGCTCATCATAGATCAGGCGCCGAAGTTCCATCTTCATCTTCTGAATTTCGTCGGCCTGGGGTGCGGAAAGGGCCGTGAGAAGCCGTGCCATGGAATCGAGGGCCCGGTCGGCGTCGTCGCTGTTAAACGCATTCTGATGCGCCCACCGGTTCCGGTAATCCCGCAGTTCGTGCACCAGGCTGCGTTCCGCCGGGCCGAGGATCTTTTTGAATACGGCATGCCAGGCTTCCCACATGAGCTTGAGGAGTGCGGCGGTATCCCAGGCCGCGATGGGTTTATCCACCAGAAGGCGATCCTCCCCCACCATTTTGACGGCTCGATCTTCGGCCTCTTTTCCAAAAGCACTTTTCATCTCGCGTTCGACAAAAGGGCCCAGACCGGCTTTGAGCAGGTCCAGGGCCTTTCCCACGCGTTCGTGGTTGGTCACGGCCATTATTTACTCCTGTCCGGGCAAAGCCATTTGTTCGGGTTTTTTCGGTATCTCCATTTGTTGAGCCAGGCGACCGATCTCCGTAAAGCTTTGGACCAGGGCGTTGTAGGAAAGGGCCTCTTTGGCCCGTTTTTTCCGTTCACAGATCACATAGAGGCGATAGGCCAGGTCCCGGGCGATTTCCACCCGGGTTCCCAGTTTGGCGGCAAGCAAAGCGGCTGCCTTTTCTCCCCCGGTTTCCAGAGATCGGATGAATTGGTGGACGGCTTCCCACACGGTGAAGCGTTTGTCGTCTGCGGGATCCCAGTTTTCGGGAAGTTCCATGGGTTTCAAAAGGCGCACTTTTCCCCGGCCGGAAAAAAGGATGCCGGTTTTAACCATCCCTTCCACGCTGGTGTTTTTGGCCTTAGAAAGGGTTTCGGCCACGCCGAACTCGCCCTCGGAAAAGCCGGCGTGTTCGAACCACGCCAGGGCCCAGCGGGTGTCGGCATCAAAATCTCCTTCTTGCTCTGCCAGGGCCTCGTCGAGGGTCTGGTTGATGAGCGAAAGGGCTTCCCGCACGGTCATGGGATTTCCTTTGGCGTCCAGCACTTTTTCATACCGGGTGAAGATGGCCATTCCCGGGCCGATGGCGGCCTGGGCCAGGTCCACCGGCGCGATGTTGCTCCGCTGGAGATGGGCTAGGGCCCGGGAGAGTTCATTTTTAAGGGCCGTGATAAACTCCCGGCGGGTGGCCGTGGTCAAATCTTTGGAAAGCGGTCTGCATACCAGGACGATGCTGGATGCAAGGGCACTAACATTCTTTTTAAGATTACCAGTGAGTTCCGTGCGTATCGGCCAAGTGCCGCTGATTCCGAATCCGGCCCGGATTGCGGCGTCAAGGAATGTTTCCCAACCGGTGCTGGTAGTGTCACCGTTGCCCTTGGTTTCCGCCTGCTTGAAGGCGTAGTAGATGGTAACCGGAAATGCCGGGTGTGCCTGCACGGCGAGGCAACGCATCGCCTGGGTCATCCCGTCGAGGAAGAAGGTCTCTGCCTTCTCCTTGCTGCCGTGCCGGTAGGGAATGGCCACCAGTTCCTCGGCCTTGGGGGCAGCAAGTGTAGCTAAGAGTTCGGGGAATACGTGTCTGAGCGAGCGGCGCAGCCAGACGTAGAAGAAATCCGACAGGTCCGCATACCCGATATTGTCGTAATAGGGTGGATCAGTGGAAACCATCCTGTCGGTTGAGACTCCCTGCCGTTGTGCATCCAGTTGAGAAACAAAGCCCGGAATACTGGCTGGGGAGGCTTCGAGGCTCTTCGCTGGGAACATCAGCTGACCGAGCCAATTGCCACTGGAGGCACTGAACGGGTTTGACTCACAGAAGTCCCACGTCATCGGAAGCGCTTGGCGTCCGAAAGCTTGCTGAATGTTTTCTCTCATATTGTCCCAAAAAGAAATAGTACATGAGCGATTGGCTTGCCTGCTGATAGTCATGCCCAAATAAACACTCACAGCCTCCGCATAAGTTGTTGCGCCGGTGCCGCCTGGATGCCGCGCTTCGCTTGGCGCAGGCAGGTGGCGCAAGGGCACGCCGTCATCAGGGAGGCCGGCAGCGAGGGCATCGCGTTTCACGCGCTCCATCGCTTCACCCACCAGATCGGAGAAGGTCGTCAACGCCACGAGCTGGCGAGGGGTGAAGAGTTTGCCCCACGTTGAAAGTCCATAGGGGACACAAGTGCCACCCGTGAGTCTTGCGGGTACTTCGCCTTCTGGCTTCCACTCCGGCTTCGCCTTTTTCGCCGCAACCTCATGCTCCGGCGTGGGCGCCAGATAGAGCCGCCTACGGTCTCCCTCGGCAACAATGGCCATGAGTCGCGCACCCATGCGCCCGGCTTTCCCTTCAGCCTTGATGTAGTCGCCTGCGATGGGTGTGCCTGACATCACACATCGAAAATTGGCCCCGCGCCCGAGTTTCGTGCCAGCCTTTGCGGCATCTGCGTCATTGGGCTTTCCTGCTTTTACCGTGAACCAATAAGAGCCATTTTCAATCACCGGCTCCACATAGGCTTCTTTCCCCGGCTTGGTGGAGAGCATAAATGTGGAAGCCAGCGGCACGTCCACGTGGGCGAATGCCGGATTGGGGCTTTTCACGGTCCGGGCCCAGAGCCACGCGATGACGGTGAGTTTTCTCCCCACGTAAGGTTTTAAATCCGGACGATCTTTTGCCGTCTCGGGTGTCACTTCGATTTTGGGATAGAGATGGCCGATGCGCTTTTCGGCCTCGTCCCGCATCCATTTGCCGTAATAGCGGACATCTTCGGCCAAGCCTTTGGCGCCTTTCCATATCTGAAGGGATTTTTCTTCGCGGATTTTTTTCTGCCAATCCGGGTTCACGGGCGGCTTTCCCGCAAACTTGGGCGGGATTTCGATCATGGCCTTGTTGATGACCACCGCCACGGGATTTAAGTCACTGGCATAGGCTTCGAGCCCCAGCCGCTGGGCCTCCAGAGGCAAGCTTCCGCCCCCGGCAAAGGGATCGTGGAAGGCGGGGAGTTTGTAGCGGTCGAAAAGTTCCCTGGCCCGGGGATGATCGGCGTTTTCAGCGCAAGTCCTTCGCCAGCTTGTCCAGATTTCATCCCGGGCTTTTTGCAGGACCGCTTCGTTGGTGGTGTTTTCCCACTTTACCAGGTCTTCGATGATGTTAAAGAGCCGTTCGCGTTCCTGGTCCGCGATCACCTCTTCGATGGTCGACTTCGGCCCTTTTTGTTTTCCATCCGCGCCTTTTGATTCCCACAGGGCCAGCCGTTTTTTGAGTTCGTGTTGCGCCCGGCGCTTTTTTCCCGGATCGGACAGGAGCACGTCGGTGTATTCGGACGGGTCATCCACCATCTGGGAAAAGATGACTGCCCGGGCCGCGGCGAGCGGCCGGCGCGCCCACCACAGGTGCAGGGTGCTCGGATGCCCGTGGCGGATGGACTTTTCCCTGGCCGACGCCTTGTTGATGGCATCCAGCGGGAGCGCCACCTCGATGAGTTTTTTCTTCTGCGTCATGGTCTGGTTTTGCTTCGTTTGCGGGCCTTTAAGGAAGCGGTTTTGGAAACGGATTTCTTTTTTTCATCATACATGGCAACAAAATTAAAGGGGGATAAATTCAAAGGCGGCATGTTGGCGCGTCTTGTCAGGTCAGCTACGGACTCACGGGCGTATGGAAAAATGATAGCCGCACAATTAATTTGAGCGATTCGGTCGATTTCCTTTTCCGCAGGCATTTTGGCAAAGGCGAATAACCCTTCCCAAGAAACAGAGAATCGAAACGGCTGTTTATCAGAATCGGACGAGATCGAAATCACTACATGTATTCCATTTTCAACTTTATCGTATTTTACATTCACATTGCTGATGATTTCTATCGGTTTTTCCTTTGGGTTTTTGAATTGGGGAACAATGGAGAAATGGGCCTCGGTGAGCCGAATCCTTTTGATTTCAAAGCTATATTCCATAAGCCGTCTCCCCAGATTCGCCGGTTGAAAAGGTTTCTTCTCGAATCCGATAGTTTCGCTTATTTCTTTCAACCTCAATATTGATAATCTGTGCAAAGCTTTTGTCGGATCTTTTGTTTTTCTGGATCACCTTCAGCGTTTCCGGATAAGCGTCCAGAATACGAAGCAGGTTATCCATTCCTTTGCTCTGACAGATTTTTCCGGACTCATAGCGCGCCACACTTTTTAACCCGCCGCCGATGATCTCGGCCAATTCTTCCTGGGTCATCCCCAGTTTCCGGCGAATCGCTTTGATTTGTGCTCCGGTAAGAAGGCCGTCCACTTCTCTTTTAAATTCTTTCAACTGTTTTCCCGATTCTTTCAAGGTTACGGGATCCACGATGGCTTCTCCACATTCGTTGCAAGCATGGGTGATGTAGTTGGGAATGGTGATCTGTTTCCCTTTGTATACGAATGTTTCGTTTTCGATCCGTTTTTTTAAAATGCCGGCACCGCAAATAGGACATCTTCTGGGTTTCATGTTACTCATCGCTCCCTTCATGCTTTTTCATCTGAACCAAGATCGCCTTTTTATAGTCTGAAGATAATTGTACCTTGATATACAGGATGTTGTCGTTTTCATCCTCGTACTGATAGACATCTTGCCAGATTCTATGATTTTTATAGGTCGTCATGGATTTCACAAATTGTTTTGTTCCCAATCGACTGATTACAGCCATAATATCATCATCATCCATGTACCCCATGGTGACGGCACCTTCTCGAGCTGTTTGGGTGATGATTCGTGATCGTTCAGAGAAAAAAAGCCTTTTAAACGTTTCCAGCGGATAATGGGGTCTTCGCTTTTCCATTCAGAATGTCGCCATGATTAGTATCATTATGATACTATGAATAACTTTGTCAACGAAAAAGGCCTCATTTTGATTAGGATGGCACTTCCGCACGGGCGAGAAGTTCAGCAAAGTTGTAGTTCACGCTTGTCACCCCGAAATCCGGCTCTCGGTGGAACGGGCGGCGAATGTAGCGTACCCGGTGTCGGCCGCCGTTGAAAAACTCGACAATGGCCAGGATGAAATCGTCGGGTTTGTTGAGAGAGTAGAGGATCTCGTTTTTGGTCACCGTAATGGTGTCGGCACCCGAGACGCGGCCCTTGACCTCGATGAATCGCAGCTTTCCCGTGGACGGGTCTCGGCTTTCGATATCGTAACCGAGCCTTTCCGTTTCCCGGTCGATGGGCTCGAAGCCGAGGCGGCGCTCCGTTTCCATGATAATGGCGCGGGCCTTTGCAGCCGATGCCTGTGTATCGGTGGGACTCAAGGTGACTTGGGATGGAAGCCCCTGGACCGCCCTCACAAGACCCGCGGGGACCACCAGGAGGCCACCGAGGATGACCGGCGGCAACGGGGAGATCTGCCCTTCGCGTTTCAATTCTTCCAGCCGATTCTGGAGCCTTGCCTGTAAGAGATCCGCCCGTTTTCGGGCTTCCCGGGAATTGAGTCTGGCATTGGACCTCCCGGCTTGCTCTTCCAGCTTGAGCTGTTCCGCCCGGTGGTCCCAATAGGTGATTTCTTTGGTGAGGCGTTCTTTCACCGCCGCCTCGGTTTTGGCGATCAGGGCCAGTCTTTTTTCGCGCACCTCGCGCAGATGCCCGGGAACCACGTGGGTTACCGCATGGCGGAGGGCCTCCTGTTCCAAATCCCGATGAATCCAGGCACATTCGGGTCGATCCATAAAATCTTCGATGGAAGGCTCATCTTCTTTTAACGGCCTGAAATCGAGATAGGGGGCATACTGGACATGGTGAAGGGTGCCGTCGGCGGAAAGTTCCTCATAATGCATCTGCCGGGAGAGGGTGCGCCGCTCTCCGGATCGGGTGAGGTTTGCATCCTGGATGGCGTGCTCCAGGTAGAACAACACCCGCGGCTGAGTCCCTGAATCCATTTCATCCACCAAAACGGTACCGCGTTTGAGAAGGTCCCGGTGCCGCTCCAAGGTCAGATCGATGACGGCATCCAGCAGGGGGTGCCCGGGACAAACAAAGGCGGCCAAGGGCTGTCCCTGGGGGGCCACAAGGTCTTTTTCGAAGGTAATGCGTTCGTAACGGGATAAAACGGGCTCCCCGATGCCTATGAGGCGATCCCGGCTTCTCACGGCGGCGGGTACATGGGTGATCTCGTAACGGCGGGGTTCCCGCTGTTTGGCGGTTCCGCCCAGGCGCTTAAAGGCCTCGAGGAAAAAGGATTCGATATAGTGGGGCTGCAGGCGCCGGGCTTCTGCGCGCTCCATGTCCTCCCGGATGCGCCGGACACGGCGGGTGTCCATGGCTTCGCGCACCAGGGCGCGTTCTTCCAGGAGTTCCCGGAGTTGATCGCAGTCGACGGTATCGATGATGATCTGATTCAGGCGTGCGCGCACATCCGGCCGCTCCCCATAGCGGATGGCTTCGACGAGAAGTTCCCGTAAAGGACGGCCGTCGAATTGAAGCTTTCCAAGCACATTAAATACCTGTCCGCCCAAAGCCTGTCGGGCCTCTTCCAGCTTGTCGAGAAGGGTGCGGTAGACATCCCCTTCCCGGGTCTCTTGGGCCACCAGGTTCCAGAGATGGCAGACTTCCGTTTGGCCGATACGGTGAATGCGGCCGAAGCGCTGTTCGATGCGGTTGGGATTCCAGGGGAGGTCGTAATTGATCATGAGATGGGCCCGCTGGAGGTTGATCCCTTCGCCGGCCGCATCGGTGGCCAAAAGAATCTGTACTTGCGGATCATGGCGGAACGCTTCCTGGGCCTTCATGCGTTCCTCGCGTCCCATGCTGCCGTGAATGACGACCAGGGCGTCTTCTCGTCCCAGAAACGTTGATATCCGGGTTTTAAGGTAGTTCAATGTGTCCTTGTGTTCGGTGAAAACAACCAGTTTTTGGCGGGGGCTCGGGGTGGGCTTCGGGATCGGTCCCGCGCCGTAGGGCAGGGTGCCTTCGGATACGCAGTGGGAAAACGCGGCCGGTGAAAATATTTCGCACAACAAATTGGAAAGCTCCTGCCACTTTTTGTCTTGACCGCTTTGGCGAACCGTCAAGGCAAGGGATTCCAGGCTTTTTAACGTGTCGATTTCCGCTTTGAGTTCGACGATTGTGCGGGCGGCGGTGGCCTCGTCGAGGATTTCCCCTTCGGTTGCTTCCACTTCATTGTCCGGGGCATCTTCGAGGTCCTCCAGATCTTCGGCATCGATTGTCTTTGTGGTGGGAAAGATTTGGGGCGGCTGAGATCCGCGTTGAAGCAATTCCAGCTCCCGGAGTCGACTTTCCAGACGTTCCCGGCGCCGGCGCAGGGACTGGTAGATCGCCTCGGGGGATGAGGCCAGGCGGCGCTGAAGAATGGTCAGCGCAAAACCGACGGTCCCTGCGCGCTTGTCGTTTGTCAGTGCTTCGGCACGGTTGAATTCCTGTCGGACATAATCCGTGACGTCTTTGTAAAGCTGTGCCTCGATCCCCGAAAGTCTATAGGGAACGGTGTAGGCCATGCGCTCCGGAAAGAGGGGCCTGCCGTCGAACTTGACCAGGCTCTCTTTCACCATTCGGCGCATGAGATCCGAGACATCCGCCGTATGGACACCGTCCCGAAACCTTCCTTCGAAACGGTCCCCGTCGATCAGCGCCATGAAAAGCTGAAAGTCCTCTTCCTTCCCATTGTGGGGGGTGGCGGTCATCAGGAGAAAGTGCCGGGTGAGCGTGGAAAGGAGCTGGCCGAGTTTGTACCTTTTGGTATACTTGACTTCACCCCCGTAAAAAGTGGCGGACATTTTGTGCGCTTCATCGCAGACAATGAGGTCCCAACGGCAATCCGGTACCATGAGCTTGGCCTGAACATCTTCGTTGCGCGAAAGCTTGTCGAGACGGGCAATCACAAGGTTCGTTTCTAAAAACCAGTTGCCGGTGCGGGCGGATTCCAATTTGTCATTGGTGAGAATTTCGAACGGAAGCTGGAAACGCCGGTAAAGTTCATCCTGCCATTGTTCGGCGAGGCTTCCGGGACATACGACAAGGCAGCGGTGTAAATCGCCGCGGGTGATCAGTTCTTTCATTAAAAGGCCGGCCATGATGGTTTTGCCGGCGCCTGGATCATCCGCCAGGAGAAACCGCAGCGGCTGCCTGGGAAGCATACTTCCGTAAACCGCGGTGATTTGATGGGGCAGGGGCTCCACGAGAGAGGTGTGGACGGCTAAAACAGGGTCAAACAGGTGGGCTAATCGGATGCGATGGGCTTCGGAAGCCAGGCGAAAAAGGGCGCCGTCGCCGTCAAAACTCCAGGGGCGGCCTTTTTCGATGATATCGAGGCGCGGCTCGTCATCTCGATAAAGCAGTTGATTGGCGACTTTGCCGTCGGGTGTTTTGTACGTGAGCTCGAGGGCTTCCGTACCGAACCACTGGACGCTGACCACCGTTGCCAGGCAGTCTGGAAGCAGGCCGCGAACACTGGCATTGGGTCGAAGATCTTCGAGTCGGATCATCCAAGTCCCTTACATCACGCCGCAGACCCGGAGTTGTCTCGGAAAGAGAATCGATCGCTTTATTTCGATCGCCACTTAAACCTCTATCAGAAAAAAAATTATAAAACAATGTCGTCTTAACGCATTAAAGCCGCTCTGACTATCCAGGTTTTACCGCCTCGATATACGCCGAAACCACATAATCGGCGATGGCGTCGTCGGAGTCCGGATCCCACTGGCGGATGAGTTCCCGGCTTTCCGTCTTGGGCGTAATCCGGATCTTTTCAAACCCGGCTTCGGCAAGCATCGCCTGGAGTGCCTCCCGGGTGGCGGCGCCACCGATGCAGGATGCCACCAGGGCCATATCCTTTCGGATTTCATCTGGAAGTTCCGCTGTTGCCACCACGTCCGAAAGGAAGTTCCGCTGTTGCCACCACGTCCGAAACCGCCAGGCGCCCTCCCGGTTTGAGCACCCGGAAGGCTTCCTTAAAGACCGCGGCCTTGTCCGGGGAAAGATTGATCACGCAGTTGGACAAAATAACGTCCACCGTATTGTCGGCCACCGGGAGATGTTCGATTTCCCCCAGGCGGAATTCGACGTTTTTGACGCCTGCTTTTTCGGCGTTGCCCCTGGCCTTTGCGACCATTTCAGGGGTCATGTCCATCCCCCACCTGACGGGCCGCAAGGAAGGCGTCGAATCCGCCGCCGGCACCCAGGTCCAGGACCGTTTCCCCAGGTCTCAGGGAGGCCAGGGCCAGGGGATTTCCGCAGCCCAATCCCAGGTTGGCGCCTTCCGGCACGCCGCACAACTCCTCATTCGTATAACCCATCAACTGGGACAATTGTTCCGGACTCCCTTCCGGATTCCCGCAGCAAGATATCCCCGAGTCTCCCGTTAAAACGTCACAGCAAGGCAGTGCCGGATCTTTCCCGCACCCCGTTTTTCCGCTGCCGGCGATACGGCCGTACTTTTCTCGAACGCTTCTACGCACTTTTTCCTGATCCTGAACAGACATCCGTTCCTCCTTTGGGTGTTCTTTGTTAATCGTTTTTATTCCAAATGATTTGAACTTTCGAAAAATATCGAATTTTGCGGCTGAAAAAAAGTCTCCATATTTTTACGAAAAAAAGTTCTTCACCGCCTTCAGGGTTTCCGGATCGATAAAGCAGTCGACTTTTTGCCCCCGCCGTTGCATGCGAATCAGCCCTGCACGGCGCAATTCTTTGATATGATGAGACAATGTTGATGGCACAATCTCCAGATCCTGCCCCAACTCCCCGACACAGGCGCACCCTTTTTCGCAGTGATCCGGGTCGATGTTCATGATCGTTCCCGGAGGGCAGCAGGTGATTAGCCGTAAAAAAATCTTCAGCCGATTTGGGTTGGAAAGGGCCTTGAAGATTTCGGCAAACCATTCGATGTCATCATCTCGATTGTTCGACATAATTCGAATCGTTATCCACTTTATCGTCGGATGTCAAGGGGTATTTTGTGGCTTTGAAGAATTCCCTGTGGACAACGCCGCCCGGCTTGTGAAAATATGACGCATTTCTCAGAAAAAGGAGCAGGGATGGAATCGTTTCAAATCAACGGTATCGAAACCGAGGCCGAAGCAGCCGGTCTCAAGCCGCTTTACAATCCCGGCAATCACAAATGCTTCGGGTGCAGCCCGAAAAATCCTTACGGATTGAAGATGACCTTTTTTACCGACGACCGAGCGGTCTTTTCTCGGGTGACGGTTCCGGAGCATCTTTGCGGATGGGACAATCTGGTACACGGGGGCGTCATCTCCACGCTGCTCGATGAAATCATGAGCTGGAGCGCCATCTATCTTTTCAAAAAAGTGATTCTGACCAAGACCATGACCGTGGATTTTCTCAAGCAGGTTTTTATCGGCGAAAGACTCCAGTTGCAGGGCCGGATACACGAGCGGACGGGTGAACGGGAGGCGATCATGGAAGGCCGCCTTCTGAACCCTTCAGGTGAGATTTGTGCCCGGTCAAAGGCCGTCTTTGCATTGATCTCTCCCAAGCTGTCCCGGAAGATAGGGATCCTGGATGAGGCGCTTCTCAAGGATTTCGAACCCCTCATCGGGCCGATATAGAAACGTGAAAATGGAACGCCGCAACAAAAAGCACCTGGCCTGTTTCATCTCGGCCCACGGATTCGGCCATGCCGCCCGTGTCACGGCGGTGCTGGAACGGCTGCTGGAAAAGGACGACGCCTTTCATTTCCATCTGTTCACCACCGTGCCGTCCTGGTTTTTCGAATTTCCTCTTTCAGAGTGCTTCTCTTATCATGAAACCATCACCGATGTGGGTTTTGTGCAACGCTCTCCGTTTCTGGAAGACCTGGATGAGACCGAGAGTCTGCTGGATGCGTTTCTTCCCTTCGACCCTTCCCGCGTGGAAGTCCTGGCCGCAACACTCCGGGATCTGGACTGCCTGACGGTGCTTTGCGACATCTCCCCTTTGGGCATCGCGGCGGCCAAACGCGCCGACATCCCTTCGGTGCTGGTGGAAAACTTCACCTGGGACTGGCTGTATGCCGGATACCCCGGTTTTTCAAAAAAGATCCGGCACCATATCGATTATCTCTCACGGTGGTTCGATGCAGCGGATTACCGGATCCAGACCGAGCCGATCTGTGCGCCGAAAAACGGATGCGTCACCCTTTCTCCCATTTCCCGGAAACCCCGGTCCCATCGAAAAACCGTTCGGCAGCGGTTGGAGGTTCCCGGGGACACACCCCTGGTCCTCATCACTTTGGGCGGCATCCCGGATGCCGTTCCTGTTTTTCATCGGCTCAAAGACGCCGAAGGGATTCGCTTTGTCATTCCAGGGGGAAATCACGCACCGCAACGGCTGGACAATTTGTGGCTCCTTCCCCATGAAAGCGATTTCTATCATCCGGATCTGGTCCATGCCGCGGATGCGGTGATCGGAAAGGCCGGTTACAGCACCATTGCGGAAGTTTACAGCGCCGGGGTTCCTTTCGGGTTTATTCCCCGGCCCGGATTTCCCGAATCTTTGATCTTGACCCGTTTCATCCAAAACCGGATGGCCGGGCGCATGATTCAAATGGACGCGTTTTATGCGGGGGATTGGATCCGCGGCCTCGAAGAATGGATCGGCTCCGTGGAAAAAATGCACAGCCGGCCCTCTGGCGCCCCTGACGCCGCCCGTTTCCTTTACAACATGCTGGACGCATAAAACGAACGCTCCCATTCCCCCTCGCGGGTTTTTGCCGTTCCCCGGTTTGAATCCCTAAACCAACTGTGGTAGATGGAAAAACATCGGTGGAATATTTGGGAAAACCCTGCTCGATCCTGGATGAGGTAATGGCGGTCAAAAACATCGTCCTAAAAGAAGTGTCCAATCCCACTTTTTTTCCCCCCATGAAGCTGGCGTTTGAATATTGCCAGGGAAAAGGGATCGAGATCGGTGCCGCCGCGCAAAATCCATTCCATTTATCCGGAAGCCTGAATCTTTCCATCTTTTCCAACGATCCCGAATCGAAGGCATACAAGGATTTCATGATGTACCGGCAGGCACAGGCAGATATGTGCGGCGCTTGTGCCCGCATCGATATCGCCGCCGAAGCCCATGCCGTTCCGCTGAAACGCCATTCCCAAAATTACGTGATCAGCTCCCATGTCATCGAACACATCCCGGATCTAATCAGTGCGTTCCTGGAATGGAATCGAATCCTTAAGCCCGGGGGCATCATCTTCATTATTTTTCCCAAAAGAGACGCCATTGTCGAAGATGCCGTCCGGCCTCTCACTCCGCTGGAGCATTTCATTGAAGATTTCAAATTGAAACGGGATGCCGCAAGCCACCCAACAGATCCAGGACATGGGATATGGGGGCATTATCATGTTTTCTCCCTTCAAACCCTTTCGGACCTCCTCCGGTGGTGTAACACCCATGTGGGATTGGGCTGGAAGGTTGTACACACGGAAGAAACAGATTCAAAGGTGGGCAACGGCCATACGCTTGTTTTGAAAAAGAAGCGGTTTTCACTTTCCCGGTTTAAAGGAAGCACCCATGCCTGAATTCACCCACATCGACGACAAGGGACAGGTGCGCATGGTGGATGTCACAAAGAAAAAGGAAACGCTGCGCACGGCGAAAGCACAAGGGGTCGTTTTCATGAATGCGGACACCTTTGAAAAAATTTTGGCCCGGGACATCAAAAAGGGAAACGTCCTGGAGACCGCCCGCATCGCCGGTATCCTGGCCGCCAAAAAAACCCCCGCGTTGATCCCCATGTGTCATCCCCTCAACATCACCCATGTCCAGGTCGACTTTTTCCCGGAATCCCAAGCAAATGCCATTCGAATCGAAGCCTCCGTCCGCCTGAAGGGTGCCACCGGCGTGGAGATGGAGGCATTGACCGCCGTTTCCGTTGCGGCATTGACCATTTACGACATGTGCAAATCCTATGACAAAACCATGACCATCTCCCAGATCCGGCTCATGAAAAAATCCGGCGGGAAAAGCGGGGATTTTTTTCGGGATCCGGATGCGTAAAAAGATGCTCCGCCGGATTTTTTTTCTCCTGTGTATTGCCGCCGTGGCGGCCGGATGCGCCGGACCGGCCGTTGAAACCAGACCGGCCGCCCTGGAAGAGGTACCTCGCGGCGATTGGCCCCGGTTTACCGACGACATGGCTTACGACGGCCTGGTGCACGCCATCCGGCAAAGTTGTTCCTATCTGGAGCGGCTGGATCCCGAAAAACAGTTCTTTTTCGGAAAAGACGCCTATACGGTCTCACATGTCATCCGGTCGCTGATAACCTTTGAACGATTTATTCGAAACCGGCCGTCCGCACCGGTCTTGAACCGCTTCATCAAAAGCCGTTTCCGCCTTTACCGGAGTGTGGGAGCAAAAGGAGACGGAAACGTCTTGTTTACCGGTTACTACGAGCCCATCCTCGAAGGACGACTGGAAAAGGACCCGCCCTTTATTTATCCGCTTTACGCCAGGCCGCCGGATCTGGCCACCATCGATCTCGGACGTTTCAATGATGCGTGGAAGGGGCAAACGCTAGTGGGCCGATGTGAAAACCAGGCGGTGGTCCCTTACTATGATCGTAAAGCCATTGACGTGGAAAAGCGCCTGGAAGGAAAGGCCACGCCTTTGGTGTACCTGAAGGATCCGGTGGACGCGTTCTTTTTGCAGATTCAAGGCTCCGGCAAGATTTACGTCAATGGCGACCGGTCATTGAATGTGCATTATCATATCTCCAACGGCCGGCCTTACCGGAGTATCGGAAAGCTTTTAATCGAAAAAAACAGGATCGACCCATCCCGGATGTCCATGCAGCGCATCAGGGCCTACCTCGAGGCCCACCCGGAAGAAATTTCCGAGATCTTCAATTACAACCCCAGTTATGTCTTTTTCAAACTCGAAGAGGAAGGCCCCAAGGGCGCGTTGGACGTGGTGTTGACGCCGGGGCGTTCCATCGCCTTGGACCGGCGCCTGTTTCCGCCCGCCGCCCTGACCTTTATCGAGACGCAAAAGCCCGTCGTCGACGCCGAAAAACAAATTCGAAAATGGATCCGTTTCGGCCGCTTTGCGATTCATCAGGACACGGGGGGCGCCATCGGCGGGCCGGGCCGGGCCGATCTGTTCTGGGGCAACGGCCCGTATGCGGAGATCGCCGCGGGGCATATGCAGCATCCCGGAAGGCTCTATTTCCTGGTTCTCAAACCCGATGCGTGACGGTTTCGTCGAGGCCGCCGTATTCCCTCCCACCCTCCAATCGTCGTCTTGACACCTTCAAATAAAACCAGTAGAAATACGCATCTTCTAAGATACCGCCCTTGACGGCGGCCACGCGTCCCTGAAATAAAAAGGAGCCTTCCATGTTCGGCATCGGAATGCCGGAGATGATCATGATCCTGGCCATCGCCCTCGTGGTGATCGGGCCCAAAAAGCTTCCGGACTTGGCGAAATCTTTGGGCCGTGCCCTTGGAGAGTTCAAGAAGGCCACACGGGATTTCAAGGAATCGCTGGAATTCGACGACGATTTCAAAGAGATCAAGGACGTCAAAAAGGCCTTCGACGATATGAACCAGGACGTCCGGGATATCGGGAGCGCCCCGAAAGGACCGTCCGGAAAAGAAAGCGAAACACCGGCTTCAGAAAAAACCGAAGGCACCGAGGAACATGTCCAGACGGCGGAAAGGGAGGAAGCCAAAAAAGATGGCCAAAGCACCCAGTGAGGAGGACAAACTTCCGTTCACCGCGCATCTGGAAGAACTCAGAAACCGGCTCATTGTCTGCTTTATCGCCGTGGGTGTGGGGTTTGCCCTTTCCTACGGCTTCAAGGAAAGACTCTTTCACATTTTAACGCGCCCCCTGATCGCGGTGATGCAGGAAGGGGACAAACTGGTCTTTACGGGCCTGCCCGAGGCGTTTTTTTCCTACCTGAAAGTAGCCTTCCTTTCAGGCATCATGCTTGCCGCACCGGTTATTATATACGAATTCTGGATGTTCGTTGCCCCGGGGTTGTACCATAAGGAAAAGCGCATCCTTTTGCCCATCGTCTTTTTGTCTTCCCTTTTCTTTGTGGGGGGAGCACTGTTCGGATATTTCGTGGTCTTTCCTTTCGGCTTTCAGTTTTTCTTGAGCTTTGCCACGGAAACCATCCGGCCTTTGCCGTCCATGAAAGAATACTTAAGCTTTGCTTCCAAGCTCCTTTTGGCTTTCGGGCTTGTCTTCGAATTGCCGCTTTTGCTGACGTTCATGTCCCGGCTGGGGCTGGTGTCGGTGGCCTTTTTGAAAAAAAACCGAAAATACGCCTTTTTATTGTTTTTCGTCATGGCCGCGATCCTGACGCCGCCGGATGTTGTCACCCAGGTCATGATGGGCCTTCCCATGATAGTCTTGTATGAAATCAGCATCCTGGGCGCCCGCCTTTTTGAGCGGAAAAAGATCGATGAAGACAACGCCTGAACCGGTGTTCCCCTTGACAAACCGTCAGAGGCGTTGGTAGGTAAGCCAAATTAAGGCATACAGGGTACGAAACCAATAAATGAAGGGAGGTGACAATTGGCTATGGGAAAACGCTCATGGATGCACGTTGCGTGGGTTGTGGGCATCTCCGTTTTGTTTGCCGCCGGAAGCATCATCGCGGGCAATCAAGCACCGGACATGATCAAGATGCAGAAGGACTATGAGCACAAGAAGCCCATCGTGGAGTTCAATCACAAAAAGCATGCGGAAGAGTATGCGAAAAAAGCACCCGATTTTTATAAAAACGGGTGCGGGGAATGCCACCACGATGACAAGGGAAAGGCCTTAACCGGTCTGAAAGACGGGGACCCGGTGCAAAGCTGCATCGAGTGTCACAAGAAACCGGGGGAGCGGCCCAAGGGAAAGGATGCGCCCAAGCTATCCAAGAAAGAGCGCCTGGAGTACCACGCCGAAGCGCTCCACTACAACTGCAAGGACTGCCACAAGAAATACAATCGGAAAAACAAGACCAAAGCCGCCCCCACCACATGTACCAAGTGTCACGCCAAATCCTAACGGGGTTTTTTCACACGGTTTTGGATTGGGTTGAAATTCACAGGGCGATCGCCTAAAAGCGGTCGCCCTGACTTTTTGCGGAAGCAAAATCCATGGCCCGCTCAACCATGGCCATGGCCCAAGACGGAGCCCCCAGCGCATGGATGTGGGTGTAGGTGGCCAGGACGTTCTTGTAACATACCCCGTCTTTGCCGTTGAGGAATCCGGTTCCCCGTTTCATGGAAAAGACGAGATCGGTGTCTTTGCCCCCCCACTCGAGGACGCTGGAATAATGAAATTCATGGCCTCTTATCTCTTGGCCGAGGGGATAAAACGGATTTTCGGCGATGACTTCCACAATGGTATAACCGTGTCCCTGGGGGCGTTTTGAAAAGCCGAAGGTCACCGGTAACACCCCCGCCATGGGATAGCGGCCTTCTTTGAGCACCAGGGACTGTCCCAGGTACATCAAGCCGCCGCACTCCGCGTACACCGGGAGCCCCGCTTCCACCAGGGACCGCAGCGCTTCCATGAATGCGACGTTTTTGGAAAGGGCCGCGGCATGGGTTTCCGGGAACCCGCCGCCGATGTAGAGGGCGTCAATGCCCGGTATCCCGACCTGGGACAAGGGGCTGAAAAAGACCATTTCCGCACCGGCCCGGCTCAGGGCATCGAGATTTTCCGGATAATAAAACTGAAACGCGCTGTCCCGGATCACGCCGATCTTGGGTTTTTGCGGAAAAAGACCGGCCGCGGCTTCCCGGCCGGGCGTATCTTCGGGACAAACCGGTGAGTCGGGAAACGTATCAAAAACCGGCGTTTTCGGGAATCGTTTTTCCTCCGGTGCCCTCACATCCGTGGCAATGGCTTCCAAGGCGGTCAAATCGATATGTCTGGAAACCGCCCGGGAGGCATCTTCCACCGAGTCCTTGGCCCAGCTGTGTTCCATTGTCGGAACCAGCCCCATGTGCCGTTCGGGAAAACGCTGGGTGAGTTTGGGAACGGCTCCCACCACGGGGATCCCGCAGTAGTATTCGATGCTTTTTCTTTGGATGGTCTCATGGCGGGCACCGGCCACACGGTTCAAGATGACACCCTTGATAGAAACCTCCGGATCCAGGTGCATGCACCCGAGCACCACGGCGGCCATGGTCCGTGTGGTTTTCGTGCTGTTGATCACCAGTATGACGGGAGTGTCCAACAGCTTGGCGATCTCCGCGGAACTGGTGCTCCCGAGATGGTCGAGCCCGTCGTAAAGGCCCCGGTTTCCTTCGATGACGGCGATGTCTCCGCCGCGGCTGTGTAAAAGAAAAGAGTCGATCACCCCCTGGGGGGGTATCAGGAAGGTGTCCAGATTATGGCAGGGCCGGCCCGCCGCCAGGGTAAGCCAGCCCGCATCGATGTAATCCGGACCTTTTTTAAACGGGATGACCCGCTTCCCCTGCGCGCGCCAGGCGGCAAGGATCCCGATGGAAAGAAAGGTCTTGCCGGATCCACCGCGGCACGCCGCGATCATGATCCGGGGAGTTGCCATAGAATCGAACGCCTAAACGCAGCGATGGAAAAAAGCGGTTATTCGCCCTCGGCTCCCGCCTGTTTGCCGGCGCCCTTCAGGCCGTACATGGAGGTACTGCCGCTGGACCAGAATTCCAGGACCTGCTCCTGAATGAGTTGATTCACGATCTTTTTGGCGTCCCGGGGCTTGGCATCCAGAATTTTGGCCAGATCGTTGAAATAAAACTTGGTCTTTCCCTTTTTCTTGGAAAGCTCTGAAATGATTTTTTCTTTTGCTTCTGCATAGTCCATGGCCGTCTTCCTTTATTAAGGGCAGGGGCGTTTCGGCCCCTGCCCGGGTTCATTTAGAACGCCGGATCCCGGAAATCATCGATGAGATGATGGGTGAACTCGAGTTCGCATTTTTCAAAGAAGCGTTCCCACCCGATCCGTTCGGCCCATTCTCCCAGACGCTCGTATTTTCGCGCGTCGTTGGCATAGGCTTCGACGATCTTCTTGATGGTTTCAGTGGTCTTGGGCCAGCGGGGCGGTTCATTGGGGAGAAATGCCACGACGACCTTGGAGAACTTGGGCGCGGAAATCCGGTTGGACACCTTACCGCCGGCCATGATCACGATGCCGTCCCCCCACATGGTGTAGCAGTTTCCGCAGAACATGCACCGGGCATTGTTGACCGCCACGCTGTTGACCTTTTCTCCACCGGGTAATTCCACCTTGGCCGGCTTGATGGCGGCGGTGGGACAGGCGGCGATGGCGAGCGGAATTTCGCACATCTTGTCCAGGTACTCATGGTCCAGCATGGGCGGCTTACGGTGGTAACCCAGAATCGCGATGTCCGAACAGTGGACCGCACCGCACATGTTCAGGCAGCAGGCCAGGGAGACCCGGAGATGTGCCGGGAGCCGCATGTCACGGAAGTCGTCGAACAGGACGTCCATGGTGGCCTTCACCGGACCCGAGGCATCGGTGGCCGGTGTGTGGCAGTGGATCCAACCCTGGGTGTGGATGATGTTGGTGATTCCGGCGCCGGTCCCGCCCACCGGGAACTTGTAGGAGCCGCCGGAAAACTTTCGGCCCATCAGGTCATCGACAAGGGGTTGGACCTTGTCTTTGCTGTCCACCATGAACTCGATGTTGTTCCGGGTGGTAAAACGGATATAGCCGCCGCAGTGCTTATCGGCGATCTCGCAGATCTCCCGGATGTGGCTCACGCTCATGAGGCGGGCCCCGCCCACCCGGACCGTGTACACCTCGTCCCCGGTTTCCGAAACGTGCACATAGACCCCGGGCTGCAGGTATTCGTGATAGAGCCATTTGCCCTTGTTCTTGGCGATCACCGGCGGATAAAACTCGTCGTATTTCCTCGGACCGATATCGGTGATCCGATCCTTCATCGGCTCTTTCGGATTGTATCCTGAAGATATAAATGCCATGGTCTTTCCCCCTTATCTCTGATGATATTTCCTGAACTCGTTGATGTCTCGGCTCCATCCGCCTTCCACTTCTTCTTCTTTCCAGAAGATGTAGGGGTTGGATCGCGGCTCCTGCACCATCCTCGGATCGGGTTGGAGTTCGGTCACCTCCAGGAGCTTCTGGAAGCCCTGCCGTTTCATCAGTTCGCCGAGACGCTCCCGGTTCTTTCCTTCTTCCATCCACCAATCCCAGATCTTTTCGATGATTTCCTTGATATCGTCGTAAGGTTCTTCGGCTTTGATGAAGGGGACCAGCATGGTGCTCATCTGGGCACCGTCGAGAATCGGGGCCTTGGCGCCTACCAACATGGAAAGGCCGCGGTCGTTTCCGATGCGCAGGGCCCGCGGCATCACATTGATGCAGTGCAT
This sequence comes from Deltaproteobacteria bacterium, assembly GCA_019309485.1. Classification (GTDB taxonomy): domain Bacteria; phylum Desulfobacterota; class Desulfobacteria; order Desulfobacterales; family UBA2156. Next base: position 132,053 of record JAFDGC010000005.1, on the reverse strand, counting down.
GCACCGGGTGCATTCCTTGTTGTCGATCTTGAGTTCCTTGCCGTCCATCCACATGCATCCGGTGGGACACAGGTCAATGACCTCTTTCTGGATGTCGAACGGACCCCAGTCCCGGCCCATGTGGGCGCCCGCGTTGGGTTTCAGCTCGCCGCCGATGTATGCCTGGACGGCTTCCTGGTCGATGCGGATGTCGTCTCGCCAGGTTCCGATGAAAGAGATGTCGGCCCGGGCAATGGAGGCCACGCAGCAGTTGGGGCAACCGTCGAACTTGAACTTGAATTTATAGGGAAATGCCGGCCGGTGCAGCTCGTCCTGATAGGTCTGGGTCAGGTCGTAGCACAGGGCCTGGGTGTCGTAACAGGCGTATTCGCAGCGGGCCTGGCCGATGCAATCCGACGGGGTTCTCAGGTTCGAGCCGGATCCGCCCAGGTCCTGGTTCAGGTTGTGGGTCATTTCATAAAAAATTTCTTCCAATTGCGGGGTGGTGGTCCCCAGGAAGATGATGTCCCCGGTAGAGCCGTGCATGTTGGTGATCCCGCTGCCGCGGAATTCCCACAGATCGCAAAGCTGCCGCAGATACTCGGTGCTATAAAACTTGCCGCCGGGCTGATTTACCCGCATGGTATGAAAATGGGCGACGCCTGGGAACATCTCGGGCTGGTCGCAGTACCGGCCGATGACGCCGCCGCCGTATCCGAAAACACCAACGATGCCGCCGTGTTTCCAGTGTGTTCTCCCATGCTTATAGGACAGTTCCAGTACGCCAAGAAGGTCGTCGCAAACATCTTCGGGGATCTGAAATTCGACATTGCGCTCGTTTTTCGCCCGCGATGCCGCTTCCTGCTTTATGTCGGACACAAAACTCGGCCACGGGCCTGTTTCCAGTTGGTCCAACATCGGGGTTTCATGTTTTGGCATTGTTTTCCCTCCATTCTTGCTTGATGTTACCGTCTCAATTTCTTTCTTTTCGAGAAATGGCCCTTTCTTTGATTGGTCTTCGTCACCCCCCCTCGAATGCGTTTTTCGTTTTCCCTGGTTTGTCTTTATTTTATTTTCATGCCCTGAAGATGAAATTTCGTAAAGATAAAACTATAAAGTTAATGACCATTCATGTCAACAAAAAAAGCAGGTTGTTATTATTTGAAAATCTCAACAGTTTCCTCGTCGGAAACCCAATGCAACGAAGGTGAAGCCCACCCGCCCTGAAGAACGGGGCTCCCCGGTAAGGAAATATTGGCTTTAAGGTCGCTTTCCTCGATTCTGCCTTAAAAGGCAAGGCCTGCGGGAAGCGTTCCGGCCAAAAAATGCCGCGTCAAGCGGTCAAAGGCAGGTATCAGGATAAAACGGGCCGGCGTGGCACCCGCGTATTTCCGTTTTTTTCGCCGGTTCGCATCAGGGAGGTGAACGCCGATACGAGTTCGTCCGCATGGGCAGGGAGGTGTTTCAACACAAACGCCGCCTCGTCCTTGATGCGGCACCGATGGATCACAAGGGCGGTCAACAGTTCGAAAACATCTTTGCGGCTCATTGCCCCCATATAGGCCGCGAAGCAGTCGACCAGGGGCGCCGGAAGGAAGGATAGGGGCGCCTTTTCCCCGAGGGCAAGGAAAAACCCGACAAGCGCAGGACCTACACATTCTCCGTCGGCCCATACCCATTCTCCGGTGCCGGACTCCCGGTCCAGGCGAATGCGGCAGGACAGATTCAGAAAAAAAAGGAGGAGTGCATCCAGAACAGCCTGGGAGGTGGCCTTCTTTTCCTCCTGGTCTGAAAGGGGATGAAACATGGGCCGGTAATCCCGCACGGTAACCAGCCGCACCTGGAGCCTTTTGGTGTCGACCTTCAAAACAAAATCTCCCGCGGCATGATGCCAGGGGTGCACTTCTTCAAACGTGACGGGGTTGTAATAAAAGGTGAGAATATACGCGATGTTTTGATAAAGGGTCGGTTCCCACTTCTTGCTCAGCAGGTGCGCACCGCGTGTGTCGTCCCAGACGCATACCCCTTCCCGATGGGTTTGATCGTCCCGGTACAGGTGAAATTCATGATACCCTTCGAACCAGTCCCCCAAAAGCATGCCATATTCTCCTGCCTTCGTGGAAACCGTTCCGGAAGCATGGACCCGTGGGACAAATGGACGGGGAAAAAGACCCTGCAACCGCTTTAGGCTGCGGGTTTCCCTTTTCAGGATCCTTTTCCCGAAATCCGAAACCGCCACATTCAAAACAAAGGGTTCCACCCATCGGTTCCCGATGAGGGAAACCTTTGCCGGATGGTAGAATTCTCCATGTTTTTTCAAACAGATCCGAACGTTGCGGATGTGGAGGGGACCCTTCACCGAACCGGCTTTTTGGGAAACGGCCGCCATGCACCGGGAAATCTCCTCTTTTTCTAAAAATGTCCGGGCCGCTTCGAAATACATCCCGAAGGTCACCGGCGCAGCCGCATCGGCAAGCGCCGGAAAACGGCGCGTTAAGGGGAGTCTTTCCTCCCAAACGGAAGATCCCTTGTCAATGAGGGCGTCTTCCCGATAGAGGCCGTACTCAAACTCCACGGCGTTCGCGGGTCCTCCTGCGTGGATCGGGGCGTTTCATGAACGGTGATTTCTGAAACTACGGGGACGACGGCTGCGCAAGGTGGGGTTGAAGCTCTTTGAGGATTTCCGGCGCCACTTCGTATCCCAACGCGATGGCCTTTTCGCAATGGGCCGCCGCCGAACCCGGGTCACCCTTTTCCAGATAGGCGATGGCCAGATTGTTGTGCGCCACGGCGAAGTCAGGTTCCACGGCCAAAGCCTTGTGGTTGGTTTCGATGGCTTCCTCCACCATCCCTTTGATGAGGTAGGCATTGGCGAGGGTGGTCAGGGCCTGGAGAAAATTCGGATTCCAGCGGGTGGCTTTTTCCAGGGCTTCGATGGCCTTGTCCACTTCTCCTTTTTGCATATACACGAACCCGATATTGCCGTATCCTTCCGCAAAACCGGCCCTGGAATGTACCGCCTGCTGGTTGTATCTCAAACACCCGTCCAGGTCGCCCCGGGCCAGGGCGATGCCTCCCAACTGGACATAGGCTTCCGCCAGATTGGGACTGCAGGATACGGCTTCGTGCAGCTCCTTTTCGGCCTCATCATATCTCTTTTGCCCCAGCAACCCGATAGCCAAATTGTAATGAGACGTGCCGCATTCGGGATTGGCAGCGATGGCCGCCCGTTGCCGGGCGATAAATTCCTCCACGTCTTTTGGTTTCGTCATTGGATGACCCCTTTCCATTGGATCTTCTCGCGATCCGGAATCGTTGTTCCAAAATCTTGGGCTTTTCGGCGGTTTTTGTCAAGAAAAAGCACGGCCGGAGCCCTTTTTTCTTGACACAAGGGCTCCATTTCTTTACTTTTTCCCTTCACCGGGTTTTTTCTTCAGGTCTTTTTGCCGTTAAAATCAAGTGCTTTTTAAAAGAAAGGGACCGGCATGTTGAAAGGATGCTTCACGGCATTGATCACGCCCTTTGCCGATGGTGCCGTCGATTACGACGGATTGAACCGACTGGCCGATTTCCAGATTCAAAACGGCATCTCCGGAATCCTGGCCGTCGGGACGACGGGGGAAAGCCCCACGCTGAGCTGGGAAGAACACAACCGGGTCATCGAAACGGTGGCGAATGCCGGAAAAGGACGATGCGCGTGTATCGCGGGAACCGGGAGCAACAATACCAAAGAGACCCTCGCCGCCACGGAACATGCCGCCCATGTGGGCGTGGACGCCGTTCTGCTCGTGGATCCGTATTACAATGGCCCCAGTTCCCTTGAAATTCGACGGGAATATGTGGCCCCGGTGGCCGCGGCGTTTCCGGATCTTGAGGTGATTCCGTACGTCATCCCAGGGCGCACCGGTGCCCAGCTGCTCCCCGAAGACCTGGCCCTGCTGCACCTGGAATATCCCAACGTGAGTACCGTAAAAGAAGCCACGGGGGATCTTGCCAACATGCGACGCACCCGGACGTGCTGCGGCGACAACTTCACCATTTTATCCGGAGACGATCCTTTGACTTTTGAGATGATGGCGGATCCCGGGATTCAAGCCGCCGGCGTCATTTCCGTCGCGTCCAACGTGGTGCCCGGGCCCGTTTCTCGGATGGTCCGCCTTTTAGAAGAAAAAAAGTGGGACGCGGCCCGGTCTCTGGCCGACGCCCTCGCGCCCCTCTTCGGGCTGGTCACCGTAAAAACCATGGAATCGACACCCTACGGAGAAGCCCTTTGCCGGGCCCGGAACCCCCTGGCCGTCAAAACCCTGATGGCAGTCCTCGGCATGCCCTCGGGAGGCTGCCGGCCGCCGCTGGGAAAAATGACAGCGGCCGGACTGGAAAAAGTCCTCTCCGCGGCCCGAACCGTTCAGGGGAAAAACCCCGACTTTTTTGAACCCATCACCCGGTTTTTTCAGGTGGACATCGAGAGCCGACTGGCCGATCCGGCATCCTGGGAAGGGCTTGCCTACACGTCATATTAAGCCTCAAGGCCCGGCGCCCAGCAGTCCTTCCGGATCTATCCTTGCGCCGGGGGTGTTTCGGTTTTTGCGGCGTCGGGTCTGAACAACACCCCCTTCAACCACTGCATGCCGAACTCCAGCAACGCCACGTCATCGGTGCGCAGCTTTTCCAACGTCTTTGCATCCACCGGATACCGCTTCAAGAAACTGCTTTCGAACACGAACCGCCGAAACGCATCGATGTTGTAACTGACCATGAAAAAAAGGGATTTGGCTTTTTCGGTCAGATGGATGTTGGGTGGAAAAGAGCGTTTCCGTACCACCAGATCGGTCCATTGGGCATTGACGGCGTCGTGAAGATCCACCCCCTGGTCTTTGCGCCAGGATTCCACCGTCCATTCCTCTTCTTCCTCGAACCCGCGGCAGTGGGGCTCGTTGACGAAAAAGAAAAAGCCCTCGTCGTCCGCCCCTTCCCGGTGGACCAGGGACGCCACCCCCAAGGGGTAATAGCGGCAGGTGGTGGGTCGATCCTGGTAGACAATGCATCCGTCCTCCCGAACAAAGGGACACGACTGCTGCTCATCGTCCAGGAGCTTGAGAATCACCACCGGGAGGTCTGTCTTTTCCAAGAGATTGGGTTCCGTGTAAATGGATAAAAATTCTTCGGAAGAAAGTCCGAGACGGTTTTTGAGCAAAATAATATCGTATGGCGTGAGGGTGATGGTGATTCCTCTGCAGCAACGGGTAAAACAGGAGATGCCTTTATGGCACTGGAATCGAAAACGGCTTTTCAAGCCGATGCGAACCGGTGCGATCCCGGCGGGATGGTCTTGGGACTCCACAGTAGAAATTCCTTTCTCTTTTTTTTCTTATCTTCAATATCGTTTCTATCTGAGGTCCGCACCGATGTCAAACCCGGTTCGCCACGCGCACCCGGTGTCCGCTGTGAATCGCACAGGTGATCCAGGGCACCGAAAGATCCAGGGCATAGGCGAATCCCTCCCCGGGGCCCGCCCCTGAAACCCGGTTTTGTTCAGTGAAAAAATCAAACAAGTCCGGATCGAAGGGGATGTCCGGGGATGCGGCCGCCGTTGGGGGTTTTGGGAAGATTCGAGAGCGACTCATCTTAAAGGATACCGGCCAAGGGCCGAATCCACAATGGTGTGAACGAGCTGACGGTATTCTTCCATGGAACCCTCGGGCGATCTATGGTACAGGGAATAGATCTGGGGACTCCAGCTCTTGACGGGTTTCAGGCCCGGGATACCGTTGACTTCGATGATCCGCAGCCCGTCTCGGGTATCCACCCGCATGTCCACCCGGACATGATCGAGGCAGTGCAATGCATCCACGGCGGCCTTGCATAACGCTTTCGCCTCGTCGGACCGGGTTTCGGGGATACGGATCTTCGTAATCCCCACGCCGCGCATGTCGCTTCTTAAAACGGGATATTTTCCGTACCGGCCCCCTTCCACGGCGACCACGCCGGGGAGAAATTCCTGATAATCGCCGTTTCCGATCATCAGCACGGTGTACTCGGGTCCCGGGAGGTAATCTTCGATCAGCGCCGGTTGTTCATACGTGCGATGGATATGCCGCACCCGGGCCTCGAGGGCTTCCGGAGTGTAAACCACGCTGTCATCGCTGATCCCCACCGACCGGGACTCAAAACCGGGTTTCACAAAGGCCGGAAAGGCAACGTCCGGAACCGCTTCACCGATTTCCACGGAATGATGGGCAGGCACCGCCACCTGATGGGCGTGAAGGATTTGATGGGTCCAGATCTTGTTGATCACCTGTTTCATGCTCATGGAATTGGGTCCGATATACGGAATTTCTTTTTTGTCGAAGATGTCCGCCAGCCAGGCGTCCTCGTCCACATTGAGCCCGATGACATCCTTCCGGTCGGAGATGTAATAAAGGGCGCTCCAGACAATGTCGTATTTTCGGTCTTCGATGGCCGCCATGAAGTCCGCCATGGTTTCCACAAAAGCAATTTCCGCGGATTTACCCTTGGTATTCAGCGCCGCACACAGCGTCTTTGTCACCTCCAGGTTTCCCCATCCCTGGGCGTCCCCTCCGGGTCCGGTGATGATCAGGATCCTCGTCATGGTATTGGGTCCTTCATTCATTGAACATATCGTCGATGTCGAAGAGGTCCGGTATCCACTGGTAACGTCTCAAGGCATCCGCGGCTTCAGGGGACCCGGGCGCAACCCTATTCGAGACGGCATCGAGCTTCTCTTTTTCCCACGCAATTTTCGAAACAACCGCCATCTCCACCACTGTTTTCGGATGCCGGCGGCCGCCGGTGGCCTCAAACAAAGAATCGACCATGCGCTGATTCGGATCCAAGACGGTCACCTTTCCGGGGAGGCAGCATTGGAGGCTTTTCCGGATGAGCTCCCGGCTGTATCCGAAGTGGGTGCAAAAAAGCGCCGCCAATACGTCGGTTTTTAAGGAGCCGAGCTTTCCCGCCGCCCGATCCATGCACGCATCCACCAGTTCCACCACCGCATCACTCTCGGGGCCTTTTTCAATTCGGGTGGCCAATTGATCGCAGGCCTGCACCGCGATGCGATTGGCAGGGATTCCTTTTTCAATCAGCCGCGACCGGTGCCGATCGGATTCGATGGTGGTGGCGGTCCCCAGCAGCAGCGCCCGGGCATCGGTATTCTGCAAGAGCCGTTCATAGACCATATCCACGCCGAAACCGACGATATCCACCACCGGGATCGGCTTTCGGCGGCGGAAACGGGTCCTTTCATAAAGTACGGAGAGGGTGTTGCAAGCAATGAGGATCATATGGGGGGTAAAGCGCAGCATTCCTTCCAGGGCCCGATCAAAGACCCGGACCCGCGTATCCATGTCTTTGAGAGAATTGTATCCCCGGTTGGGTCCCGGCCAGGCATTGTAATAGATAAGGGACAGCCTGGAAAAAATCGGATCATGTTTCGCCCGGGCAGCGATCTGCGAAAAAATGGAAAACCCGCCGAGGCCCGAATCGGTGACCAAGACAACGACCTCGTCCTTTGATAACAACGAGGGAATGTCCTTTCCCGTGGTGGTCATTCGTTTACCCCGGAAGTCCGTCGGCGACTTTTCGAGAAAAAAAATCGGTGACCCACGCCTCGGCCCATGTCGGGGCATCGTCAAGGGTCCCTTCCATGATCCGGGTCATCAATGCCATCAGATGGCGGGAATGCTGGAGGGCAGTCAGCCGGTTTCGGAACATGGCGGCCCCTTTGGGGGGCGCCGTCTCCAGCTCATCGAGGATCGCGGCCATCTCGTTTTTAAATCCGGAGATCCCGTAATGCTTGAGAAAGGCGTGCCAGGCGTCCGCCACGCCTTCCGGCCGGGAAAGAGGATCCGAGATGGCTTCAAGGATTCTCAGGGTCTTTTCCTGATCGGTTTTTCCAAGCCGCATGAGCCTGCGGGAACCGATGGCGTAAGGAATCATCTGGATGCCCGTCAGGCCGCCTTTTGAAACGCCGGCCTTCAACAGGTATCCCGTCTTCCGGTAGATCAGTTCCGTGGGCTGGAAAAAAACAAAGTTTCCCAGACTGAAACAGATGGGAACCGCCCTGCGGATCAGAATCCCCTGGGGCACGTGGGGGTGATGCCCGATGATGAGATCCGCCCCGGCGTCGGCGATGCGACAAAGGGCCTCCACCAGATACGGGGGGGGGAATGGAATATATTCCACGCCTCCATGGCAGACCACGATCACAACGTGAACTTCGGACCGAAGCCGCTTCACCTCCTCGACAATCCATTCGATTTCCCAGCCCAGAACACCGGGCAGGTCCGGGGTTGCCGCGGTGAGGTCTTCCCCCTCCCCGAAGCTGAGCACACCGATCCGGACGCCGTTGACCGTAACGACGGCCGGCGCCCGGGCTTCGGCCAGGGAGAGTCCGGCGCCGGTGAAACGGATCCCCTTTTCAACAAGAAGATCCCGGGTCTTGACGAACGCTTCGACACCGTAATCAAAAACATGGTTATTTCCCAGGGTGACGAGTTCGAAAGGCACCGCCGTCAGCCCTGCCATATGTTCGGGACGCCCTTTCAGGACCGCACCGCTTTTGACCATCGGGGTCCCCCCGTCCGCCAGGGGAGACTCGAGATTCACCATCCGCAGATGGCTTTCCCGCAACACCGGCAACAGATCCCCGTAAACTGCTTCGGGGTCCTCCAGGATCGGATCGCTGAAGTCCCGGATGGGGGCCCAATCCCCGGCGATCATGATCTCGGCGGCGGGGGATGCGCCCTTTTTCCGTTCCCAGGTTCCTGTTTTCCAGTCGACTGTGTTCATCACTTCCGCACTGCCGGATTCCAATCGACATCCTCCGCCGGGATCGCAGTCCCCGTTTACGCCTTGTTGAAAGACGGGATCCGTAGGCTTACCCGCAGAACTCTTCGGCGGGGATATCTGTGCATGCAGACCCGGCACGGCTATGGGATGTACACCCGCGGCACCCGGGACGTAATCGAGGTGACGACTTCATAATTGATGGTCCCGGCCAGGGCGGCGATTTCATCGGCGGAAATCGTTTCATCTCCCTGACGGCCCAAAATGACCACCTCGTCTTCGGGTTCTACCCCGGGAATGGCACCCACATCCACCATAGTCAAGTCCATGCACACCCGACCGATGATCGGGGCTCGAAACCCTCTCACCAGCATGTGCCCCTTTGAGGAGAGCATCCGGTGGAATCCATCGGCGTATCCCACGGGCACGGTGGCGATCCGGGTGGGCCGGGACGTACGATATGTGCTGCCGTAACTCACGGCGAACCCCGAACCCACGGACTTGACCTGGACGACCCGCGATTTAAGGGTCATGACGGGTTTTAGGGCGATGCGCGTCTTGTCCACCTGGTCCGACGGCCACAGTCCGTATTGGGAGATTCCCGGCCGGACCAGGTCCAGGTGGGTTTCGGGCATTTCAATGGTGGCTGCGCTGTTGGCCGCATGTCGGAAGCGGATTTCAAGGCCGGCCTTTTCAAGGGCACGCAACAATCCGGTAAATCGGGCGAATTGCTCCCGGGCATGGGTTTTGTCCGCGGCGTCCGCATTGGCGAAATGGGTGAAGACCCCTTCCATCTCCAGTCCCGGAAGGGAAGCGACGGTCAACACTTCCTGCACCGTGTCCGGGGGGCCTTCGTCTTGGGCCGGATTTCCGGGCATGGGTATTGAAAGGAGGCCAAGGCGCCCCATGCCCGTGTCGATCTTGACATGGACCTTGAGTCTTTTTCCGATGGACAGGGCCTTCCCGGAAAGTCGCCGGGCCGAAGCCAGGGAATTGACGGAGGCGCGGATATCGTTTGCGGCCATGTAGCCCACGTACTCCGGAAGACTATATCCGAACAAAAGGATGGGGGCCGTGATCCCGGCTTCCCGGAGACGAAGTGCTTCATCAAACCGGGCCACCCCCAGAAATGTCGCACCGCTCGCCAGGGCCACCTGCGCCACCGGAACAGCACCGTGACCATAACCGTCCGCTTTGACCACCGCCATCATACCGGCTCCGGGAGCGGTGACCCGCCGCAATTCATGATAATTATGGGCCAGGGCCTTCAGGTCGATCTCAGCCCAAGTCAAAGCCGGATACGGGGCGGCAGAATCGACGGTCCCGGACATCTCAGACCCTTTGCTGCCCGTATGCAGTGGTATATTCCCGGAAAAGCGCCATGATCTGCCGGGTCCTTTCTCCGGGTTTTCCATTCCCGACACGGGTATCGTCTATGGTGACAACCGGGACGATTTCCCTGTTTGAGGCCGTGATGAAGACCTCTTCCATGGAATCGACTTCTTCCTTATCCACGTCTCTGAGTTGCACATCGAAACGATCTTTCACCAGGTTTAAAACCACGCTCCTGGTGATTCCGGGCAAGATATCCGACTTGGGCGTCACCAGTTTGTCTTTTTTGAAAAAGAAAATATTGGTGGTGGTGCCTTCGAGAAGGCGCCGGTTCCGATCCACATAAATGGATTCAATGCCCCCTTGCCGATGGGCTTCCTGGAGGGCCCACACCGCGGAAAGGTAATTGGTACTCTTGGATTCCGGAATGAAACGCTCGATGCTCAAGGTGATGATCTTGGCGCCGTCCGTGTACCACGATTCCGGGAGTTCCAGCTTGGGGGTTACCATCACCATCAATTTCCCGTTTCCCTCCGGCGTCACACCGTCCGAGCTCACGCCTCCCGTGTAGACAATCCGGATGTTCGATTCCGTCTGGTGGCTGTTGCGGCGGACCGTTTCATTCACCACATCGCAGATTTCCTCCGCGGTATGGTTGAGTTGGAGCCCGATTTTTTCCGCCGAATTCTTCAGGCGCTGCACATGGGCTTCCAGATAAAAGGGCCGCCGGTTGTAGGTGATCAAAAAGTCAAAGACGCCGAAACCCCGGAGCACCGCCAGATCTTTTGCCGAAATGACCGCACGGTCTTCGGTAACGAATTCTCCATCGATATAATACACATCCATCATGACCTTCTTGAATGAAATGATATGCAATCCGACCACACGGCTTGTTTTCCCGGGGGAACGCCTGAATATAATGCACCCCGGCCATAAAGGGAATGCAATGGTCGGGGTGCCGTGCGATTCAATCGAGGTTTTCTGTAATCAGCCGAAGTAAGCCCGGATGAACTTCAAGAAACGCTCGTTTTCTTCATCTTTCCCCGGCGTCACCCGAAAATAACCCGTCTTGCCGTGAATCTCTCCGATTTTTTTCAAGAAAATCTGCTCCATCTCCATAGCGGCCGCCAGAATCTCTTCCGTGGTCTTCCCCGTCATGGTGGCGTCCACGAGCATATAATTGCCGTTGGCCGGATACGGCTTGAGTCCGAGCTTCTTGAGTTCCTCGGTAAAAATGGCCATCCACTTGTTGTTGTGGGCCACCTTGGCCTGGACTTCTTCCGGATTGTCGAGAATGGCTTCGGCGGCGGCGGCTGACATGATGCTCACGTTCCAGGGCAAAAACATCCGGTTGAACGCGGCGATCATCTCTTCGGATCCCAGAACGAATCCGAAGCGGATGCCGGCAAAGCCGTAGGCCTTGGAAAAGGTCACCGAAAGAAAAACCTGTGGGTATTTTTTGATCAAGGGCGCCTTGGAAGGCTTGTCAGGATTGTAGTCCAGATACGCTTCGTCGACGCACAGAGGAACGCCGGTTTCGCAGAACCGGATCAGGTCGTCGTCATCGATGAAGACCCCCGTCGGATTATTGGGGTTGATGATCAAAACGAGCTTGGTTTTCTCATTGATGGCTTTGAGCATCCCCTCCACATCGTACTGGAGATCTCCTTCCCGAACCGGGACCTGGACCACTTTGCCCCCGCACAATTCCGCCCGGGGCGGAAAAAGTTCGAAGGTGGGGGTGGAACAGATAAACTCGTCTCCGGGTTTCAGGAAAATCCGCATCATGGCATCGATGGTTTCCGACGAACCGTTGCACAGCGCCACATTGTCGGGACCCAGGCCATACATGTTTCCGATCTTGGTCCGGAGACGGAGAAAACTGTCCGGATACCAGTTTCCGTGCTTCAGGGCGTCGGCCACCGCTTGGACCACCTTGTCCGAAGGGGGGATCGGGTTTTCATTGAGCATCAGCCGCCCTTTTTCCGGGTGGGCCCAGGCCTTGTCGAGTATGCCGACGTTGTATTCCCGGGACGTGAGCAGCCACGGGACAAACCAGTCTTTGAGTGCTTTTGCCATTTTTCCTCCTTTTACCTGATACAAGTCATCTTCGTTATGTTCCCACCCGCGGACGGGGATGCAGCCCTTACAGAACGGCATCCAGGGGGGTGTATTCCAATCCAAAAGCCTCGGCCACCCCTTTGTACGTCACTTTGCCGTCGATGATGTTCACTCCCTTGGCCAGGTCGGGATTTTGCCTGACGGCGATCTTGTAGCCTTTATCCGCCAGTTCCAAGGCATAGGGGAGGGTGGCGTTGGTGAGCGCGATGGTGGACGTCATGGACACCGCACCCGGCATGTTGGCCACGCAGTAGTGGATGATACCGTCGACTTCATAAATGGGGTCATCGTGGGTGGTGGGCTTGGCCGTTTCGACGCACCCCCCTTGATCGATGGCCACGTCCACGATAACCGACCCCTTCTTCATGAGCCCCAGCATGTCCCGGGTCACCAGCTTCGGGGCCATGGCCCCCGGAATGAGCACCGCGCCCACCACCAGGTCGGATTTGGGGAGCAGACTCCGAATGGTGGCGGGATTGGACATGAGGGCGAAACAGTTTTTGGGCATCACGTCGGAAAGATATCGCAACCGGTCGAGATTGGTGTCCAACAGGTACACCCGGGCGCCCATCCCGCAGGCCATCTTGGCGGCGTTGGTGCCCACGATGCCGCCCCCGATGACCAAAACGGTCCCTGAATCCACCCCCGGCACACCGCTGAGCAGGACCCCCTTGCCGCCGTAGGTCTTCTCCAGGTATTTGGCTCCTTCCTGGATCGCCATCCGCCCGGCCACCTCGCTCATGGGTGTCAACAGGGGCAAGGATCCGTTCGCCTTCTCCACGGTCTCATAGGCGATGGCAACGCATTTGTCTTTCATCATGGCCCGTGTCAATTCTTCCGATGCCGCAAAATGAAAATAGGTGAACACGATCTGATCCTCCCGGATCATGTCGTATTCCACCGGAAGGGGTTCTTTGACCTTCATGACCATTTCGCAGGAATCATACACTTCTTTGGGGGTGGCGGCGATGGCAGCACCGGCCTTCTCGTAGTCCTCGTCCGAAAAGCCGGATCCTTCCCCCGCCGTGGTTTCCATGAGGATTTTATGTCCTCGGGAGATCATTTGTTCCACACCCGCCGGGGTCATGGCCACCCGGTTTTCCTTTCGCTTGATTTCCTTCAATACACCTACTTGCATGAGAGGACCTCCTTGTTTTGTCGTTTACTCCTTCGACGAAAAATTTCAGGCCGTATAGAGACATTTCCCGGCAAAGGCCACCATCTCTTCGGTGGCCTTTGAAAACTGCTCCGCCGTTCTCTGGAGGGCCGGATGGGTATTGTACTCTTCCCGATTGTATCCGTCTTCGGCATAGGCCCTCTCGAAATAGGGCACCCGCATGAGTTTGTCCATCACCTCCTTGGGGATCGGCGCATGAATCCGGTCCGGCGCGTAAACGATCTCCTTTTCTTCTTCAAAATGGATGATCTGATCAATGAACGTCGGCGGACAGGTCACCACGATGGCCCCACCCGTCTTTTCCTCCAAGTGCCAGATACGGGTTTTTCCATTGACTTTCGGACCGAGCCGCAAGGAGCAGGAGAGCATTTTGCTGGGAAGTTTGTTCTCTTCGAGGAATTGATAGGCCTTCTTGAAAATGGCCAGTTCCGCAAGTCGCACATCCCCGTCCGTCAGCTCAATGCCCTTTTCCTTGGCGAAATCGCGCAGGCCGCCCAGATCGCCATAGCGGGACTCCATGTGGGTGATGACGGACCGCCATTTGCTTAAATCCACGTTGTTCGCTTTGGCCTTTTCCAATCCTTTGGCAACGGTGCGGGCACAATCCACCAGTTGAGGCAGGATAAAGGTCAAGGTGTTATTGGTGGAGATCCCTCGGGCGGTCAATTCTTCGATCACTTCATATCCCTGTTTGGATCCGGGCACTTTGATCATGACGTTGGGATTGAGGGCGGCCAGTTCAAGGGCCTGTTTGAGCATGGCGTCTTTGTCGAAAACGCTCCTGGGATCCACCTGGCCGGACAAAAACCCTTCTTTGTATCCGGATTTTTCAAAAAGCGGGAGATACATGTCGGATCCCCGTTTGACCACCTTTTTATACAGCTCCCAAAACAGGGTTTCCTTGTCGATTCCCGAATGTGCGGCGATGATTTCCTTGGCCACCTTTTCCCAGTAGGGCGGATCATCCTGGATCGCCTGCAAAGAAAGGGGCGGGTTGGTGGTCACGCCCCGAAAGAGCTGGTTTTCAGGGGCGCTTTCGTTATACATACGATCGAACTGGCGCTCCAGGACCGGACGCGTTTCGGAAGTGGCTTTTTCAAGCATTTTCCGGCACCAGTTTTTAAAAATCACCGGTGATGAATCCCACCAAATTTCCATTCCAGGGCTTACATCCACCAGTTTTTCGAGCAGATTTTTTTCTTCCATCGATTTCCTCCTTCACTCAACGATTACTGCGTTTCGACGTCTCGTCTCTTTAGGGGTTTTTGCTTTTCACGGGGTCAGGTGGTATTGCCCCAATTCCACTTCAAAGACGTATTTATCCCCCCGGAAGTAACTGTAGAGGACTTCCACGGGCATGTTCCGGTCGTTGTAGGTGACACTTTCCGAATACAATGCGGCGCTGTTGGGCTTGAGCCCCAAATGGGAAGCGATCTTTTTACTTAAATTCACCGCCCGGATCGTTTGTTCGCTTCGCTCCAGAACCACACCGAACTCCCGGGTAAAAATATCGTACATGGACCCGGTGAGGTCCATTTCCAGGATGCCGCCAAAAAGGTCCGCCGGCAGGTATGTCTCTTCGTAAATCAGGGGAAGGTCGTCTCCGGAGCGCACCCGTCGAATGGCAAGAACCGGCGTGCCTGGATCCAGGGCCAGATTTTTGGCCACGGTTTCTGAGGGTGTTTCCAACCCTTTTTCAAGGAGACGGGTCTTTTCGCGCACTCCGGACTGCTGCAACTCCCGGCGGAAACTGGAAATCCGGTTCAGTTTGTGCCGGACGGGGAGCGCTTCCGTAGACGCCACAAAGGTGCCCACCCCCTTGACCTTCTGCAGCAACCCTTCAGCCGTCAATTCCCCGATGGCCTGCCGCAGGGTATTGCGGTTGACGCGGCACATTCGCGACAACTCGATTTCAGACGGAAGCTTTTCGCCGATTTTGTATCGTCCTAGCTGAATCGTCTCTTTCAGCCAGGCGCTGATCTGAAGATATTTGGGAATCGGATTCTTGGGGTCAACAATGATCACGGTGCATCCATCCTTTTTTTTCCCGCCGTTCGCCCCCCGGTGTTTGCACGGAACCGGAAAGCGGGTCCCGAAAAGGTTGCATCCCGGTGTCTATATCCGGCACAGGGCCTTGATCCGGTCTTTTACATGCTCCGGCCCGAGTTCCTGATAGGGGATCTGTTCGGAAAGGCCGCCGTGGCCTTCTTTGGTCGTCCCCATGCGCGCGTATGCTCCCTTGAAGCCCCTTTCCAAAAGCCAGGTGCCGAATCGGACACCGAGTCCCGATTTGATGTTTTGACTCTCCACCACCAAAACGAACTTGGCTTTGACCAGGACCGCCATCATCTCTTCATCGATGACGTTCAGGGTTGGCTTGTTGATCAGCCCCACGTGGATATCTTCGGTCTTCAAGCGTTCCACGGCATCCAGACATCGGTAGAGCATTTCGCCATAGGAGACAACCACCCCGGCATCCCCTTCCCGGATGGGTTCATCCTTTCCCGGCACGAACCGGTACGATTCGTCGTAGAGCAGCTCCCCGTTCTCCTTCAGGATGAACGGGGTGGCGGAACGGGTGGAAAAGACAAAGCGCAGTCCCGGATCGCCGAAGACGGCCTTCAGGACGGCCCGCATCTGCTTGGCATCGGCAGGGAAGTACAATCGGGTGCGGTCGTTTTCCGGGAGTCCGTTGTCTGCAAAAAAGTTGTTGATCCCGAAATGACACGTGTTGTCCGCCATATCGTCAACACCCGCGTGGGAAAAATGGGCCAGCACATTGGCCCGGTTCAACCGGGCCATGGTGATCTCCGATACCACCATCTCCAGAAAGGCGGAAAAGGTTCCGTATATCCCTTGTCTTTGGGTTTCCGATCCAAAACCGGCGGCCACCGAAAAATTGTTCCGTTCCATGATGCCGCCGGAGACATACACCTCGGGATAGGCTTTTCGAATGTGATGCAGCCCGCAGGATCCTTCCAGATCCGAGTCCACCACAAGGACCTTGGACGTTCGGTCCGGCATCGTCTCGAGAATCTCGCAGAGGATTTTCCCGAAGTCGTCCCGGTTTTTCCCCTGCTCCGACGTGCTGCCGAGATACACCGCGGCGGATTTCGACTTGGTCGTCCCTTCCAAGACCCTGACGGCCTCGTGGCGTCCCCTTTCCTTCAGATAAGTCATAGCGAGATCCACGGAGATGACGTCATGGGCCTTGGGAGAACCTTCGAGTCCGGGAATGCCCACGGCCATTTCCCGTTTGTTCACCAGGGCCACCGGTCCCGGGGTGGTCAGCGCCCGGCGGATCCTCCGGTAAAGGGCGGGCAGGTCTTCACCCAAGCCCGTGTCCACCTTCACTCCGTGGCCTTTCAGCGTCTGTTCCACGCTGAAGCCGCTTAAATATTGGCTGGGATGCCCGGCAATGGTGACATCATTGTCGTCGATGAGAAGCTTGACGTTGAGGTTTTGGGCCACCGCGCACCGAGCGGCTTCCGCATCGCCGCCTTCCTGCTGGGAGCCGTCGCTTCCGAACAGGACCACCGTTTTTTCCGGGTGAGCAGAGGCCACACCGTTGACGTAGCTCCATAGATGTCCCAGCCGCCCGGAACTGAAAAAGACCCCTTGCGAATCATCCCTTTCCGGGTGGCCGTAAAGGCCGCTTGCGAATTCCCGGTAATGCAGCAACGACTCAAGCGGTTTGAACCCGTTGAGCACCGCCATGAGGTACTGAACGGCAACCCGATGGCCGGCTTCATCAAAGTAAACCGGGAAAATCGCATCGCTTCCCTTCATGAACCCATCGATGATCAAAAGCTCCGGCACGATGTCATAGGCGCCCCCGGTATGCCCCCCCAGTCCCTTGGCATTGGCAAAGGCGGTAAAAAAGACGATGGTATCCCGGACCAATGCGATGTTTTCCCGCAGCCGGGATTCGTTTTCCGGAGTGAGTTCGCCTTGAGCGGTGGAAAAGGACAAGGGCTGAAATGCATCCAGATCAATGGGAAATTTCATGGATCGCCTCCAATGGGTTACTTGGTCCTACAATGGGAATCTCTTCCCTCAGCTGACTTAGGTCTTCGTTTTTTAAGTCTTCCGGCCTCATTCGCTCCGGTCTTGAGTTGTCCCCCGGAGACAGGGCTTTGTCTAATGTTATAGATGTATAGACACGGTCGGGAATACCAAGGGCCGTTGGTCATGTCAAGAACAATCCGATCGCATAATCTGCTTTTCAAAAAACGAAAAACTTATTCGCGCGCTTCAAGCCTTTTGAACCCTCCCCGCTGCACCGCAAGGCGGGGTTAGCGCGCGCTGTTGCGGTTCAAAAAAAACACAATCTTGACCTTCGAAAATCCGTATATGCTTGCACTCCCCCCGCGATTCGGAAAATCATGTGGTACGAGCAACATCGACCTTTTTGGATTCGATGGATTCCTGCCCGCTCCCCTAAACGGCAACTCCGTATTCTTCACGGATCATCGCAAGATTGTTTATCGCATTTTCATATTTCACCTTTCCATAGGTGTAATAATCGAAGGAAATCTTGGAGATGTTGAGTTGAATCAGGCTCCATAAGAACCAGTAGATATCCGGGAAGGGCTTGAATAAGTCGATGAAAAAAAGCGTCCTCTCAAAGGCGTCCCCCTGGCAATAGGTGGCGACGATATTTTTTTCCGCCTCCCGAGGCACAAGGATTTCCTGAAACATGTCGGCGATGTCATAATACTTCGGGGCCATGCCCGCATATTCCCAGTCAATGATATACATGGCAGATGGATATCTCTCCCGGGCGTCTTCATTGATCAAAACGAAGTTGTCCGCCAGAAGGTCATTGTGACACGCCGTGTATTCGGATTCCGGAATATTGATGATGCTCGACAGCTTGACGAGACGGTCGATGGTCCCATCGATATCGAACTCTGGATAGCGGGCGTCCAGCTTCCGGAGAATGGCCGACATCTTCATCACTTCAATGAGAGGGTTGAACACCTTTTTCAAGGTCGCGCCGCTCGTATGAATTTTTCGAATCGGCTCCACGATTTCGGGATAAAGGGATGCATCCAGAAAATGCTGGTTGGTCAACACGATGGAATCTCCGATGAATTCGACGATGGTCACGCCGAGTTCAGGCATGAATTTGACAAGATTTGAACACACGCCGATCTTCGACATCTCCCGGATGGTATGGGCCTCGTAGTCCCGATTGATGAAAAGGTCAGTTTTATCCCCGTAGATGCGTACCGTATAATCGCCCTTTTCGGATCGAATTCGATACAGCTTGTTGGTGATCCCGCCGCTGAGTTGCTCGATTTGAATCTCAAGGCCTTTCCATTCCGGTAGAAGATCGTAACAGATTTGCGGTGTCAGTTCCCGGTCCAACAAGGATTTTTCCGTACCCATATTCATTCCCCCTTTTCGTTTTGAAACGGTTCTCTTCGTTGACCGGAACGCTTCCCGAAAGCCACGCCTTTTAAGCCGGGGTCAAGGGAAGCGATCTCAAAATAGGTACTTACCTTACCGGGGAGCCCCGACCTTCAGGGCGAGGGCTCCACTTTCGGTTTCTTAAAATCGGCAACGCGCGAAAAACCGCATTCGATGCCGCCGAGCCCTTTATATAAAAAGCTTGACAAATGCAACTCCAACACGGTAGGCAGATAATGCGGGCGAGTCATGACGCCCGCCTTCGATGTCTTGGCCGAATCAAATGTCGTTTGAAACGCTCAACGCAGTGAAAGCATGCCTTTGCGACGTCGACACACAAAGAGAGTTCTTTCCGCTGCCCGAGAGATCATTATTTTTGACCAATGCTGTATATACATCTATATCGATCGGTCCGTTTCATGTCAAGAGGGAAAGGCGGCATGAACGTTTTACCAACCCAACACCAAAAAAGGAGGCAGGCTCAATGAAACGACGCGATTTTCTTAAAAAAGCGGGGATGGGAACCGCCGCAGTGGCGGCCACAGCGGTCAATGCACCCTACGTGATCGCGCAGAAGAAAACGACCATCAAATGGAGAATGCAAACGTATGCCGGTCCTGCCCTGGCCGCCCATGTCATCAAGCCGTCCATCGACGCATTCAACAAGGCCGCGAACGGCGAAATGATCGTCGAGCTTTACAACGCGGACCAGCTGGTCCCCCATGGAGAGCTGTTCAGGGCCGTACAGAAAGGGACCATCGACGCGGTGCAAAGTGATGATGACTCCATCGCGGCGCCGGTGGACGTCTCGGTCTTCGCGGCATACTTCCCCTTTGCGTCCCGCTACTCCCTGGATGTCCCGGTATTGTTCCACTGGTATGGACTCGACAAGATATGGGAAGAAGCCTACGCCGAAGTGAAAGACGTCACCTGGCTGAGCGCCGGGGCGTGGGATCCCTGCAATTTCGCCACGGTCCGGCCCATCAATCACGTGGAGGATCTCAAAGGCCTGAGAATGTACATGTTTCCCACAGGAGGCCGGTTCATGCAGCAGTTCGGCGTGGTGCCCATGTCTATCCCCTACGAAGACGTCCAAATGGCCATCCAAACCGGAGAACTGGACGGTGTGGCCTGGTCGGGGATCACCGAAGACTATACCGTCGGATGGGCGGACGTCACCAAATACTATCTGACCAACCCCATTTCCGGCGCGTGGGCGGGATCCTATTTTGTTCACACCCCGTCCTGGGAAAAAGTGCCGGAACACCTGAAAGCCCTGTTTCGCCTTTGTATGGACAGCTCCCATTACTATCGTCAGCATTGGTACTGGTGGGGTGAAGCCCACTACCGTACCAAAGGCGGCAAGCTGAAACTCACCTCCATTCCAAAAGAGGAGTGGAAGGTGGTGGAAGATGCGGCATTGAAATTCTGGGATGAGGTGGCAGCCAAGAGCCCCCGGAACGCCAAGGTCGTCAAAATCCTGAAAGAGTATGCCAAGACCATGAAAGAAGCCGGACCTCCGTACCGGTATTAATCCGCCGGGCTATTTTATTTCAGTCCATTTCACCTTCCCGGGCACCGTACATGGGCCCGGGAAGGTGAACCTTTAATTGCCCGATAGAAAAGGAACGAGCCCCTTTCGAATCGTGGCGCCCCGGACTGAAGAACGCGGTTTTTCAGTAAGGAATAAGGTTCATTTTGAGAGCGCTTCCTTCCACCCCGTTTAACGGCAGGACTTACGGGCAACGGGTCTCCGATACATTTTATCGAAAAAGACTCAACCCCCCGAAGCAATGACGGGGGATTCGTTTTCAGCCGACGGTATTCCTTAACCCAATAAGAGCACAAAAACCGGTCACCATATTAAAGGAACGCATATGCCGAAGATCATCAACGCGTTTGTGCGCTGCACCGATGCCACGAGCACGGCCGTGGGCCGATTCGCGCAATACATGGTGTTCGCCATGATGGGTGTTTTGCTTTTTGAGTCCATCTCCAGGACCCTGTTCAACCGCCCTCACATCTGGGTGGTGGAAATCGCGCAATTTCTCATGGCCGCCTATTACCTGCTGGGTGGCGGATACTCCATGATTCTGGAAGGACACGTCCGCATGGATCTTCTCTACGGACGATGGTCCACGAAACGACAGGCCCTGGCGGATGTGCTGACGGTCCCTTTTTTAATTTTTTACCTGATCTTTCTTCTTGTCGGCGCCATTTCAAGCATTGATTACGCCATACGATACGGCCAGGTGAATTATACCCCCTGGGCGCCGCCTTTGGCTCCGATCAAGATCATCATGGCCATCGGAATCCTGATCATGCTGCTCCAGGCTATTGCCACCTTCTTCAAAGACCTTGAAAAAGCCAAAGGGAAGGAATCCTCATGAGTCACGAACTGATCGCCCTTTTCATCTTCTCTTCCATGATGCTGATGCTCCTTACCGGGCAACGGGTCTTTGCCGCCATCGGCGGCGTAGCCACCTTGTTCGCCCTCATGTTATGGGGAAAGGGCGCCTATGAAATGCCCTTCAACGCGAGCTTTGTCCTTTTGAACTGGTATCCGTTGCTCACCCTCCCGCTTTTTATCTATATGGGGTATATGTTTTCCGAGTCGGGCATCGCCAGTGATCTCTACCGCATGTTCCACGTATGGATGGGCCCGGTCCCCGGGGGTCTGGCCGTGGGGACCATCGGCCTGATGGTGGCCGTCTCTGCCATGAACGGATTGAGCGTGGCGGGTATGGCCATCGGCGCCAGCATCGCTTTGCCGGAAATGTTGAAACGCAAATACGACAAAGTCATGGTCACGGGGGTTATCCAGGCCGGGAGTTCTCTGGGGATCATGGTGCCGCCCAGTGTGGTTCTGGTGCTTTACGGCATGATAGCTCGACAACCGGTGGGTCATTTGTGGATGGCCGGTGTCTTGCCCGGATTTCTGCTGGCCGGATTGTTCGTCCTATACATTCTCATCCGCTGCATACTTCAGCCGCATTTGGGACCGGCCCTGCCCATAGAAGAGCGGCGACTCATTTCCTGGGGGGAACGATTCCGCCTCTTGCGTGCGGGAATCGTCCCGCTGGTGATCATTTTTTCAATGACCGGTTTGTTTTTGATGGGGGTCACCAGCCTGGTGGAGTGTTCCGCCGCGGGCGCCGCGGCCACCACCCTCGCCGCCGCGGTGAACCGGCGCCTGAACCGCCGGGTCATCGAAGAAACCCTCCGGAACACGTTGAGCGTGAGCTGCATGTTCATGTGGGTGATTCTGGCCGCCCTTTGCTTCGGGGCCGTTTTCGACGGACTGGGTGCCGTCCATGCCATCGAAAACCTGTTCATCAAGAAGTGGGCGCTCAGCCCGTGGCACGTCCTCGTCATGATGCAGTTGACTTACATTCTGATGGGGATGTTCCTGGACGATACGGCCATGCTCATCATCGTGGCCCCTTTGTATGTGCCGCTGGTCATCAAGCTCGGTTTCAACCCCATCTGGTACGGCGTGCTGTATACCATTACCTGCCAGATCGCCTACATGACGCCGCCCTTCGGCTATAATCTCTTTTTGATGAAGGCCATGGCGCCGCCGGAAGTCTCCCTGGCGGACATCTACCGTTCCATCATCCCCTTTGTCTTGGTGATGATACTGGGACTGGCTATCGTCATTCTCTTTCCGCAAATCGCTTTGTGGCTGCCTGAAATCTACTTTGCAAGATAAATGGATCGGTGATATTGAAGGATTGATAAAATGAAGCTCCCGGACGTCCGGATAAAAAAGATTCTGTACGCCACCGACCTTTCGGAAAGCGCCGTTCACGCCTTTGCCTATGCGGTGAATCTTGCCCGTACCTATGGTGCCGGCATTACCATCCTTCACGTCATGGCCGAGTTTCCCGGGGAAAATTTCATATTGAACATGATCCATACCGATACCTGGAAAGAAATCCGGCGGCGGTATTATGCGGAGGCTCGGGAAGAATTAATGGACGAGAAACGGGACCATCTCGCATTGAAAGACGTCCTCCAGGCCTTTTCCGATACGATCCAAAACGGCGCCCCGAACCAGACGTTCGTCACCGATGAAATCATCATCAAAACCGGGCCCACGGCCGAGATGATCGTCGAAACCGCAAAAAAACGGCGTTGCGATCTCATCGTCATGGGAACACACGGTCAAAGCGCCCTTGCGGATGTGCTGATCGGCAGCACCGCCCGATGGGTCGTACGACACTCGACCATCCCGGTTTTGGTGATCCGTTTACCGGAATAATCCCTGACCGGACGTACGGTGGTGATGAAGCAAGATTGGTCCTGGCCCATATGCGCAAACGGCTGATCCCTTTTACCATCATTTGGGATTTCGACGGGACCCTGCTTCCCTCCGATCCTTACGACAGCGAACACACCCTGCTGCTTTCCGGCTTACAGGCATCCGGGAGGAAATTCTCACCTCCCAAGCGCATCGTGGCCAACGCCATCATTTTCATGGACCGCCGAAAATGGATGGGGCCTGCTTTCAAAAAATATTATGCATGGGTCCTTTCAGGGACCCCCTTGAGCCGCATTGAAGAGGTCTCGAAACGATTGGCCCGAAAAATAGGTGATGTCGATCGGGCCGCCCTCCGGTCGCTTTTCAATGCCGGGCACTCCATGATGATCATCAGCTGTGGGACGATGAATCTGATCGAACGCATCCTGGAGATTGCCGGCATAAAATCGTGCTTTGTTCGCATCGAGGGAAACCGCCTCCTTTCCGCCGATGGACGGATCACCGGCATTGAAAGACGCATCATTCACCCTGCCGACAAGTTGAAGCCGGTGAAAGAACAATGCCTTGACTCAGATCGGGTCATAGCCGTGGGGGACGGATACACGGATCTTCCCCTCCTTGCCTGGGCCGGGGTGCCGGTGCTGATGGACCGATCCAGGCGAAAAGGAAAACCGCGCACTTCGGGATGTTACCATGATATTGGGTCCATTCCGGAGCTTGTGGGGTTGATCGACAGGCTGTCCGCAAAGACCGGAGTGGGCCCATCCCGGAGAAGGGAAAAATGAAGCAAAAGGCGCTGGTCGTGTTCGACATGGATGGAGTACTGGTGGATGTTTCCGGGTCTTATCGGGATACGGTGCGCCGGACGGCACGATTCTTTTTCAAAGGGGCGAGGGGATGGGAATCGCTTCCGGAGCCCCTTTTTCCCCTTTCGGATCTGGCCCGTGTCAAGCAACGGGGCGGGCTGAACAATGACTGGGATTTGACGGCCGCCGTCCTCAGCATGTTATGTTTTCTCGCGGAAGACCTCCCCCCTTTTTCGGCTCCGGATCCCTGGCCGGAATACCGCCTCCGGATTTCCCGGGCCGACGTGATCGCGTTGGCCCGGTTTTTAAAAAACACGCCTTTCCCCCTGAGCCGGCTCATGGAAAAAACAACGGGGACCCTTCACGATTTTGTAGTGGCCTGCACTCCCGGGGACGTGGGAAGCGGAAACATCATCAAGCAGATCTTCCAGGAAATTTATTTGGGCCCCCGTTTATTTCAAAAAACCTACGGCCTGTCGCCCCTTGTGTATCATGGAGAGGGACTGATCGACAGGGAGCGTCTTTTAATCGATCCCAAGACCCTGGAACAGCTTTTTCGGCGCCATATTTTGGCCATCGCCACGGGCCGTCCGAAATCAGAGGCCGATTATCCCCTGCAGCGGTTCGGTGTGCGGCGATTCTTCTCGGCCGTCTATACCCTGGACGACTGTTTGGAAGCGGAAAAAAGACGCCTGGATACCGGAGGAGAAAGCGTCTCCTTGAGCAAACCCCATCCCTTCATGTTGGATGCCCTGGAAACCGCCGTTGGAAAGGACGCTACAAGATTTTACTACCTCGGCGACATGCCCGACGACATGATCGCCGCTGCGAGGGCATCGGCGCCCTTTGCGGGCATCGGCGTTACGGTCGTTTCTTCCGATAAAGCCGGGCTTGCCGAAGCGCTTCGAAACGCCGGCGCCGCCGCGATCGTCGATGACTTCCGCCTGCTTCCGGCCCTCTTGGATTCCTAACGGACGAACCTAGACTTCCGCCGTCAATCCTTTCATGCCCCCCCCCGTCTTGAGGGAGACGATCTTCAACACCCCCAGCATGGCCAGCACAATTAAAATGATGCATGTGCACATGGCGTTGGCGCTCGCGGTCCAGCCGTCGTTGTCCAGCATGATGATTTCAATGGCCGCCAGGTGAACCGTCGCCGAGACCAGGAAAATAACGGCGCTGATGGTGGTCATGGATCTCATGAAAAAATAAAGAAAATTCTGGAAAAAGGCGACCCGGGAAAGGGGAAAGATGATTTTAAAAAAGGTTCGAAAGGTATCCCCGCCGAGACTGATGGAGGCCTCCTCGACGGAAGGATCGATATTCCGCAAATTGGAAATGCTGGACAAGATCCCCAGGGTGAAATTGCAAATGATGATATTGATGACGATGATCCATGGCGTTCCATAAAAAAAATAATGTGGCTTATTGAAGGCCAGGATATATCCCAGCCCCATGACCAGGCCCGGGATGGCGGCGGGCATCACCGAAAGCAGATAAACAAATTGTTTCAAAAAGGGTTTGCGCGTTTCCATGACATAACCAGCCACCAGGGTGAGGAAGGCGCCGGCGATGCCGACCACTAGGGAGACCCATACACTCGTCCAGAGGGCCGAATACCCGGCGATGGAAGGAAACTGATAATGCTGAAGCGTCAGGGACCAGTCATAGGGCCAGACCTTGACAAAGGATCCAAAGACGACCGTGACGAAAATCACGATAATGGACAAGGCAATCAGGCTGCAAAAGGTGGTATACCCGAACTTTTTCAAAGGTCTTGACGGCGGAATCACCGGTTTGGCCGCACCGCTGATCATGGAAAAGGACTTTCGGGAAATATAATAGTTCAGAACGAAGGCCATGAGGGAAGGCACCAGTAAGATGATGCTGATGGTGGCCCCCAGATCGAAACGGTATAGATTGGTGACCTGGGCGTAAATTTCAGTGGCCAGGACATTGTAGTCGCCGCCGATGACCACCGGATTCCCGAAGTCCGTGATGGTCAGGTTGAAGGTCAATGCAGCGGCACTGAAGATGCCGTACTTGGCTGAAGGGAGCGTAATGCGGGTGAACACCTTGAAGGGGGTGGCCCCAAGGCTTTCGGCGGCTTCGTCGAGGCGGATGTCCACCGCGGAAAGGGTCGTATATAAAATCACGTAGGAATGCGGTAGGCAGTATAACACTTCCGAGACAATAATCCCCGTCGGACCGTAGATACTCCAATCCGTTTGAAAAAGATGCGCCGTGATCAATCCGTTGCGCCCGAAAAGATAAATCAGGGCAAGCGCCTGGACGATGGATGGGGCCACCAGCGGCATCATGATAATGTTTCGGAAAAAGGCCTTTCCGGCGATGGTGGTCCGCGTCATACCATACGCGAAAAAGAAGGTGATGACGGTGACAATGATCGTGGTGGTAAAAGCCACATAAAGGCTGTGCCAGAGCGCCCTCAGGGTGTAGCCTGTGGTGAAATATTTTTGAAAATTGTCGAGGGTAAAATTGGAAAGGGCGAACTCGCCCCCTTTGAAAAAGCTCAGCTTGAGAATGGCCGACAGGGGAAAAAGCATGAAAAAGGAAAGTAGCAAAGCAATGAAGATCGTTACGGCCGGGATGACAAACCGATCGATTTCCATCCGTAGGGGCGAGACCTGATATCGCCCCAAAACGTCGCTGCCGTTTGAATTTGACGCCATATCTTATCCGTTTTCCGGGAGGGTGACCATGCGGTTTTCTTAAATGAGTTTTCTGAAGCGTTCCGTATAAATGTGAAAGGCGCCTGGAGGAAAGTAAAGCCGGATCGGATCCCGGCGTTTCAGGTTTCGCCTGCCAAACTCCTTTTCGGAGATATCCACCAGCATCTCTTCGTCTTCCAGCATGAAGGTGATTCTGACCACGGCGCCCAAGAAGTTGATGACTTCTACGTGCGTTTCGATGATGTTTTCGGGAATCAAATCCTCCGGAAGGTCTTCCGATAAAAGCATGTCGATATTTTCGGGGCGAATGGCCAGGTAGACCGTTTCGCTTTCAATGGATTCGATCCCGGATACGGCGATTTTCCTGGAGCCGAATCGGACGCGGCCGTTTTCTTTTTTCCCGGCGATAAAATTGGAGGTTCCCACAAAACCGGCAATGAAGCTGGTTTTCGGCCTCTTGTAGATCTCCCAGGGAGAACCGATCTGGCGGAATTCCCCGTCCCGCATGACCACCACCCGATCCGCCAGGGCAAGCGCTTCTTCCTGGTCATGGGTCACGTAGATCAAGGTGATGCCGAGATCTTCCTGGAGACGCTTGATCACGGTCCTCAAGCGGATACGGATTTTGGCGTCCAGGGCGCTCAACGGTTCGTCCAACAGAAGGATTTTGGGCTTGATGGCAATCGCTCTGCCCAGCGCCACCCGTTGCTGCTGCCCTCCGGACAGCTGGGACGGATAATGGTCTTCCCACCCCACCAGGCCGATGAGCCCCAGTATCTCTTTCACCCGCTCATCGATCCGCTTTTGGGGGACTTTCCGCATTTTCAGCCCGAATGCGATATTCTGGCTTACCGTCATGTTGGGAAAAAGGGCATAGGATTGAAAAACAATGCCGAACTCCCTTTTTTGGGGGATGACGTTATTGATGACCGCGCCGTCATAGAGGATTTTTCCGGAAGTGATTTCTTCAAATCCGGTGATCATCCTCAGGAGGGTCGTTTTTCCGCATCCGCTCGGACCCAAAAAACACAAAAATTCCGCCGGTTCGATCTCCAGGCTGACGTTGTTGACGGCAACCAGGGAACCGAAGTGCTTGCTCACATTTTCCAGGATCAGCTTTTTCGACATCTTCGCCTGGTGTTCTCCTTAAAAAGAGGGGTTAAAACACTCAAAACGACCGGTAAAAACGGTGAAACTGTTTTTAGACATATTCGGCGCAGGGATCGCCCCATCAAGTCCCCGAAAGGACCGATGAGGCGATCCATAGAAGCGCAACGGCGAGCGCATTCCCCCCTGCTTGCAGCGGGGAGGCTTCAAGGCGCAATTTGAATTACTTCAAGAAAAGATTTTGCCACACTTCCAGGATTTTTTCCCGGTTTTTCGACTGCCAGGGAAAGTCCATGGGCGCAAGCTTTATGGTTTCCAGGGCCGGAAGGTCTTCGGGTCCGGGAATACCGGGGTAGGTTACGCCGAGCTTGAAGGTGGCATACTGCTTCATGGCGCTTTGGCTGATGGCCCAGTCCAAAAATTTCATGGCGGCCTTTTCATGCCTGGCGCCTTTTAAAAGGGCATTGGCTTCCAGTTCATAGCCGGCGCCTTCTTCGGGCATCACCAGGGCCACTGGAAACCCTTTTTTCTTTAAAGAAGAATAGACAAAGGCAAAAGAACACCCGATGGCATATTCGCCGGCGGCCGTGAGCTTGGCCGGTTTCGAACCGCTTTTGATGTACTGGCCCATATTTTTATCCAGCTTTTTTAAAAAGTCCCACGCCTTGTTTTCTTCCACGGGCTTGTTCTTATAGTCGGGGTCCAGAAGCACCAGGAGGCTGGCGACCTGGAGGAATCCTGTTCCGGAGCTGGCCGGATTGGGCATGATCAACATTCCCTTATAGGCGGGGTTGAGAAGATCGTTCCATCCCTTGGGCATGGGAAGGCCCTTTTCCTCCAGAACCTTGGTATTGGGAACGATGGCGGCGGCATACAAATCAATGGCGGTCCAGTAGCCGTTGGGATCTTTAAATTTGGCGGGAATTTTATCCCAGCCTTTGGGCTTATAAGGCTTCAACATGCCTTTGGGAACGAATTCGGACATGTTGGTGACGGCCCATCCCCAAATGCAGTCGGCCTGTGGATTCTCCTTTTCGGCCAGCATCCGGGCACCGAGCTCCCCCGTGGACAACCGAATGGCCTGAATATCCAAATCCGGCAGTTCCTTCTTGGCCAGCTCGAGATAATCCACCACCTCTTCGTTTTCCAAAGAAGTATAGATAACGACCTGGTCTTTTGCCGTCGCACCGGTGACGGCCGCAACGATGAGGAGCATGACACACAGAACGGACAAAATCGCTTTTTTCATTGGACACCTCCTTTGGTTGAATGGGAAGGTACGCGCTTGAACGGGAATTATAGATGAATAGACATCTATCATCTTGCAACTGAAAGTCAATAAAAATGTGGTTCCTCCCTTTCTTCATGCGTCCTTGGCTGTCGTCACTCCGGGATTTCTCCCACGCCGGAAAGCACATACCGGGGCTGATAGGCATAATTTTGAAGATCTTCCCGGGCGGTCACCCCGGAAAGCACCAAAACGGTATCCATCCCCGAATGGATCCCGGCGATGATGTCGGTTTCCATGCGATCCCCCACAATGGCGGCCTCTTCACGGCTACACCCCAGCATCCTCAAGGCATGCCGCATCATGAGGGGATTGGGCTTTCCCAAAAAGTAGGCTTTTTTTCCGGTTGCCAGTTCAATGGGGGCAATAAGGGACCCGGTTCCCGGGACGACCTCTTTTCCCATGGAATCCGTCAGGTCCGGGTTGGTGCCGATCAACCGGGCCCCGGCACGCACCAGGTTGACAGCTTTTTCGATTTTTTCATACGAATAGGAACGGGTTTCGCCCACCACGACGTAATCCGGATTTACCTCATTCATGGAAAATCCCGCCTCATATAAGGCGTTGATGAGTCCGGCTTCTCCGATGACGTAAACGGAACCGTTGGGCCGCTGAAATGCCAGGAAACTCGCCGTAGCCAATGCACTGGTGTAAAAATGTCCCGGGTCCACGTGAATCCCGAGCCGGTCCAGTTTCTCTTTAAGCTCCCGGGGAGAGCGTTCACTGCTGTTGGTCAAGAATAAAAACTGTTTTTTCTTTGTCTTGAGCCAGTCCACAAATCGGTTCACTCCTGGCAGCAACCGATCACCGTGATACAATACGCCATCCATGTCACAGATAAACGCTTGCTTTTCCCGCAAGGATTCCAGTCCCATAGGGTTTTCTTTCTCTTTATCGAAACGGCGGTTCGAAGGGGTCAATCCGGCACATAATATAAATTGCTGGCCACATAGAGGGCGATGGAAAAAAGACAGGCCAAAACCGGCGTGAGCCCCCATCCGATCACGATATTGCCGAGCATCCGCCGGTTCACGGTCTTAACGCTTCTGAGGATCCCGATCCCCAGGACAGCCCCCACCGTGGCGTGGGAAGTGGAGACCGGAACACCGATCCAAGTAAAAGCGTGGACCGTCAGCCCCATGGCGATAACCACGACCAACGCGGAATAGGGATCCACCCGGACCAGGCGCCTTCCCACCGTCTCCATCACCGGCCGGCTGAAGGTCAAAATCCCCAGGGCGATACTCAGGCCGCCGAGGAGGGTGGCGTCGAACACCGTAATAGAACCGGCGCCCACGAAAACCGCCGAGACGTTGGCCACATTGTTCGCCCCCAATGCATAGGCGCCGTAGGCGCCTGAACAGATCAGGCCAATTTTAAGCAGCCGGTCGGATTGGAAGAGGTTCAGATTCATTCGATTGTACACGGCCCCCAGGAGAGGGTATAGCAGCATGGCAATGAGGGCCCCTCCAATGGGAGTGGCCACCCAGCAGGTAACCACCTTGCTCAAACCGGACAGGTCGAGCCGTTGGCTCAGGATGCCGATTCCCAAAATCGCTCCCACAACGGCCTGGGAAGTGGAGATGGGAAGTCCCAGAACGGTCATGAGCGTCACCGTCAGGGCGGCTGCCACGGAACAGATCACGGCTTTCTTGAGGTCGAACGCCGTCAATCCCTGCAAGGTCTCTATCCCGGCCCGCCCCTCCAAGAGGGCGCCGGTGACCACAAAAACGGCCCCGATCACCGCCGCGGTATAAAACTTTACCATTCGGGAGGAAACGGCCGTCCCGAAAGCATTGGCGGCGTCATTGGCGCCCAGGGACCACCCTAAAAAAATCCCGCCAAGGAAAGAGGTGATCATACCCGTCGTTTCATATTGATGATATTGATCCGCTTGGACACGCGATCCGCCTGATCCGAAATTTCACCGATTTGAACAGTGAGGTCTTTGAGTTGCAGTTTCAAAAAAGGAGTGATTCCGGATTCGAAGATCTTGGTGATCATCCGGCGCTCGATACGGTCGCAATGGCTTTCATGGGTGTCGATGATATTGAGCAGCTCCCGGATACTTTCATTTTTTTTGAATAAGGCGACCACCTGCCGCCGCATCAATTCACAGCATTCCAGGCTCAGCCGCACCAGGTCCTTTAGGTCCGGTATTAGGAAATCGGGGATTTCCAGTTTTTGGGTCTGAATAATATACAGGATCCGCTCGAACAGGCGGGGGATGGTGTCGATGGCTTCCAAAAGCCCCATGATATCCCCCCGGGCGTCGGGGATCAGGGTTTTGCCGTACATCAGGGTCTTGATCTCCTCCCGGATATCGTCCGCCTTGGATTCGTATTTGTGAGTCCTGTCGATAAAAAACTCGAAGTTTTCGCAAAACGGATTGTCGATGCAGGCGGTGAGGGCATTTAAAAAATTTTCATGGGTGCGCTCCACGGTCTCCAGATAGTCGTAAATGAGCGCTTCCACCCGGTGTTCCTTTTTAAAGAGAAAGCTGAGCATCGTGAAACGTCAAACCTCCGGTCAAAGGTGATACAAATGCTCTTACACCATAAAACGCTTTATTTCAAAAGAAATTCGGAGCCGCCTCCGGCAATGTCATGGGGAAGGTCGATGCACCCTCGAGTTTTCCATTTGAACTGATAATTTAATGGAAAACTTAATTTTAACTTGACGTCACCGTTTTTTACAAATAGAGATCCGGTTCAACCGCGTCTTCCACAAGGGAGTGGAAGACCGGCGATTTTTTGGACAACGGCGTCTTTTTCCCTGTTTTTCCAGGGAAAAGGCGCTTTTTTTTGTGGTGATTGTAAGATCGCTTCCGTGGATCCTGTTTTGATGGAATCGTAAAGGGGCCGATTTCGTCCGCGCCGCAACCCTTTTTACGATCTTGTCCTGTTTTAAGCGCCACGATTTGAGGCAGGATTGCAGGAAGCATTTCGGTTAATCCAAACAAAAAGGAGGCTTTTTAAATGAATTTGCAACAGCCCAATTCCAATGAGGCCCTGCAAACAAAGAACCGTTCCCGGAGCGTTGCCCCCCAATCCGGCATCTGTTCCCGATGCATGGACGGGTGCAAGGGGAACTGTGACATGTTCGTCACCACTTTCCGCGGGCGGGAGCTTTTGTATCCTTCTCCTTTCGGGCAAGTCACGGCAGGCTCGGACAAAGACTATCCCGTGGACTACAGCCATCTCAATATCATGGGATACGCCATCGGCGCATCCGGTATCGAGGCCGACCCGGACCATGCGGTCTTTCCGAAGGTCAGTACCGAGACCTGGTACGGCGCCACGGAAAAAATCAAAATGAAGGTCCCCATTTTCACCGGCGCCTTAGGGAGCACGGAGATCGCCCGAAGCAATTGGGAGCAGTTCGCCGTGGGGGCCGCCATTTCAGGAATCAGCCTGGTGTGCGGTGAAAACGTCTGCGGCATCGATCCCGATTTACAGATCGATAAAAGCGGAAAGGTGGTGGAATCTCCCGAAATGCGCCGTCGGGTGGATCAATACCGCCGTTATCAAGAAGGCTACGGCGACGTCATGGTTCAGATGAACGTGGAGGACACGCGTCTGGGGGTTGCCGAGTACGTCATTGAAAAACTGGGCGTGCAAACCATCGAGCTGAAATGGGGACAAGGAGCCAAAAGCATCGGCGGCGAGATCAAGGTGGACTCCCTGGAACGCGCCATCGATCTGAAAAAAAGGGGATATATCGTCACGCCGGACCCCACGAAAAAATCGAACCAGGAGGCGTTCAAAGAAGGAGCCATCAAAGAATTCGAACGCCACTCCCGGGTCGGATTTCTCAACCAGGACGCCTTCATGAAAGAAGTGGACCGGGTCCGAAAACTGGGCGCCAAGCGGGTCACCTTGAAGACCGGGGCCTATCCCATGCGGGAGTTGGCCATGGCCATCCGCTGGTCCTCGGATGCCAAGATCGATCTTTTGACCATCGACGGGGCTCCGGGCGGTACCGGTATGAGCCCGTGGCGTATGATGTGCGAATGGGGAATCCCCGCCATTTACCTCCACTCCATGGCCTACGAACTCTGCCTGCGCCTGGCCCAGAAAGGGGCGTGGATCCCGGACATCGCCTTTGCCGGGGGTTTTTCCGCCGAAGATCACATCTTCAAGGCCCTGGCCTTGGGCGCCCCTTTCTGCAAGGCGGTCTGCATGGGACGGGCCCTCATGATCCCCGGGATGGTGGGGAAGAACATCGAACGGTGGCTGAAAGGGGAAGACGGCGGCCTGCCCTCCACCGTGTCCAAATACGGAACCACCAAGGAGGAAATTTTCGTCAC
Source organism: Deltaproteobacteria bacterium (assembly GCA_019309485.1). Classification (GTDB taxonomy): domain Bacteria; phylum Desulfobacterota; class Desulfobacteria; order Desulfobacterales; family UBA2156. Next base: position 98,754 of record JAFDGC010000005.1, on the reverse strand, counting down.
CTATCAAACCCTTCGGGATCGTTATGGAAAAGAGGCGGAAGCCTTTCCTCTGGGCGCCATCGGTGTGTACACCGCCAGTGAAAAACTTCGGGTCGGCCTTCAACAGCTCATGGCCGGCGCCCGTAAATGGCGCACCCATCTGATCACTCGAAGGGATTTGGCGTCACTGACCGAAGAATGCACCAAAGTCACCGGTATTCCCTATATTATGGATGCTTACCGGGAAGAGGCCCTGGCCATCATCGACGAGTAATTTTTGCCACATTTTTTATAATGCCACCGTTTTATAAAGCGAACCCAGGTTGAGCGATTTTCGAGTTTGCCGCAGATACAGGGTTGCGGCGCGAACAAACTCGGCCTTTTTACGATTCCATCAAAATTGGCAGAATTCCTTAAAATTATTACCAATTTAACTGTTTAAAAGATTTGAAGCGCTCAGCTTGGGGCGAAATCAACCGGATCCCATGAAGCGCGCATTTTTTGCCTTTTTCGCCCTGTTTGCCGCCGCCTTCATTTTAATGATGGGCGGCGGGGTGTTGGGAACCTTCCCCAGGATGAAGCCCCTTTGTTTTTGGGGGATGTTGCTTGATCGGAAACAATTTTATGGTATAGAAGATACTGTTACCGAACGGATCTGAAACAAAAGAAGAGGGGATGGTTTCGCCGATGTATCGGTCTGGAAGACGTTTCATGGAGCGCCTGGGTGGGGAGACGGATATTCTCTCCGGCATCGAGGAGATTTGCATGCTCAACGCCGTACGGATGGCCGTCTTTAATCTGGTGGGTGCGGCCCGCTCGGCAACCTTCGGTGTCTTCGATCAAAAACAGCGGGTCTATGTGACGCAAAAAAGGGACGGCTTTTTCGAAATTCTGAATTGTACGGGGAATATTTCCATTAAAGAGGGAAAACCGATCGCCCATGCCAAAATCATCCTTTCGGATGAACAAAACCGAATTTTCGGGGGACATCTTTTTTCCGATACCCTTTTGTTTTACGGGGAGCTGTATCTCGAGGAAATGGAAGGGTCTCCCCTTGAACGACAGTACGACGAATCCAGCGGCCTTTTTCTGTGGCCGTTCGACCAACGCGATATCCTGTTTCGCTCGACCTGATTAAAGGAGGCGCCATGCAGATCACCATCAACAAAACGCAGCAGCCGAAAACCCGTCCGGACGAGTCCCGGCTGGGATTCGGGACCTGTTTCACGGACCACATGTTCCTCATGGACTATAACCCGGATCAAGGGTGGCACAACGGCCGCATCACGCCCTACGGACCCTTGTCCTTGGATCCGGCGACGATGGTGCTCCATTACGGACAGGGCATATTTGAAGGGCTCAAAGCCTATCGGACGGATTCGGGGAAGATCCAGTTGTTTCGGCCCCAGGAAAACTTCAAGCGCCTCAACCGCTCCGCCCGGCTCCTGTGCATGCCCCCCATCGACGACGCCTTTGCCCTGAGGGCCCTGAAGGAACTGCTGATCCTGGAAAAAGACTGGGTTCCCAAACAGCCGGAGACGTCTTTGTACATCCGCCCCACCGTCTATGCGGCGGATCCCTTTCTCGGGGTTCGGTCGTCTTACACCTACCGCTTCTTTATTATATTGTCGCCGGTGGGCGCCTATTATGCCGAGGGATTCAACCCGGTGAAGATTTGGGTCACCCGGGACCGTGTGCGCGCCGTCCCCGGGGGGGTTGGAGAAGCCAAGACCATCGGCAACTACGCGGCCAGCCTCCTGGCAGGCCACGAAGCCCATGAAGCTGGATACAGCCAGGTGTTGTGGCTCGACGGCATCGAACGGAAATATATCGAAGAAGTGGGTTCCATGAACATCTTCATCGTCATGGACGGAATGATCATCACCCCCGCCCTTTCGGGGAGTATTCTTCCCGGTATCACCCGGAACTCGGTAATTCATCTGGCCCGGTCCTGGAACCTCCCCGTGGAGGAAAGAAAAATCTCCATCGACGAAGTGTTGGAAGGCCACGCTTCCGGACGCCTTACGGAAATCTTCGGATCGGGGACCGCGGCAGTGATCTCCCCGGTGGGGGAAATTCGGTACGGGGATAAGGTGATTTCCATCGGGGACGGCCGGGTGGGTCCCGTCTCCCGCCGCCTCTATAAGGCCTTGACGGATATCCAGTACGGCCGGGAAGAAGATCCGAGCGGGTGGATCGAACCGGTCCTTTAAAACGGGGATTCTACAATGACGGAGGCTTCGACAAGGCGTCTTTACCTACCGGCATTGATTCAAAAAATGCAGAACGAGGGAATCCCCGAAATCGCCGTCGACACCTTTTCCCGATACTATGAGCGGGTGGTTTCCGGGGAGAGCGGGATGATCTGGGACGCCGAAATCCGCCCCCTGGATCCATCCGATATTCAAGACCATAAAACCCTTTCCGATTTTGCACCCGCCGGTAAAGAGGCGTTTTCCCGGGCGGTTCGGATCGTTTTGAACGGCGGCCTGGGGACCAGCATGGGGCTTTCCTCCACGAAATCCTTATTGCGGGTCAAAGAGGGACTGTCGTTTCTCGAAATTATTTTCAAACAGGCGGCGCATCAAGGCGTCCGTCTGGCGCTGATGAACTCTTTTAACACCGACCGGGAAACCCGCGAAGCCATCCGATGGATGCAAACGCCGGTTCAGCCGCTGATCTTCCTCCAGCATCGGTTCCCCAAAATCCTCAAAGAGACCCTGGCACCGGCATCCTGGCCGAAAAACCCCGAATTGGAATGGAATCCTCCGGGACACGGGAATGTCTATACGGCGCTTTTTTCATCGGGGACTCTCGATCAGTTGTTGAATGAAGGCATCGAGTTCGCGTTTATCTCCAACTCGGACAACTTGGGTGCGGTGATGGACGCATCCCTTCTCGGGTATTTCGCCCATAAGGCGTTTCCCTTCATGATGGAAGTGGCCCAACGCACCCCCACGGATATCAAAGGGGGACATCTTGCCGTTCGCCGGCGGGACAACCGCTTCATTCTCCGGGAAGCGGCCCAGTGTCCCGAAGAAGAACGCGCAGCGTTTCAGGACATTCACCGGTATCGCTTTTTCAACACCAACAACATCTGGGTGAACTTAAGGTTCCTAAAAGGCGTCCTGGAGCATGATTCTGTGTTCCCCTTGCCGCTCATCCTGAACGAAAAACCCCTTGATTCCCGGGACGAGACCAGCCCCAAGGTCTACCAGATTGAAAGCGCCATGGGTGCCGCCATATCCTTGTTTGATGGGTCCACCGCCGTTTGCGTGCCGAAAACTCGCATGATCCCGGTGAAAAAATGCCAAGACCTTCTCCTGGTTCGATCCGATCGTTATCTACTTACGGCAGAAGGCCGGCTGATCCCGAATTCCGAATGTGGGACGGCCTTTCTCTATGTCTCTTTGGATCCTCGCTTTTACAGTAAAATCGAAGATTTTGAATCCCGCTTCGCCCAGGGAGTCCCCTCCCTTTGCGAATGCAACGCCTTGACCATCCGGGGAGATGTGCGCTTCGAAAGGGATGTTAAAGTTGTCGGGGATGTGGTAATTGAAAATCGAGGCACCGGTCAAGGTGTGGTGAAGGCAGGATCGGTGGTGGACCGGGATTTGTTTTTCTAACCCCCTTTTATCCTTGATGAAATCTTAAACAGGGGCGCAGGCCACCCGGAAGGGCGGGGCTCCCCGGTGCAGGTTTCTTTTTTACGAAGCCATCATCCTTGACAAGATCGTAAAAAGGCTTTTGTGAGCGCCATCCAAGCCTTTTCGGAAAAAGAGAGTCAAAGGGTTGAGCGTTAAAAATCTCAAGCTGTTTGAGGCACTTGTGCCGAGTTCTTGAGATTTGGCGAAACCCTTTGGATCTCCCGAAAAGGGTTGCGGCGCGAACAAAATCGGCCTTTTTATGATTCCATCATCCTTGTCTGTAGCGCCTGTAGTATTCCATCACCTTTTTTATATAACGCATCGTCTCTTGAAAGGGAGGCACTCCCCGGTTGCGGTCCACCGCATCCGGACCGGCATTATATGCGGCCAATGCCAGATGGATGTCGCCGTTGAAACGGTCCAGCATGGACCTGAAGAACCGGGTTCCAGCCAGAATATTTTGTCGTGGATCAAAGGGGTTTTTGAGATGTAGAAGGCGGCAGTTTTCCGGCATGATCTGCATCAATCCTTGGGCGCCCCTGCGGGATACGGCCCAGGGGTTGAAATCCGACTCCACCTTGATAATGGCCCGGACCAAATTCATGTCCACCCCGTGGGTCTCGGCGGCTTCCCTGATGTAGGCCTCATATAGCATCTCCACCGGCATGGTTCTCTTTGCACCGTCTTCCAGGAAATACACGGTATAACCGGGTGTTGTGGGGACATTCGAAAAATGGACCACCCCGTTTTCATCCACAAACCGATAGATGTCGGCTTTTCCCGGTTTTCCGGCAACACCGCTGAAAACCAGGAATACGATGCCTATGATCAGGAGGCGGTGCCTTTTGCCTGTTCTTCTATCCATTGTAAAAACGGCGGATTTCCTTCGGAAACGGTGAAACTGATGATGCACGGACAATCATAACTATGCAGTTTTTTGACTCTTTCCATGAGTTTGGGGAGCATTGCTCGAGTGGTTTTTGCGATGAGCACCGTCTCGGTCTCCGTTTGAAGGGCATTTTCCCAATAATACATGGATTGCATACCGTCGATGATGTTCACGCAGGCCGCTAGTTTGGACTGAACCAACGCCTTTCCGATGCTTTCGGCTTCTTCCCGGTTTCCGGTGGTAATATAAACCCATTTTAATTCCATCGCATCCTCCTGTCCATGGCCTGGTCGGGATCTCCGATGACAAAAAGATCCCGTTGGGGGTTTGTGGCAGGGTAAAGCAAGCGGATTAATCGATATTGGGCGTAATTGATATTGCGGTTCCTTTTCCTTTTCGGTTTTCCTCCGGAAAGGATTCGTCTTTCCTGAGGGTGAACAAGGATTGTCGTCCTGAGAGAATGCTCCGCTCGGCCTCGGAAAAAATACGAATGGCCCCATATTCTCCATCGTATCCGGGCTGGATGACGATGTCTTCGTTTCGCATCCGCCGCATCGCCTCTTTGAGAAGGGGAATATCCGCCGCATCGAGTGCATCAAGGGGGAGACGATGAAGTATGAATAACTCCGGGCCGTAGGTTTCGATGAGTTTTTGATGCATCTTTATCACCGACTTGGACGCCGGACCTACATTTAAAATTTCGGCAAGGATTTCGGCAAGGGGCATCAATCGTTTAAAACCAGGCGCCTCTTCGGGCTTTTTTTCCGTTTTCCGATCCGCCAGTTCATCGACGCGATGGAGCACCCCCAGCGTCAGCGGTCCTCCGCACTCCGGGCAGCGGCCTTGATGTTTTCGAGTTTCTTCGGGTTGAAAGCGGATTCCGCATTTCCGGTGACCATCCAGATGATATTTACCTTCCTCTGGAAAGAATTCAAGAGTTCCTTTGAACCGGGTTCCCTTTTGATCCGCTATCGCCGACCGTATTGCGGAAAAAGAGATTTCGGTATCGAATACATTCGCTTCCCGGGCAATTTTTTCCGGTGAATGCGCGTCTGAATTGGAAACCAAACTCAATCCATCCAAATCCGACACCCGCCAGTTCATTTTCGGATCCGAAGAAAGCCCTGTCTCCAAGGCAAAGATATGCGGCGTCAAATCCTCAAAACAGGTTTTGAGGTCGTCAAACCCCGATTTGGATCCGAAAAGGGAAAACCAGGGAGTCCATATATGAGCCGGTATTAAGAAGGCCGAGTCCGCCGCCTCAAGGACAATTTCCAGCAGATCCCGGGCATCTAAACCAAGGATGGGTCTCCCATCGGAACGGATATTCCCGATCTTTTCCATCTGTTGGTTGAATTTTTTTGCGGTCTCAAGATCCGGCAGGAAAACCAGATTGTGGTTTTTTCGAACCTTTCCGTCTTTTTTATAAATATTGCTGATTTCGCAGGATAAAATAAAAAAAACGGGTTGTCGGCAAGACGGAGGAACGTGTTTTTCGGCCTCTTTTGAAAGGGTTTTATTCAGTTGAAACAATCCGTTGGGCAGGGGGACCAGCTTTTCATGAATTTCCGTAAACCAGGCGGGATGGGTGAAGTCTCCTGTGGCGATCACTGCCACCCCTTTTTTTTGGGCACTGATATGAATGTGCTCCAGATCAAGCTTTTTTGCTGTCGCCCTTGAATATTTGGAGTGAAGATGAAGATCCGCGATAAATTGCATGGTCTCTTATTTTCGTTTGGATGCTTCTTTCAGCGACAGGCGGTTTCCCGTATCCAGACAATATTTAAATAATCGGATCTGTTTGTGTCAATAATAAGAGATGCGGGTGATTCGGTCCGGAGAAAACCAAAAAGGCCTTGATATCTTTTCTGTTTCGGTATATATGCGATCATATCGTTTTATGGATACTACATATTGTGTCTTATTGCATCCGGATCTTTAATTTGATGAAAAAATGTCGACAACCGGCGCGCGGTGTGTCGATTTCAGGCGGGTTTTTCAACACTGGAATTGAAGCTGTTTAAAACCCGATAAATATGAACATCCAATCAACCGCTTTGTGTGCGTTTAATTCGTAAAAAAAATGAATCTTTTGAATTGGTTGAAAAAATGTTATCCCTTTTGATACGGCATCATTCTTATTTTATTTTTAAAATTGAAATAAAAAGGAATACGTCATGAAAATCAGCGTCAATAAGAGGGATATGACCGAAATTTTGTCTAGGATTCAAGGGATCACCGGTCGAAAGAGCGGGTTAGCCATTACCGAAAATGTTTTGATTAAAGCGGATGACGCCACGATCACCATTGTTGCCACCGATCTTGAAACCGGTTTTAAAGGGATCTATCCCGCCTCGGTGGAATCTCCTGGCGCTCTGGCCTTGAACTCAAGAAAACTATATGAAATTGCAAGAGATTTTCCTACAGAAGAGATTATTTTGCAAGAAGTGGAAAACCGCTGGATTCAGATCGGGAATCACAACACCCTATATCGTATGGTGGGAATGAATACGGACGACTTTCCGGAAATTCCCCGTCTGGAAGAAGCCGCCTATTTTCATATGGATTCATTGGAATTCAGCCGGATGATCGATCAAACGGTCTTTATTTATCCCCCCCCGGATAACCGGCGTCCGCATACCAACGGGGTCCTTTTCGAAAAAAGTTTAGAAAAAGAACGTGCGCTTCGAATGGTTTCCACGGACGGGAGCCGCTTGTCCTGCGCGGACTGTTTTATGAAAACCGATTTTGATTTTCCTTCTGAGACCGCCATATTGGTCCCGAAGACGGGACTTCACGAGGTGCGGAAAATGCTGAGCGAACAGGAATCGGTCCAAATCGGATTCATGCGCAACCATTTTATTTTAAAAAAGGAAAAAGAAACCGTCTTGATCCGTCTTCTGGAAGGAAGTTTTCCGAAATATCAAGAGATTCTCGAAAAAGGAGGAAGCCGCGAAATTTTAATCAACCGGCAATTCTTATTAATGATGCTCAAACGGATGTCCATATTGTCTTCGGATGCGTACAAAGGGGTTATTTTCAGTTTGGAAAGAGGGAAATTTACGATTCAGACCACCAATCCCGATATCGGAGAATCCAAAGAGGACATGGATGTCCCATATGATGGACCTCCCGTACAGGCTGTCTTCAATCCCCGATTCTTTATCGATTCGCTGGGGGTGATGGAGGAAGAAGAGATTGTGTTGCGTATCAAGAGTGCGGATAAACCCTTTTTTATCGAAGGGAATAAAGAAAAACGATTTATCTGTGCGATTATGCCGATGAGGATTTGATGGAAGAAAATAAATACAATTATAATGAAGACAGCATAGAGGTTCTGGAAGGGTTAAAGCCGGTCCGTCTGAGACCTTCCATGTATATCGGAAATGTTGATATGGAAGGGCTTCATCACCTGGTTTACGAGGTGGTGGATAACAGCGTGGACGAGGCGATGGCCGGTTATTGCAATCAAATTCATGTCACCATCCATGCGGATAACAGCGTCACGGTGGAAGATAACGGCCGGGGCGTTCCGGTTGGAATCCATAAAACCGAAAAGGTCCCGGCGGTGGAAGTGGTTATGACAAAGCTTCATGCCGGCGGCAAATTCAACCACAAATCTTACAAGGTTTCCGGGGGGCTTCACGGTGTCGGTGTTTCGGTGGTCAACGCCCTTTCCAGCATCTTGGAGGTCAAGGTGCATACCGGTGGAAATATTTACTACCAGTCCTATGAAAGGGGAAAAAAGACATGTGAATTGAAGGTCATCGGAAAGACCAAAAAACAAGGCACCCTCATCCATTTCAAGCCGGATACTCAGATTCTGGCCACCGATAATTTCAACTACGAGACGCTCTCACGCCGGCTTCGGGAATTGGCATTTTTAAACAAGGGATTGAAGATCGTCATTGAGGATGAACGAACTGAAAAAAAAGAAGAATTCCTTTATAAAGGAGGAATTCGATCCTTTGTGGAATATTTGAATAAAAGACACGTACCGTTACATCGACCCATCGTGATTGAAGGGGAAAGAAACGGATGCCAGATCGAAGTGGCCATCCAATACAACGACACATATGTAGAAAAACTATTGTCTTTTGCAAACAATATAAATACGATAGAAGGTGGATTTCATTTGGTGGGATTCAAGACGGCCCTGACCCGGGCCATCAACCAATATGGCAGCAATGGAAATCTGCCTAAAAATCTTCAGGCCAAAATCACCGGTGACGATGTGCGGGAAGGTCTCACCGCCGTCATTAGTGTAAGGGTTCAATCCCCCCAGTTCGAGGGTCAGACCAAAACCAAGCTGGGAAATACCGAAATCAAGGGATTGGTGGAATCCTTGGTGAATGAAAAACTGGCCGTTTTTTTCGAGGAAAATCCAGCCGTGGCCAAAAAGATTGTGGCCAAGGCCGTGGATGCTTCCCGGGCCAGGGACGCTGCCAAAAGGGCCAGAGACATCGCCAGAACCAAGGGATCCCTCATCGACGCCGCGCTTCCGGGAAAACTGGCGGATTGTCAAATTTCGGAGCCTTCCCAGAGGGAGATTTTTCTTGTGGAGGGCGACTCAGCTGGAGGGAGTGCCAAACAAGGCCGTGATCGACGGTTCCAGGCGATTCTTCCCCTGAAGGGAAAGATTCTTAACGTGGAAAAAGCGCGCTTCGATAAAATTTTAGGCAGCGACGAAATCAAAAACATTATTACGGCTCTTGGGACCGGCGCCGGGCAAGAAGAATACGATATTGAAAAAATTCGATATCACAAGGTCATCATCATGACCGATGCCGATGTGGACGGGTCCCACATCCGCACCCTTCTATTGACCTTTTTTTACCGGCAACTCAAAGAAATCATTGAAAAGGGATACCTCTACATCGCACAACCCCCGTTGTTTCGGGTGGGAAGGGGAAAAAGCGAAGTCTATCTCAAGGATGATACCGGGCTCACCGATTATTTGTTGAAGAAGGTATGCGACCAGAAAAGGGTGGTGGTGGAACACACAGGTGAAACGATTGAGGGCCATAAACTGTATGTGCTACTCGGCCACATGAGCGCCTACTTTGCCGCATTGGCCAAGATGGAACTGAGGGGAATTCCCCGGAACTTGGTGGAATTGCTCATTAAGCACGGTGTCGCCGATAAAACCTTTCTTTCCGATCAGGAAAAAATGACGCAACTTGCCGCCTGTTTGTCCAAAGAGGGGTTTTATTTAAAATCCATGGACTGGAACGAAAAGCGGCAAACCTTTGAGGCGCACATGGAACCCGCAAAGGCCCAAAACGGTGACTTGACGGCGTCTGTCCGAAACGATTCCCACACGATAAAGATCGGGATGAGCCTGGTGTATTCACCCGATTACCAGCAAGGCGTCAATGCCGGAAAAGCCCTTTTAAAACAAGAAGATGCCCCTCTTTTGGTGTTCAATAAAAGCAAAGAAGGGGAACCTGTCCGCATTGAAAACAAAAAAGCCCTTTTCGAACACGTGATGAGTGATGCCAAGAAAGGGTTGGTGATCCAGCGCTATAAGGGCCTTGGGGAGATGAACCCAGAACAGCTCTGGAAGACGACCATGAATCCCGAAACCCGGACGCTCCTTCAGGTCAAGGTGGAAGATGCTGTTGAAGCGGACGAGATCTTCACCATTTTGATGGGGGACGATGTGGAACCCCGGCGGGAATTCATTTATAATCATGCGCTGGAGGTAAGCACTCTCGATATTTGATCCGGCGCATCATTTAAAAAATCCCCGTTCTTTCATAGGGGGAGAAATGAAAATTCATCAAATCCACGCCAGAGATCTGCCGGATTTGTGGTTTCAGGCGGTCCATGACATTCTCGATGAAGGACGGCGATTCCAGATCGACCGGGGATCCTATGCGGGTCAGACCCGGCTGGAATACGATTACTTTATCGGACATGTGACCTACCCGGGAACACCGCCATTGATCCCCGATATTCCCCCGTCTTGCGGCATTCCCAACCCGGTGGAACAGGATTACATCTACGGCGGACCCGGGTATGATCGGGCCTATATCGAGTATCTCATGTCGCCCAGAAGGGAACCCGGAGAATCGTATACCTACGGTGAACGGTTGACCCGGGTGCCCATCACCGGAGAGAAGCTTTGGTGGTGGAACGCGGACGAGACCGATATCATCGACAAGCGAACCATCGACGGGAAAGTCCTTTTTCAGGAAGAAGACCGTCTTTTCTTGAATCAGATCGAATGGGTGATCGATACGTACCGGCGATTTGGCGAGCGAAACAACCAACTGGTCCTCCAAGTGGCGCACCCTTCGGACCATACCCTCCTGGACCCCCCCTGCTTGAGGCACATTGACACCCGGGTTCAGGACGGGGCCTTGTCTTTTTTCGTCTATTTTCGATCCTGGGACCTTTGGAACGGGCTTCCGGCCAACCTGGCGGCCATTCAAAACCTTAAAGAGTATATGGCCGCGGAAATCGGCGTCAAAGACGGAGAAATGCTCGTGGAAAGTAAAGGGTTGCATTTGTACGGCTATGCAGAGGAGTTGGCTAAGCTCAGGTGCCTAAAAGTATAAGGGCGCGCAAACAAAGAGTGAAGTCTCCCCGCGCCGGGGAGCCTCCCTTCCGGGCAGGTGGCTCAACAAGGGGGTTTTTTGCAGATGGAAAAAATACGCATCCGCATCCGAGGAAACGAAATGCCGGCCACCCTGTACGACACCCCGACGGCACAGCGCATCCTGGAGGTCCTTCCCCTGGAGGGGCATGTTCAAGTCTGGGGGGATGAAATTTATTTTTCGATTCCCCTGATCCTGGATTTGGAGCCGGACGCCCGCCAGGAAGTCCACGTCGGAGAGTTGGGATACTGGCCCCAGGGGCCGGCAGTTTGCATTTTTTTTGGCCCGACGCCGGCCAGCACGTCGGAAGCCCCCAAGGCGTTCAGCCCGGTGAATGTATTCGGAAAAACGGACCAAGATGCCCGTGTCTTTAAAGGGGTTCCAAGCGGAGCCGAAATCCACGTGGAACCCCTGTCCCCCGATCAACGGTTTTATCCCGAGTCGTGAAGGCGAAAAAACCGCCGCCGTTGAGTGTGGCCCTCATCTCTGCCCCATGGCCCCTGTATAATCGACCCTCCATTCAAATCGGCAGCCTCAAGGCCCACCTCAAGGCGCGTTTCCCGGATATTACGGTGAATGCCCATCACGCGTATCTGCAGATCGCCGAAGCGGTGGGATACCCCGTATATCAGGCCCTTTCAGAACGGACGTGGCTGGCGGAAAGCGTATATGCCGGTTTGCTTTTTCCAGAAAAGAAAAAGGAGGCAAAAGACGTATTTCAACACCAGGCCCGCGGGAAACCGGATCTCAAAGGCATCGATTTCGTTCGGCTCGTGGCAACCGTGGAAAAAGAAACAAAAAAAATCCTTTCACACATTTTCTTTGAAAGGATGCAACTCGTCGGGATCTCCGTTTGTCTTTGCCAGATCAGCGCCTCCTTGTATTTCATCCGGCAGATCAAACGTCGGGTTCCCGGAATCCGGATCGTTTTGGGGGGTTCCACATTTTCGGGCCTTTCCGGAGAGGCCCTTTTCCGATTTTTTCCCGAAATCGACAATCTGGTCCATGGAGAAGGGGAGCGTCCCCTGACGAGCATCGTGGAGAGCCTGATCCGAAAGCGGGAGGGAAAGGAAGGCATTTCTTCCATTCAAGGGGTCACAAGCCGGGATGATCTCCAAATGAAAGCGCCACCGGTATTTGATCAGGTCTCCGCCCTTAAGGACCTCCCGCCACCGGACTATGAGGAGTATTTTTCTCTTTTAAACACCTTTTCTCCGGGAAAGCGCTTTTTTCCCACCCTGTCCCTGGAGGTGTCCCGGGGGTGCTGGTGGCGGCGGCAGGCCAGAACCGTAAAGGATGGGGGGCGGGGGTGTGCCTTTTGCAACCTGAACCTCCAATGGTGGGGATACCGGCGCAAGGATCCCGGGCAATGCGCCAAAGAAGTGGATCGTGTTACACAAAAGCATCGGGTCCTTTCCGTGGCCTTCACGGACAACATCCTCCCCATCGCCGCCTCCGGCGCCCTTTTTGACGCCCTGGCCTCCCATGGAAAAGATTACCGGCTTTTTTGTGAGATCCGTGCCGGCACCCCCAAGGCCCTTCTGGAAAAGATGCACCGCGCCGGTGTGAGGGAAGTGCAAGTCGGCATTGAAGCCCTGAGCACCCCGCTCCTGAAAAGACTCAACAAGGGAACCACGGCCCTCGAGAACCTGGAAATCATGAAGCATTGCGAGGCCCTTGGGATTAAAAACAATTCCAACCTGATCCTTTCTTTTCCGGGAAGCACAAAGGCCGACGTGGAGGAAACCCTGAGGCTCTTGAACTTTGCCGCCCCGTTACGCCCCTTGCGGCCGGTGACCTTCTGGCTGGGAAGGGGAAGCCCGGTTTTTAGAAACCCCTTGTCTTTCGGCATTTCCAGGGTGAAAAACCATCCCAATTACTACCGATTGTTCCCCCGACATGTGGCCGACGAAATCCCCTTCATGATCCAGACCTATCAGGGAGGCCGGACATACCAGAAAAAATTGTGGCGCCCGGTGTATGTGCAGATAAAGCAGTGGGGAAAAGAATACGCGCGCCTGCATGAAGACCCGACACATACCCCGATTCTGGGTTATTCTGACGGAGGAGCGTTTTTGATTATTCGGCAGCGCCGGAGTGAAGGGCCGTCTCTGAATCATCGTTTGGAGGGCCTTTCGCGAAAGATTTATCTGTTTTGCGATACCATTCGTTCCGTGGATGATATTTTGTTTCATTTCAATGGATTGTCGAAAGAAAGGGTGCTGCCCTTTTTAAAAATGATGGTTAAAAAACGGCTCATGGTCAACGAAGGGGCGTTTTATCTCAGCCTCGCCGTGCGTATTTGACAAGGAAACGCCTCGTTTCTATGATAAGGAAAATGAAATCGTAAAAATGCTTTTTTTTTTGCGCCGTTCTACCCGTCCGCAGGGGGGAACTCTTTCCGGGAGATCCAAAGGGTTTCGACAAATCCCAAGGGCCGGGCATGAGTGCGGCATGCGGATGGCAAAGGAAAAAGATCCGGATGGCAAGTCCTTGCAAAAACCGAAACACGTATTTTAACGGAGGAGGACATGGTGACGATGCGGAAAACAGGGGTGCTTTGGATGGTGATCTGCCTGGTGATGGTTTTGGCGGGCATCGGGTGGGCCGGTCAAAACGGGATGCGGTATTCCATCATGGTGACCAAGTTCGAAAACCGCTCGGGATGGCATGGACATTGGGATCTGGGAGATGCATGGGGTGCCGTCTTGACGGACAGCCTGAATGCGACCGGCCGTTTCATCGTCCTGGGGGAAAAAGACATGCGCCGGGAAGCCATGGCGGAACAGGATCTGGCCGCGAGCGGGAGGACCGCCGGCGGCGGCAAACAGGTGGTCACCGGCCAGATGACGCCCGCACAGCTCCTCGTCAAGGGGGATATCACCCACTTTGATCCCGGGACCAGCGGGGGCAAAGGGGGCATCGGCTTCGGCGGCATTCGAATCGGAGCCGGGGGCGGGACTTCCGAAATCAATGCGGTCATGTACATCATCGATTCGAGCACGGGACAGGTCCTGGCGTCGAAAAAATGTTACGGAAAGGTGACCAAGAAAGGGCTCTCGGTGGGCATCTCCAAAGGCGGCTTTTCCGGGAATGTGGGGGGATTTAAAAAGACCAATGCCGGTAAAGCCGTCGAAAAGGCCGTGGACGAAGGGGTGGCGTATCTCATTTCCATGCTGGATGAAATTCCATGGACCGGGGACGTCATTATGGTTAAAGGGCAGAAGGTGTATATCAACCGGGGCGCCCGGGAAGGGGTCACCGAGGGACGGGTGTTCCAGGTGGGACAACTGACGACCATCAGGGACCCCAATACGGGAGAAATCCTGGATCAGGAAGTGGAGACATCCGGTAAAATCCGGGTGACCAAAGTCAAGGAAAAGCTATCCATCTGTGAAATCACGGAAGGAAGCGTCCAAAAAGGGATGACGGTGTCCCTCGCCCAATAAGAAACCGCTCTGGCCGTTTGCGGACCCGCTTGTCGGAAACGGAGGGGATCCCGTTGAAAACCGGGGTTCCACAGAGTGATGTGCGCAAATTCGATTTGTTTTTTCCGAGAAAAACGAGCCCTCACAGCCTCACGGTGATGTAATATCCCTGGTTCCCCCGCTGCAACAGGATTACCACTGAGGGCTTCTGACGGTATTGGATGACGGCCTTCTTGAAGTCCTCCACATTGCGCACCGTTATTTCATCGATCTGCCGGATAATGTCCCCGGGGCGGGCGCCGATCCGGGCGAGTTCGGATCGGGGGTCGAGCCACGTGATGACGACGCCTTCGGAGGCCCCGTTTCCAGAACCGTTTTGACGGGAAGCGTCCCTGTTTTCCACACGGACCCCCAACCGGCGGACGGCCAACGCCTCCGCCATTTCCGGCGGAAACGGCCGGGTTGTCAGGGAAATCCGCTTTTCGGTGTTTTTCCTTAGGATGCGCAAAGAAACCGTTTCCCCCGCGGCAATCTGCTTGACGGCGGCCTGATAATCCTCGGTGGAACGGACCTTATGCAGTCCAACGGCGAGGAGTACGTCTCCGGCTTGGATGCCGGCTGTTTCGGCCGGACTTTTTTCCTCCACCGCTTTCACCAACACGCCCTTGGTATGGGGCAGGCCCAGATAACGGGAAATCCCTTCGTCCACATCCTGGACCACGATCCCGATCCACGACGGAACCACTTCTCCGTACCGGATGAGATCCTGGACGATGCGGTTAGCCCGGTTGATGGGAATCGCAAAGCCGATCCCCTGGGCCTTGGCATAGATGGCGGTATTGATCCCGATCACTTCCCCGTGGATATTCAAAAGGGGTCCCCCGCTGTTCCCGGGGTTGATGGAGGCATCGGTTTGGATGAAATCGATAAAAACCCGATCGTCGGTGCGCAGGCTACGGTGCAAGGCGCTGATCACACCGGTGGTGACCGTGTGGCTGAAACCGAAGGGATTCCCGATGGCGATGACGGTTTCACCGATGAAAAGATCATCGGAATTTCCCATTTCAACCGAGGGAAGCGCCTCGGCGGAGTCGACGCGCAAGACGGCCAGGTCCGAGTCCGGATCCGCCCCCACGATGGCGGCCTTGAATTCCCGTTCATCCATGAGAGTCACTGAAACGGTCCCGGTCCGCGCGATCACGTGGGCGTTGGTCAGGATGAATCCCCGCTCCCCGTCGATGATAACCCCGGAGCCCAGGCTGGTCCGCTTGTAACGGCGTTCAAATCCAGGGTCGAAGAAATCCTTGAAGAAAGAGTCAAAGAAAGGATCCATGGGAAATCCGGAAAACGGATTCCGCCGGGAACGGACTTCGTATTCGGAATTGATGTTGACCACCGCCGGCGCCACCCGTTGCACCGCCTGCACCACAGGGGTTATCCTTTCCCGGGCGACTGTTCCGGAAGGCAGGAATACGGCGGCCAGTAAAACCGGCAGGACAAAAACAAGGAGCCGCCGGAAAGGGGAAAAACAGGTATTTTCCTTTGGCAACAAGTCGTTTTTCCTCTATAACACCAGAAAAAGGATACGCGTAAACCGCTACAGTGAGAATATTCCCCGCCGCGTGCAGCGGTGAAATTCAATATCATGGACGATACGAAGATTCAAGACATCCTTGGCTTTCTGGAGCAGCCCAGCCGGTATCTCGGGACAGAGACCCATCGTTTCCTAAAGGATCGCCGCCGGATTCGCCTGCATATGGCGCTGGCGTTTCCCGATCTTTACGAGATCGGAATGTCTCATTTCGGGATCCAGATTTTGTATCACATCCTCAACCAGGATCCGCAGATTTTCGCCGAAAGGGTTTTTGCCCCGGGAGAAGACCTGGCCTGGCGGCTGAACGCCGAAGGAATACCGCTGACCACCCTCGAAAGCCGGACCCCACTGCATCGCTTGGATATCGTGGGGTTCAGCCTGCTTTATGAGCTCAACTACACCAACGTCCTGTATATGCTGGATTTTGGAAAAATCCCTTTTCTGTCCGCGGATCGAAGCGCCGATGATCCTTTGGTGATCGCCGGAGGTCCGTGTACCTGCAACCCGGAGCCCGTGGCGGATCTCTTTGACGCCATGGTCATCGGTGAAGCCGAAAGCGTGATCCAAGACATGGCCCGGGTTTGGTTGTCCTGGAAAGACGAAGGGGATGGAAGGAGGGAATCTGTTTTGAAGCAGTGGTCTCAAATCGAAGGCGTATACGTTCCCTCCTTTTACCGGCCGGCATACGATGCAAAGGGCTTTCAGCACCTGGAACCCCGGGACGACAGGGGATTGAAAGCGGAAAAAATCGTCCGCCGGGCCGTGGTGCCCGACTTGACCGCCGCCCCGTTCCCCCTAAATCCCGTGATGCCGTTCGGGAAACCCGTCCATGACCGGCTTCGGTTGGAGATCGCCCGGGGGTGTACCCGGGGATGCCGTTTTTGCCAGGCCGGTATCCTCTACCGGCCGGTCCGGGAACGGTCCCCCGAGGGGCTCTTGGAGATGGCCCAAAAGAGCCTTTCTTTCACGGGGTATGACAATGTGTCTTTGCTTTCTTTGAGCACCGGAGACTACTCGGCCCTGGGGCATCTTATGGAACACCTCATGGATCGGTGCGAAGGAAAAAAGGTGGCCCTTTCCCTGCCTTCCTTCCGGGCAGGCACCCTGACCCCGAAACTGATGCAGCAGATCCAACGGGTGAGGAAAACCGGGTTTACCATCGCGCCGGAAGCCGGAAGCCAGCGATTACGGGATATCGTGAATAAAAACCTGTCCGAGACCGAGATCCTTGAAACGGTAAAAAACGCCTTTTCATTGGGCTGGCAGGCCATCAAACTCTATTTCATGGTGGGACTCCCCTTTGAAACCGACGCGGATCTCGAGGCGATTGTGAGCCTTGTTCAAAAAATGAACAAAATTACCGGCGCGAAACACCCAAGAGGAAAGGGGAAGCGGGCGGTGCATGTGAGTGTGGCCACCTTCATTCCAAAACCGCATACCCCTTTTCAATGGGCGTCCCAGGATTCCCTTGATAGGGCCCGGGAAAAAATCGATTTCCTGAAAAGGGTGCTGCGGGGTCCCCGAATCCAACTCAAGTGGCAGAATCCGGAGGTCAGCCTCCTGGAAGGCCTGTGGGCCAGGGGAGACCGACGCCTTTGCCGGCTTTTGATCCATGCCTATCAACAGGGGTGCCGTTTCGACGGATGGACGGATCATTTTCGTTTCGACAGGTGGGAGGCCGCCGTTGCCCATACGGGTATCGACATCGATTTTTTCACCACCCGGCGCCGCAGCCTTTCGGAACCGCTTCCATGGGATCCCTTTGACATGGGCGTGTCCCGACGGTTCCTTGAGGAGGAATGGGAAAAGGCCGAAAAGGGCTTTTCCACCCCCGACTGCCGCGGAGGTGAATGCCATGGATGCGGGGTCTGTGACTTTGAAACCCTTCAGCCGAGAATCCATCCGCGTGCGGAACTCGATGCGCCGAAAGAAACGCGCCCGTCAAAATCTGAAGAAAGGGCTCCCCTGCGGGGGTATCGGGTTCTCTACTCAAAGACCGGCCCGGCCCGGTATTTCGGTCACCTGGAAATGGTGAAGCTGATCCTTCAGGGCATCCGCCGGGCCGACATTCCCATGGCCCATACCCAGGGATTTCATCCCAAGCCGAAAGTTGCCTTCGCAAATCCGCTCCCCGTGGGAATGGAAAGTGAAAAAGAAGCCTTTATCCTTTGGACGACCGAAACGCTGTCCCCCTCCCGACTCGCGGAGGCCCTGAGTCCGAAGATGCCCGAGGGGATCAAGATCAGCAGATGCGAGTCGGTATCTCCCACCGCGGGAATCCCGGCGCCCCCGAGCATCCGTTACCGGATCATTTTGCCCCACGGTCATTTCGACGCAGCGGCCCTGGAAGCCTTTCAAAACGCCGAGAAATGGCCATGGGAAGAAACGGATCGAAATGGTCGATTGAAAACCTATGAATTAAAGCGTATGGTCCCCTCCACCGCACGGGTCGCACCGCACATCCTCGACGTGACCATCGAAAACCGGTCCGGGAAAACACTGCGTCCCGATGTATGGATTCGTGCCGTCTTTCGATTTGACGAAGAAACAATCAAAAGGATGCGGATCATAAAGCGCGATGACGGGAGCCAAGATGTTTAAAAAGCTGATCGTAAGTGTGGCCGATTTTGAAACCCGGGTGGCGCTCATGGAAGACGGGACCATCGCGGAGTTGTTTATCGAACGGTGCGAAAATGGAGAAATCACGGGAAACGTCTATAAAGGAAGGGTCCAACGGGTCCTTCCGGGAATGCAGGCCGCTTTCGTGGACATTGGAATCGATCAGGCTGCTTTCATCTATGTCGACGATGTGGTGGGGGATTTCCATGCGGGGTTAGAGGCCTTTTACGCCTCCGACCTGGAACCGGAAAAGCGGGACGTCAACGGCGTGGAACTCTCGATACAAAAGGGAATGCATATCCAGGACCTGCTGAAGGAGGGACAGGAGGTCATGGTGCAGGCGGCCAAATCCCCCTTGGGGACCAAGGGGGCCCGGGTGACATCGCGCGTCTCCCTCCCCGGCCGATTCCTGGTCCTCATGCCCCATGCCTCCCATATCGGCGTTTCCAGGCGGATCGAAGACGAAGCGGAACGCACCCGACTGAAAAATGTGTTGGAGACGATTCGGACCGATGATTACGGATACATCGTGCGGACCGCCGCGGAGGATGCCGACGCGGAAAAAATCGCCAATGAAATGGTGTTTTTAAAAAAACTCTGGGAGAATATTCAAAAAAAATTCAAAGCCACCGCCGCTCCTTCCCTCCTCCATCAGGAGTTGAACGTCATCCTGCGGGCCGTAAGGGACCTCATGACCCATGAAGTGGAGCGGGTCGTGGTGGATGATCCACAGGCGTACCAATCGGTACGGTCGTTTTTGGAGATGTCGATGCCCGGATTGATCGGCGCCGTGGAACTCTACGAAGGGGAAGAGCCGATTTTCGACGCCTACAACCTGGAGGGCGACATTTCCCGTGCCCTGAAACGAAAAGTGTGGCTGAAATCCGGCGGGTATATTGTCATTGAGCACACGGAGGCTCTGGTGGCCATCGACGTCAATACCGGCCGTTTCGTGGGAACGCACAACCCGGAAGAGACCATCTTAAAGACCAATTTGGAGGCGGTCAAAGAGATCGCATATCAAATTCGACTCCGGGACTTGGGCGGGATCATCATAGTTGATTTCATCGACATGGAAAAAAAAGCCCACCAGGAAAAGGTCTTTCTGGCGTTTCAGGAGGCTCTGAAAAAGGACCGGAGCAAGACCCATATCCTTCCCATATCGGATCTGGGGCTGGTGCAAATGACGCGCAAACGGACCCGCAAGTCCCTCACCCATACTGTATGCGAACCGTGCCTGTACTGCGATGGGGAAGGGTATTTGCTTTCCAGAACCTCCATTTGCTATACGATATTTCGGGAAATCCTCAAGGGGAATCGGGAAATTTCGGGGACACGGCTCATTCTCAAGGTCCATCCGGAAATCGCCGAAATGCTTCACGGACAGGAAAACCGTCTTATCCGGGCCCTGGAAGAACGTTTGCAAAAAACCGTGGAGATTTATCCGGAGCCGTTGTTTCACATGGAAAAATTCGACGTCATGGAAGTGACGGAATGACAGGGAGTGTGTCCTTCCAGAGGTGTACCGCGGGACTGGATTTCCATTGTTCAGAAACCTTTTTTCAAAACACGGATTGGCCCTTGACGATTTGAGTAAGAAATGGTTATATAAAAAGTTTAAGCGTTTAAATCTTTTGCAGCAAGGATGGCAATGATGAAAAGAACCTATCAACCCAGCAGAATACGGCGGGCGAGAAACCACGGATTCCGGAGCCGTATGTCCACCCGGGCCGGACGCCGGATCATCAACCGGCGCCGGGCAAAAGGAAGAAAGCGCCTCGCCTTGTAATCCTTTTGGGTGCAATTTACCAAAAGGGGGCACCCTTGCGGCGATATACGTTTTCCCGGGCTCGGCGGTCGCTGAAACACCGTGATTTCATGCGACTCAAATCCGAGGGAAGGGCGGTACGGACCCCCCTGATCACGGTGATCATTGCACCCGGAGCCACCGAGAACTCTCGCCTGGGGATCACCGTCGGAAAACACGTGGGAAACGCCTGTGAGCGCAACCGGATCAAGCGCCTGGCGCGGGAGTTTTTCCGGTTGCACCGGCATCTTCTCAAGGGACACTGGGACATGAATATCATTGTAAAAAAAGAGGCGGCCGGATTGGATTCGAGAAGAATGTTTTCCGAATTCAATGCGGTGTTTCATCGACTCGTGGTGGACGAATCAGAGAGCGTATCACGCAATTGAGCGATTTTCGAGCGTGCCCAAGAGGCGAAAGACCCGGAAAGAGCAGCATCCATAGGGGACGCCAGTTTTCCGGGAACACCGCAGGTGCGGAAATCTCGGAAACGCCGGGGGGTTTTCAATTCGGCAAAGGGTTCTCGCGGTTTTCCATTCCTTTGAGGGGCACCCCATGGGGGTGAACCGCAACAGCGAGCACATTCCCCGCAGGTTCTGCCTGACGGTAGTGCTTCGCGGGTTGGAGCGAAGCGGAAATCCCGCCTTGCGGTGCAGCGGAGAGGCTTCAATTGCAGGTGGTCAAATCTATTCCAAACACAGGCGCTTTGATGCCAAATTGAAAACGATCCGTTTCGTTAAACAAGTTCCCCTGTGGATCATCCGGGGGTACCAGTGGATTCTATCTCCTGTGCTGGGTCCTGCCTGCCGCTTTTACCCTTCCTGCTCGGATTATGCCCATGAAGCGATCCGGCAACACGGGGTTCTTGCCGGATCGGTTTTGGCGCTGAAGCGGGTCTGCCGGTGTCATCCCTGGCATCCCGGTGGCGTGGATCCCGTTCCCCACAGATCAAATCCAAAAATTACAGCAGGCGACGCCGTCGACAGGGTGATTCGCCAATGAACAACAAGTGAGGAATCTTTTATGGAACAAGGCCGTGTCATTATCGCCATTGCCCTATCGTTTCTTGTTTTTCTGGTGTGGAACTTTTTCTTTGTGGAAACAAAACCCGCGCCCCAAAGCCCCGGTCAACCGGAGACACAGGAAACGCGCCCGGAATCAACTCCCGCAACGGGCGTAAAACCAGAGATCAAAGAACCGGTTTCACAACAAGATGCCCGGCCTGCCCCCCCTGTTCTGGAGCGGCCCATGCGCACCATCACCGTGGATACACCCCTTTACCGGGTGAAACTTTCCGAAAAAACCGGAGTGATCCGGGAATTCACGCTGAAGCATTACCGGGAAAGCGTTGAAAAGGATTCTCCGCTGAAGACCCTCATCTCCGAAGAAAATCCTTTCGGGACGGTGCGCATCGACCTTGAGAACAAATCCATGACCGGATTCGAGGACGCCGTATTTTCGGCGGATGTCCTCCAGGATACGATCCGTGTGACCGATGCCGCGAAGCACATTACCTTTTCTTGGCGTTCCCCTAACGGAGTGGTGATGGAAAAACGTTACACCTTTTCTCCGAAAAGATACCTTATAGAGCTTGGGGTGGGTGTGAAAAACAGAAGCGATGCCCCATGGACGGATCGTGTCGCCCTTTCCTTGTACCGCAAGCTCGATGAATCGGAACGCGGCCGATATGGCTTTACGGGTCCCAGCGCCATGGTCCAAAACAGCGTCGAAGAAGTGAAAATCAAGAAAATTCAAGACAAACCCCTTTCACCGGGAAGCGTGAAATGGTGGGCCATCGAGGATCGGTATTTCATGTCCGCGGCGGTTCCCCCCGCCAACGAAGACGGACAGGTCCGGTTTTATGCCCGGGAAAACGGGATCATTCAGGCCCAGTTTGTCCAGCCCTCCGTGACATTGGGGCCCCGGGAGGAACAACGCTTTGATTACCGCCTCTTTATCGGACCCAAAAGCATGAAGGTACTCAAAGAGACGGGCTATGAACTGGACGAGGCCGTCAATTTCGGAATGTTTGATTTTATCGCCAAGCCGTGTGTGTGGTTGATGAACCAGATCTACCGGGTCATCCCCAATTACGGAGTGGCCATTATCATCTTGACCCTGTTGTCCAAGGTCCTTCTTTGGCCCTTGGGCAATAAGAGCTATAAATCCATGAGCGACATGAAGAAGCTCCAGCCCCTCATGGCGGAGATCCGGGAAAAGTATAAAAACGACAAGAAGAAGCAACAGCAAGAGATCATGAGTCTGTATCGGACCTATAAGATCAACCCGCTGGGCGGATGCCTTCCCATGGTCGCCCAGATCCCGGTCTTTTTTGCGTTGTACCGGATGCTCTATGAAGCCATCGAGCTGCGGCATGCCCCCTTTTTCGGATGGATCAATGACCTGAGTGCACCGGACCGCCTATTTCGATTCGACTTTTCCATTCCCTTCATGCAACCCCCCTACGGGATTCCGGTCTTGACCCTTGTCATGGGTGCCAGCATGCTGCTCCAGCAAAGAATGTCACCGCCGCCGGGAGATCCGAGTCAAGCCAAGATGATGATGCTCATGCCTCTCGTCTTCACCGTTATTTTTATCAATTTTTCCTCCGGGCTCGTTTTGTACTGGCTGGTCAACAACCTGTTTTCCATCGGACAGCAGTACTACGTGACCAAGAAGTCCGCCTGACAACGGAGGCTGTATGCCACAACTTTTGGAATTTGAAGGAAAAAATGTCGATCAGGCCGTTGAAAAGGCCTGCAGGGCGGTGAATGTCCCCAAAGAAAAGCTCAAATATGACGTCATTAGTTACGGATCCACCGGCATTTTCGGTTTGGTGGGATCCAAGAAAGCCCGCATCCGGGTAACTCTGGCTCGATCCCTGAAATCCGGGGAAGCCAAGGCGGAAACCAAAGACTCGGATGTTGAAGGAGACGCGCGGCCGGAAACATCCCCGGAGAGCGCACGGGAAGCGGAAGAGAAAGAGACCCGCGAACAACCCCGGGAACCGACCGGCGATGCCCTCCTTGCCGCGGAGGGGGAAGAAGCCCTTCGCCAAATCGTAAACAGCATTACCACGGATGCACAAATCGTCGTGAAATCTAGCCCGGAAGGGCTCTTTTATCATGTTAAGGGGGGAAACAGCGCGCTGCTGATCGGAAAAAGAGGCCAGACCCTGGATGCCATCCAGTATCTTTTGGAAAAAATTGTCCAGCGAAAAAGCGAACAGCGGATCCGCGTCCGCGTGGACGTGGAAGGCTATCAACAAAACCGGCGCGTCAGCCTCCAGCGATTGGCCGAAAAGGTCTCTGAAAAAGTCAAGAAAACGGGAAAACCGGTGACCCTGGGAGACCTGAACGCCTCGGACCGACGAATCGTTCATCTCGCCCTGAAAAACGACCAGGAGGTACGCACCCACAGCAAGGGAGGGGGCGCACTCAAGAAGTTGTTCATCTATCCGCGAAAAAAGCAGCCTTCCGATCCGAAATCCTAAGCGGACAACCCCCATGGATTCTGACACCATTGCCGCCGTCGCCACCCCCTACGGCCGCGGCGGGATCGGAATTCTCCGGATGTCGGGAAACGCGGCATTGGATATCGCCAAAACCCTGTTTCATCCCCCTTCCGGAAAAAGCACCGGTCCCTACGAAAGCCACCGTTTTTACTACGGCCGGATCCGGGATCCCGAATCCGGCCGGATCCTGGATGAAGTGATGATGGTCTACATGCAAGGACCCAGGTCCTATACCCGGGAGGATGTGGTGGAAATCCACACCCACAGCGGACCGGCTGTCCTGCGAGCGGTCTTTGAACTGGTCCTTGCCCGGGGAGCCCGTCCCGCGGAACCCGGGGAATTCACTCGGCGCGCCTTTTTCAACGGCCGCATCGACCTCAGCCAAGCCGAGGCCGTCATGGAAATCGTGAGCGCGGAAAGCCGTGCTTCCCTCGAAATCGCCGCCGCCCAGATCCAAGGCGGGCTGAGAAAACGAATAGAGACGTGTCGCGCCGTTTTGCTGGATCTGTTGGCCGAGATAACGGCCGCCATCGATTTTCCGGAAGATACAAGGGCCTTGATCGACCCGGAAAAGGGGGTCGAGAGGATGCACCAACACATCATTTCCCCGCTGGAATCCCTGTTGATCCAATACGAACAGGGCCGTTTTTTTCGGGAGGGGATCCGAGTGGTGGTGGCGGGCCTGCCGAATGTGGGAAAATCGAGCCTGATGAATTGTCTCCTTGATCGGGAGCGGGCCATTGTCACGCCGCATCCGGGAACGACCCGGGATTTTCTAGAAGAACCCCTGGACCTTTTCGGTGTTCACGCCACGATTGTGGACACGGCCGGACTCCAGGAAACCCGGGATCCGGTGGAACGAATCGGCATTCAACGCACCCGGGAAAAGATAGAAGAAGCTGACCTGTTGCTCTTCATGGTGGACGCTGCCTGTCCGGAAACCCTCCAAAGGGAAAGGATGCCGGTTTTCGAGAAACCGACGCTTTTGGTGATCAACAAAATGGACCGGGTGGATCCCGAATGGCGCCCGGAAATCCCAGAAGCCTGGAAGAGGGTTCCGGTGGCGTCCATTTCCGCATTGCATCGATGGGGGATTGATTCCTTAAAGAAAAAAATGGTTCAACAGGTTTTAGGGGATGCCGCCTTCCGCCTGGAAGATCCCCTCGTTCCCAATTTACGGCAGAAAGAGGCCTTGGGCCGGGCGCTGGAAAGCGCACGGGCTGCCTCCGAAAGCTTTTCTTTGGGCCGATCGCCGGAACTTGTTTGCATGGACGTAAACGATGCCATGGATGCGCTGAACGAGATCCTGGGGGAAACCCTTCGCCCTGATGTATTGGATGCTGTTTTCAGCCGTTTTTGCATCGGAAAATGAGGATGGATTCGGGAAAGACCGATTCCGCCCGCACCCGCAATATGTTATGGGCCGGCATCGCTTTGATTTTGGGTTTAAAAAATGACGGTGACCTCTCCCCCAAATGTTCCACGTGGAACATTTGGGGGAGAGGTTCGGCGGAAAACCCGCTGGAAGGGAGATAAACGGATGGATTTTGATTTTTCACCTTTTTTCAACAAATATGAAGCGTTGCTGGCCGTCGTGGACGCCACCTTCGATCGCATCAAGAAAGAATATCCGCACGGGGTGACCTGCACCCTCAAGTGCGCCGACTGTTGCCATGCGATATTCGATCTCTCCCTGGTGGAGGCGCTTTATATCAACCATCAATTCAACCGACGGTTCCAGGGCAAAGCGCGGGAGCAGATTCTGGAAAAGGCGAACCGGGCCGATCGAAAGGCGTTTCAGATCAAAAAAAAGGCTGCCAAAGATCGGGAAGCGGGGAAGGCGGAGACGGAAATTCTCGTGGAATTGGCCGCCGAACGCATCCGCTGCCCCCTGTTGAATGAAAAAAAGACCTGTGATCTGTATCCTTTTCGGCCCGTCACTTGCCGGCTGTACGGACTCCCCACGGCCATCGGCGGAATAAGCCATACCTGCGGCCGTTCCGGGTTTTATGAAGGAAAGGTGTATCCCACGGTCAACCTGGAAACGGTGCACCGAAAACTCTTCGCCCTGTCGGCGGAAATCGCCCAGGCCCTCCAGACCCGGTATCCCAAACTCCATGAAATGCTGGTTCCCCTCTCCATGGCGCTTCTGACGGATTATGACGCCCAGTATCTCGGGGTGGGCACCGATACATCAGAGGAAAACAAAGAAGGACGGAAAGGATGAATCGAGAATCGGAGGACGCCCAAAGACGAAAACGGAGCATTTTCGACAGCATGTCGGAAAAACGCCGCCAGTACATCCTTAAAAGGGGCTACGAGAAGTGGGATCCCTTCGAAGAACCCAAGGACCCCATCGATATCCGAAGGGATCGGACGCGTCGCACAACGGCCATGCTGGTCAAAGAGTTTCTGCAAACCCGGTCTCCCGAGACCTATTCCAACGCCTATGGACAGGGCGTGTTGGATATGGCCCTGGGCATCATCAACGGAGACGATCGGTACCTGGGCATGTATGAATTTTCCCTGTGGTACCGGGAGCTCCTGGAAAAAGAAACACGCCGGTAATCGAGTGAATGCGGGAAACGAACACACCGGCGGGGAAGACGACTTTTTCAAAAGCCGCATCCGGCGACTGATTGTGCATTCCCCCAAACGATGGACGCCGGCGGATGTGGCGAAAACCCTGAATGTCGGGAGGCCACGGGAAAGGCGGGTCCTTCGCAGGGCCGTCAGGGCACTCATCAACGAAGGCACACTGCAATACACCTATCGGATGGGATGTTCTTTCCTGGAACCTTCCGTCCAGGGACTTGTCCGCATTTCAAAAGGATTGGTGTTGACACCTCCCCGATTCAATTATTCTCCCCAGCCGGGTGAAATCGTGGTTTCCCTTGCCCAGGGAAGCGCCTTCGGGGCCGGAGACCATGCCTCCACCCGGTTGGCACTGGCGGGAATCGAGGCGGCCGTTCGTACCGCTTTCGGATGGCACCATCGGGAAAAGACGCGCGTGCTGGACATCGGGACCGGCAACGGTGTGTTGATGATCGCCGCCGTCCGCCTGGGAATGACCTTTGCCCTGGGCATTGATACGGATCCCTGCGCCCGATTCGAAGCAAGGGAAAACGTCAGAATCAACGGCCTGGAGGACCGGATCCGGGTCTCCGAAAAACCGGCGGATGCCCAATGCGGCCCATTTTCTCTGGTGGCGGCCAATCTCCGATTCCCGACACTGGTGTCGATGGCGCCGACCATACAGTCCTTGACGGAAAAAGGGGGCGGGGTGATCCTTTCCGGGGTCCGGGAGGGGGAAATACGACGCCTGGTGGACCGTTATCCTCCGGAGGTTTTTTCCAGGCTATGGGTTAGATGCGATCAAGGGTGGTGCGGGATCCTTCTTATGAAAAAGGCGCAATAGGAAATAAGGAAAAAATGGCGGAGAGACCGGGATTCGAACCCGGGATACCCCTTTCAGAGTATACTCGCTTAGCAGGCGAGCGCCTTCGACCGACTCGGCCACCTCTCCGGAAACCATGGGGTGCGGCACCCGTGGGCGCCCGCCCCCTCCAGGTCTGGCGGAGGGAGTAGGATTCGAACCCACGGAGCTGTCGCTCAACGGTTTTCAAGACCGTCGCCTTCAACCACTCGGCCATCCCTCCTATGAGCTTAAAGAATAGCATCGGCGGCGTTTCGGGTCAACCGGTTTTTTGGCATCCGGAATCGAAATCCCGGCACTGGGAACGATCCTCTCCATTGCGGATAACTTTGTACGCAACTGATATTGCATGATATTATAATGGTAGGGAAGATGCGCGGAAGGCCGTCCGGCAGGACGGTTTCGGGCTTTTTCAGGGTTTCATCAATGTTGACAATCGCACAAAGACGTGTTTTAAAAGAATAAAAAAATGGGGCTGATCGCCCGGGAGATCCATGATGAAACAAAAATATCAGATTCTTAAAAATGCAGAAAAGAACCACATCGTGATTCAAGAATATGCCGAATTGGATAAAGAGGCGTATTCTTTGCTGTGTGAAGAATCCTATGACATCAAACAGATACAGGCCGCTGCCAAAGCGGGCCGCCAGGCTCTGATGGATGTCTTGAGAACACGTAATTTCTATCCCATCGGTGCGTATACCGAGAAAATCGCCGAGACCGTCTTGGAGCTTTTGGAATCAAAGGATAAGGGGTCTGCGGAGCTGGCCTTTGACGATATGGAGTTGATTTCCCAGGAGCGGAACAGAGAATGGGGCCTTGCCGAAGACGGGATAGAAGAGGAGTCCTCAGAGCTCGACGAACTTTTGGAAGAAGAAATTGAAGACGATTATGACAAGGAGGTTTTCAACGGATATCAGGCAACGGTTCAAGTCGCCGACGAGGACGCGCTGGATACCGACGAAGAGGCCTGATGATCCTTGACATTTTTAAAAGAGCCGTATATATACCCATGAGCACGTCGAAGGGGTTTCAAAATCTCATTCAGGCGCGATACCAAAAGGGTATTGGCCGAAAAAAAGCGACGCATATTCCCGATGATTGCGGCGTATTTTGGAACGGTCCCCCACATCGTTGTCCGGTTTCGAATGGGATTTTTAAGCCGCTTCTGGATGCTTTCCCGCTTACGACCGTACCGGCCCTGCTGGAAAAAGGAGTGAAACCGTGCCGGTTGAATCGACTATGGAGTTGCCCGGGAAAGGCCTGATCGATCGCTTCAACCGGCGGCTCAATTATCTCCGCCTTTCCATCACCGACCGGTGTAATCTCCGGTGTACCTACTGTGTACCGGATGTCTTTTTCCCCAAGCTCCCCCACGCAGAGATCCTGCGTTACGAGGAAATCCTCAGGATCGTGAAAATCGCCGTTAGGTTGGGGATTTCCAAGGTCCGTGTCACCGGCGGTGAACCGCTGGTGCGAAAAGGCGTCTATGCGTTTTTAAAGGCGCTGGGGGGTATAGAAGGCCTCGAGGATATTTCTCTGACCACCAACGGTGTGCTCTTGGCGGAAAAAATCGAGCGCATCCTGGATGCGGGCATTCATCGCATCAACGTCAGCCTGGACACCCTGAATCGGAATAAATATGAAAAAATTACCGGGTTCGATCGTTTCGACGCCGTATGGAGAGGGATTCGATCTGCCCTCGAAGCAGGGTTTTATCCCATCAAACTCAATGTGGTGGTCATCCGCGGTCTCAATGAGGACGAGTTGATCGATTTCGCCCGCCTTTCCATGAAAGAGCCCTTTTTTATACGGTTTATCGAGTATATGCCCATGGGGACCCATTGTATGAATATCCGTCAGCAACTCCTTGCACCGGAAATCCTGCACACCCTAGAAAAGATGGGCCCATTGGAACCGATCCTCAGAAATAAAAATGACGGGCCGGCGGAGCGGTACCGTTTTGCCGGAGCGGCCGGGGAGATCGGGCTTATTCGACCCATCAGCCATCACTTCTGTCATGATTGCAACCGGTTGAGACTGACCGCAAGCGGTCGGTTGCGTGTCTGTCTGCTGTCCAGTGTTCAAGAAGACCTCAAGGGGCCCATGAGAAGCGGCGCCAGCGATGCGGATATTGGCCGGATCATGGCCCAGGCCGTCTTAAGAAAGCCCCATGAACACGGACTGGGTTGCATGAAAAACTGCGACGTCTTGGATCCCATGTCCGCCATCGGCGGATGAAGTGGAGCCCTCCCGCCCTGAAGGGCGGGGCTCCCTGGTAAGGAAATCACCTGTTTTTTGAGGGCTTCCCTCGATCTCGCCTTAAAAGGCGGGGCTTGCGGGAAGCTCTCCGGTCATCAAAATTGCTGCTTGCGGGGGGAGGACGCATGGCGGCCATCGGAAGTTTCGAGGTCTTCATCCGGAGAAAGACTTTTACCGGCGGCATCCGCGGCCGGTGAACATTCATCAATCAAGGAGGGAGGGCTTATGAACGTTTCACGCCGAGAGTTCATCCAGATTACCGGTGCGACGGCAGCGGGTCTTGCGGTGAGCGGCGTGGGTTTTGATCTTTCACCGGTCAAGTCCCACGCCCAGATGCTCAAGACCGTGTATGCCAAGGAGACCATCACCATCTGTCCTTACTGCGCCGTAGGGTGCGGGGCCATCGTTCATACGGACAAAAGCGGCGCCGGCCGGGCCATCAACATCGAAGGGGATCCGGACCATGTCATCAACCGGGGCGCCTTGTGTTCCAAGGGAGCGGCCCTGAAACAGTTGGTGGAAAACAAAAACCGACTGCTGGAGCCCATGTACCGGGCGCCCAATTCCAAGGAATGGAAGCCCGTTTCCTGGGACTGGGCCCTGGAAGAAATTGCGAAGCGGGTCAAGGCCACCCGGGACGCCACATTTGAGGCGAAAAACGCCAAAGGCCAAACGGTCAACCGGACCACGGCCATTGCCTCCGTGGGGAGCGCGGCCCTGGACAACGAGGAGTGCTGGATCCTGCAGGCCATGATGCGCGCCCTGGGGTTGGTCTACATCGAGCACCAGGCCCGTATCTGACACAGCGCCACGGTTGCGGCTCTGGCAGAGTCGTTCGGACGCGGCGCAATGACCAATCACTGGATCGATATCAAGAACAGTGACTGTATTTTGATCTGCGGCAGCAACGCCGCCGAAAATCACCCCATCTCTTTCAAGTACGTCACCGAGGCCCAGAAGAACGGGGCCTCCCTCATCAGCGTGGACCCCCGGTTCACCCGAACGTCGTCCAAGGCGGATCTCTTCGCCCAGATCCGATCGGGGACCGATATTGCCTTTCTGGGCGGCATGATCAAATACATCATCGACAACCGGTTGTATAATGAAGCCTATGTGGCGGCATACACGAATGCCCCATTCATCGTGGGGAAGGAATTTTCCTTCGAAGACGGGCTTTTTTCCGGCTACAACAAGGAAACCCGAAAATACGACAAGAAGAGCTGGGCCTTCGAGATGGATGCCAACGGCGTTCCCAAGATGGATCGGACGCTGAAGGAGCCGAGATGCGTCTTTCAGCTTCTTAAGAAACACTACAGCCGGTATACTCCGGACAAGGTCTCCCAAATCACCGGGATCTCCCAAGAGGATCTCAAGAAAATCTACAAGACTTACGGCGCCACCGGTGCAACGGGAAAGGCCGGCACCATCATGTACGCCATGGGATGGACCCAGCATACCGTTGGAACCCAGAACATCCGCACCATGGCCATTATCCAGTTGCTGCTCGGAAATATGGGGGTCGCCGGCGGCGGGGTAAACGCCCTTCGAGGTGAATCCAACGTGCAAGGATCCACGGACCATTGCCTCCTGTGGCACATCTGGCCGGGATATCTCAAGACGCCGCGGGCTTCGGATGTGTCCCTGGATGCCTATAACAAGCACTACACCCCGGCAAGCAAGGATCCGCTTTCCGCCAACTGGTGGCAAAACTATCCCAAATATTCGGTGAGTCTTTTGAAGTCCTTTTTCGGGGAGGCGGCAACACCGAAAAACGCGTTCGGATATGACTGGCTGCCCAAAGTGGATGACGGGGTTCCCTATTCCTGGCTCGATCTGTTCGATGCCATGTACGACGGGAAAATCAAAGGGTTCTTCGCCTGGGGCCAGAATCCGGCCTGCAGCGGGGCCAATTCGTCGAAAACGCGTGCCGCCCTGACCAAACTGGACTGGCTGGTGAACGTCAACCTCTTCGACAACGAGACGGGTTCATTCTGGAAGGGTCCGGGGGTGGATCCGGCACAGATCAAGACCGAGGTCTTCATGCTGCCGGCGGCGGTCTCCGTGGAAAAGGAAGGATCCATCACCAACTCGGGCCGCTGGATGCAGTGGCGCTATCAGGGCCCCAAGCCCATGGGAAACAGCCGCCCCGACGGGGATATCCTCGTCGAGTTGTTCCTAAAAATCCGGGAACACTATAAAGCCGGGGGCGTTTTCCCGGAACCCATTCAAAACCTCAAGTGGGATTACGTCACCGACGGCAAATACGATCCGCACAAGGTGGCAAAAGAAATCAACGGATATTTCCTAAAAGACGTCACCATAAAAGGCAAGAAGTACAAGAAAGGCACACTGGTTCCCAGCTTTGCCTTTCTCCAGGCCGACGGATCCACGTCTTCCGCAAACTGGCTCTACTGCAACAGTTACACGGAAAAAGGGAATATGGCGACCCGCAGGGGTCAAAGGGATGCGGTGAACGGCATCGGCCTCTATCCGGAGTTTTCCTGGTGCTGGCCGGTGAACCGCCGCATCATTTACAACCGCGCTTCGGTGGATCTCAAGGGGCAACCCTGGGATAAGAACCACTGGGTGATCCGATGGACCGGGGACAAGTGGATCGGGGACGTTCCCGACGGCGGATGGCCGCCCCTGGACAGCCTCGACAATCCCAACCCCAAGAGCAAGTGGGCCTTCATCATGCGCAAGCACGGCCATGCCCAGATATACGGTCCCGGGCTGGCGGAAGGTCCTTTCCCGGAACACTATGAGCCACTGGAATGCCCGGTGGAAAAGAACCTGATGAATGCCCAGCGCATCAATCCCGCGGCGCCGGTATTCAGGGGAGACGCCGACGCCTTTGCCACGTACGATCCGCGATACCCCTATGTGGGGACCACCTACCGGGTGTCCGAACACTGGCAGACAGGCCTCATGACCCGGCCTCAGCCGTGGCGTCTTCGTGGAGATGAGCGAAGAGTTGGCCGATCTCAAGGGGATCAAGAACGGAGAGCGGGTCCTGGCCAAGACGGCCCGGGGTTCCCTGGAATGCACGGCCGTTGTGACCAAACGGATCAAGCCGCTCAAGATCGCCGGGACCGTCGTCCATCAGGTGGGCTTCCCGTACAACTTCGGCTGGCGATGGCCAGAGACCGGAAAAGAAGACAGCGCCAATCTCCTGACGCCGTCCACCGGAGATGCCAACACCCGGATCCCGGAAACCAAGGCCTTCATGGTCAACATCGCTAAAATCTAAGAAGGAGGTGATCTAGATGAGTAAGGCATTCTTTATCGACACGACGGTCTGTACGGCGTGCAGGGGCTGCCAGGTGGCCTGTAAGCAATGGCACGACCTGCCGGCGGAAGAGACCGAGAACCGCGGTTCCAATCAGAATCCGGAAGATCTCTCCTTCATCACCTACAAGTTGATTCGGTGGAACGAAAAAGAAATCGATGGGAAGCTCCGGTGGCTCTTTTTTCCGGATCAGTGCCGGCACTGCTTGGAACCCCCTTGCCGGGACACGGCGGGAGAACCCAGCGCCATCTATACCGACAAGGCGACGGGGGCGGTGATCTACACGGCAAACACCAAAGGGCTCAATGTCAATGAGATCATCGAGTCCTGTCCGTACAACATTCCGCGGGCATCCAAAGACGGAATCCTGGCCAAGTGCGACATGTGTATCGACCGGGTGCAAAACGGCCTCCTTCCGGCCTGCGTCAAGACCTGTCCCACCGGCGCCATGAATTTCGGGTCGCGACAGGAGATGCTGGACTTGGCCGAAAAGCGGCTGAAAGAAGTTCAGGCCAAATTCCCCCAGGCGACCCTTTTGGACCCGGGCATGGTCCGCGTCATCTATCTGGTGGCCTTCGACCCGATGGATTACCATGATTTTGCAGTGGCTTCCGGGTATTCCCGGGGCATCACGCGCCAGATGGCCCTGAGAAAAATGGCGTCCCCGATCACCCGTATGATGCGGGCACTCGGATAATTCGGGTACATTATTGTGGAGTCCTCTCGCCCTGAAGGGCGGGGCTTGCGGAAAGCGTTCCGGTCAAGAGTCAAGGGGGAGGATGCGCCCTCCCCCTTTTTGTCGGATCAAGAGAGGATTGAGGAGAAGGCGTGACAGCGGAATACGTAACGACACAAAAGCAGCTTGAACAGGCGTTGGCCTCGGCGAGGAAACGGCTCCCGGCATATCAAGGCCTTCTCGATTTTTACGGACCGGTATTCGAGGCCGTGGAAGCCTCCCATAAAAATGCCGCCCCTGCACCGGTGCGGCTTTCTTCCGACCGCATTGAGAAGGCCCGGCAAGGCGGATTTCCACTGGTTTCGCCCTCCGAATTTTTTATGGATATGGATGCGGCGGAAACTCTTTTTCATCAAATTGTATCCATCGCCCGAAAAACCCCTGGAAAATGGGCGGCGTTCGCCGAGGCCGTTTCAAAGACCGCCGATGCATCCCACGCCACCCCCACAGGTTTTTTTGAAAACTTTTTGAACCAAAACGACCCCTTCTTTGCCGATTTCGCCGGACGATACGGTGTCGATCTCCGAATGCTCACCCTTGTTGTGTACAACAGTGTATTGCCCTCCCTGAGACGTTGTGCCGAACAACTGGCGGCGTACCTGGACAGGGAAACACCCTGGGAAAAAGGCATTTGTCCCGTTTGCGGCAACCTTCCGGGGCTGGCTGTACTGGAGGAAAACGGCGCACGGGCCTTCTTTTGCTCCTTTTGCTATCACAAATGGCCGAGCCGGCGGCTCTTTTGTCCCTTTTGCGAGAACACGGACAGCGGGAGCCTCCAGTATTTTTACAGTGAAGCGGAAGACGGATACCGGGTGGAGGTCTGCGACCGATGCGGAAAATATATTAAGTCGCTGGATCTCAGGGCTCTAAGCCATCCCGTATATCCCCCCCTGGAGTTGCTGACGACCCTGCACCTGGACATGAAGGCCCGGGAGGCGGGATACGAAAGCGCGGGCGCTTTTGTGATGGAGTAATTAATAAATCGTTTTTTTATTTTTTGTTGATTTTTTTTTATACATATGTTTTGGCCATCTATGATGCCCGAATGATGAAATCATTAAAACGGCGGATTCAATTGTTCCAAAAACCTAGAATTTGCCCGTAGGTGTTTTCGGGTGTCACTCTGTGGCTCGAAAAAAATCGAACCGGATGGCATTGTTCCCTTAACGAACAGTGCGACGAGGGCAGGCGATGCACCAGCCACCCATGAAAGCGGGAATTCAAGCTCTTTCTTTTTCTTTTGCTCACCCGCGTGTTCGATCCAAAACCGGCCGTACCTGAATTTTTCAGGGCGGCTTTTTTTATCCTTACGGTTTCTGCTTTCGAGGCCGCAAGGCGCCATACCAACCGTCAAGGCAAAGGTCCGGAAAAGAAGGAGGTGCCAATGGACAAGGAACAAAACGCATTCTACGAACGGATGGAAGGCAAGGGCGTGACCCGAAGGGATTTCATGCGGTATTGCACCTTTCTCACCGCCACCATGGGGCTTTCCGCCGCGTATGTCCCCAAGGTGGCGGAGGTTTTTGCGGCACCCAAACAGCGGCCGCCCGTGATCTGGCTCCATTTCGCCGAGTGTACCGGATGTTCCGAGGCGGTCCTGCGCTCCCACTATCCGTACATCGACGATCTGGTATTGGAAGTATTGTCCTTGGAATACCATGAAACCGTCATGGCCGCGGCGGGACAGCAGGCGGAAGACCAGCTTCACGCCGCGATGAAGAAATACGAGGGTAAATTCATCTGCGTGGTGGAAGGGGCCATCGCCACCAAGTTCGACGGTGGCTACGGAAAGATCGGCGGCCGCAGCTTCCTGGACATGGGAAAAGACGTCTGCAGCAAGGCCGCCGCGGTGATCTGCATCGGATCCTGTTCATCCTTCGGGGGGATTCAGGCCGCCAAGCCGAATCCGGGCGGATACAAAGGCGTCGGAGACGCCCTTGGGATCAAGACGGTCAATCTCCCCGGATGTCCCCCCAACCCGGTGAATTTTGTCGGCACCCTCGTCAATTTCCTCCTTTTGGGAAAACTCCCGGCCCTGGATGATCTGGGCCGGCCCCTTTTTGCTTACGGCAAGACGATTCACGATCAGTGTCCGAGACGGTCCCACTTTGAAAATGAGGAATTCGTTACGGAGTTCGGGTCGCCGGAGGCGGCCATGGGGTATTGCCTGTACAAGATGGGCTGCAGAGGTCCGGAGACATTCAACAACTGCCCCATCGCCAAGTTCAACGAAGGCACCAGCTTCCCCATCGAAGCCGGGCATCCGTGCATCGGGTGCAGCGAACCCGACTTTTGGGATAAGATGACACCGTTTTACCAGGAAATGTAAAGGGATGCCGTAAACCAAAAGCCATCCGGTTTTCCAGCAGGATAAAGGAGAATGTCTTATGGGAAAAAGAGTCACCATCGATCCGATCACAAGAATAGAAGGGCACTTGAGAATTGAAGTGGAAGTCTCCGGCGGCAAAGTCGTCAATGCCTGGAGCAGCGGCCAGATGTTTCGCGGAATCGAATTGATCCTTTTGGGCCGGGATCCCCGGGATGCCCATCATTTTGTCCAGCGCTCCTGCGGGGTCTGAACGCTGACCCATGCCCTGTCCTCGGTGAGGGCAGTCGAAGATGCGGTCAAGGTAAAAATTCCCGACAACGCCCGGATCATCCGCAATCTCCTCCACGGCGCCCAGTTCCAGCACGATCATCTCGTCCACTTTTATCATCTGCACGCCCTGGACTGGGTGGACGTGGTGAGCGCCCTGAAGGCTGATCCCAAGGCCACGGCCGCGCTCGCCGATAATGTGAGCAACGCCCAAATGGGAGGCGCCGTCTATTTCAAATCCGTCCAGGAGCGGCTGAGAACCTTTGTGGAAAGCGGCCAGCTGGGGCCTTTTGCCAATGCCTACTGGGGGCATCCCGCGTACAAACTTCCTCCGGAGGCCAACCTCATGGCTGCGGCTCACTATGTGGAGGCCCTGCGCATCCAGGCCCGGGCAGCCCGCCTCCACGCCATTTTCGGCGCCAAGAACCCGCACCTCCAGTCCCTGGTGGTGGGAGGCGTCACCTGCGTGGCGGATCTGACGCCGGATCGCATAGCCGAGTTCCTCTATATCTGGAAGGAAACTCAGAATTTCATCGAAAACGTCTACATCCCGGACCTTGTCGCCGTGGCCTCCTTTTACAAGGATTGGGGCGCCATCGGCGGGACCCAAAACTTTTTGGCCTGGGGGGATTTCCCGGAAACGGCCAGTGAGCCGGAAAGCCTGTATATGCCCCGGGGGGTCATTAAAAAACGGGACCTGGCGAATACGGCCATGGCCATGCAGGAGGGGGTCACCGAGCATGTCAAGCGTTCATGGTATACGGACGGTCCCCCCAAGCATCCGTACAAAGGAGAAACCAAACCGCTCCAGGAGAATCCCACCTACAAGCCGGACGACGGGAAGTATTCCTGGTTAAAAGCTCCCCGGTATGAAAACGAATCCTGTGAGGTGGGTCCCCTGGCCCGGGTCCTGGTGGCCTATGCCAAAGGGCACGCCGATCTCAAGCCCGTGGTGGACCAGACCTGCCAGAAGCTGGGTATCCCGGTGACGGCGCTTTTTTCCACCCTGGGCCGGACCGCAGCCCGTGGGTTGGAAACCCTGACCATCGGGAAGGCCATGGAAGGATGGATCATGCAGCTTGTGGAAAACGTGAAAAACGGCGACACCAAGACCTATCAGGCCTGGGACTGGCCCGCGGGAGAAGCAATAGGTCTCGGTCTCAACGACGTCCCGAGGGGAGCTCTGGGGCACTGGGTCCGCATCGAAGACAAGAAGATCAAGAATTACCAGTATGTGGTCCCGTCCACCTGGAACCTCGGACCCCGCTGCGAAAACAACAAGATGGGCCCCGTGGAGGAGGCCCTCATCGGCACACCTGTGGCCGATCCCAAGCAACCCCTGGAGGTCTTGCGGACCGTGCATTCTTTTGATCCGTGCATCGCCTGCGGTGTCCACGTCATCGATCCCGATTCGAACCAGGTGTACACCGTCAAGGCCTTGTAATCGAGCCTCCCTCTTTTCCCCCGACCCCCCTGATGCTTTTCGGGGGGTCGGTTTTTTTTCGACCCCAAGCGCGCCATCCGCGTTCCTTTCTCGGATTATATTCCATTGACACAGGTTTTGAGATCCGATAACAAAAACGATTCGACAACCAACCCGTTCCACGACAATTCTTTTTGGTATAGATTCACAGGAGCCGTTGACGCATGGCCAGCCGATTTGCCCCGGGCCGCCTATACCAGCACGGCGTCGAATCGATCCTGTACCGTCCCAAAGCCACCTTGCTCCTGTTGGCCCTGATCACCCTCTTTTTTGCGTGGCAGATTCCCGGATTGAAAATCCGCACCTCTATTTACGATATGGTGGTGGAGAATCTCCCGGAAACCCGGACCTATGCGGCGTTTCGCACACTCTTCGGCTCGGATGAAATTATCCGGGTCGTCATCAAGGGGAAAAACGTCCTTTATCCGAAAACCTTTGAAAAAATCAATAGAATCTCCACGGACCTGAAGGCCGTTTTGGGGGTGCGCCGCGTCATCAGCCTTCCAGAAATCAAGGCGGCGGTGGAAACCGGTGGTGCGTGGGATCTGGAGCGCTTCGCCGCGGTGCTTTCACCAATCGCCCTTTTTGAAAAGAACCTCCTCTCATCGGACCGCCATGCAACCGCGGTGACCCTGGTGTTGCACCCGGATGCCGATGAGGCAGCCGTGATCCGTTCGGTGGAAAAGTATATCGCCGGGGCTCCCGAGGATCTGACCCTTTATCAGATCGGTATGCCCGTGGTTTCCGATGCCCTGACACGCTATACACAGAAGGATTTCTATCTCCTTCCCCCCATCACCCTGGCCGTCATGACCGTGATCCTCTTTTTTTTGTACCCCACCGTCCGGATCATGCTCATTCCCCTGGCCTGTGTGCTCATCGCCATGATCTGGACCTTCGGCCTCATGGCCATGCTCCAGGTGCCGCTGTCCATGCTCACCATGATTGTCCCGATCTTTCTCATCGCCGTGGGGACCGCCTACTGCCTCCATATTACATCG
This sequence comes from Deltaproteobacteria bacterium, assembly GCA_019309485.1. Taxonomy (GTDB): domain Bacteria; phylum Desulfobacterota; class Desulfobacteria; order Desulfobacterales; family UBA2156. Next base: position 59,872 of record JAFDGC010000005.1, on the reverse strand, counting down.
GAGTTCAACGAGGGGCTGAACCGGTTTCCGTCTCCCACGGCGGCGGCCCTGGCCACCTTTTCGACCATGACGCTCCCCACCGTGGTGGCGGTGTTTACCACGGTGGCGGCCCTTGCCTCCCTTTTCGTAAACCGGATACAGGCCATCCGAGAGTTTGCCCTTTTCGCCTGCACGGGGATCCTCGTCCTCATGGTTCTGGCCCTGACCTTTTTGCCCGCAGCCTTCGCCCTCGTGCCCGGACGCGGCGGAGGACGCCTCAAAAGCACCCGGGCGGCACAGGCGGCGGTTCGATTCTGCAATTGGATTGCGCATGTCAACATCCATCGGCAAAGGGTGTCGCTGCCCATACTGGGAGGCGTCGCCCTGTTTTGCATCATCGGCATATTCCGCGTGAAGGTGGAAACCAATCCGGTGGAGTTTTTCAAAGAGGACGCGCCGGTCAGTCGGCACTTTCACGATATCGCGCGACACCTGTCCGGGAGCTTCCCGGTCCATGTGTCCCTGTCCGCAAAAGAAGAAGATGCCTTTGAAGATCCAAAGATGCTCAAGGAAATCGAACGCGTCCAAAGGGCTTTAGAGACCCTTCCGGGAGTGGACAAAAGCGTTTCTTTTGCCGACTACATGAAGCTGGTCAATTATGCCATCAATCATTTCGATCCGAAATATTATGCCCTCCCCGAAGAAGGCTTTGAAGTAAGGATGCTCTTGAACAATTACAAGATCATGTTCGGGGAAGACATGCTCTACGGGTTTATGAGTCGTGATTTTTCCAAAGCCAACCTCATGTTGTTGACCCATTTGTCGAGTTCGCGGGAGTTTCTCGAAATCCAAAACCGAATCCACGATCTTGTGAAAGAATATTGCCCCAAGACCCTCACGGCCGAAGTGACCGGTATCGGAATGGTGGTGGCGGCATCCAGCGACATCCTGACCCGGGGACAGGTCAAGAGCCTTTCCATCAGCATGGTCCTGATCTTTTCCCTGATGTTCCTCCTGTTTTTATCCTTCAAGGTGGGATTGATCGCCATTGTCCCCAACCTGTTTCCCATCGTGGTGAACTTCGGCATCATGGGGTGGCTGGGAATCCCGCTTTCCGCCGCCACCAGCCTGATTGCCAGCATCGCCATCGGTTTGGCGGTGGATGATACGATCCATTATCTGGTCTGTTTCAACCGGGAGTTCAAAAAATGCTTGGACGATGAAACCGCCCTTGCCGAGACCCTCAAAAAGGTGGGGCGTTCCATTGTCTTTACCACCGTCACCATCAGCGCCGGGTTCTCCATCCTGATGGCGTCCAACTTCAAGCCCACCGCTTTATTCGGCTTTCTCATGTTGATCACCATGGCCTCCGCTTTGGTGGGAGACCTGTTGCTACTCCCTTCTCTGATGCTCCATGTGGAACTGGTGACCCTGTGGGATCTGCTCCGACTCAAATTGGGAAAAGATCCCCAGGAGGGAATCCCCTTGTTCAGTAATCTGTCCCGCTCCCGGATCCATCATATCTTTTTGGCCGGATCCCTGAAGCCCTTTCAATCGGGGGAGGTGATCTTTAGAAAAGGGGAACAAAGCGATTTCATGTATGCCGTCATTTCCGGAGGCCTGGATGTGGTGAATCCCATGGCCGACACAATGAACGGAAAATACGGCGGCGATATTATCATCAGCCATATCCGGGTGGGGGATGTGGTGGGGGAGATGGGGCTTTTTCGGAATGCGCCGCGTTCGGCCACCGTGGTGGCCGCCTCGGAAGGAGAACTCCTCCAGATCAACTGGAAAATGATCCGTCGCTTGCAGTTTTTGTATCCCAACACGGCCCATAAATTTTTTCACAACTTAGTCTCCATTCTGTGTGACCGGCTGGAACACATCAGCCAGTGCTATACTGCCGATTGCTTCATCGATGAAGAAAGCGGCGTTTTCAATCCAAGAGGGTTCTTTGAAGCCCTCCACAGGCAGTTTCATCTGGCCGTCAGGCATCAATTACCGTTATCCCTGTGCCTTGCAAAAATTCGATTTGAGGGCGCCGCAGGTTCCCCAAATGATTTTTCCGCCGGTGAGCGGTTTATGAAGATCGCAGGCCGTATTATTGTGGAAACCATTCGCAGAAGCGATGTGGTGGGACGCCTCGACGGACAGCTTTTCGGACTGGTGCTCATGGGGTCCTCCGCAGCGGTTTCCCGGGAAACGTGCCTGCGTATTCAAACCCGTTTTGAAAGAAAAGTGCGGGAAAAAGAAGGCATTGCCGCGGAAATGGTTTTTGGAGTCGCCGGCGGACGAATGAATGCCGAAAACCAGGAGGCCCTCTTGATCGATCAGGCCAGAAATGCGCTGGAAAAGGCCGAGACAAGCGAGGAAACCGTGCAGTGGTCCTCCTAGTCCCCGTTTTTTCCGCCCTTGTGCAGCAATAAAACCCGTGGTAAAGTCTCCTTGGAGTTCTTTTCCGGATCCGGGCACGCGTCCGGATCCGGACCCCGATGTCACTTCGATGACTTGAGCCAATCCGAAGGGGAGTGGAATTTTGTCCATGAAAAAGCCCCATGTCATGATCCTGGGTATCGGGAACCTCCTTTTTGCCGACGAAGGCTTCGGGGTGCGCGTGATCCAGCATCTGATGGAGCGCTATGAGTTTCCGGAAAACGTCTCCCTGGTGGACGGGGGGGTGCTGGGGTTGAATCTCTTGGGGGTGATTTCCGAAGCGGATCATCTCATCGTGTGCGATGCCGTGCGGAATCACGGGGAACCGGGCACCTTTTACCGCCTGGAAGGCGACGCGATTCCCGAACGGGTACGGGCCAAGAATTCATTGCACCAAGTCGACTTCCTCGAAGCCCTCACCCTGTGTCAAGCACTGGATTCGCCGGTTCCCGAAACCGTGATCCTGGGCGTGGAACCGGCCGATATCGAAACCCTGAGCGTTCAATTGACCCCTGCCACGGCGAATCAGGTGGCACCCATGGCGGATCGGGTCCTTGACGAACTGCGGCGTCTGAATGTTTCTTTTAAGAAAAGGACAACCCATGTGCCTTGCGATCCCTTCGAAGATTGTCGCCATCGAAAATGAAATGGCGGTCCTGGATGTGGACGGTGTCAAGAGAAAAGCAAGCCTGTTGCTCCTGGATGCCCCCCGTGTGGGGGATTGGGTCATCGTGCATGCCGGATTCGCCATCCAAAAGATCGACGAAACAGCTGCCCGGGAAACCCTGGAGATGTTGCGGGAATCCCTTGCCCTGGTGGAAGGGGAAAGCGGTGGGGAATAGTTTCCCGGCCGGTGCCCCGAAAATCATTTGATGGAAAAGAATCGCCTGTCCCTGGACATCACCGTGGAAGGGATCGTCCAGGGAGTTGGATTCCGGCCCTTTGTCTTTCAATTGGCCCGCCGCCGGGCGCTTTGCGGTGAAGTCGCCAATACGGCCGACGGCGTGTTTATCCATCTGGAGGGAAAATCCGAAGGCGTTTTGGCTTTCATCAAGGAACTTTCCGAAAAAGCGCCTCCCCTTTCCCACATCACCCGGATTGTTGTTTCGAAAGGGACATTGAACGGCTGCACCGCTTTTACCATCGCGTCGAGCCGTCCCGAATCCCGCAAATCTGCGTTGATTTCCCCGGATGTGGCCGTTTGTGATGCCTGTCTGAAGGAACTCTTTACCCCCGGGGACCGGCGGTACCGGTATCCGTTTATCAACTGCACACATTGCGGTCCCCGGTATACCATTATCGACGACATTCCCTACGATCGGCCCAACACATCCATGAAACATTTCGTTATGTGCGAAAAGTGTCGGGCCGAATACGAAGATCCTGAGGACCGGCGGTTTCATGCCCAGCCCAACGCCTGCCCGGCCTGCGGTCCCCATGTGTTTTTACATGATGAAAAGGGGCGCCGGATGCCTTCGGAGGATCCGATCCGGGATACGGTTTCCCTTCTGAAACAAGGCGCCATTGTGGCCGTCAAAGGGCTCGGGGGATTTCATTTGGCGGCGGATGCGGTTTTGGATGAAGCGGTGATGCGGCTGAGAAAACAAAAGCGCCGCGAAGAAAAGCCCTTTGCGGTGATGGCAAAGGACCTGGAACACATCGTCGCCTTTGCGATGGTGCGCCCTGAAGAACGCCCCCTGCTGACCTCAATGCAGCGGCCCATCGTTTTGCTGGAAAAAAAACAACCGAACCCCTTGGCGGCGGCCGTTTCTCCGGAAAACAAATACTTCGGCGTGATGCTCCCGTATACACCCCTGCACCACCTCCTGCTGGAAAACGGCTTCACGGCCCTGGTCATGACCAGCGGGAATCTCAGCGAAGAACCCATCGCCATCGACAATGAAGAGGCCTTTAGCCGCCTGAAAGAGATCGCCGATTATTTCCTCATCCACGACCGGGATATCTATCTGCGCAGTGACGACTCCATCGTGCGGCATACCGCCGGTGCGGTCAGGATGCTTCGGCGGTCCCGGGGATTTGTTCCCCGGCCCATCTTTTTGAAAATCGATGCGCCGCCGGTATTGGCCTGCGGCGCCGAACTGAAATCCACTGTCTGTTTGACAAAGAAAAACCAGGCCTTTTTGAGCCAGCACATCGGGGATCTGGACAACCCGTCCACTGAAGCCTTTTTCCAACAGACCGTATCCCACCTGGAACGCATTCTGGATATCCGCCCCGGGATCGTGGTCCACGACCTGCATCCGGACTATCTGAGCACCCGTTGGGCCCTGGAAGCGCGAAAGACCGAAAAACGAATGGCAGTGCAGCATCACCATGCCCATATCGTCAGTTGCATGGCCGAAAATCGGATTCAGGGTTCGGTTATCGGGCTGGCCTTTGACGGCACCGGGTACGGACCGGACGGAACCATCTGGGGCGGGGAAATTCTATTGGCCGATGAACGGGCGTTTCAGCGCATGGCATTCCTGGAGCCGGTTCCCCTGCCCGGGGGGGAGGCCGCCATCCGGGAGCCCTGGCGCATGGCGCTGAGCTACCTTACCGCCGCGTTCGGGCCGGCGTTCGACTTTCAAAAAATTCCCTCCTTAAACCCGATGGATCCCAAGGCCATGGGAATCGTTGTCCGGATGATGCAACGGGGAATCCAATCCCCTGTTACCTCCAGTTTGGGAAGGCTTTTCGACGGCGTGGCCGCCATTTTGGGCGTAAGGCAACGGGTGCGTTTCGAAGGACAGGCGGCCATGGCCCTGGAAATGATCGCCGATGAAAACACCCGCGAGACCTATGTCTGCCCGTGGACTCCGGAGATTCCCATCCGGATTCCTACCGCCCCCATCATTGAAGGGATCGTCCGGGACCTGATGGACGGAATGCCGTCTCATCGCATCAGCGGAAAATTTCACGCCACGGTGATCGAAATGTTCACCCAGGTGTGCCGGACCGTTGCCGAGGAGACGGGCATTCGCCGGGCGGCCCTCAGCGGGGGGGTTTTCCAGAACGCCATTCTTCTGAAAGGGTTTGTCGATGCGTTGACCCGGTACGGGTTTGAAGTGTATACCCACTCCCAGGTGCCCGCCAATGACGGCGGCATCGCCTTGGGCCAGGCGCTGGTGGCCGCTGCCACCGTGAAATCTTAGAAGAGATCCGGAAATGGACAAAAAAGACATTCAGGGGTTCGAAAACGCTGGACTGGCCGAACATCTCCTCCAACAGATCCGCCGGGAAAGCCGGCATCCCATCCGCCTCATGGAGGTCTGCGGCACGCATACCATGGCCGTATTCAGAACCGGCATCCGGTCCCTTCTTCCGGAGACCATCCGCCTCATTTCGGGCCCGGGGTGTCCGGTGTGCGTCACCGCCCAGGAAGAGATCGACACCTTTTTGGCCATGGCCCGGGAAGAGGATGTCATCATCACCACCTTCGGGGACCTGATGCGGGTTCCCGGAACCCATACTTCTCTTCAGCAGGAACGTGCAAACGGACGGGACATCCGGGTGGTCTATTCCCCACTGGACGCCCTTGAGATCGCCGTGAAAAACCCCGGTCGGAAGGTTGTCTTTCTCGGCGTGGGATTCGAGACCACGGCGCCCACGGTGGCCGCCGTGATTCTTGAGGCCGAAAAACAAAAGACCAAAAATTTCTTTGTGGTTGCAGCCCACAAACAGGTGCCGCCCGCCCTTGAGGCGCTCCTTGAAAGCGAGGCGGTCAAGATCGACGGTTTTCTCCTCCCGGGACATGTGTCGGTCATCATCGGAACGAAGGCCTATACTTCCGTGATGGAAGCGCATCCGATTCCCGGCGTGATCTGCGGATTCGAGCCCACGGACATCCTCCAGGGGATCCTCATGCTGGTGCGCCAAGCGGAAGCCGGTGCGGCGACGCTTCAAAACGCCTATTCCCGGGTGGTCACGGAAGATGGAAACCCGAAGGCCATGGGAATCCTGCACCGTGTTTTCGAGCCCGAGGACGCTGCCTGGCGCGGCATCGGCGTCATCCCGAAAAGCGGGCTGAAAATTCGGGAAACCTTTTCCCGTTTCGATGCCCGGAAAGCGATCCCCGTAACGGTTCCCGAATCCCCGCCTCCCAGGGGATGCGCCTGCGGCCAGGTCTTGACCGGCGTGCTGTCGCCGCCCCGGTGCGCGTTATTCCGGAAAAGATGCACCCCGGAGGACCCCGTCGGGCCCTGCATGGTCTCCAGCGAAGGAACCTGTGCCGCCTATTATCGATACCATATGGATTGATTCAGGGTGTTATGGAAATCCCCGTTTCATTTGTTTCGGCCGGATATACTCTGGAGGGCCTGCTGCAAAAACACCCCGGGTCACGCGGCGTTGTTCTCACCCATCCTCACCCCTTGTACGGTGGCGACATGCATAATTCCGTGGTGGATGCGGCGCACCGGGCGTATACAGAATGCGGATTTTCCACCCTGCGCTTCAACTTCAGGGGTGTGGGCGGAAGCCGAGGCCGCTACGATGAGGGAAGCGGCGAACAGGAGGATGTGGCCGCCGCCGTTTCGTTTTTAAAAGATTCGGGCATCCATACGGTTCATCTATGCGGATACTCTTTCGGGGCGTGGGTCAATGCCCGGGCGGTGATGAAGGGGCTTTTTATCGATACGATGAACATGATCGCCCCGCCGGTGGCCTTCATGAATTTTAAAGGGATCACCGGTCTGGAAACCCTTCAACGGGTCGTGGTGGGAGACCGGGACGACATCGCCCCCGTGGACCGCGTCCGCCGAATGCTTCCTTCATGGAATCCGGATGCCGACCTCGACATCATTCCCGGCGCCGATCATTTCTTTTCCGGGCGCCTGACGGCGCTGAAAGCGGCTTTTCGCAAGTTTTTGGCAGACGTTTCCCCGACCGGTTCCGATTGAGACGCAATACCGGATAAAAGCATAGGAAGCGACTTCTGTTATTCGGCGGCCGCTTCCGTTGCATGCTTCTTCAGACGGAGTATGAGCCCGATGGAAAAAGACAGGAACCGGGTGCCGTTGGACCCGACCGTTGCCGGTCCGCTTTTCATGCTCTCGGCCGCTCTCCTTTTCACGCTGCTCAATGTCATCATCAAACAGCTGGGGCCGCAGTACAGGATCTGGGACATCGGCTTCTACCGCTTTTTCGGCGGGATGCTGGTGCTGCTGGCCCTTTTCGGACGCCATCACAATCCCTACCGGGGGAACAACATCCGCCTGCTCATCATACGGGGATGCACCGGTTCGGCGGCATTTGTCTGCCTGGTAACGGCCATTCGGCTGCTCCCGGTCTCCACGGCGCTGGTCATCTTTTACTCTTTTCCGGTCTTTTCGGCGCTTTTTTCCTTTCTGCTCTACGGCGAGCGCATCGGGAAAAACGAGATCGTCTGCATCGCCGCAGTCCTTTTAGGGGTGGCGATTCTCTTCGATTTTCAATTGGCCGGAGGGGTGCTGGGCCAGTTGACGGCGCTGGTCGCCTCCGTGTTCGCCGGACTCACCGTAACGCTGATCCGCACCCTGCGTGCAAATAACGGTCCGGTCATCATCTATCTGTATTTTTGCACCATGGGTACTTTGGCAACCCTGCCCATGTACCTGCGGCATCCGGTTTTGCCGGCGACCCCCATGGAAGGGGCGATGATCCTCGGCATCATCTTCAGTTCGGTGCTCGCCCAACTTCTGATGAACCAGGGGTTTTTCTACTGCCGCGGTTGGGAAGGCGGTGTGTTCATGTCCAGCGAGGTGGTCTTTACCGCCGGGGTGGGGATCGTTTTCCTCGGAGATCCGGCCACCTTGCGCTTCTGGATGGGCGGGGCGATGATCCTGGCGAGCAGCGTTGCACTGAATCGGCTCAGGGCCCACACCATTGTCGTCGTACCGGTCGGCGCGCCGACGGCACCCCCGAACCCGTGAGAGGGGCCTTAACCGACCGATTTCCTGCCCTTTGCCGGGTGTCTCGGTGGAGAAAAATATCGGTTGGCGGGGGATCCGGTTAAGGTCATGGAATTCACCGAGTTTACCGCGAAACCGCCCTTTCAAAAATTGGATGAGTCGGCCCGCCTGGAGTCGAAAGCATGGGAAACGCTTATCGAGGATGTCTTCCGGGTCTATCAGGAGACGGCATTGAAAGAGGTGGGACCGGAGCCGATCATCGCCCCGGGCAAAATGCGCAAACCCGAAATCTGGCGATAGCCCGGTGCGGCAGATCCGGTCAATTCAGAATTATGGACATGAGATCAACGGTGTCGTTGAAATAGCGCATGTCCGCAAGCCGGCGCCCGGCCATGCCGGTGTAGAGATTCGTCCCTTTCAACGCGGCGATACCCTGTTCTGGAGCCCTTCGCTGAAGAGCATCGTCGAGGACGGCGAAGGCTTTTTGTATGGAAGCCAATGCGTCCTCTTGGAGGTGCTCCACCGGAACACATCGTTTATCCCCCGTCACGGGATGCCGGTAGGAAATAGGTCGGGGGAAAAGCGTTTTCGGCCCTGGTATCCGAGCCGGATAGAAGTTGGAAATTACGGCTTCCAGGCGGACACCGGGCAGTCGGTTCAATACGTGCAACCCCTTTTTTAGAAGGGTGCGGCGGAAAAGAGGTTGGAGTGCGGCATGCAATTGTATTGCCTTTTGAATCAAAGCGGTTTCTTGGGGGGTGGCGGCGGAAAAGAGTGTGGAAACCATCTTCATGAAGGCATGCCGGGGGATTTCGACCTTTTTGACAAAGCATGAAAAGGTGGATGTTTTTATCGAGAAAAAGCTGCTCCCGGCAAAAAACAGATCCAGGTAAGTTTCGAAGAGATGATGCCGAACCCGGGCTCTTTGCCGCATTTTTTTATCCGGGGCGTTGGGATTGCCGCTGAAATGAATCACCATGGGATGGAACGCGGCATCCACAAAGACATGGGTCGTAATTCCGGCCAGAAGGGCAACGCTCCCGTCCCTGGAATCAGATGACGGATTTTCCAGTACGGGCACCAAGGCGGCAAAGGGATTTTGTCCGGTGTCATGGATTTTCTCGGATTGATTTCGAATCCATGCCGCCCCCATGCCCCATTGCATATAAAAGGGGGAATCGAGGATCACGGCGCCGACAAGATACAGGTTTTCGTGGGTTTCAAGGAGACAACGCAAAGGAGATGTTGCCCCCAATTGTCGGAACGCCCTTTTCGCCAGTGTCCAGTGGGTAATCTCTTTGGGCAAGGACCGTCCTCCTTAAAGGACGCAAATATACGCCGTATAAAATGCGGCGAAGGGATCCAATTTCCGGCCGGAGGTATTCATGGGTCTCATTGTTGCATCCGATCCAAGGCAAAATTCTGTTCCCGATTTTTACCCGGCAGTCGTTTTTCTTACCGGGGTACCCGTTCCCGGAGTTGGTCAAAGACTTGATCCGAGATCCGCTTGGGCTTGATGGGCTTCAACGGCGGCTCATGGCAACTTCTTGATTTGTGAAAATATTTCAATGGGATGGCACACGGAAATGCGATCATCTTTGCGGGAAAGCATATCCGAAAGCTGCATCATGCACGCCGGGCACCCCGTCGCCGCCACGGAGGCGCCGGTGTCCACGACTCGGTCCCGCTTCAGTGTGCCGATCTGGGTGGATATTTCATGGTATTGCAGATTAAACGCCCCTCCCATGCCGCAACACGCATCCGCTTCGGCCATTTCCACCAGGCGGTATTCGGGGTTGGCCTGGATCAGGCGCCGGGGTTCCCGGAAAACCCCCAGGGATTTTTTAAGGTGACAGGGGTCGTGATAGGTAACGACGGAAGCCCCCTCCGTATGTCCCGCCGGCGCCGGGTTGAAACGGGAAACGATAAATGCGCTGATATCCTCGGTCTTTTCACTGAGGCGACGGACCCGGTCTTGAAGTGCTGCGGGCTGATCCTGCACCATGACGGGCCAGATTGTTTTAATGGTGGCGGTACAGGTGGCGCAGGCGCTCATAAGTACGTCGAAGGAAGCGGTTTCGAACAGGTTAAGGTTATGGTGCAAAAGGCGTAAAAAGGTCTTCCGGTCTCCGGAGGAAAGGGCCGGAATTCCGCAGCAGCCCTGATGCTTAGGTAAAAAGACGCCCACGTCGTATCGGTCCATAACACGAAGACTCGCCCGGGCCACCCGGGGGAAAACCTTGTCGATGAGGCATCCCACGAAGAACCCCACCCGAAGGCCGCTTTTTCCGGCGGGCGTGTCCATTTCCGGTGTCTCCTGGTGGAAGGCTTCCGGGGCCAGGGGATGAAAATGGCGGTCTTTCAGAAAAGGGGAGGCGATGCGGGCGCAGGAAGTGCCGACGATCTCGTTGGCAGGTTTCGTGAAGATCCGTTGAAACCGGCCGGCCCATTCCACTGCCCGGTCGAAAACGAGGGGTCGGGAAAGAAGCCCCCTTAGAACCAATCGCTTGGCCGGGGAGAGCCCAATAAAGCCCGTCAGGATCACCCGGGCCTTGAGAAAGATGTCGAGGACCTTCACCCCGCTGGGGCAGTTGGCGGCGCAGCTCCCGCACAGCAGGCACCGGTTGAGCCGTTCGTTGACCCCCTCGGGATTTTCAAACAGCTCCTCCATGAGGCCGTCGAGGAGGGCGAGCTTGCCGCGCGCCACGTCCGCTTCTCGGCCGGTCCGGGAAAAGACCGGGCAGACCGCCTGGCACATGCCGCAGCGCATGCACACTGCGAGTTGGTCTTCGAGTTCCCGCATGAGGCGGGCGATGGCTTTGACGTCGGACATGGGCTTTCCGGTCACCCGGTGATTTTTCCCGGGTTCAAGATATGATTCGAATCCAGAGCGGCCTTGATGCGCTTGGAATAGAGAACGGTACCGGGACGCGTCTCTTTTTCGTGCCGTGTTCTAAAGAACCGTCGCGTCAATCATTTGATTTTCATCACCTTTTTCCGGAATTCATCGATGCATAAAGACTTTATAATCAATCGTACAAAACTTCGCAATAAAGGGTTCCGCGTTCTGCAGGGATTTCGATGAAGAACCGGAAAAAAATAAAACGAAGGATGGCCAATCGTTCATGGATACGGAAAATATTATTTCGGTAGGAAAGACGAAATCCGGTTTTTTTGCCAGGATATCTACAATGAACGCATTTACAACGGCCGCGGTCTCCTGATCGGTCCGGGTGTCACGGATAAACAGCTGAATGAGGTGCTTGCCGAGGAACCCGCCTGCGGCATTGATTTCATCGACGGCAAGCTCGATTGCTTGGCCCACCTCGCTCAGGGTGACATAGGCACTTTTTTCCACCGGTTCCCTGGGAACCGCCGGGCAGATTAATTATTCTTCCACCAAGGCCGCCGTCTCGGTGATGCCCGAGGTGATCACCGCAGAATTCTTTCGACGGGATCTTTCCCATCGGATCCGCTGCGTGGCCGTTGCGCCAGGCTACGTGGCCGACCCGATACTGACCGGGATGAACCAGAAAGCTTTGGAAAAAATCCTGGAGAACGTTCCCATCGGGCGCCTCGTCGAACCCGAAGAGGTGGCTTCTTTTGTGGGAAAATTGTATAGAAACGAAGCGTTGGCCGGGGATGTCTTTTTCATCCATGGCGGTTTGAGATTAGGATCCAAAGGATAAAGGAGGTTTTTGCATGAGTCGCGTCAGCATCATCGGGGCATACAACACCCGGTTCGGGGCCTTCGTGGAAAGAGACCCCCAAACCGGGGAGATCCGGGACACCAAATCCTATTACGAACTCTTGGAGGAGGCGGGAAGAGGGGCCATCGAGGACGCCGGGCTTGCCCCGGAAGATATCGACGGCATCTGGGTGGGATCCTGCAGCCCGTCGCTTTTCGTAAACCAGGAACACGTGGCGCCCTTGGGCCTGGAAGTGGCCCCGGACGCCCTGCGCTTCGTGCCCACCACCCGCACGGAAGGGGCCTGCGCCTCTTCTTCGGTGGCCCTTTATAATGCGGTTTTCGCGATCGAGTCGGGCCGATTTCGAAGGGTCCTGGTCATCGGCGTGGAGAAGATGAACCTTCTTCCCACCAGGGAGATGACCCATGTCCTGGCCTGTTCCTCCCACTGGCCCACTGAAGGGGCCAAGGGGGTGACCTTTCCAGGTCTTTTCGCCGAGTATGCCAAGGGGTACCGGGCTCATTGGCATCTCTCCGATGAAACGCTCCGTCGGATGTTCGCTGCCGTTTCGGCGCTTTGCTACCGGAACGGGATCCAAAACCCCCTGGCCCACTTCGGGAAGGGGAGCCCTCCCGACAAATACGGACTCACCACGGCGGAGGCCATTTTGAATCTCCCGGAAAGCGGAAAAGGGGGAAACCCCATGATCGTCCCCCCATTGCGGCTCCACGACTGCTCCCTGGTCACCGACGGGGCAGCCGCCGTGGTCCTGGCCGCGAACACGGCGGCGGGATCCATGTGTCCCCGGGCGGTGGAGATCGCCGGGATCGGCATGGCCACGGAGAGGCTTGCAGAAAACGTGCGTCCCAACATGCACGAACTCATGGCGGGGAAGCGATCGGTTCAGCGAGCCTTCGATGAAGCCGGCATCACCATTGCCGATGTGGATCTGGCCGAAGTCCACGACTGTTTCACCATCAACCAGATCCTGAGCGTGGAGGCTCTGGGGCTTTCCAAAGACGGCCGGGGCGGCTATGATTTCATGGAGGGCCGATTCACGCCGGAAGACGACTGCCCTGTCAATCTCTCCGGCGGGCTCAAATCAAAGGGGCATCCCGTGGGGGCCACGGGGGCGTCCATGCATGCCCTGGTCTACAAGCAGCTCATCGGGGAGCCCATCGGCCTCAGTCCCGCAAAAGGGACGCCGGAGGTCGGGGTGGTCTTCAACGTGGGCGGATCCGCAGTGACCAATTGCACCACGGTGTTGCGCCGGATCCGGTAGGGTCAGAACCAGGAGCGGTGGCTCCAGAGGTTGTCCTTGAGGTCCTTCATACCCCTTTCCAGGGCGATGAAATAAGAAGTGTTCAAGATCGCCAATCACCCTGGTGGGCCAGGGCGGTGGTGAGCATGATTTCATCTTCCGTGAAGCGACGGGGGGTTGCCGTGTAGAAACGCAAGGCCCCGATCACCTCGTCCTTGGCCATGATGGGAACGCTTAAAATGGATGCAATCCCTTTTTCCGACGGACCCCGGCACCCCCAACAAAGGAAACCGTTTCTCAGACACACGGCTCCGCAGCCCCCTTTGGTTAAAAAGTCCCAAGCACGGGGAACCCCGCCCTTCAGGGCCGGAGGGTGCCACTTTCTGGAATTTTCCCGATGAATCGACTCCGCGAAAAAAAAAGGACGCTGATTCTCAGAGCCAAACTCCTCCGGGCGGTGCGCCGCTTTTTTGAACAAGATGGGTTCCTGGAGGTGGAAACGCCCTGCCGGGTGCCCATGGTGGCACCGGAAGCCCACATTGATGCGGTGGCCTCTGAAGACTGGTTTTTGCACACTTCCCCGGAACTGTGCATGAAGCGGATGCTGTGCGCCGGATACGATCGGATTTTTCAGGTGTCCCGGTGCTTTCGAAAAGGAGAACGAGGACGGCGCCATCTTCCGGAATTCACCCTCCTGGAATGGTACGCCGCCGGGTGGGACCATTTCCAGCTGATGAAACAGACCGAAGCCCTGGTCCGGTTTTGCGCCGGTGCGGCGGGGAAGGAAAAGACGTTTTCCTACCAGGGGCGCACCGTCTGCATGGAAAGCCCCTGGCCGACGATGACGGTGGCCGGGGCCTTTGACCGCTTTGCCTCCATCGGCCTGGACCGGGCCCTTTCCGAAGGGCGATTTGAAGAAATCCTCACCCGGGAGATCGAACCCCATCTGGGATTTGAAAGACCGCTTTTTTTGCATCGATATCCGGCGGCGTTGGGATCCCTGGCCCGGTTGGATCCGGATGATCCTTCCTTTTGCCTGCGTTTCGAGCTGTATCTTTTCGGGATCGAGCTGTGCAGCGGATTTTTCGAGTTGACGGACCCCGTGGAACAGCGCCGGCGGTTTGAAACCGAGATGGCCTTCCGGCAGGCGGCCGGAAAATCCGCTTATCCTATGCCCGAAAAATTTCTCGAGGAACTGCAATGGATGCCCGAGTGTGCCGGAAACGCCCTCGGATTTGACCGGCTGGTCATGATTCTGGCGGATGCACCGGCAGTGAAAAACGGGGTGGCTTTTCCTCCTGAACACCTTTAGACGCGGCATCCGGAAGCGGGATCTAAATTGGCATTGACACTTTTCGGAAAAAAAGTCTATTTTGTATGCAATGACTTGGCGGATGTAACCACTTTCCCGGAGCTGCTCAACCATCTGAAACACTTCAGCTTATTCAACAAACGGGGGAAGGGTTTAAAGGCTAAACCGTTTCCGCCCTTCTGTTGCGTGTTGATGGATGAAAACGGTGTATTCGATAGCGGAGAAGGCCCATGAAAAATGAACGGATCATGGTGGTGGAAGACGACAGGGTTGAAGCCGAATACATTTTGACCCGGCTGAAGGACTGGGGATACCAGACCGGGCCGATCCTCGACGATGGGGAATCGGCGGTCCGGGAGGCGAAGAAAAACCCTCCGGATCTGGTGCTGATGGACATCCGTTTAAAAGGGGACATGGACGGCATCGCCGCCGCCGAGGCCATATCGGACCGCTTCCGGATTCCGGTGGTCTTTTTAAACGCCCATGAGGAGGAAACCCTGGTGGAACAAGCCTGCCTTTCCGGGGGGTACGCCTACCTCTTGAAACCCTTCGATGATCGAATCCTTAAAATCACCGTCGAAACCACCCTTTGCCGGCATCAAATGGAGACGGCCCTCAAGGAGAGTGAAGAGCGCTACCGGGGGATCATCGAAGGGATGGCCGAGGGCTACTACGAAGTGGATCTGGAAGGCACCTTCACCTTCCTCAACGACGCCATGGCCCAGATCATCGGCATGCCCAAAGAGCAGCTTTTGGGAATGAACAACCGGGAATTCATGGAACCGGAGATCGCGAAACTCGTCTATCGAAAATATAACGAAGTCTATCGTACGGAAATCCCGGTGAAGGGATTCGACTACGAACTGCGCACCAAAGAAGGCCGCCGCCGGCACCTGGAGATATCCATCGGTCTCATCAAGGACAAAAAAAACCGTTCCATCGGTTTCAAAGGGGTGGCGCGGGATGTCACGGAAAAACGGAAAATGGAAATTTCCCTCATCAAGACGCGGAATTTCCTCCAGAATATCCTCAACAACTCTCTGGACGGCATCTCCACCACGGACATGAAAGGAAAGATTCTCTATGCCACGCCGAGACTCCAGGAGATGCTCGGCTATGACCAAAAGGAACTCATCGGAAAGCATGTCCACACCTTTTATAAGGAAGGGATGGAAGATGCCAAGCGGATCATGGGGCATTTAAGCCAAAAGGGCGATTTAAAAAACCATGAAATGCAATTCTTGACCAAAGACGGCAAGGTCATCGATATTATGCTTTCGGCATCGCTTCTCAGGGACGAGGCCGGAAATCCCATCGGCACACTGGGCGTGTTTAAAGATATCACGGAGAAAAAGCGACTGGAGGAACAGATTCTCCACAGTAAAAAGCTGGAATCCATCGGGGTGTTGGCCGGAGGCATCGCCCATGATTTCAACAATATTTTAACCGCGGTGGTGGGAAACATCTCCCTGGCCCGGATGTATGCCAAAACCGAGGGAAAATTGCCCCAGATTCTCGCCGAAGCGGAAAGGGCCTGTGATCGTGCCCGGGAACTCACCGAGCGGCTCCTCAACTTCTCTCGTGGGGAAAAACCGGTAAAGAAAGTCGACGCCATCGGAACGCTGATCCAGGATGTGACGGCGCTGACGCTGTCCGGATCGAATATCTGCTACGAATTCGATATCCCGGCGGATCTTTGGTTGGCGGAGTATAATGCCGAAGAGATGAAGCAGGCCGTCATCAACATCGTCATCAACGCCATGGAGTTCATGCCCAAGGGCGGTGTCGTCCGGGTGACGGCCCGAAATGTCGTTTTCGAACGGAATCGGGTGGATACCACGGAAACCGTGCCGGCCGGAAAATATGTTCAAGTCTCTTTTGCCGATCGCGGAGTCGGCATCTCATCCAAAAACCTGCCGAAAATCTTCGATCCCTACTTTTCCACCAAGGAACAGGGGCTCGAAAAAGGGATGGGGCTGGGACTCACGACGGTCTATTCCATCATCAAACGGCATGAAGGCTATGTCCACGTGGAATCCCAGGAAGAGACGGGGACGACGGTGCATCTCTTCCTGCCGGCCTATGAATCCGTCAAACAGGAGACGGCGGCGGTCCTCGAGGTGGGAGATGCCCCGGAACGGTCAAAAGGAAAGATTCTCGTGATGGACGACGAGGAAATCGTCCGGGAAGTGGTGGGCGAGATGCTTAAAGAAATGGGCTACACCGTGAGATTTGCCAAGGACGGGAGCGAGGCCGTTGAATTATACCAAAAGGCCAAAGAAGCCGGCGCGCCCTTCGAAGCGGTGATCCTGGATGTGACGGTGAAAGCCGGCATGGGGGGGAAAGAGACCATCAAGCGGATCATGGAACTCGATCCCGGGGTGAAGGCTTTTGTCTCCAGCGGATACAGCGACGAACCCATCATGCTGGACCACCGGAAATACGGATTTGTGGGTGCCATCGGAAAACCCTACAAGATTGAAACGTTGATGCGGGTCCTCGATCAAAACCTCTGATGCCCGCGGAGCCCATGGAAAGGTCAGCGTTTCGGCGCCCGGTAGGTCGTTGATGAGGCTGTAAGAAGATAGAAAGACCCCGCCCCCAGGAGCATTATCACGCCGCCCACCGAAAAAGCGTGGCGCAGTTGAAAGAAATCCATGGTGAGCCCGGCCAGCACCGAACCGGCGAGCATCCCGCCGCTATGGGCCATGGTCAAAAGGGCCATGACGGACCCCATGGCCTTGACCCGGTTCCCCTTGAATACTGCCATGGCCATCAAAGGGGGCATGGCGATCCCCCCCCCGAGTCCGAAAAGGATGTTGGCGGCAAAAAGATCCCGGAATCCGTGGGCAAACTGAAAAAGGATAAGGGCACAGCATGCGAGCCCTCCCCCCGTGAGGATCATCCCCTTCCGGTTGACCCGATCCGCCAGATACCCCATGGGGACCTGAATCAGCCCGCTGATGAAAACGCCCAGCATCACCAGAACGCCGATGAGGGAGCTGGAAAGGTGAAAAAGGGAAGCGGCGTAGACCGGAAGAAACCCCCAGATCACCCCGATACAGGCGGTATAGGAAAAGCGGAAAAAAAAGAGCCCGGCCAGGTCCCGGTCTTTTAAAAGGCGCCGCCATCCCGCCAGGTTCTTGTCAAAAGGCCGGACTCCCTCCATTCGGGTGGGGGGAAGAAAAAGATAGCTCGATAAAAAGGCGAGAAACGCCAAAGCTCCCATGATCAAAAACGCCGCTTTGAGCCCGAAGTGATCGTTGATGTACCCCCCCAACAGGGGTCCGAGGCTCAAGCTGAAAAAGATCGACAGGTTGAACATCCCCATGGTGAAGCCTTCCTTCCCAGTAGGGGCGATATCCCCTACATAGGCCTGGGCCACGGGCATGATCATGGCTGAGGCAATCCCCTGGAAAAACCGGATCCCGATGAGGGTGGGGATGTCCCGGGAAAGGGCGAATGCCGCCGAAATGACGGCATAGGCCAAAAGGCCGGCAACGATGAAGGGTTTTCGCCCCTTTTTATCCGAAAGGCGGCCGAAAAAGGGCAAAAAAGCCGTCCTGGACAGGGAAAAGGACCCGAAAATCAAGCCGATGAAAAATCCACTCGCACCCAGATCATGGGCATAGACAGGGAGGAGGGGCACCACGATTCCCACACCGGTGACGGCGGCGAAAATGGAGAAAAACAGGGTCCCGAAGATTTTTTTATCGAGGCCGGCCAAATCAGGCGCCCCGGGAATTCGACGGTACCGACTTTTGGCGGATGGCGGACAGGGCCGTCTCGACGATCCGGCGGATCTCCTTCAACCGCGCCTCGGTTTCGGCCTCGAACCGTAAGACCAGGACGGGCTGGGTGTTGGAGGCCCGGACCAGCCCCCATCCGTCGTGAAAAAGGACCCGCACCCCGTCGATATCAATGACGTCGTGGCGAATTCGAAAATACTCGGTGATCTTCTTGACCACGTCGAACTTGACGCCGTCCGGGCATTCCACCCGGATCTCGGGAGTGGTATGGGTCTTGGGAACGTCCGAAAGGAGGGTGGAAAGGGGTTTTCCGGCGGCGGAAAGGATTTCCAAAAGGCGGCAGGAGGCGTAGATGGCGTCGTCGAATCCGAAATACCGGTCTTTGAAGAACATGTGGCCGCTCATTTCCCCGGCCAATTCCGCACCTTCTTCTTTCATCTTGGCCTTGATGAGGGAATGCCCGGTTTTCCACATGATGGCCCGCCCCCCGTTTTTTTGAATATCGTCATAGAGGGTCTTGGAGCATTTCACTTCCGAAATGAAGGTGGCCCCGGGCTTCCGGGAAAGGATTTCCCGGGAAAAAAGGATCATGAGCTTGTCCCCGTAAATGATGTTTCCGTTTTCGTCCACCACGCCGATACGATCCGTGTCTCCGTCATAGGCGATCCCCAAATCGAGGCCTTTTTCCCGGACCAGGGCGATGAGGTCCCGGAGGTTTTCCGCCACGGTGGGATCGGCTTCGTGGTTGGGGAAGGTCCCGTCCATGTCGCAGTAAAGGTCATGGACTTCGCAGCCGAGGGCCTTCATGATGGGGACGGCCACCACACCGCCGGTCCCGTTTCCTGCATCCACGCCCACCCGAAGGGGGCGTTTCAGGGTGATATTCCCGGTGACGAAGTCCCTGTACGCGGGAATGACATCGTCTTTTACCAGCGCTCCCGATCCTGTTTCAAAGTCTTTGTTCTCGATGAGGGTATAGATTTTTTTTAGCGCTTCCCCGTGAACCGAATCGAGATCCTTGCAGATTTTAAACCCGTTGTATTCCGGCGGATTGTGGCTGGCCGTGACCATGACGCCGCCTTCTTTTTGCAGGTGCTGGATGGAAAAGTAAAACACCGGAGTGGGACATATCCCGATATCGGTGACATCGCAACCGACGGATCGGAGACCCTCGATGACCTGTTCGGCGTAAGCCGGTGATGTTGTCCGGCAGTCCCTTCCCACGGTCAAGCGGGTTTTCCCGTGGCGTTTCAGGTAGGTGCCGATGCCTTTTCCGATGAGCGTGACATCGTCTTCGAAGAAATCTTTTCCGGTGACACCCCGGATGTCGTATTCCCTGAAGATTCCTGTATGCATGCATCCCTCCTTTTTCCCTTTATTATAAACTGAAAAACAATGCGGCGATGCCCAGGACCCAGCAATAGGGGGCGAACATGGAAAGCCGGCCCTGGTTCACGAACCGGAGCAATAATTTCAGGGAAAAAAACCCCACCACGGCGGCCGTTGCGGCGCCTGCCAGGAGCATCTTCACCGATACCGGCGACGGAGTCAAGGCGGAACGCATCTCCAGCAACAGGGCCCCGAGTATGGCCGGAAGCGAAAGGAGAAAGGAAAACGGTCCCGCCGTTTCCCGTTTGATCCCCAAAAACAGGGCCGCGGAAATGGTGGCGCCCGAGCGGGACAGGCCCGGGAGAACGGCCATCCCCTGGGCCAGTCCGATGAGCAGGGCATCCCGGATTCCCATGGCCTCGATGGGCCGGCCGGGACCAGATCGTCTCCGGGTTAAGAAGAGCAAAACCCCCGTGACCAGAAGCATGATTCCGGCCACCCGGGTCGTGCCGAACAACGCGTCGCTGTGGGTGCGGAAAATCAGTCCAAGGGCTGCGGTAGGCAGGCTTCCGAAACCGATGAGCACCAGCATTCGAAAATCCCTATGTTTGTCAAACAAGGCCCGGATGCCCCCGGCCTTTCGGATTCGGCCGGAAAGCCCGAAAAGCACGGTGGCAAGGTGTAAGATTTCTTTGTAAAAAACGGCGCACACCGCGGCAAGGGTCCCCACGTGCAGGCAGATATCCAGCAAAAGCTCGGGCGCCGTCATGCCGAAGGCGTGCTGCATCAAGACGAGGTGCCCGGAACTGCTCACCGGTAAAAATTCGGTAAGCCCCTGGACAAGGCCGAGGATGAAAACCTTGAGCCCTTCCACCGTCACCCTTTCACCACGGCCAGGGGTTTCAAACGTGCGACTTTCCTGGAAATGCCGGCGCCGTGCACCACTTCCACCACCTTGGAGACGTCCTTGTAGGCCTCGGGCATTTCTTCGGCAAGGGTGCCTCTTCCGGTCCACCGCACAAGGATTCCTTGGTCTTCGAGTTCCCGCTGGATGGACCGTCCCTTGCTTTTTTTCATGGCCGCCTTCCGGCTCAAGACCCGGCCGGCCCCATGGCAGGTGGACCCGAAGGTCTCTTCCATGGCCGCCTGGGTTCCCACCAGGACGAATGAGGCCCGCCCCATGTCCCCGGGGATGAGAATGGGCTGGCCCACCGCGCGGTAGGCCGGAGAAAGCTCCGGATGACCGGGGGGAAAGGATCGAGTGGCCCCCTTCCGGTGCACGCACACCACACGGCTTTTGCCGTCGACGACGTGGGTTTCCTTTTTGGCGATGTTATGGGAAACATCATAAACCAGGTGCATGGCAAGATCCCGGGGGCTTACACCGAGCACGCGGTAAAAGACTTCCCGGGATCGGTGCAGCAGGATCTGCCGGTTGGCCCAGGCATAGTTGGCGGCACACGCCATGGCGTTGAAGTACGCTGTCCCTTCTTCCGAACGCAACGGGGCGCAGACCAGCTGCCGGTCCGGAAGATCAAAGGCATATTTTTTGGAAGATTTGGTCATCCGCACCAAAAAATCGTCACAGATCTGGTATCCCAGACCCCGGGAACCGGAATGCAGAATCAGGGTGACTTGTCCCTCGAAAAGGCCGAAGGCCCTGGCCACGGTCTCATCGTAAACGGTGTCCACGAATCCCACTTCCAAAAAATGGTTCCCGGATCCCAGGGTCCCTAGCTGTTTTCGCCCCCGCTCCATGGCCCGTTGGCTCACCATGTCCGGATCCGCGTTTTCCATGCACCCCTTTTCTTCCGTATGCGCCACGTCCGCCGCTTCTCCGTAACCCTGGAAGACGGCCCATCGGCTCCCCTGGCGGAGGACTTTTTTCTCTTCGTTCACGCTGAGGTGGATGGATCCCGTGGAGCCCACCCCTGACGGAATATGCCGGTAAAGGGCGTTCACCAGGTCTTCGAGGCGGGTTGCGATATCCCCTTTTAGGAGGGTTGTTGTGGCCAGGCGCACACCGCAGTTAATGTCATAGCCCACCCCCCCGGGGGAGATGACGCCTTCCTCCCAGTCGAAGGCGGCCACCCCGCCGATGGGAAAACCGTATCCCCAATGGATGTCCGGCATGGCCAGGGAGGCCTTCACGATCCCAGGCAAGGCAGCCACGTTGGCCACCTGCTGGAGCGGTTCGTTTTGTTCCTTGCCTTCCAGGATGCTGTCGTCGGCGTAAACGATTCCCGGCACCCGCATCTTCCCTGTGACAGGGATTTCCCAGCGATAGGCATCGATTCGTTTCGGCGTTATTTCCACGGGGTCCTCCTTTTTGATGTCCGGCAGGAGCGTTACACGTCGAAGATGACGGTCGCTTCCCACCCGGCTTTTGTCCGGCGGACCTGGATCCGGTGATAGGTCACGGCCTTGATATCGGTCTTGATCCTCTGGTGTGTCGGATCATAAGGCGCCACCCGAACCGTTGCCGAAAGGCGTTTCAAAGTGATGTGTTCGACGTTTGCCGCCAGGAGCCAAAGACTTTTCGCCGCCCAAAGATACAGAATCTCCCGCAACCAGTTGACCATCAGATCGGCACGGTCTTCCCCTTCGATGTCGAGGGACAGGCGCTGCGCTTTTTCCGGGGCGGGTCCTTCGACCAAAAGATCCGCCAGGGCCTTTGCCGCAGCTTCGTAAAGGGCCTTGACCGTGGGCCCGAAGAAAACGATGCCCATATCGGCGGTGTGATCCAGGAGGCGATACCCCAATTTTGTCGCCGCGGGGTTTCTCATAAAATAATCTCTCCGGTCTGTTTTGTCGAATACCCGCCCAGACCCTCCACGCGCGCTTTGAATTCGGTGGAACGGATCACCGCCAACAGCGCCTGGATCCGGTCCGATTCGAAATCCGTTTCAGGAATGATCAGGTCATACTGTTCGGTCACCACGGGAATGAAATCCAACCCCAGGGCTTTTGCCGCTGAAAAAATGCCCAATCCCGCGTCGGCGGCCCCGCTTTGCACGGCCACGGCCACGGCCATGTGGGTGTATTCTTCCACGGCATACCCCTGGATTGCGTCGGGTTCGATGCCGTGTTCCTGCAGCTTGTAATCGAGCAGAATCCGGGTTCCGGAACCCGATTGTCGGTTGATGAAGCGCACGTCTTTTCGGGTCAAGTCCTCGATCCCTTTAATCTTTTTGGGATTTCCCTTGGGAAGGATGAATCCCTGATCTCTAAAGACGAGCTGCACCACTTTCACCGGAATCTCCTGCAGGAGGCGGCGGATATAGGAAAGATTGTAGGAGCCGTCTTCGGGATCGAGAAGGTGGGCGCCGGCCACATGGCAGACCCCCCGCTTGACGGCCATCAAGCCCCCCATGCTTCCCACGTGACTGGAAGACAGGGAAAAGGCGGGATAGGACGCCTTGATCTGGTCGGCCAGCACATCGAGGGTGTTGTCATGGCTTCCCACCGCCACTATGGTGCTCTCCAGGGCAGGTATGGGTTTCAAGAGCTCCGCCTCCACCGGCTCCTGCTCTTTTATCCCTTCCACATGGTTGGGGATGCGGATGATCCCGTCGGCTTCGGTCAAAGAGGTGATGCATCCTGCCCCCCGGGGCAACGGCGTGGCCACCAGGGTGTCTTTGACCTTTCCGATCTTGACCCGGACAAACTCTTCCAGACCCAGTTTTGAGGGGATTTTCCGGGTGGGTTTCACGACGGTCTTTTCCCGCTGCCGAGCTTCTTGGCCCAGCATCCGGGAGATCACCGGGCCGATGAATTCCTCGAAGGCGATGATGGCCGAAACCGGGTACCCCGGAACCCCGAAGACGGGCTTTTCGTTGACTGTCCCGATCACGACGGGTTTTCCCGGCATGATGGTGACCCCGTGCACCCGGACGTCTCCGAGGTCGGCGATGACGCGCCGCGAGAAATCCTCGGATCCGGCGGACGATCCCCCCCCGATCAGGACCATGTCGAAATCCCCCCGGGTTCCGTCGGCCACGGCCTGCCGGATGGCCTCCACGTCGTCTTTGAGCATTTCGTGACGGACAAACGTTCCCCCCCAATGTTCGATGAGGCTTCCCAGGACATAGGAATTGGTTTCCAGGACCTGGCCGGGGCGGATCGATTCAAGGGGTGTGGTCCGCCAATCCACGAGTTCAGAGCCAGTGGGAATGATCATCACCTTGGGCCTGGGCTTTACCGGAACCCGAAAGACACCTCCGGAAAGGAGTGCTCCCACGCAGTAAGGCGTGACAACGTGGTTTTGGGGGAATAACAGCTCCGTGGCCACGATGTCTTCCCCCACTTTTCTTACGTGCTGGAAGGGAAAGGCGGGAGACTCGATGACGATCCGGTCTTGGCCCGCTTCCCGGATCCGCTCGATCATGATGACGGCGTTGGTTCCGGGCGGAAGGATATTCCCTGTATTCACGTAAAAAGCCTCTTTTCCGATGATCAGCTCCCTGGGGGCGGTCTCGCTGGCCCCGTAGGTCTTTTCCGCCTCCACGGCCACCCCGTCCATGGCAGCCAGGTGCGCATCCGGAGAGGAAATCCGGGCAAAAACCGCCTCGGCCAGGACCCTTCCCACCGCCTCCGGGGTCGCCACCGCTTCCTGCCGGGGTGTTTTCGGCCAAGTGAGCATTCCAAAGAGGATTTCTTTGGCCTCTTGCAATGTTTTCATTTGAAGATAAACGTTTCGATCTTTTTTCATCGACGACTCCAAAAGCAATCCAACAAGGGTTTTTCAGCCCTTTCGATTATACGGGAAAGACATCCACCGGCGTCCCGGCCTCGAGTCCTTCCGAGTTCATGGGGACGCGGATCAACCCGTCGGCGCTGACCATGGTATGGATCAACCCGGATTTTCCCAGGATGGGATCGGCCCACAGGCCCTCTTCCTTTTGGATGAGCCGGACCCGGACGTAATCGATGCGCCCCTGGGCGGACGCCAGGTCCCGGGTCAAACGCGCTGGAATCCCGAATTGGGGTCGGGCCTGAGAAAGCCCGGCCAAAGTCTCCAGAAAGGGGCGGACCACTGCGGCAAAAACGACCATGGCGGAAACCACGTGGCCCGGGAGCCCCCAAAACATTTTCCCCCCCACATGGGCCAAAATGGTGGGTTTTCCGGGACTGATGGGGATGCCGTGCACCAGGATCCGGGAATCCGGAAGGCGGGAAAGGACCTCCACGGTGAGATCCCGGGTTCCCACGGAACTTCCCCCCGAGAGGAGGACCGCGTCGGTGTTTTTCAACGCCTCGGCACACTGGTGGAAAAGCGATGCGAAATCATCTTTGACGATCCCGAACGCCACGGGGATCCCGCCGCTTTTGGCGACGAGCCCCGAGAGGGTATGGCTGTTGATGTCCCGAAGCTGTCCGAAGGCGGGCGTTTCTTCGACGGAGACGATTTCGTCCCCGGTGGAAAGGATCCCCACCCGCGGTTTTCGATAGACCGGCACAAAACGAATACCGAAGGCGGCCATAAGGCCCGCTTCCTGGGGACGGATCCGGATTCCGGCGGTGAAAAGAACATCTTCTTTCTTAAAATCTTCCCCGGTCAAAATGACGTTTTGGCCGGGGGCCACACTCTTGTATATTTCCACGGCATGGTCGTCGAGTTTTTCTGTGTGTTCGATCATCACCACACTGTCGGTTCCTTTCGGGAGCATTCCTCCCGTGGGAATGTAGGCGGTTTCGCCTGCGCCCACCGTAAATTCCGGGGGACGGCCCATGAGCACCTCCCCTTTGACCGTAAGATATCCGGGATTCGATTCCGTGGCGCCGAAGGTGGAAGACGCCCTGACGGCGTAGCCGTCCACGATGGACCGGTCAAATTCCGGCAGATCTTCCGGGGCTGCCACGGCCCCGGCCGTCACCCGGTCCAGGGCCTCGGCCAGGGGGACCGTTTCGGTATCGACCCGTTCAAATCGGGTCGCGTATGCAAAGACTTGTTCCAGCGGCGTGATTTGAAAAAATGATTTCACTTTTGTCTTACCTGCCGTTTCAAAATGCAACTTTGGGGTTAAGAATGGACTGCGCCCGAATCCGTGAAAAATTCTGTTTTCCGGGTAACGGAGGACTTAATGGCGTTGAGGGTGTCGGAAAGGGTTTGGAGGACATTTTCCCGGATATCCCCGGCGACCACCAGGAGCATCACATCCTCTCCCACGGAAAGGTCCCGATCTTCGGCGATTTCCACCAGGATATCAATAATTCCGGGGCGTGTTTTGTGGCGGCCGATGACCTCCTGGAGACGGGCATGGTCCACATGCACGCGCAATCCCTTCACGGGGCGTCCGTCCCGGGCAGTATTTCGAACCACCCCGTTGTGGATCAGAATCATACCGGCTTCCGAATAGCGGGGATGGCCTTTGATTTGTTGCATCAGCCGCGAAAGATCCACGATTCCTCCTGACCGGAACGCTTCCCGCAAACCCCGCCTTTTAAGGCGGGGTCAAGGGAAGCTATCCTAGAATAGGCACTTACTTTGCCGGGGAGCCCCGTCCTTCGGGGCGGGGGGCTCCACATCCTGAAAAACGCCGGGAGCCTTTTGAGCGGCTCATAAAAGATCCGTGGAATCCGGTGGTTTCAGTCCCACGGCGATTGCCGCCCGCTCCAGGTCGTCGGGCGTGTTGATATTCATGAATGAAATCAGATCCGGATCCTTTTCCCGCAACGTCCCTTCGGGAATCCGGACGACACGCTTTTTTTGAAACACCCGCGTGATTTTAAGGCGGTTCTGATGAAGGTGCTGCTCCACATGGGAAAGGCACGCCTTGGAATAGACCGCGCACAAGGGTTCCATCCCGGCTTCCGTCTCCGGGATGACGGCGTCACATCCGTCTTCAATGGAATCCAGTATCAGTCGAATGATTTCCTTTTTTAAAAAGGGGGTGTCGCAGGCGGCAAAAAAGACATAGGGCGTTTCCGAATAGAACAAGCCCGCATGCACCCCTGCCAGGGAACCGGGCGCCGGAAAGACGTCGGCGGCAATGGCGACATCATACTCCAGATAATCCAATGGCGACTTGGTCACCAAAAGGATGTCTTCAAAAAAACCGGAAAAGGCCTCAAGGGTGTGGGCCAATACCGTTTTTCCGCAAATGGGGATAAAGGCTTTGTTTTTACCGCCGAAACGGATATTCCGGCCGCCCGCCAGGACTACCCCGGTGCAGGGATATTTCATATCGCGTCGTCTCTTGAGCATCTTCAGGGATCGGATGGTGACCCAGTTTTTTCTTTACTATAAAATGGATATCGGCTAGAATCAACATCTCGTTTCATCCGTTCACGGGCATGGATGAACAAAAAAGTAACAGATGAAATCATAATGGGAAGGCGTTATGAATCGCCCTGAAACGATCCTGGATGCCGAAGACATTAAGCGCATCCTTTTACGCATGACCCACAAAATTCTGGAAGTCCACAAAGGCGCCCAGGACCTGGGACTGGTGGGGATACAAACCCGCGGAGTGCATCTTTCCGAGCGGATCCGGCACAATATCCGAAAGATCGAGGGAATGGATGTGCCCGCCGGCATCATCGACATCACCCTGTACCGGGACGACTGGACTCGCGCCAGCGTCAATCCTGTGGTTCAGGCCACGGAGATTCCTTTTTCCGTGGACAGCCGGCAAATCCTTTTAGTGGACGATGTGTTGTTCACGGGCCGAACCACCCGGGCCGCCATGGACGCCCTCATCGATTTCGGGCGGCCCGACCGGATCGAACTGGCGGTCCTCATCGACCGGGGCCACCGGGAGCTTCCCATCCTGGCCAATTATGTGGGCAAAACCGTGGAAACCCGGCGGTCGGAAACGGTCAACGTCCTTTTGACGGAACAAGACGGCGTGGACCGGGTCGTGATCCAGTAAGGAAAATCATGGGCACACGGGAGCATAAACAAGGCGCCCCCCTTCGGGTAAAACTTGCCGTGATCTCGGTTTCCTCCACCCGCACCCTGGCCGAAGACAAAAGCGGCCACTGGATCGTGAAACGGGGCAAAAAGGAAAAACACGAGGTGGTGGATCACCGGGTGGTGCCGGATGAACCGGAGGCGATCCTGACGGCGGTCCACGAAGGGATCACCGAGCACGGCGCCCAGGCGATCCTGTTGACCGGCGGCACCGGTATCGCCGAAAAGGATATCACCATCGAGACGCTACGGCCTCTATTCGACAAGGAACTGATGGCGTTTTCCGCCCTTTTTGCCCAGTTGAGCTTCGAGGAGATCGACTCAGCGGCGCTTCTTTCCCGGGCCTGCGCCGGAGTGTATCAAAAGACCGTGATTTTCTGCATGCCGGGAAGCCTCAATGCCTGCCGGCTCGCCTGCAAGGCCCTCATCTTTCCGGAGTTGCCCCACCTGGTCAAGCACGTGCAGGAGTAACGCTTTTTTTTCGAAAATCATTCCGGTCTTTGAACGTTTTTCCTTGACTTTTACGATTTGAGGATTTATTATCACCATAATCAAATGGCCCGCCGCAGATGGGCGGGTCGGTTTCGTTCTGAAGGAAAGCCCATTTGTCTGTCAAAAGAAGCATCCTTTAGCCGAACACCATAATTTTAGGAAAGGAGGATGCTACGATGGCAAGTGGAACCGTTAAATGGTTTAACAGCAGCAAAGGTTACGGCTTCATTTCTCAGGAAGACGGCCCGGATGTTTTTGTTCATCATTCGGGAATCAATGCTTCCGGGTTCAAATCCCTGAATGAAGGCGACAGAGTGACTTTCGACGTAGAGCAGGGACAAAAGGGCCCGGCCGCCGTCAACGTGACTGTCGCTTAATCGACGACCCGAGCAAGGTGAATTAAGAGGCGCTTTCGAGAATCTCGAAAGCGCCTCTTTTCGTGTGACGACTTCCCGTCATTTTCTGATTGTCCTCTTTTCCGGCCAGGAGCAATGCCGGTTCACGGGGCAACCGGGGCAATCCGGTTTCCGGGCCGTGCAGAACTGCCTTCCCAGGTAAATCAACAGCAGGGAAAAATCGCTCCATTTCGATTCGGGAAGGACCTCCATGAGGTCGAATTCGATCTTCACGGGATCCTTGTGCGCCGTTAAGGCCAGTCTCTGGGCGATTCTCGCCACGTGGGTATCCACCACGATCCCCGGGATCCCGAACGCCGCCCCCAGCACTACGTTGGCGGTCTTGCGCCCCACGCCCGGAAGGGCCACCAGTTCATCAAGGGTCTCCGGCACCCGGCCGTCGTATTTATCCAAAAGCGACTGGGCGCATTTTTTGATGCTCCTGGCCTTGTTTCGGAAATACCCGGTGGGGCGGATCAGGGCTTCCAGGGTTTCCTGGGGGACTTTGACGAAATCTTTGGGGGTCTTGAGTTTTTGAAACAGCGTCCGGGTGACCGTGTTGACCTGTTTGTCGGTGCATTGGGCCGACAACATCGTGGCCACGAGGAGCTCGAAGGGGGTGTGGAAATGCAGCTGCGTCTTGACATCCGGATAGGTGGTTCTTAGGCTTTTAAAGATCTTTTCGGCGCGCAATCGAGGTGGGTTCATATTCGGCTTTCATTGTTTAAACGTTTGAAAACGACCCTTTGTAACGGGTCGCCGGAAAAGCGTCAACCGGGAAAACCGATTTCATGGAAAAACCCAGAAAAAACGTCCGTGCCCTGGGGATTTGTTCGGGCGGGCTGGACAGTATGCTTTCGGGCATGGTGTTGAAACGCCAGGGGATCCACGTGGAATGGATCACCTTCGTCACCCCCTTTTTTTCCGCCGCCAAGGCCGAAAAAGCGTCCCGTATCACGGGAATTCCTCTGACGATCCAGGATATCACGAAAGAATACATGGAGATGCTCAAAAACCCCCCGTGCGGATACGGCCGGTACATGAATCCCTGCCTGGACTGCCATGCCATGATGTTTCGGATTGCGGGCCGGAAGATGAAAATGGACGGGTTTGATTTTTTATTTTCCGGCGAAGTCCTCGGGCAACGGCCCATGTCCCAGTCCAAACCCTCCCTTCGATACGTGGAAAAGCATTCCGGGTTCGACGGCTTCATCCTCCGGCCGTTGAGCGCCCAGAAGCTTCCGGAAACCGTGCCTGAAAAAGAGGGACGGGTGGATCGGTCACGGCTTCTGGATATATCCGGGCGATCCCGGAAGCGGCAAATGGAACTGGCCGCACATTTTGGCATCTCAGAATACCCGGCACCCGCCGGCGGGTGCCTTCTCACCGATGTGGGATACTCCCGACGCCTGAAGGACTTGTTCGAGCATCAGAACATTCACGAAATCCGGGAGTTTCATCTGTTAACGTACGGGCGGCATATCCGGCTGGATCCCCGGACGAAGATCATCGTGGGCCGCACCCGGAAAGACAATGAACGAATCCTTGATTACTACGCCCCTGAAAGCGATATTCTTTTAAAGCCGGGCCTTCCCGGACCCATCGTCCTGATCCCCCACGGCGGCTCCGAGGAGGCGGTGTTAAACGCCGCCGACGTTTGTGCGGGGTACTGCAAAGGCAACCCTCCCGAGGTGGCCGTTTGGGTCGCCACACCCGAAAAAGAATTTACCCTCCGGGCGGTCCCGGTTCCCCCGGAAAAAATTCAGCCCCTCCTGATTTGATCCCGTGTTTTACGGAAGAGATTTTTGTGTCCGCATTCGAAGGGGTTTGAGCCACAGGGTCTGGTAGGGGTCCAGTTCCAACAAGAGTCTCCCCTTTGCATTCACGGAAAACGTCTTGCCGCCCAGAAGATCTTTCCAAAGGATCCCGGCGGCAACGGCCTCCGGCGGCAGCCGCACCGACTCGATGCTTTTGGAGACGCTGATGCAGGCCAGGATACCGCTTCGTTTCGACCGCGTATACATCCAGGAACAGACCACCCTCGGATTTGTTATAGAAACCGGTTCCGCCGCAGGCGCCCGGGGATCGAAGGCCGGTTCTTTCCGTCGGATTTCCAATAGATTCAAAATCCCTTCCATAACGTCTTTCATCCGCCTGGATCCGCCGTCCAGTTGTTCAAAAAGCCATCCCGCATCGAAGCGCTGGCGGTTGATGGAGCGGTTTTCATCCAGGGTGTCGACCGGGGCGTTTTCGGCGCCGATCAATCCGTTGAGGTAAAATGCCGGAACCCCCCGCACAAGGAAACCCAGCGCCACCACGGCAAGATACCGGGAACGGCAAAGCGTTTCCGAATCGTTGTTCTTTGGGTTGTTGATGAGATTCCACGGGGTGGCGCAGACTTCATAGACGATCTTTTTCCCCCCGGGCAGCTCGGCATAATTGGGGAGTGCCCCGTGTTCGCGCACGAGAATATCCACGAGGGCATCGACCTGATCCGGGGTGAGCCATCCGTGCGCCGGTTTGAGCCCCATACCGTCGTGGCTTCCTAAAATGGTGATGAATTGGCGGCCCCCAAAGGGTCCCAGGGACTTCAACCAGCGGATATAGGGGCGTCCATTGCCGGTCAGCACGCCATACAGGGCCAGGGGAAAATGGGAAAACTGGTACACCAGGTCGCATTCCCGGCGCGCTTTTGTGCCCAGGTACGGAAGGATTTGGTCCTGGGGTTCGTTTACCTCCGCCACTAGGCGCGTTTCCGGAAAGACGCGCTTTAAAATCCCCCGGAGGATCCGGATGAGGATATGGGTCTCGGATTCGTGGATGGACGTGGAGGCGATATTTTTCCAGATATAGGCCACGGCATCCAGGCGGATAAGGGAGGCTCCCTTGCCCACGTAATGGAAGAGGATTTTGATGGCCTCGAAAAGGACAGCGGGATTCCTGAAGTTGAGATCCACCTGCCGGGTGGCCATGGATCCGTCCGGATGGGGAGGGCGGGAAAAGGTGGTCCAGACCCATCCTGTACCGCGTCGTCCGGCGTCTTTTCCGGGAAGTGTTTTTTCAGAAAAGCCCAGCGTTGCAAAAAGGGATCCGTCCCTTTTTTCGAATACGGCGTATGGGGTCAAAACCGGCGTCGCCCGGGGCCGGACAAGCCTTTTAAGGGTTTCGGCCGAAGGTTTTTCTTCGTTGGAAAAAGCGATGACGAAGTCCTTGAAGGGTGCAAACCGGGCATAGCGCGGATCATCCGGTGCGAGGTGCCTTTCGATCAGGGCGGACTGTACCAGCGGATTTTGAATGGAGGCATGGTTGATCACAAAATCGAACATCAAGGATACGTATGGACGTAGATTGGCAAGGTCCGTCCAGGATCCGTAATCCGGGTGGACCCGGTAATAATCCGTCACGGAAAACCCCCGGTCCGTGTCCCAGGGAAAAAAGGGGAGGATGTGCAGGATATTGAGCCGATCCGGTATCCGGTATCGATGTAAAAAATCCCTCAGAAGGACAAGCGGCTTTTTGCCGGAGGTGCGATCCACGACGGTGTCGGCGTAACAAATCAGAGCCGCATCATGGATGATCCGGTCCTTGGATTCGGGTGCAGCTGTTTTTTGGGGCCGTTCATCCGAACGGAATCCGGAAAGACGCGCCGCGAAATTTTCGAGATCTTCCGCGAAGGCATCCACGGCCTTTCGCGGATAAAGTTTTAAAAGGGGTGTTTTCATCCGTTGAGTCCCGGAAGGGTCAAAACACGTTTAAAGAATATCCCGGTGGTTCCGATGATCGGGGGGATTGTAAAAAAAGGCTGCTTTCCTGTCAAAAGGTTCCGGTCAAAAGGAAACCCTGGTCACCCGTTTGAAAAAGCGCAATCCGCGGACTATGACCGACCGATTGGTCAATGATGTTGTTCTAAAATAATTATGTATTTTTATAACTATATTATTTAATTAAATTTTAATTAAATTTGGGTCTTACTGTTGACAAGCATGAAAGAAGGCATTATAAGTACCGATCGGTCGGAAAACAGTTTCGAAGACAAGATGCCGGATTCGGATGGCGAAAAAACAACCGGCGTGCCTTCGAAAAAGCCAAAGGAGTCGGCGCATGTGCCCGGTGGTGGTGGACAGAAACGCCAAAAGAGAACAGATCGCCCAGGCGGCCCTGAATGCCTTTTCCAAGAAAGGGTACGCCGCCACCAGCGTCCGTGAAATCGCCGCGGTCGCGAGAGTGGGGAAAGGCACCCTGTACGAATACTTCCGGACCAAAGCCGATATCTTTCTGGCCGCCGTCAAATGTTGGCTGGATCAATTTGAAACCCGTTTTTTCTCCCGGCTGGAGGGGATCGACGATCCGGCCCAAAAATTGGCGGCCCTGGCCCTGGCGTTCGTCGAACTGGTGGACCCGCTGGATCCCATGGATGCCCGGATGTCCGTGGAGGTCATTCAACAGGGGATCCTTGAAGGCGGCGTCCTCTTTCACCGACCCCATGAAATACGGGAAATGATGGCTGGCAGCCAGAAGATGGTGGAACAGATCCTTCTTGACGGCATCTCCAAGGGCATGTTCACCCCGGAAACTGCCCGGCATGTGGGAAAGATCGCCGTGAACCTGCTCGGTTATCTGGACGGGATCCTGCTCCATGCCGTCGTGACAAAAAGGGATTTCGATCTCGAGGATCATGTGGCGTTTTACATCAATACCCTCATCCATTCCATTTCGGGTCCCTCCGCGGGATGACCACGGGAAAAGGCGTCCATTCATATATAGATAAGGTGCAGGAACATCATGGAAAACACGTCAAAGACAACACCGGATAAAAAGAAGGCAACCCGATGGCTGAAGCGGATCTGGGGGTTGCTCCCGTTTGCGGTCCTGGTGCTGATGGTTTTCGGTATCTGGGTTCTTTTTTCAAGAATCGAGGCCGAGCAGGCGCACCTGAAGGAAAAGGCCGTTTCCGAGCTTCAACGGGAAGAAGCCCGAGCCCATGTGGTGGCATTAAAGATCGTCTCGAAACCGATTCGAGACCGCATCTGGTTTCCGGGGGTCACGACAGCCTCCAAGCAGGTAAGGCTCCTTGCCGAAGTGAAAGGAAAAGTGGTCCGGAAAGCCGTGGAGGAAGGGTCTGACATCAAGAAGGGAGACAGGATCGCCGCCCTCGATGCCCGGGACTACGAAAACGCTCTGTCTGCGGCCGAGGCTTCCTACGCGGTAGCCCAGGCCGACCTGAAACGGATCGAATCCCTTTTTCAACAAAAGGCCGTTGCCAAAGCGCAACTCGACGATGCCGCCGCCCGGGTTCAAAGCCTGAAGGCCAACCGCGACAACGCGGCCCTGGCGTTCCAGCGGTGCACCCTGAGCGCCCCCTTTTCCGGGGTGGTGAACCGAATTTATGTGGAAGAAGGGGATTTCGTGGGGGTAGGAGATCCGGTGGCCGAGATCATTCAGATCGACCCCATAAAGATCCAGGTGGGGATCCCGGAATCGGACGTGGAGGCCGTGGGGCAACGGGACACCTTTACCGTGATCATCGATGCATTGGGCGGGAAGACATTTACGGCGAGAAAAGATTTCTTATCCAAGACGGCGGATCCCATGGCGCGATTGTATAACCTGAACCTGATCCTGGACAACCCCGCTTACGAAATCTTCCCGGATATGTTCGCCAAGGTGGAGATCATCCGAAAGGAGGTTCCTAACGCCGTTTCGGTACCCCTGTATGCGGTCATCAACCGGAACGAAGAAAACGTGGTGTACGTGGTTAACGACGACCAGGTCCATGCCCGTAATGTAGTACTCGGCTTCATGGAGGGCTGGAAGATCCAGGTCAAATCGGGTCTGGAACCGGGGGATCGGGTGATCGTCGTGGGGCACCGGGACGTGAACCCGGGGCAACGGGTGACCGTGGTGAAAACCGTGGAACGCATCGAGGACCTGTCGTCGTGATCGTATCGGATACCGCCGTCAAGAACCGGATCAGCGTGGTGGTTTTGTCGGTGATCCTTCTGGTCTTCGGGGTGTATTGCTATTTCGAACTCCCCCGGGAGGCCACCCCGGATATCACCATCCCCAACGTCTTCGTCTCCACCGACTACAAGGGGGTTTCGTCTTCGGATATCGAAACGTCCATCACCATTCCCATTGAAAAGAAGCTCAAGGGCCTCGACCGGGTGAAAAAGATTCATTCCATCAGCGCCGAAGGCCGCTCCATGATCAACGTGGAATTCATCCCCGGAACCGACATCGACGAAGTCCTCCAAAAAGTCAAAGACAAAGTGGACGAAGCCAAGCGGGATCTGCCCACGGACCTGGAAGACGACCCCGCCGTCTTCGAGGTCAATTTCTCTGAAATGCCCATCATCGTGTATTCCCTTTCGGGTACGTGCGGTCTGACGTGCCTGAAAAAAATCGCCGACGACCTGGAAGACGATATCGAATCGATCCCCGGGGTTTTGGAAGCCGAAGTCACAGGGGGGCGGGAACGGGAGATCAAAATCGAGGTGGACCCGGACCGGCTGGCCTACTACCGCATTCCCATCACCGCGTTCCAGAGCGTGGTTCCCCGGGAAAACCAGAATACCTCCGGGGGCGCCATCACTCTGGGAGACGGCCGCTACCAGTTGCGGGTTCCCGGGGAGTTCACCCAGCCGGAAGAAATCCTGGGGCTGGTTATCAACGCCCCGGACGGGCGGCCCGTATACCTCAAAGATCTGGCCCGGGTCCGGGACGGATTCAAGGATGAAAACAGCCGGTCCCGGCTCGACGGTGTCGAAGCGGTCAGCATCACGGTGAAAAAGCGGGTGGGCGAAAACATCATCGCCATTACGGATCAGATCGAAGCCCTCATCCAAAAGCAGCAGCGCATGTGGCCCGAAGGGACCCGAATCACCAAACTCATGGACCAGGCCAAGGACATCCGGCTGATGGTGGCGGACCTGGAGAACAACATCCTGTCCGGGTTGATCCTGGTCATTGCCGTCCTGTTTTTGGCCCTGGGATTCCGAAACGCCGTGTTGGTGAGTCTGGCCATCCCCTTTTCCATGCTCCTTTCCTTCATCATCCTGTACGCCTTGGGGATTACCTTGAATATGGTGGTGCTTTTCTCGTTGACCCTTGCGCTTGGAATGCTGGTGGACAACGCCATTGTCATCATCGAAAATATCTACAGGTATATGGAACAAGGGGTTCCCCGAATCGAAGCGGCCATGCGCGCCACCGGTGAAGTGGCCTATCCGGTCATCGGTTCCACGCTGACCACCCTGGCGGCCTTTTTTCCCCTGATTTTTTGGCCCGGAATCATGGGGGAATTTATGAAATATCTTCCCATCACCCTGGTGGTCACCCTTTCTTCGAGCCTTTTCGTGGCACTGGTGATCAACCCGGCGCTGACGTCCATCTTCATCCGGGTGAAAGGAAAATCCTCGCAAGGCGCCGCGGATGCCGACCGTGTCCTTGCGTCGGGGGAAGCGCCGGTGGCCATTCGAGGCCGGATACTCAACGGGTATTCCCGTCTCTTGAAAGGGGCGTTGAATCATCAATTCAGCGTGGCCTTGATTTCGTTTGCGGTTTTGATCCTGTTTTTTCAGGTCTGGCTTTTAACGGTGGGTCTGGAAAAGCCCGTGGAATTTTTCCCGGACGTGGATCCCAAGAGCGTTTATGTGAATATCGATCCCCCCGAGGGGGCGGACCTGGAATACATCGACCGGATCGTCAAGCAGGCGGAGATGGCCGTGATCGGGGCGTGGGATTCAAATAAGACGTCGTTTTCACCGCCTTCTCCGGAGGCTTACAAAAACGCCTATGCGCCAAGGGAGCACCACAGGGCCGACGGCCGGGTCTTTTTCGGTCCCGGGGATCTGGAAAACGTGGACCATGTATATGCCCGTGCGGTGGAAGTGGCCGAGGCCGGCGCCGCCTTCAGCCCCAATCTCCCCAATCATATCGGGGTGCAGTTTTTGGATTTCAAGGATCGAAACACACCCACCAGCGAAAGCGTTGAAGAGATCCGAAAGCGCGTCCAGGGGATTCCGGGGGCCAAGATTACCGTGGCCAAGGCGGAAGAAGGCCCTTCCACCGGCGCCCCCATCAATATCGAGGTCGCGGGGGATGACTTCCGGGTCCTGGGGGATTTGGCCAAGAAGGTGCGAACCGTTGTTTCCCAGATTCCCCATGTAAAAGACGTGCGGGACGATTTCACGGAAGGGATTCCCACGGTCCGGGTCCGGATCGACAAGCAGAAGGCGGCCCTTTTCGGGTTGACCACAGAAACGCTCGGGTTTGCCCTCAAGACAGCCTACAACGGCCTGACCGTCTCCACCTTCCGGGAAAAGGATGAAGACTACGACATCTCCGTGATCCTGGACCGGAAAAACCGGACGGTCTTGGATGTCCTTTTCAAACTGATGGTGCCCACGCCGTCGGGGCAGCTGGTTCCCCTGACGACGCTGGCCCAAATCGATGTGTCGGGGAGCATCGGGGATATCACGCGGATCGACCACGACCGGGTCGTCACGGTGAAAGCGGACGTGGACACCACCCGCATTCCCGGACCCGTGGCCCGGCAGCAGGCGGAAGCGTTGTTGGAAAAATTTCCCCTGCCGGCGGGATATACGCTCGAATTCACCGGGGAATTCGAGTTTCAAAAAGAAGCCGAGGCCTTTTTATCCAAAACCTTTATCGTGGCGGTGTTTTTGATCTTTTTAATCCTGGTGACCCTGTTTAACTCCGTGATCCAGCCGGCCATCATCCTGACCTCCGTGGTCCTTTCCGTGGGCGGAGCCTTTTTGGGCCTGACCTTTTTGGAATTGCCCTTTGGAATCATCATGTCGGGGGTGGGTGTGATTTCCCTGGCCGGCGTGGTGGTGAACAATGCCATCGTCCTCATCGACTACACCAACAAGCTCAGGGAGCGGGGCATGGCGTTGAAGGATGCGGTGGTTGCCGCCGGCGCCACCCGCCTGCGACCGGTACTCCTGACCGCCGTCACCACCATCCTCGGGCTGTTGCCCATGGTGACCGGAGTCTCCTTTGACTTTCACACCTTCAGTATGACCTATGTCAGCGAATCGACCCAGTGGTGGCGGTCCATGGCCATCGTGGTGATTTTCGGTCTTGGGATCGCCACGGTCCTCACCCTCGTGGTCGTCCCTGTGCTGTATGCGTTGTTCGCCTCCCTGAAAACACGCACGGCGGAGATTGTCTTCAAAATCCGGGCGTTCTACTGGAAGCCCTTTGAACGGCACTCCGCCTGACGCAAAATGGCCTTTGTGGAAAAAGCTGTCCGCACCGGACATCCGAAGTTTCGAGAAGAAAAAAACCGCCCGGCAATTGTGCCTATGTCTGCCTTTTTGAAGCCGCCTGGAACCGCCTGACGCAGGCATCAAGGCATTCAGGGCAATTTGCTTCAGCGATTTTATTCCGGGTGAAAAATGTATGAAAATTATCGATCCAATCTTTTCCGGCGCGCGGGCATTGATCGATATATTCAATGAATTGAACCAAACGATGGATGGCGATTGAATCCATTGCATGTTCTACCCGGCAGGCGTTTTCCTCGGCGGTGGGTGCGTCCAGCAACAGCACGGATTGTAAAAAGTTTTTAAGGATCGTATGTCGGCGTAAAACTTCTTTGGCGATTGTCTTTCCACGGGAGGTCAGGGTGATAAAACCATACGGCTTGTAGTGGATCAGTTTTTTTTCAGAAAGCGTCCGCAACGCCGAAGTGACGGTGCCGCTGAGTACACCCAGCCTTTCGGCGATCTCTTTCACCCGTGCAACGGTGTTTTTATTCTGTAAAATCAATATGGTTTCCAGATAATCCTCCAGACTTTCTGACAGCCTTTCCATTTTCCCGCCCTTTTTCCTTTCCTGATTTTCGTCTGGAGTCAGTTTCTCACAGAAAACTGGATATGTCAAAAATTATCCATGAGTTTAAAAAAGTTGTTGACTTCAAATAATGTTTGTTATATCAAACATGTCGAATTTCGACGATATCGGTATCGCCCGGGCCTGCCCTGAAGGGCGAAGCCGGCAGCCAGCGTGCCGGTTCTAAAATCGTTTTATTAAACCGTTCAAGGAAAGGAGTACCAAATGAAAAGACCGTTTCACAGGGCTGTTTTTTTCTTTTTCCTCATTTTTTTCCTGTTTTTTTCGGACACCGCGTTCAGTCGGGAATTGGTGGTATATTCCGCCCGAAAGGAACATCTGATTCAGCCGGTTTTCAACCGCTATACCAAGGAGAGCGGCATCCAAATCAAATACATTACCGACAAAGCCCCGGTTTTGCTTCAGCGTCTCAAGGCGGAAGCCGATAACACCCCGGCGGACCTGCTGATTACCGTCGATGCCGGGAATCTCTGGCATGCGGACAATGAAGGCCTGCTTCATCCGGTTTCTTCGAACATATTGGTTGCCAATATCCCGCGTCATTTGCGCGATCCCGAAAACAAATGGTTTGGTCTTTCATTAAGGGCCAGGACCATCGTTTACAGCACGAAGAGAGTCAAGCCGGAGGATCTGTCGACATACGAAGCGCTGGCGGATCCCAAATGGAAAAAGAGGCTCGTCCTTAGAACTTCCAAAAAAGTCTACAATCAGTCACTGGTGGCCATGCTGATCAAGGAACACGGAGAACAAAAGGCCGCCGAAATTGTAAAAGGCTGGGTGAATAACCTTTCGACCGCACCTTTTTCCAACGATACCAAGACGATGGAAGCAATCCTGGCCGGCCAGGGAGACGTGGGGATCGTAAATACCTATTATTATGGGCGTCTCGTCAAAAAAACGCCGGATATCCCCCTTGCGCTCTTCTGGCCGAACCAGGCTTCGAGCGGAGTGCATGTCAATGTATCCGGGGTCGGTGTTGTTGCCGCCTCCAAGAACAAAGCGCAAGCCATTGCGTTTCTGGAATGGCTCTCCGGGGGTGCTGCCCAGAAGTTATTCGCCGATGCGAACATGGAATACCCCGTCAACCCGAAGGTGCCCATACATCCCATGGTGGCCTCTTGGGGAACCTTCAAACAAAACACCATCAATCTGAAAAATGCAGGGGAATACCAATCGGCGGCGATACGGCTGATGGATCGGGTCGGGTATAAATAGTCGGTTTCAACTCCCCGGCAGGTGTAAAGAAAAATATAGAACGGCCCGAGGTATCGAAAAAAATGAGATTATCCCTTGGCAGGGTTTTTTTATTCCATCGGCAGATAATCCCCGATGCGTTGGTCCAGAAACGGAAAAACCGGATGGGGATCAACGCAATCATCATGGGCGCGGCACTGTGCGTGATTTTGCCGATTCTGTTCGTTTTCGGCTCGTTTTTACAGCCGGAACCCGAGATATGGCAGCATATTCTCGAAACCCTTTTGTTCGATTTATTGATAAATACTGGGGTGTTGTGCATCGGTGTGCTGGCGGGGACTTTTGTCCTCGGGGTCGGAGCGGCATGGCTTACGGCATCATTCGAATTTCCGGGAAGAGCCATTTTCAACTGGGCGCTGATGCTCCCGCTGGCCGTACCGACTTATGTCACCGCATTCGTCTTTATCGGCCTTCTGGATTTTTCCGGACCGGTTCAGACATTTCTGAGAGAACGCGGGATTCTGTCCGCCCAAGGGTTTCCGAATATCCGTTCAGCAGGAGGCGTGATCGTTGTCTTGTCGCTCGCCTTATATCCTTATGTCTACTTGTTGGCGAGAAACGCCTTTGAAACCCAGGGAAAACGGATTCTCGAGGT
This sequence comes from Deltaproteobacteria bacterium, assembly GCA_019309485.1. Classification (GTDB taxonomy): domain Bacteria; phylum Desulfobacterota; class Desulfobacteria; order Desulfobacterales; family UBA2156. The sequence continues at coordinate 19,696 of JAFDGC010000005.1, read as the reverse complement.
GTCCCGGGTTTTGGGAAACCGCCCTGCCAAGGCGTTCTTTAAATCGGCCCTTCCGATGGCGAGACCGTGGATTGCCGGCGGGTTGACCTTGGTGATGATGGAAACACTGGCGGATTTTGGTGCCGTTTCGATCTTTAACTATGACACGTTCACCACCGGTATTTACAAGGCCTGGTTTGGGTTCTTCTCTCTTGCTGCCGCCGCCCAGTTGTCTTCCGTTCTTTTGGCTTTCGTATTCCTGGTGATTTTCGTGGAACAGCGGATGCGCAGCAAAATGGTGTTTCATCGCATGGGGCGATCCGATATCAATTCCGAGCGCATAAAACTGAATGGCTGGAAAAAGTGGATGGCGTGCCTTTTTCTGACGGTAATGGTATCGGTTGCCTTTTTCATTCCTTGTCTTCAGTTGTTTCTGTGGTCGATGAAAGCCGTTGCCGTTGAACTGGAAGGTCGATACATCGGTCTTTTGATCAGAAGCCTGCTTTTTTCCGGAATGGCGGTCCTTGTCATCGTCGCCCTCGGGCTGGTGATGAGCTATGTGCAGCGGCTCCATCCGGATCCGTTTACGACATGGGTGATCCGGATTTCCACAATGGGATATGCCTTCCCGGGTACGGTGCTGGCGGTCGGTATCTACATTATCATCACCGTTGTCGATCGCTCGCTGATTTGGACCGTCAAAGGGGTGTCCGGCATTTCAATGACGGCGGTTTTCAACGGGACGATCCTCCCGGTTCTTTTTGCCTACACGGTCCGTTTTCTAACACTTGGATACAACAGCATTCACAGTGGTATGCTCCGGATCCGGAAAAACCTGGATGAAACGGCCATCTTGCTGGGGGTTACCGGAAAAAGGCTGTTGAAGAGAGTCCATATTCCGATGTTGAAAAACGGCATTTTTACGGCGGCGGTGCTTGTCTTTGTCGATGTGATGAAAGAGATGCCCATCACATTGATGACCCGGCCCTTTGGATGGGATACGCTGGCCGTGAAAATTTTTGAGCTGACTTCCGAAGGGGAATGGCAGCGGGCGGCCCTTCCATCCATCACTCTTGTACTGGCAGGCTTGTTACCGCTGGTGGTGCTCGGTAAAGGCGGGAAACGATCTTTTTTGTAACAACCGGGAGCCATGACGATGTCGAATGCTTTGGAGATAAACGCCATTTCAAAACAATACAACGGAAAGCCCGTGATCCAAGGAATGTCCCTTGAAATCAAAAAGGGGGAGATCGGTTGTCTTTTAGGCGAAAGTGGATGCGGAAAAACGACTGTTCTGCGGTGTGTCGCCGGATTCGAACCGATACACACCGGCTGGATTCGGATCAATGGAATGCGGGTATCCGGTCCGGGCATTTGTGTATCGCCGGAAAATCGGCAGTTGGGGATGGTCTTTCAGGATTACGCCCTTTTTCCCCATTTGACTGTCGAAAAAAATATCTCCTTCGGTCTGGATCGCCTCTCGAAAATTGAGCGGGATTGGCGTGTGAAAGAAATGCTCGGCCTGATGGATTTGGAAGGGGACGCCAAAAAATTTCCACACGAAATCTCGGGGGGACAGCAACAGCGGGTTTCCCTGGCAAGAGCCCTTGCACCGAATCCCGAACTCCTGCTGTTGGACGAACCGTTTTCAAACCTTGACGAAACCCTTCGAGAACGACTTTGCTCGGATATTCGAAATATTCTGAAAAAGCTCGGGACAAGTGCCGTTCTTGTCACACATGATCAACGAGAGGCCTTTGCGATGGGGGATATTATCGGCGTCATGAGACAAGGAGGGATAGAACAATGGGGTTCCCCATACGACCTCTATCACCGTCCGAAAACCCGTTATGTGGCGGATTTTGTCGGCGAAGGCGTACTCTTGCAGGGGCGGGTGACGGCTGCAGACGAAGTGAATACCGGTCTGGGCACCTTGCGCGGGCCTCTCCCCTTTCCGTATCCGAAGCATCGTCTCGTCGAAGTGTTGATTCGACCGGATGATATCCTTTATGATGCCAACAGCCCTTTGAAGGCGACAATTTTGGAAAAGCGGTTCCGTGGGGCGAACATCCTATATGTCTTGCGACTCCAGACCGGTGAAAAGATTCAGGCACTGTTTTCAAGCCATCATAACCCCGTGGTCGGCCAAAGCATCGGGATCCGGCCGCACCTGGATGAAATCATCCTTTTTGAAGCAGCCGAAAAATAAAAAGATTGGAACGGAACGTAAGAAGCCGACCGTTTAGGGGGATGGATGACACTTTGAACGACATTCCGCCCGACGCATCATCGCGTTGGCGGCCAGCTGACCGCAGGCCGCCGAGATGTCTCTTCCCTTCCCGGAGCGGATGATGGCGGTGAGGTTTTTTTTCATTAAAATGTTTTGAAAATTCAGGATGCGCGCTTCTTCGGGACGATGGAAGGCAGCTCCCTCGAAGGCGTTGAAAGGGATCAGGTTGACCTTGGCCCGGAGCGGGGCCAGAAGCTTGGAGAGCCGGCGGGCGTCCTCCGGTGTATCATTGATCCCCGCCAACAGCACATATTCGAAGGTGATGCGTCGGGTGGGAGGAAGCGGATACTGCAGGCAGGCCTCCAAGAGCGTTTCCAGTGGGTATCGATGGTTGACGGGCATCAAAAGATCCCGGGTCTCGTTTTGGGTGGCGTTCAGGGAAACCGCCAGGCTCACACGGGTGTCCTTTCCCAAGTCCATCATCTTCGGAACCCATCCTGCCGTGGATACCGTGACTTTCCGGCTTGAAAATTTCATGCCGCAATCGTTTTCTGTCATCATTTTAAGGGCATTGACTACGTTTTCATAGTTGGCCAAGGGTTCCCCCATCCCCATGAAGACGACATTGGTGAGGCGGCGATCCGGCGCCAATCGGGAAATGTCCCGCACCTGGGAAAGGATTTCTCCTGCGGTGAGGTTGCGAATGAACCCGCCCCGGGCGGTCCGGCAAAAGGCGCATCCCATGGCGCACCCCACCTGGCTGGAAATACACAGTGTGTCATGGTCCCGTTCCGGAATGAGGACGCTTTCGATATGGGCGCCGTCGGAAAGCCGGAAAAGGAACTTGGACGTGCCGTCGCCGGCCGTTTCCACCTTTTGCACCGCCAGGCGGGGGATGGAAAAGGTGGCGGCAAGGCGCGCCCTTAAGTCTTTTCCCAGGTCCGTCATGTCCTCGAACCGATCCGCATTGCGGATGTAAATCCACTTGAAGATCTGCCGGGTGCGATACGCATCCACCCCGTTGTCCTTCAACCACGCGGACAGCTCCTCCGGCGTCAGGTTTTTGATGTCGGGACGATCCCCGGAAGAAAGGTTTTTTTCTTGACAGATTTTAAGCATATTTATAAACTTAAAGTTTTAATCCATAATACCTTCGCCGGAAGTACGGGAAGCCCTGAATTGGAGCCGAAAACGAAAAAAACCGCCGCCGGTTCGGATGGAGCACGGGTTTTTCATTGAATATTCGAAATCATAACAGATCGGATCAGGGATGTTCAATCATTTAAGCGAAAAGCTCAACAGCGTATTCAAAAAACTCAAGGGCCACGGCAAGCTCACGGAGAAAAATATTGAAGAAGGCCTTAAAGAAGTGCGCATGGCGCTTCTGGAGGCCGATGTGCATTACAAGGTGGTCAAGCAGCTGATTGCGGACATCAAATCCCGGGCCGTGGGACAGGAAGTCATGGACAGCCTTACCCCGGGACAGCAGCTCATCAAAATCGTCAACGAAGAACTGACATCCCTCATGGGAGAGGCCCATGAGGACCTGAAGCTTGTCGGGCCGAGTCCAATCCCCGTCATGCTGGTGGGCCTGCAGGGTTCCGGAAAGACCACCACCGCAGGAAAACTATCGGTTTTATTGAGGAAAAAAGGGAAAAAACCGTATCTGGTCCCGGCCGACGTATACCGGCCCGCCGCCATCGACCAGCTTTTCAAGCTCGGCCAGCAGCTTGGCGTTCCGGTCTTTCCATCCGCGGTGGATCTGGATCCGGTACATATCTGCCGGGAAGCCCGGACGGCGGCCCTGAAAGAAGGATGCGACGTATTGGTCCTCGACACGGCTGGGAGACTCCATATCGACGCCCCCCTCATGGAGGAGTTGCAGCGGATCAAAGACACCGTACACCCTTCCGAGATCCTGCTGGTGGCGGATGCCATGACCGGACAGGACGCCGTCAATATCGCCAAGTCCTTCAACGAGTCCATCGACATCACCGGCGTCATTTTGACCAAGATGGACGGGGATGCCCGGGGCGGCGCCGCCATTTCCATCAAGGCCGTGGCAGAAAAGCCCATCAAGTTCATCGGCGTGGGGGAAAAGCTGAACGCCTTGGAGCCCTTTCATCCGGATCGCATGGCCTCCCGGATCCTCGGTATGGGGGACGTCCTCACGATGATCGAAAAGGCCCAGGCCCTGGTGGACGAAAAACAGGCCGCCGAACTCGAAAAGAAACTGAGAAAAAACACGTTTACCCTCGAAGACTTCCGGGACCAGTTGCGCCAGGTCCGGAAAATGGGCTCTTTGACCGACATCCTCGGGATGATTCCGGGGATGGGTGTCAACAAGCACATGAAGAACTTGAGCGTGGATGAAAATGAACTGGCCCGGGTGGAAGCCATCATCAATTCCATGACCCCCCGGGAGCGACGTCAATTCACCATTATCAACGGGAGCCGCAGGAAAAGGATTGCCAAGGGAAGCGGCACTAGTGTACAAGATGTCAACAGGCTGTTGAAAAATTACACGCAAATTCTAAAAATGATGAAAAAGATCAATAAAGGCGGCCTGCGCGACATGGGTCGTGCGGGGTTGCCGTTCTAAGGGAGATGAAATTATGGCAGTGAAAATCAGGTTGGCCCGACACGGTGCCAAGAAACGCCCCTTCTATCGGATTGTGGTGGCGAACTCGGAAAGCCCTCGGGATGGAAAATTCATCGAAACGGTGGGAACGTATAACCCCCTGCCCGATCCGGCGGAAGTCTCGTTGAAGTCGGATCGCGTCAAACACTGGTTGGGCCGGGGCGCCGTTCCTACCCACACCGTAAAAAGCCTTTTGAAAAAAGAAGGAATTTTTGCTAATTCAACATAGTAACCGACAGCGGCGCCTGAACGCGCAACCGCCTTCAAAGGAGAGGAAGCCATGAAAGATCTGATCAAGTACATTGCACAGGCATTGGTGGATTATCCGGATCAGGTTTCGGTGGCCGAGGTGGAAGGGAATCAGACTTCTGTACTCGAGCTCAAAGTGGCGAAAGAAGACCTCGGAAAAGTGATCGGAAAGCAGGGTCGGACCGCCCGCGCCATGCGGACCATCCTCAGCGCGGCGTCCGCAAAGGTGAAAAAACGGATGGTACTCGAAATCATCGAATAAGACCCGTGGCAAGACAAGAGCATCTCCTGGTGGGCAAGATTGTCGGAACCCATGGGATCAAAGGGGCGGTTAAAGTTTATTCTTATGCGGAATCCGATGCGCTTTTTTCGGCGGGTCGGACGCTTCGCCTGAAAGATGGCAATGGCTCGGTATATTTCAGAAAAATCGTCGGCGTCCACTCCCATGGGAAGCGGTTACGGATTTTTTTCGAAGGGGTGACGAATCCGGAATCCGCGGGTGATTTGGTGGGGGCGTCGCTTTTTATCGAACGAGACGCCCTCCCGGCAACAGAAGAAGGGACATATTACTGGTGTGATTTGATCGGTATGAAGGTTTACACGGAAGAAGCGGAGTTCATCGGCCGCATCGATACTATCATTCCCACCGGGAGCAATGATGTATACGTGGTCAAGGATTCCGGAAAAGACCAAAAGAAAGAAACCCTGATTCCGGCGGTGGCGTCCGTGGTCAAATCGGTGGATATCGAAAGGGGCGTCATGCAGGTGATCCTCCCGGAGGGATTATAGCCGGCGCCGACCCATGAATTATATCGTGGTAACGATTTTCCCGGAGATGTTTGCTCCGTTTTGGGAGCACGGCATCATCGGGAGGGCGATTGCTTCGGGAAAAATCACGGCTGGGGCCGTGAATCCGCGGGAGTTTACCAACGACAGGCATCGAACTACGGATGACCGGCCCTTCGGCGGGGGTGCAGGCATGGTGATGAAGTCTGGGCCGCTGGCCGGCGCCGTCCGATCCGCCAGGAGACGTTTTCCCGAAGCCTTGACGCTCCTTCTGACGCCCCAGGGCCGGCCTTTTGACCAGGAAACGGCCCTTCAATTGGCAGGGCAAAATGCGTTGATCCTGGTGTGCGGACGGTACGAAGGGGTGGATGAGCGGGTGGGGGATGCCCTTATCGACATGGAGGTGTCGGTGGGGGATTATGTGCTCACCGGGGGGGAACTCCCCGCCATGATCCTCATGGATGCGGTGACACGCTTGATCCCCGGGATTCTCGGCGGTGAAGCATCGGCGGAAAAGGATTCCTTTTCCGACGGGTTATTGGAACATGCCCAATATACCCGGCCTCGGGTCTTTGAAGGCCGCGGGGCGCCGGAGGTGCTCTTTTCCGGAAATCACAAGGCCATCGACGATTGGCGCCGGGAAGACGCCTTGATCCGGACACTGTTGAAGCGGAAAGATTTACTGGAAAAAAGGGGGTTAAGACCCGAAGAAAGAAAGATACTCAAAAAATGGGTCCGGGACATTGAACGACTCCTCGACGCCCAGTCTTTACCTGGCGCTGATCCATCATCCGGTGCTTAATAAGCACCTTGAAACCATCGCATCGGCCGTCACCAATCTGGATCTTCACGATATTTCACGGGCGGCACGGACCTTCGGCGCCCAGGCCCTGTACATCGTGACCCCGTTGCAGGACCAACAGGATCTGTGCCGGCGCATCGTGGACCACTGGACAAACGGGTGGGGGGCGACGTTCAATTCGGATCGGAAAGACGCCTTGGGCCTGATCCGGATCCAGGCTTCCCTGAAGGCCGTCAAGAAGGAAATCGAAGGCCGGGAGGGGACAACGCCCAAAACCGTCGCCACGGGCGCCCGGATCGATGCTGCCGTAAAGACGAAGCGGCTTTGCTTTCCGGATCTTCGGCGACATCTTCGAGATAGAGACAGCGGACCGTGGTTGCTTTTGTTCGGGACGGCTTGGGGGTTGTCACCGCCGGTGATGGCGGCGGCAGACCATCTCCTGGAACCGATTGCAGGAAACGGAAACTACAATCATCTCTCGGTTCGCTCGGCGGCGGCCATCATCCTGGATCGGTTGTTGGGAAGAGACGACAAATGAAAGGCGAAGATGCAAATACATTATACATTATATAAAGGATCGGAAACATGGAAATCATCAGTCAAATTGAAAAAGAGAACATGCGACTCGATCACCCCTCCTTTTCACCGGGGGATACGGTGAAGGTCCATGTCAAAATCAAAGAGGGGGAGAAGGAGCGCCTCCAGGCCTTCCAAGGCGTCGTGATCAGCAAACGAAAAGGGCCTCTCAACACCACCGGCACCTTCACCGTTCGGAAGGTTTCTTACGGGGTGGGGGTGGAGCGCGTCTTTCCGCTGCATTCCCCGGCCATCGAGCGTATCGAGGTCGTTTCCAAGGGACGGGTCCGCCGTGCCAAGATTTACTACCTGCGGAAACTCAGGGGCAAAGCCGCCAGGATCAAAGAACGAAACGTTTCTTAATTTCTACGTTCCCGGAAAGCCCTGCAATTTAAGGGGGTGCCGGGGGACGCCGTCCTGAAGACGCTTTTATTTGCCGGGGAGCGCATTTTCCCCTCATGCCGGGATTACCGGGCCTGGAATCCGAAATCCCATCGGGGAGTCCGTGTCCATGGCAAGGGACCAACGGGTTTTCGAGAAAGAATCTCGAAAAAACGGTTTTTTCCGGATCGCCGGTGTCGACGAAGCCGGAAGGGGACCCCTGGCAGGGCCTGTGGTGGCCGCGGCGGTGGTGTTGCCCGCGGATGTTGTTCTTCCCGGGGTGACCGATTCGAAAAAGCTTTCGCCGGCCGTGCGGGACCGGCTTTATGATACGATTTACAGCCAGGCCCTTGCCATTGGTATCGGGATCGTGGATGCCGTGGAAATCGACCGGATCAATATTCTCAGGGCCGCCCTCCTTTCCATGGCCGTGGCCGCAGGGAATCTCTCCCCGCCCCCTCACTGTCTTTTGATCGACGGAAACCATCGCATCCCGATCCCAATCCCCCAGAGACCCATCCCCAAGGGAGACACTTTGAGCCTTTCCATCGCCGCTGCGTCCATCGTGGCCAAGGTCACCCGGGACCGATTGATGGATCGATACGCCCTCTGGTATCCGGAGTTTGATTTTTCCCGGCACAAGGGGTATCCCACCAAGGCTCACAAGGAGGCCATCCGGTGCTTCGGCTGTACGCCCATTCACCGCAAAACCTTCAAAGGGGTCCGGGAACATATCGCGTGAAACCGTCAAAATGAAAAAGAACCTTTTTTTCGGGGGGGAAAAGGCGTCGGCCCATGCCCAGTGAACGCCAGGAATTCGGTAAAAAAGGGGAAGCGGCCGCAGTAGATTTTCTCCGGCGCCGGGGCTACCGGATCCTGGAATTGAACCACCGGAACCGGCTGGGGGAAATCGACATCATCGCCAAGGATGGGGACACCCTGGCCTTCGTGGAGGTCAAGGCCAAAAAAAGCGCCGGCCATCTCCATCCGAAATATGCCGTGAACCGGCAAAAACAAAAAAAGATCTCCATGGCTGCTCTTTGTTATCTCAAGACTACACGGCAGGCCGGAACCCGGGCCCGGTTCGACGTGGTGACCGTGATCTCCGGGCCGGATCCGCCGAAGATCGAGCTGATCAAGAATGCCTTCGACCTCGCCTATCCATAACTCGAGGGGCGCCTTTAGGACGCCGGGCACGCTCTACGTGGTGGCCACCCCCATCGGGAACCGGGAAGATATTACGTTGAGAGCCCTCCGTGTCTTCAGGGAGGTGGATCTTATTGCCGCGGAAGATACCCGGCACACCCGACGGTTTCTTCGACACCATGGTGTTTCCGGCCGGTTTGTTTCCTACCAAGAACACAACGAAGCAAAACGGACGCCGGAGCTGATCAAAAGACTGAAAGGCGGTGCCGTCATCGCATTGGTTTCCGAAGCCGGCACCCCTGCCGTATCGGATCCCGGGTTCCGCCTGGTCCGGGCGGCCATCGAGGCGGGTGTGGATGTCGTCCCGGTCCCGGGCGCCTGCGCCGCCGTTTGCGCCCTCTCCGTATCGGGACTTCCCACGGATGCTTTTGTATTTGTCGGGTTTTTACCCAAGAAAAAAGGGGACCGCCAACGGCAGTTGGCGACCTTGTCCGTTTTGAAAAAAACACTCATTTTCTATGAATCCCCCCACCGGATCCGGGCGCTGGTAAAAGAGATCCAAGGCGTCATGGGGGATCGCTTCGCCGTGATATGCCGTGAGATGACAAAGCTCCATGAAGAGATTTTGCGGGGCTCCCTCTCGATGCTGTCCCTCCAACTGGAAAGGCGTACGGAAATCAAGGGGGAATGCACACTCCTTGTTGCGGGGGCGGCGGATGCACCGGCCTTTTCCGAAAAAGATCTCATGGAAGAACTCCGGGAAGCGATCACCAAAGGCGACCGTTCCCTTTCCGAAATCTCCAAAGAAACGGCCAGACGCCATGGTCTTTCCCGGCGGGCGGTATATGAAGAAGCCCTGCGTGTCAAAAATGGCCTTTGAGGATCGATTGTATCCGGTGCTCCTCCCGGTGCCGGAAGCGTATCAACACCGCAGGAGAGCGGAAACGGTCCGCTTTTTGAAAGCCCATGCCCGCCGGGCCCTGGCCCTTTCCGCCCGGAAAAGCGGCGTGGCGCTGGAGAATCTCGAAAAAAAAGAAAACGGTGCACCGGTCCCGTCAAGGGGCGTGCACTGGTCCCTTACCCACAAGGACGCGTTTGTGGGCGCCGTGGCGGCGCCGGAACCCGTGGGTATCGACCTGGAGACCATCCGGCCGCGGTCCACCGCCCTTTTTGCACGGATTGCCGATGACCGGGAATGGGCGCTTTTGGGTACAAAGGACCCCCGCTGCTTTTTTCGATGCTGGACCGCCAAGGAAGCCGTATTAAAAGCCGCGGGAGACGGTCTTTCGGGCCTTTCGGGATGCCGGATTCACGACGTGTTCAACGAAAACCGCCTGACGGTTATCTATAAAGGCACGCCCTGGAAGGTCGAACACCATTTCTTTAAAGGTCACGTGGCCTCCATTACGCTCGGATCGTTGCCCGTCGAATGGGTTCTTGTCGAAGACGCTTTTTTTGAACCGGACGTTTTTCTGCAGGACACCCACCTTCCCTTCAAAAGCTCTCAAACCCGTGGCTGAAGCCGGATCGGCATCCGAAATGACGGCCACCTATATCAAGCTGTTGTTCATGGCGCTCTTCTGGGGCGGGACCTTTATCGCGGGTCGCATCCTGGCGGCGGAAGTGGGACCCTTTTGCGGCGCCTTCTTGCGTTTTTTCGTGGCATCCGTTCTTTTGACGATCCTCCTTTTCCGCCTGGAACGCCCTTTGTCCTTCCCCGGAAAGAAACACCTTTTTCCCCTGTTCGTGATGGGCATGACCGGGGTTTTCCTTTACAATGTGTTCTTCTTGAAAGGGCTCAAGCTGATCGAGGCGGGAAGGGCCTCCATCATCATCGCCAACAATCCGATCTTCATCGCGTTGATGTCCGCCGTAATTTTCAGGGAACGGCTTAATGTCTTGAAGATCGCGGGTATTCTGGTCTCGGTCAGCGGGGCGGTCATCGTGATCACCCGGGGTCGGATATTGGAAGGGCTGGGGGGCGGATTCGGTTGGGGGGAGATCTATATTTTCGGATGTGTGGCCAGCTGGGTGACCTACTCCCTGCTCGGAAAGGCCGTGATGGCGGCGTTGTCCCCTCTGGCGGCCGTCACCTACAGTGCGCTGGCAGGGGCGTTGTGTTTGTTCCCGCCGGCCATACAAGAAGGCCTTTTCGACGGCCAGCCGTATTCCTTTCAGGCGTGGGTCAGCATCTTCTATCTGGGCGTGTTCGGCACCGTGCTGGGTTTTTTGTGGTATTATGAAGGGATCCGGCGCATCGGGCCGGTCCGCGCCGGACTGTTCATCAATTTCGTTCCCATCAGCGCGGTGGTCCTGTCTTTTTTCATCCTCGGCGAACCGCTCACCCTCTCTCTTCTCATCGGTGCGGTCCTGGTTTCCTCCGGGGTCTATCTCACCACCCTGGGTGCCTATCGTTTTTAAGAGAAAAAAGGCCTCGTTATTTTCTCCTCTCTCTTTTCGGCCTTTTGTGCGGCCCAATGGACCGCACCCGGTTCATCCCTTGCGGGGCAGCGGGGAGACTTCAATTCCGCCCCGCACGTCTTTTGCCTCTTCGGTTCGGTTTCCGGGAGAGCCTATTTTCTCGAAGGCAAAACCTGCACCACCGCTTTTTCCATTTTTTTTCCGTCGGAACGTGTATGTTTTTTCCGGACCACCCGGAGCCGATTTTGGGCGAAAAGAGTGATGCAGTAAGGATAAAGCGCCCATTCCACGGCAAGACCTTTCTTGCGGACGTCGGCTTCCGTGTCTGTTTCTTCGATGGGAAACGCCCGCTGGGCGATGATGGGGCCCGAATCCTCCCCGTAATCCACGAAATGCACGGTGCATCCGGCCACCTTGCACCCGTATCGAAAGGTGTCGCCGTATCCGTCCGTCCCCGGAAAGGCCGGGAGAAGGGACGGGTGGATGTTCATGATCCGGGGCTTTTCCGGGTCGGTGTTGATCCGGTCGATGAAATACGGGGACAGAATCCGCATGAACCCGGCCAGCACCAAAACTTCAAAAGGGTAAGGGGCCATTTGATCCAGAAGCACGGCTTCGGCGACGGCGCGGCTTTTAAAAAACGCGTCGACTTTTTCCCGCGGCGTTTCCGGACTGAACAGGGATTGCTTCTTTAAAACATCCTCCCGGTTCCAGTCGGGAGGAATCATCCGGGCATCAAGCCGTTTGTCAAAGTTTTTCAAAAGTGAATCGTAGTCAACATTGAACGTCGGTATCCCGTATTTCGTCGCCCGTGTCAGGCCGTACGCGTCGGGGTTATCCGATCCCACGAAAACGATTTCTCCCGGAAGGGATCCGTTGCGGGTGGCATCCAAAATGGCCTGCAGGTTGGTGCCGCCCCCGGACACCAGGACGCCGATTTTCAGTTTTTCTTGTGTTCCCTTTTCAAGCATGGTGCATCTTTTTGCCCTTAGGTGCTTTCAACGCCGCCGGGAGCGGGAATCCGGTGTTCAAAGTCGAATTGCTGCCCCAGGAGTTGCCGCGTTTGATCACTGAGCGCAAGGCGGGTAAGATCTTCCGGGGCGGCCCAGCAGGCGTCTTCCGCGTCGTCTCCGGGGCGCAGCGTGCCGCCCAAATATTCGGCCCACAAGTCGATGATCACGTAGTGGAACCGCACGCACCCCTGTGCATCACGCTCCACCTTGTCGAATATATAAACGGGATCTTTGGCTTCAATGAAAATCCCGGTTTCTTCCAGAATCTCCCGGCGGGCCGCTTCCTGGAGGGATTCTCCCAGGTGCACCGTTCCCCCGGGAATGGCCCATACGCCTTTTGCCGGGGGCTTCCCCCGCTTGACCAAAAGGACCCGGTTCTCGTGAAAAACGACGGCACCCACCGCTACCCGCGGGTACGGGGGATAAGCGCCGCTGGCGTCCGGCGCCCCTGCAGTCATTGACAATTCCTTGAAATAACATGAAAGAAAGGAAAGGGGAGGAGATGAGAGAACACCCCGTGGTTATCGTCACCGGCGCTTCCCGGGGCGTGGGAGCGGCGGTGGCCTGCTGGCTGGGAAAACGTGGGGCCCTGTGCTGGTATTCCCCCTGTTTCACGGCAGGATGACACATTTTTCGGGATTCAAATATAAAAAGACAGAATCCCCTTCTTCCTGGGCCACATGATAGGGAGCCTGTACCCGAACCTCCGTATCCCCCATATCGACGAAAAGGACCATGATATTGCCTAGATAAGCCTTGTGGGCGATGGTCCCTTTGAAAAGGTTTTCGGAGACGCCCGTGGGTTCGGGACGGACCTCCACGTCTTCGGGGCGGATGGAGACGTATGCACGGGTTCCCGGCAACAATTCCGCCTGTTCGTTTGCACGGCATCGCAGGCGTTCGCAGAAGCCGGTTTGCACAAAGATCGTGCCCGGGACCGGCGGCGTGTCGAGAATTTCTCCTGAAATGAAGTTGGTGGTGCCGATAAAATCGGCCACGAAGCGGTTGGCTGGGCTTTCATAGATTTCCACCGGGGTCCCGATTTGGGCGATATTCCCCGATTCCATGACGGCAATGCGGTCTGAAATGACCATGGCTTCGGCCTGGTCGTGGGTGACGTAGACGGCCGTGATCTCCATCCGTCGAACCAGGCTCTTGATCTCAAAACGCATTTTTTCCCGCAGTTTGGCATCCAGGTTGCTCAGGGGTTCATCCAGCAGAAGCACCTTGGGATTTCTGACCAGGGCCCTCGCCAAGGCCACCCGTTGCTGCTGGCCGCCGCTCAGCTGTCCCGGATAGCGGTTTTCCAGGCCGCCGAGCCCCACCAGTTCGAGGACGGCCCGGGCGCGCGCTTCGATCTCTTTTTTGGGAATCTTTTGAAACTTAAGGCCGTAGACAACATTTTGAAAAACCCGCATATGGGGCCATACGGCGTAATTTTGAAAGACCATGCCGATGCCCCGTTTGGAAGGCGGGACAAATCCTTCTTTGAGCATGGATTTGCCGTCGATGACGATGTCCCCTCCCTCGGGCTTTTCCAGTCCGGCGATGCATCGAAGGGTGGTTGTCTTCCCGCATCCGCTGGGCCCCAGAAGGGTCAGCATCTCCCCTTGTTCAACTTCCAGGTGGATGCGGTTTACGGCCACCACGTTTTTATAGCGCTTGAAGAGATCATTGATTTCAATAAAGGCCATTCAAACGGTTCTCCTTTGATTCATATCGATTCCAGAGGGTTTCCGGATCAACTCCCGCCGGGACCCCAAGCTGCCTTGAGAATCCCGCCGCCGATCCTGGCGATAATCAGCAAAAGGATGAAGGTGATGACGATCATCAAAAACGCCATGGCGGCGGCGATGCCGAATTCCATTCCCCGGTGCCAGTTTAAAAAAATGCCGATGGGCAGCGTTTCCCATCCCCCGCGATAAAGAAATATGGCGGTGGAGATCTCCTGAAACGCCATGATGAAAAACATCACCACTCCCACGAGAACCCCCTTAAGCAAAAGGGGCAGCGAGATGCTCAAAAAGGTCCTGAGTTTCCCCACCCCGGAGACTTCGGAGGCCTCTTCCAGGGAAACATCGAGTTGCAGATAACTCGAATGGGCCATGCGCAAAAAATACGGCAGGCGCCGGGCAAAAAGCGCCAAAGGCATGATGATCCAGTGGGTGGCCAAGGGGATGCCTTCCCAGAACGCCAAAAGATAGCTCACGCCCACGGCCATCCCCGGGAATGCCAGCATCAGGGTGATGACAAAATCGAGGGCGTTTTTGCCTGGAACGCGGGTCCGAACGATGATATAGGCGGCGGGAAGGCCGAAAAGGACACCGAAAACCAGGGCGATCGTACTGAAAACAAAGGAATTTTTGATCAACATGGGCGTTTCCAGCAGGATGACTCGGAAATTTTCGAGCGTCCAGTGGGTGGGAAACGCTTCAAAGACCCAGCGCCGCGAAAAGGCGGAGAGCCCCAGGACGATGGGGATCAAAAGGACCAGCGCCGCAATGAAGATCATGTATAGATAGGATCCGGATTTGATCAAGAGGCCGGGCTCGATGACCCGCCCTTCGGAGGTGGTTCCCTTGGAAAGGCCGGTGTATTTTTTCCTTTCCACCCACCACCGGGCGACCAAAAAGAGTGCGATGCAGACGATGGAAGAAATCACCACCGCCACGATCCCCATGTATTTCCGGTGCATGTCCGTAAAGTGATAGGCGATGTTGATATAGGCCACCGAGGGGAGATAGTCCACCTGCCCCAAAATCAGGGGGGTCAGCCAGTCCGTGAAAGGCCACAAAAAAACGATGACGGCACCCGCCAGGTAGCTCGGGGTGCATAAGGGGAGCGTCACTGTGATGAACCGCCTGAATCCGCTGGCCCCTTCCACTTCCGCGGCCTCTTCGAACGCCGGATCGATATTGGTAAAACCGGCGGAAAGGCTCAAGACGATGAAGGGAAGCATGTGCAGGGCCTGGATGAACACCAGCCCGTGGATGCCGTAAATGAAATTGATGGGGGTTTCGATAATGCCGAAATCCATCAGGAGGAGATTGACGGTGCCGTATTTTCCGAAAAAGATGATGAAGGCGAAAATCCCGGCGTATGCCGGAAGCACGATGGGCAGGAGGATAAGCGCTGTAAAGATCGTTTTTCCGTATTGCCGGTAGCGGGCTAAAATGTACGCCAGGGGTATACCAAAAAGCGTGCTGGTCAAAAGGACAAGGGTGCTCAGAAAAAGCGTGTTTCCGAAGGTCTTCAGGTAATAACCGTCTTGAAAAAAGCCCAGATAATTCTGAAGCCCCAGGCTTCCCGTTTCGACGATTTTAAAACTTTCAAAGATCAGAATCGACAGGGGGTAAATAACGAAAAAGACGATGATCGACCAGAGGACCAACGCAAGAACATTGCCACCACGCGTCATGAGATTTCCTCGATGAGGGCTCTACAAATCAGCACGGGCGGACCCCGGCCCGCCCGTGCTGTCCACGATTGTTACCGTAACGTCGAATCCCCGGAAGGCTCAGGGACCGACAAGCAGGGCCCGGGCCTTGGCTGCGGCCAGCCGAGCCGCGGCATAATTCCCTTCTTTTTGGAAGAGCGTTCGGGCTTCCTTAATCTTTTCTTCGGCTTTTGCGGTCTCCACATTTGCGGCCTTGGCCGCCTGGATTTCCTCTTCCACTTCCTCGATCAAAAAGAGACTGTCTTTCAATTTCCCCCATTTTCGGTAGATTTCATACTCGTAGTGCTTATTCACGTCGTCCCATCGCTTGGCGGCGAGATCCAGGTCATACTCGATGAATTTCACCTTCAAATCCCAGAAGGAGTCCACGCCGAGCGCTTTTTTGGCATGGGTGGCCATGGCCACGCCTTCTTTTTCCCATACGCTGAATTGGATATCCGTGCGTGCGGCGAAGTATCCGCCTTCAAGGACGTATTTCTGGCCTTCCATGCTGAACAGCCAGTCGAGGAAGATTTTTCCCACGGCTTCGTTGGGGGCTCCTTTCAAGAGGGCCACGGCCTCGGGAACCAGAATGGTTTTATCCGGAAGCAGGTCCCGCACCGGATACCCGTCCCGCCGGGCCACCATGGCGTTCATCTGGGGTTGAGCCAGGCCGATGGGGACCTCCCCGCGGCTGACGATGTGTGTGGTGTCCGTGCTGCCGGTGGAAAAACGCGCAAACTGGGCGGCAAGGGTCCTGAGGTAAGCCCATCCTTCTTCCTCCCCGAAGGCCTGCAGGATGATTTCAACGGTTTCATGCATGGTTCCCGACGCATAAGGGAGTGTCGTGATGATGTTTCCACGATAAATGGGGTTCAGCAGGTCTTGCCAGGTTTTCGGAGGGGGCAATCGCAGCTTTTTCAACACCTTTTCATTGTAAAGATTGGTGACGATCCACGGCGCGAAACAGGTCCAGTATCCCTTTGCGTCCTTTACCTTCATGCCGTGAGAATCAAGGGGAACCATGTCCCACCCCTTGGGCTTGTAAGGCACAATCCGGCCTTCTTTTTTCAACACCTCATGGGCCGGGGCCCCCGCCCCCAAAAAGATGTCGGCATCCGGTTTGTCGCCCCATGTCCGCACCTTGTCCAGGCAAACAGGCCACCCGCCCGGATGGATGAAGGTCACTTCCACTTCCTTCCCGTGGGTTTTTTCATAATATTGCTTGAACCCTTTGGTCAGGCTTTCCGCCAGTTCCTTATAGACGGGGCCGACCCAACCGATCTTGTCCGCAGCAATTGCCTGCCCCTGAAAGGCAAAAAGGCAAAACGCCGCCATAAACACCATGGAAAGCATTTTGGTAAGGGCCTGCGTTCTCATTACAATCCTCCTTTCTTTGTTTCCGGGTGAATGACCAGCCGATGAAACGGCTTTTTCCGAATCGTGTGGATCGGTTGATTCGATTTTGAGAAACACCTATAGCGTCATTGTCAGGAAACGGTTCCGGCGGAATCCATTTTTTGTGCACAGGGGACACCGGTTAGAAAATGGATACCATATTCCGTTAACGGGTGCCACACCTTTTTCTTTTCAAAAAAACCCGTGCATCGGGCTGCGAAAAATGCGGAGCGCATTGGAGGGCTCCCCATAAACCGCTTTTATCCGGCCGGCAAATTATGCTATTCTTCTCAATGTAACATTCGAATCGAAAAAGGCGGTTCAAATGGAAAGGAGAACCCATGTTTGACGTGGCCATCGTCGGCGGCGGGGTGATCGGTTGTGCCATTGCCAGGGAGCTTTCCCGCTATCGCATCGATGTCATTTTGCTGGAAGCCCATACCGAGGTGGGGTTCGGCACCAGCAAGACCAACAGCGGCATCATCCATGCCGGACATCACAGCTCGCCCGATACGCTGAAGGGCCGGCTCGTGGTCCGGGGGAATGCGCTCTTCGACACGCTTTGCCGGGATTTGAATTTCGGATTTCGCCGGATCGGGGAACTGGTCGTGGCCAAAACCGAGGAAGAAGTGGATGTCCTCCACCACTTGAAACGCCAGGGAGATGCAAAAGGGGTGCCGGGACTTGAAATTTGGGAACGGGACCGCCTGAAAAGCGAAGAACCGAATCTGTCGAGGGATCTGACGGCCGCCCTTTACGCCCCGTCGGCCGGCGTCATCAATCCGTATGAGTTTTCCTTTTCCCTCGTGGAAAACGCCATGGCAAACGGCATCACGCTGAAAACCGAAAGCCCCGTGGACCATATCGAACAAACGCCGTCGGGACTGGTGCTGCATCTGCCCCGGGAATCACTGAAGGCCCGCTTTGTGATCAACTGCGCCGGTATTTTTGCCGACCGCGTGGCTCGCATGGTGGGTCTTGAGGACTTCAGCATCCATCCCCGGAAGGGGGAGGAATACATGCTGGACAGGCGTCTCATGGGGATCGTCCGGCATCTCATTTTCCCGGTCCCCCGAAAACATACAAAGGGAATATTGATCATCCCCACCTACAATGGAACCATCATGGTGGGACCCACCGCCTCGGACACCTCAGATCGATGCGATCTTTCCACCACCTATGAAGGGGCGGCGGAGGTTTTCGGTTTCATCAAAGGCCTTTGCCCTTCCATCACCGAAAAGGACACCATCACGGAGTTCGCCGGTCTTCGGGCCGTAAGCAATACCAACGATTTCATCATCGGTGCATCCAGGGTGAAAGGCTTCATCAATGTGGCGGGGATCCAGTCCCCGGGACTGACCGCCGCGCCGGCCATCGCCGAATATGTCCGGGACATCCTGAAGGCCGAGGGGCTTCATCTAAAGGAAAAAAAGGATTTCAACCCCCACGTGGAAGCGCCGCCGCGCTTCGCCACCCTCCCCACGGAAAGCCGGGAAGCGCTCATCCGTAAAAACCCGCTCTTTGCCCGGGTGGTGTGCCGTTGCGAAATGGTGACCGAGGCGGATATCCATCATGCCATCGACCACGGCGCCCGCACGCTGGACGGTATCAAGTTCCGGAGCCGGGCCGGAATGGGGCGATGCCAGGGCGGCTTTTGTACCACACGCTGCATGGACATCCTGGCAGCCCGCACGGGGCAGCCCTTTGAACGGATCACCAAACGCGGCGGCGGGTCATGGGTCGTTGTGCCCAGGGAGGATGCCCTGCCGGCTTTCTCCACAAGGAGGGCGCCGTCGTGCTCGGAAGAATGAAAAAAGCATATGATGTGGTGGTGGTCGGCGGCGGGCCCGCGGGGATGGGGGCGGCCCTGGGGGCCCGGGATGCCGGCGCCGAACGAATTCTCATCCTGGATCGGGAGCCCGAAGCCGGGGGGATCCTCCTCCAGTGTATTCATGCCGGTTTCGGCCTCCATTACTTCAAGGAGAATCTCACCGGCCCCGAGTACGCCCAGCGCTTCTTGGAAAAAGTCATCGAACAGGACGTGGATGTGGTTCCGGGAAGTTATGTGGCGGGTGTGGCCCTGGATTCGGACGGGGTCAAGACGGTACGCGTCATGAACCCGGCCTTCGGGATGGCCCGGGTCACGGCGAAAGCGGTGGTGCTGGCCATGGGCTGCCGGGAGCGGACCCGGGGGGCTGTCCGGATTCCGGGGACCCGGCCTTCGGGCGTCCTGACAGCCGGGCTGGCACAAAAATTCGTCAACATGAAAGGATACTTGCCCGGCAGACGGATCGCCGTGTTGGGTTCCGGGGACATCGGCCTGATCATGGCCCGGCGCCTGATCTTGGAAGGATGCCGGGTGGTGGGGGTTTTTGAGCTCATGCCCTATTCCAACGGGTTGACACGGAATGTGGTCCAGTGCCTGGAGGATTTCGGCATCCCCCTTCATCTTTCCACCACCGTGGCATATATTCACGGCCGGGACCGGGTGGAGAAGCTCACCGTGGCGCCGGTAGGACCCGATTTCATGCCCGACATGCGGCAAAGCCGGGATGTTTTCTGCGATACCCTTCTGATTTCCGTCGGCCTGATCCCGGAAAACGAGCTTTCCCAGGCCCTGGGCATTCAGTTGGACGTG
>JAFDGC010000028.1 GCA_019309485.1 Deltaproteobacteria bacterium | reverse complement strand
GCGTCAGGGTTTCCCCCATTGCGCAAAATTCCTCACTGCTGCCTCCCGTAGGAGTCTGGACCGTGTGTCAGTTCCAGTGTGGCTGATCATCCTCTCAGACCAGCTAACCATCGTCGCCTTGGTAGGCCGTTACCCTACCAACAAGCTAATGGTACGCGGGCTCCTCTTCAAACGGTAGCTTCCATGGAGAGGCCACCTTTGGTCCCGGGGACCGGGGTCCCTGGGATGTCATCCGGTATTAGCACCGCTTTCGCGGAGTTATTCCGGGCTTGAAGGCAGATTACCCACGCGTTACTCACCCGTGCGCCACTTTACTATCTTTAGCAAGCTAAAGAGTTCTCGTGCGACTTGCATGTGTTAAGCACGCCGCCAGCGTTCATTCTGAGCCAGGATCAAACTCTCCAGTTAAACGATTCGCTTTGACCGAACGGATTCGGTCGAGGCGTTTTTTTAAGCCCGACTCGGTTTCACTATTTAGTTTTCAAAGATCAAAGGCCCGTTTCAAGCAGAAACGTCCCCCTTCCCATTTTCTGGGATATTTTTAAGAATATGTCAAAGGCAAAACGTTGTCAAGAATATTTTGAGGGTATTTTTTATTTTTCAAAAATACCCTCAATCGTTTTTTATGGCCCTTATGTGCCCGTCTTCTTTAAAAGATCAGTTTGAAGGAGCTTATATAAACGATGGAACGGGTGCTGTCAACAGAAAAATTAGCTTTTTATTTTAATTTTGTGAAATTTTTTCTTTCCGGCCCGCAACAGGATCGCATCCTCCACCATATCCCGATCCGTAATCACCATGTCGAAAGCTTTCACCCGCTCTCCGTTGATATAGGCTCCGCCCTGTTCAATGAGGCGCCGGGCGGCGCTCCCCGAAGGTGCCAGGCTTGCCGTATGAAACAGCTTGAAGGCAGGAATCCCCGATTTCAATGTCGACGCGTCCATGACCGTGGTGGGGACAGCGTCTTCGGCCCCGGCCGTTTCTTCCCTGGGGATGCTGCTGGAGGGCAGCAGGTCTCCGGGAATAACGGGGGTGCCGAACAGGCGGGAAGATGCATGAAAAGCGTCGAGGGCCGCCTCCAGGCCGTGGGCCAAGCGGGTCGCCTCAAAGGATAGGACGGCTTTTGCCCCGTTCAGCCGGGCACCCTCCAGGGAACGGGCGGCATGGATTTCATCCATGGGCAAGAACGTAAAAAGGGCCAAAAAACGCGATACGTCCGCATCTTCCGTATTTATCCAATACTGATAATATTCATATGGTGAGGTGCGTTTGGGGTCCAGCCAAATCGCACCGCGGGCGGTCTTTCCCATTTTGGCACCGCTTGCGGTGGTGATCAGGGGAAAAGTGATGCCAAAGGCAGTGGTCTGCCGCATCCTCCGGATCAGGTCGATGCCGGCCACGATGTTGCCCCACTGGTCGCTTCCCCCCATCTGGAGCCGGCACCCGTATTGGTCGGAGAGGACCAGAAAATCATACGCCTGCAGGACCATGTAGTTGAATTCGATGAAACTCAAGCCTTCCTCGGAGTCCAGGCGCATCTGGCAGCTCTCGGTCTTGATCATCCGGTTGACGCTGAAGTGACGGCCGATATCCCGTAAAAAGGGAATATACTTCAGTTCCACCAACCAGTCCGCGTTGTTCAAAAGGAGGGCGCGTCCCTGATCGAAATCCAGAAACCGGGAAAGTTGCCGCTTGATTCCCGCCGCGTTGGCTCGCACCGAGGCTTCCGTAAGGAGTTTCCGCATTTCGGTCTTGCCGCTGGGATCCCCCACCAACCCGGTTCCGCCGCCCACCAGGGCGATGGGACGGCATCCCTCCCGCTGCATGTGCGCCAGGGACATGATGGGGACCAGGCTCCCCACATGGAGGCTGTCGGCGGTGGGGTCGAAGCCGATGTAACACGTGACTTCCCCGGATCTCAAATAGGTCTCCAGCTCCCGTTCGTGGGTCTTTTGGTCGATGAAGCCCCGTTCGTGGAGCACATCCAGAATCCTGCTCATGACCGCTCCTTTTACCGTTGTCTTTCGGAGGTTGGGAAAATGGTTTTTCGTACTGTGTAAATCATCAATAAAGCCCGCCCACCCTGAAGGGCAGGCGTTTCGGGAAGCGTTTGATATGTTCGATCCCGATTTGGATTTGCCGCTGGCCCCTTGGCCCCTCGACCCCTCGACCCCTCGACCCCTCGACCCCTTGGCCCCTCGAACCCTTTATCTATTTATTGGCATACTCCACGGCCCGGGTCTCCCGGATTACCGTGATCTTGATTTGTCCCGGGAAGGACAGGGATTCTTCGATTCTTTTGGCCACATCCCGGCACAGCAGAACCACATCCTCGTCGGACAGGGTCTCGCTCTTGGCGATGACCCTCAGTTCCCGGCCAGCTTGAATGGCATACGCCCCGGCGACACCCGGGAAGGTCATGGCGATGGTCTCCAGTTCTTCGATGCGCTTGACGTAGTTTTCGAGCAGCTCTTTTCGGGCGCCCGGGCGGGCCCCCGACAACCCGTCGGCCGCCTGCACCAAGACGGCGTAAACGCTGTTCGGCGGGACGTCTTCGTGGTGGGCCGCGATGGCATGCACCACCTTGGGGGCTTCTCCGAACTTTTTGGCCAGCTTGGATCCGATGAGTGCATGGGGCCCTTCCACTTCGTGATCGATGGCCTTTCCGATATCGTGGAGGAGTCCGATCCGCTTGGCCAGCTTCTGGTTCAATCCCAGCTCCGCCGCCATGATGCCGTTGAGGAATCCCACTTCTATCGAGTGCTGGAGCACATTCTGGGAATAGCTGGTCCGAAACTTGAGCATTCCGATGGTTTTGATGAGCTCCTTGTGGATGCCGTGGATGCCGAGATCAAAGGTTGCCTGCTCCCCCGCCTCCTTGATGGTTTGATCCACTTCCTGGCTGACCTTTTTTACCACGTCTTCAATGCGGGCCGGATGAATTCTCCCGTCGGTGATGAGCCGCATCAAAGACAACCGGGCGACTTCCCGGCGCACCGGGTTAAAACCGGAAAGGATCACGGCCTCGGGGGTGTCGTCGATGATCAAGTCAATCCCCGTGGCGGCTTCCAGGGCACGGATGTTCCGCCCTTCCCTCCCGATGATCCGCCCTTTCATTTCGTCACTGGGGAGCTGGACCACGGATACGGTCCGCTCGGCCACATAGTCGCCCGCATACCGCTGGATGGCGGTGGCGATGATCTTCTTGGCCTTTTTGTCCGCCTCTTCCCGGGTTTCGGTTTCGATGCGCTTGATGAGCTTTGCGCCCTCATAGCGTGCTTCGTTTTCCATGGCCCGGATCAACAGCTCCTTGGCCTGTTCCGCCGTCAATCCGCATATTTTTTCGAGCTGCTGTTTTTGTTCCTCGATGAGGGACCGGTACTGCTGTTCTTTTTCGGCCAGGGTGTCTTCCTTTTGGAGCAGCTCTTTTTCCTTTTTAAGGATTTGCCGGTCCCGCCGCTCAAGCTGCTCCATTTTTGCATCGATATTTTCTTCCTTCTGGACGAGCCGGACTTCCTTGTTCTTTAATTCGGACCGGATCTCTTTGGTTTCGGCTTCAAATTCCGACTTGATCTTGAGCAGCCGATCCTTGGCCTCGATTTTGGCTTCCTTGATCAGGGCGTCGGCTTTTTGTTGGGCCGTCTCAAAGATGTTTTTGGCTTCTTCCTTGGCCGCCCTCTCCTTTTCGGCAACCAGGCGACCCCTCAAAAAGTAGGCCAGGGCAAACCCCGCGCCGAACGCCACCGCCCCGATAAGCATATAGAATCCGTTCATTTTTCCTCTCCTGGATCATCTCCGCATGGATAACGGTGGGAATCTTCCGCTGCATGCGGCGGCATTGAGGCCCGACGAAGCACTGCAGGCTGGAGCGACAGGTTCTGTCCCCGTATCACAAAATCCGGTGCACGCTGTGTAAAAAGGGGGCAACGGCCTATCACGACCGGTGGAACCGGTTTGAAAAAAGATCGGGGGGTCTAAAGGAAGCGACTTAAGGCTCTGTTCCGGGTTGCAATATCACGAAATCGCCGGACGGATCGTTTTCGTCGAGAAGTTGAATGAGATGGTCCGAACGATCCGTAATATTCTCCAGAAGGATCGTATATGTTCTTTTCCACTCAAAGTATTCATTGACAATATTCAAGGTGGCGAGAAGCAATACCGCCAATTTGGATATATGCGCGGTTTGAGTTTTGAGTTGTTCTTCGACCTTTGTCACTTCCTTGACCAAAAAATCGACGACTTCCTGTGCACGAGCCGTTTCCGACTCGGACTTAAAGGTATAGGTTTGACCAAACAGTTCTATGGTGACAAGTTGTTCCACAAAGCGTCGTTTCCGATCTTTTTTCTCCAAGCTACAGCGAAGCTTCTGAAATATCTTCGAGTTTGACCAGCAGGCCGTCGATCTTTTCCCGGATCGACTCCCTTTCCTGCTGATACCGGGTCTCCGCCTCCACCTTGGCTTGAAGTTCCTCCTCTAATTGCCTGTTTTTATTCTTAAGTTGTAAATTGGCCTCCTCGAGCGCTTTTAGGGCCGCCATCAATCGTTCGACCCGCTTTTCAATTTCATCGAATCGGGATGTTATACTGTTGGTTTCCAATGGTCCACCTCATCCGATCTTATAGATGTTTTTTTTCCATAAAGTCAACAGATTTCCAGCGACCCCGTCTCATGATGGCCTCGACCCGATCCCGGTCTTCAGGGGTGTTGACCCCCATCAATTCCGCCGGGTTTTCGCCGATGACCACCCCCACCTTCCTCTTTGTCCGGTAACCGATGCCGATGATATCGGTCAGATAAAATTCCCCCTGGGCGTTTTCCGGCCGAATTTGTTGCAACGCCTCGGATAAAAAGGAGCGCCGGGCGCAATAGGTCCCCGCGTTGACCACATTGATCCGCCGTTGCGCTTCGCTGGCATCGGCTTCTTCCACCACGGCGGTAACCCTGCGATGCGCATCATAAAGGATGCGACCGTAGCCCGTGGGATTTTCGAGCCGCGCACCGAGGAGGGTAAGATCCCGTTGAAAATCCACATGATCCTTTACCAGAGCCTTTAGTGTTTCCACGGACAAGAGGGGGACGTCTCCGGAAAGGATGACCACTTCTTCCACGTTTGCGGGAAGATGCGGCATGGCCGACAGGACGGCATGGCCGGTCCCCAATTGGCGTTTTTGGAGCGCAAAAAGAAGCTGCGCCTGCCGGGAAACGGTCTTTTTCACGGCGTCGGCCTGGTTCCCGACCACGCAGATGACGTTATTCCCGGCCAACGCCCGGGCCGCTTGCACGACGTACATGACCATGGGAACCCCGAGAATCTCGTGAAGGACCTTGGCCTTGTCCGATTTCATGCGCTTGCCCAATCCGGCGGCCAGGATCACCACGGCAATCCTGGCCGGATCCGTTTCCTGTCGGATTTTTTTTGTATCTTCCATTTCTAAAACGGCCATGGACAAAAAAGGGGCAAACCGGATACGCGGTCTACCCCTTAAAGCTTTTTTCATTTGATATCGACGGGATTCTTCGAAACGAAAGAATCCCTTTTGAATCATATGTTCGGGGACGAGGCCATTTTCAGCCGGTACAAGGCACGTTCAAGGGCCGCCCGGGCCCGGGTAAAGTCGATATCCTGCCGCTTCCCCTCTTCTGCCAGTCGCTGTTGGGCCCGTTCGAGGGCGCGCTTGGCGCGTTCCACGTCGATATCCCTTCTCCGCTCCGCCGACTCCGCCAGGACCGTCACCTTGTTGGGGAGGGCTTCCGCAAAGCCGCCGCTTACGAATATGAATTGCTCCGCTCCCGCCCCGTCATAATAGTGCATAGCGCCGATTTTCAAGGTCGTCAAAAACGGGGTATGGCCGGGGAGCACGCCGAATTCCCCAAGCAACGCGGGGGCCATGACAATTCGTACATCCTCGTCCACCACGATCCGTTCGGGGGTGACCACTTCCAGTCTTATCGTCTTTTCCGCCATGGGTTCGCCTCAGTCTACTTTTCTTCGGCCATCTGACGGGCGCGTTCCACCACGTCTTCGATGCCGCCGACCATGTAAAAGGCCTGCTCCGGGAGATCGTCATGCTTTCCGTCGCAGATCTCCTTGAAACCCCGGACGGTGTCTTCCAGCTTGACATAGACGCCCGGCTTGTTGGTGAAGGCTTCGGCAACGTGGAAGGGCTGGGATAAAAATCTCTGGATCTTCCGGGCCCGGGCCACGGTCACCTTGTCTTCATCTGAGAGTTCCTCCATGCCCAGGATGGCGATGATGTCCTGGAGTTCCTTATATTTCTGGAGGATCTGCTGGACCTGCCGGGCGGTTTGATAGTGTTCCTCCCCGATGTAGGCGGCATCCAGGATCCGGGACGTGGAGTCGAGCGGATCCACGGCCGGATAGATCCCCAGCTCCACGATCTGCCGGGACAATACGACGGTTCCGTCCAAATGGGCAAAGGTGGTGGCCGGAGCCGGGTCGGTGAGGTCGTCTGCGGGCACGTACACGCATTGGACGGCGGTGATGGACCCTTTGTCCGTGGAGGTGATCCGTTCCTGAAGTTCCCCCAGGTCTACGGCGAGGGTGGGTTGATACCCCACCGCCGAGGGCATGCGTCCCAGAAGGGCCGACACCTCCGAGCCCGCCTGGGTGAAACGGAAAATGTTGTCGATGAAGATGAGCACATCCTGGCCTTCTTCATCCCGGAAATACTCCGCCGCCGTCAGGGCGGACAGGGCCACCCGGGCGCGGGCGCCGGGAGGTTCCGTCATCTGGCCGTAGATCAGGGCGGCTTTGGGCAACACGCCCGAATCCTTCATTTCGTGATACAGGTCGTTCCCTTCCCGGGTCCGCTCGCCCACGCCGGCGAAGACCGAAATGCCGCCGTGCTGCATGGCGATGTTGTGCACCATTTCCATCATGATGACCGTCTTTCCCACGCCGGCGCCCCCGAACATCCCCATTTTACCGCCCCGGGGAAACGGCACCAAAAGATCGATGACCTTGACACCCGTTTCGAGGACCCGGACCGTGGTGTCTTGTTCCGTAAACTTGGGGGCTTCCCGGTGAATGGGCATGGTCTTTTCCATGCTCACGGGGCCCAGGCCGTCCACGGGCCGGCCCACCACGTTGAGCACCCGGCCGAGGCCGGCTTCCCCCACGGGCATCATGATGGGCTGCCCGGTGTCTTTGACGGGCTGGCCGCGCACCAAACCATCGGTGACGTCCATTGCAATGGTCCGTACCACGTTGTCTCCCAAGTGCTGGGCCACCTCCACCACGAGGTTGTCCGGCGTGTCGTCGATGGCCGGATTGGTGATGGTCAACGCGGTATAAATCGTCGGCAGATTCCCCTGTTCGAATTCCACGTCCACCACAGGTCCCATCACCTGCACTACTTTACCTATGTTCTCTCCCATCGATCGTCCTCCTATCAAACGATATACAAGAATCAGTTATCGGCGTTACCCCCTGAGGGCCTCGGCACCACCGACGATATCCATCAATTCCGCCGTGATGGCGGCCTGCCGTGCCTTGTTGTAAGCCAGCGTCAGGCTGGTGATCATGTCGTTACAGGCCTTGGTGGCATTGTCCATGGCGGCCATGCGTGCGGCGTGTTCGCTGGTGGATGTTTCCAGAAGGGCGCTGTAGATCTGCACGGAGATGCTTCGGGGAAGCATGTCGCCCAATACCGCATCGGCGGAAGGCTCGCAGATGTGTTCAGCAAGATACCCTGTCGTCCCCGCATCCCCGGCCGGCGTGACTTCCTCGGCTTCAATGGGGGGAATCGGAAGGAGTTGTTTGAGTCTCGGTGTCTGGCGGGCCATGCTCACAAATTCAGCGTAAATCAAGTAAACCTCATCGTAGTCGCCATTGAGAAATCCGTCGATGAGCTCCCGGCCGGAGGCGGTGGCCACGTTGAAACCGAACCGGCTCCCCACGATTCCCAGGTGTTCCCGGACCACGGGAAATCCCATCTTTTTGCACCAGGCCCGCCCCTTTCTTCCGAAATTGGTGAAGGAGACCTCCAGGTTCTGCGCGGCTTTTTCCTTGGCGAAGGTATCCGCCCGATGGATCAGGTTGGCGTTGAATCCACCGCACAGACCCCGGTCCGAAGTGCATAAAACAATATGGATTTTCTTGACCTCATCCCGGGGAACGATCAAGGGGCTGCTGATGTCCTCACCGGCGCGTTCCGCGAGACTCCCCAGGACCTCGGCAAATTTGTTCGCGTAGGGGCGGAAAGCCTCCATGGCGCTCTGGGCGCCGCGCAACCGGGATGCAGCGACCATGTTCATGGCCTTGGTGATTTGTCGGGTTTTCTTTACCGCAGAAATCTTATTCTTGACTTCTTTCAGTTTTGCCATATCAATCGGTCCCTATCTGTTGCCCATTGCAGCGCCGGTACCGGCTTGTCTTTGCGTCCAAGACGACGAGCGTGGTCTCCTGGCGGGCTATTTGATGGTGTCTTTGAACTCCTCGCCGTATTCCGTTAAGGCATTTTTCATGAGGGCTTCAAGATCTTCGGTGATCTGTTTTTTCTCTTTGAGCTCCGAAAAGATCTGCGGGTACCGTTCTTCGATGAATTTATAGAGGCCGGCCTCATATTTGGCCAACACTTCCACCGGCAGGCTGTCCAGGAATCCGCGGGCCCCGGCGTAAAGAATCGTCACCTGCTTTTCCATGGGCAAGGGCTGATACTGGGGCTGTTTTAGAATTTCAACCAGGCGTTGACCCCGGGTCAACTGCCGCTGGGTGGCTTTGTCGAGGTCACTTCCAAAGGCCGCAAAGGCTTCCAGTTCCCGGTACTGGGCCAGATCGAGGCGGAGGGTCCCCGCCACCTGCTTCATGGCCTTGACCTGAGCGCTCCCCCCCACCCGGGATACGGAGAGGCCGACGTTGATGGCCGGCCGGACACCCGCAAAGAAGAGTCCGGGCTCCAGGTAGATCTGGCCGTCCGTAATGGAGATGACGTTGGTGGGAATGTAGGCGGAAACGTCGCCGGCCTGGGTTTCGATGATGGGAAGGGCCGTCAGGGAACCGGCCCCCAGTTCATCGTTGAGTTTGGCGGCGCGCTCCAGCAACCGGGAGTGGTTGTAAAAAATATCGCCCGGATAGGCCTCCCGTCCCGGGGGCCGCCGCAGGAGCAGCGACACCTGCCGGTAGGCGGCGGCCTGCTTGGAAAGGTCGTCGTAGATGATCAGGGCGTGCTGCCCCCGATCCCGGAAATATTCGCCCATGGCGCATCCTGCATAGGGCGCGATGTACTGGAGGGTGGCCGGATCGCTGGCGCATGCCGCCACGATCGTGGTATATTCCATGGCGCCGTATTTTTCCAGAATGGCATGAACCTGCGCCACGGTGGATTTTTTCTGGCCGCACGCCACATAGATGCAGTAGATATCCGTTTCCTTTTGGGCCAGGATGGCATCCACGGCCACTGCGGTCTTTCCGATCTGCCGGTCCCCGATGATCAACTCCCGCTGTCCCCGGCCCACGGGGGTCATGGCGTCAATGGCCTTGAGGCCCGTATAGCAGGGTTCATGCACGCTCTTTCGGGCGATGACGCCCGGCGCCACCATCTCCACACGCCGGGTTTCCTTGGCATCGATGGGGCCTTTACCGTCCAGCGGCTCCCCCACGGCCGAGACCACGCGTCCCAAAACGGGCTCTCCCACCGGGACCTGCGCGATGCGGCCGGTTCGTTTGACGATATCCCCTTCCTTGATGTGGATATCCTCGCCCATGACGGCCACACCCACGTTGTCCTCTTCGAGGTTGAGCACCAGTCCCAGGATGCCTCCCGGAAACTCCACCAGTTCCAAGGCCATCACTTTTTCCAGGCCGTAGACCCGGGCGATTCCATCCCCCACCGACAGAACAGTTCCGGTTTCACTTAAGTCGACCTTTTTTTCGAAATCCGTGATCTGTTCTTTAATGATCTGACTAATTTCTTCGGCTCGTAATTCCATCAGACCCTCTCACCCCTTTTTAAAGTTTCTCTCATATTATACAACTGTGTCCGTATACTCCCATCTAAAACCAAATCCCCCACCCGGGTGACAATGCCTCCGATCAGCGCGGGATCCACTTCCTTTTCCAGCACCACGGTTTTCCCGGTGATCTTTGACAAGGTGGCTTGAATCTTTTCCTCGGCGCTTTCGGTCAAATCGACGGCCGACAGGACTTTTGCCCGGGCGATACCTTTGATCTCATCGGCCATTTTTTGATAAAACATATTGATATAACTTAAAAACTTTATCCTTTTCTTGTCGAATAAAAGCAACAGGAAAGAGGTCATCGAGTTGGAAAGCCCCAGCTTTTCGATGACCGTCTGCAACACCTTTCTCCGGGCTGCGGTATCGTATAAAGGATTGGTGATGGCTCTTTCCAGCGCCTTTTCGGCTCCGATGAGGTCGGCGATCTTTGCAATCTCTTCCCGGTAGGTCTCCACCTGGCCGTCCTCTTTTCCGATCAGCAGCAGTGCCTTGGCATAACGCCGTGCTATCGCCAGATTTTTCACTTTGCCTCCACCTTATTTAAATATTCATCGATCAACCGGTCCTGGTCTTCGGGCAAAATTTTATTTTGAATCATGGCCTCCGCCTTGGCCAGCGCTTTTTCCAGGATTTCGGATTGCAATTTGGCGGATGCTTCCTTGAGCTCGAACTCCATGTTCCGCCGGGCCTGTTCCTGGAGTCTCTCGGCGGCCGATTCGGCTTCGGTGAGGATCCTTGCCTTGGCGTCTTCTCCTTGCTGTTTGTACCGCGCGATGATTTCCGAGGCTTCTTTTTCCAGCCGGGCCAATTTTTGGTCGTATTGGGTGAGTTCCTGTTCGGCGGCCTTTTTCTTTTCCTCGAGTTCCTGGAGTTGCTCCTTAATCCCCTTGGTCCGGTCGCTCAATGCCTGGGAAAGAGGTTTACGCAACACAAAGAAAAGTCCCACCGCCAACACCACAAAATTCATGACACGATAGGTATCCGTGGCCACCCAGCCCTTGGGAGCGCCCTCTTCTCCGTGGCCCCCGCCGGATGCCCCCAACGCGATTCCGGATGCACACAACATCAAAAAAAAGGCCAGAAGCATCCGGGCCCACACGGTACGACACGCATTTCGTCTTCCGCCCTTTTTTAACGGCTTCATCAGACCAACCTCCCCAGCATCTTTTGTGCAATCGCCGCAGCGTAGGCGTCCACTTCCTTTTCCAAGGAGGCCCGCACCGCCTGGGCGTCTTTTTCGATTTTGCCGCGCAAGGCCGCCAGTTCCTCCCTGGCCCGTTGATTGATGCGCTCGATAATTTCCTTTTCCTTGGCCGCGGCTTCGGCCAGCATGGCATCCTTTTCCTTCATCCCCTTGTTCCGGGCTTCTTTGATGCCCGAGGAAAAGGCCGCATCTTTTTCCAAGGCTTCTTTTTCAAAGGTTTCGATGCTGTGGGCAAGCCCGTCAATCTTTTCTTTTCGCTTTCGGATAATGTTGCGGATCGGTTTGTATAAAACCGTATTGAGTGCCCAAATCAGGAAAAGAAAATTAATGATCTGAATACCAACGGAACCGTCGATCTGAATCATGGAAACGCCTCCCCTCCAGCGGGTTTCAGATTCAAAAATAGAAGTAAGAACCGGCCGATTTTCGGCCCGAGCGGTCTATAGCATCCGGTTGGAATCGTTGTCAAAGGTTTTTTCATTTTTTTAATATCCGACCATTTAAATCATTAAATACGCGTTTTCACAGGACATCCAACCGCTTTTGGGCTTCATTCCACCATAAACCGCCGCATGCTGATATTCATGAGGATCCCGGCCGCCGCCATGACACTGGCCACCGAGGATCCACCGTAACTGACCAGCGGGAGCGGAACCCCCACCACGGGCATCAACCCCATGACCATGGCGATGTTGATGACGATCTGGGAAAAAAGCATGGCGGAAAGCCCCACGGCCAAAACGGTGCCGAAGGGTTCCCGACACCCGTAAGCCACATGCAGCCCCCGGACCACCAATAGAAAGAACAACAGGATCATCACCGAGGCCCCCATGAATCCCCACTCCTCCGCCAGGACAGAAAAGATGAAATCGGTGTGCTGCTCCGGAAGAAAAGAAAGGGCGTTCTGGGTCCCTTTCAGGTACCCTTTTCCGAACATCATGCCGGACCCGATGGCGATCTTGGACTGGATGATATGATATCCCGTCCCCAAAGGATCCCGGTCCGGATTCAAAAAGGTCAGTATCCGCTGCTTTTGGTATCCTTTCAGGAAATACCACACCACGGGAACGGACAGCGCCCCGAAGGAAAAGATACCCAACAGGGTGCGCCGCTCGATTTTAACAAAAATTGTCATCATCCCCGCGATAATGAGGATCAACATGGCCGTCCCCAAATCCGGCTGCCGGAGGATCAGCACAAAAGGGACCAGCGTATAAAGCATGGGGGGGATCAGGTTCCGAAAGGTCAGGCCATCGGCATTGATAACCCTCGAATAATACCGGGAGAGGATGATAATGACGGCAAGCTTGGCCAATTCGGAGGGCTGAATGGAGACGGGCCCCAAAGCGATCCACCGCCGGGCGCCGCCGACATACTTTCCGAAAAGGGGGACGCAGATGAGCAAGACGATACATGCCCCGTAGATGAAATGGGCCCAGCGATCCAGGTGTTTGTAATTGAACAAGAAACACGCGATCATCAACACCGATCCCGCACCGAACCAGATCAGCTGTTTGGAAAAAAGGATCCGCGCCGCATCGTCCCCGGCCGTGTCGGAACTGTACAGCACCATCAGACCGAAACCTCCGATGAAACAAATCAAGCCTAAAAGCCCCCAGTTGAAATTTTCAATGAGTCTTCTGTCGAACATGATCCTTTTCCCGACGCGCCACTATCCATTCCTTGCGAGGGAACGCTAATGCCGCTCGATTCTGCCGGTCCGACCCGCGGCCGGCGTTGCGGCTTTTCCCTCCGGCATCAAATAATATTGAATCAAGGCCTTGGCGATGGGGGCGGCCGCACTTGAGCCATGCCCTCCGTGCTCCACGACCACGGCTACCGCAATCTCCGGATCCGGGGCCGGTGCGTAAGCCACGAACCAGGCGTGATCCTTATATTTTGCCAGGCGCTTCTTGTCCTTGTCTTCCGTCTTGTTTTCTTTTCTCCCGATGACCTGGGCGGTCCCGGTTTTCCCGGAGATGTGCAAGCCTTCCACCCGGCTCCGCCATGCCGTCCCCTTCCGGGTATTGACAACGTTCCACAGGGACTTTTGGATGATTTCGAGGGTGCGCCGGTGCAAGGGAATGTGATCCACGTCCTTTTTTTCAAGGTGAACGGCTTCTTTTCCGTCCGCACTCCGAATGGATTGGATGAGCATGGGCTTATAGCGGATCCCGCCGTTCGCCACGGCGGCGATCATGACCGCCTGTTGAAGGGGCGTCACCAGATTGAATCCCTGCCCGATGGCGATGGAAAGGGTCTCCCCTTTCTGCCAGGGAATCCCTGTTTTTTCTTTTTTCCACGCGGCGGTGGGAATCAACCCCTCGGCTTCGTGTTCGAGATCGATCCCGGTGGGCGCGCCGAAACCGAATCGCATTGCCCACTTGGCCAGTCGATCCACTCCCAGCCGCTGGCCCACCTGGTAGAAAAAGACGTCGCAGGACTCGGTAAGCGCCTTCTCCACGTTCATATGCCCGTGCCCCCCTTTTTTCCAGCATCGGTACGATCGGTTCCCGAAACGGTAATGGCCCGGACAAAAAAAGGTGGTGTTTTCATCGATTACCCCTTCCTCCAGGCCGGCGATGGCGGTGATGATCTTATAGGTGGATGCCGGTGGATATTCCGCCTGGATCGCCTTATTTTCCATGGGGCGCTGGGGATTCGAGATCAATGCCTGCCAATCCTTGTGGGAAATCCCGGAAACGAAGGCGTTGGGGTTGAATGACGGGCTGCTGGCCAGAACCAGAACGTGGCCGTTTTTCGGGTCCAACGCCACGGCAGCGCCGGCCACATCCATCAGGAGGGTTTCCGCCAGTTGCTGCAAACGGTGATCAATGGTCAGAAACACATTTTTTCCGGGCACGGCATCCGCCTGACGGATGACCCGCATCACCTGTCCCGATGCATCGACTTCCACCTGCCGTCGCCCCCTTTTTCCTCTAAGGACAGCATCATAGGCTTTCTCGACGCCGCATTTCCCTATCAAATCGCCGAAGCGAAGGTCCGGATACTTTTTGCTCTTGAGTTCCGTGGAATTCACCTCTCCGAGATACCCCAACAGATGGGCGGCGGACGCGCGGTGGAGGTATTGCCGCCGGGTTTTGACATCGATGAAAACACCCGGGAGGTCGAAGCGCCTCGCTTCGATGGCAGCCAGAATATTCCGATCCGCGTCCGAGTGCAGCAACACGGGCTTGAAGGAGGGATTCCCGTTGTTCTTCTCCATCCGGGTGAATAACTCACCAAGAGGAATTCCCGCGTACTGGGCGAGTCTGTGCAAAGTGACGGGAACGGGACGCGCATCCCGGGGAATTACGGTCACATCGAATGAGGGCCGATTGTCCACGAGGAGTTCACCGTTCCGATCGAATATCAGCCCGCGCTGGGGCTCTACCGTCTGTAGTCGGATGCTGTTGGTCTCCGAAAGCATCCGGTACGTTTCTCCTTCAACGATCTGCAGATGGAAAAGCCTGCCCGTGATAACGACAAAGGCGACAAGCGCCACAAGAACGGCCAGGCTCAAGCGGTGCCTGAACCATTCACTGTCTATCCCTTTGAGGTAGTCCGCCATGGCTTCGTTCCGGATCTGGACCGGGATTCATTCGTGGAGGGATTCCACGTGGGAACCATCCGGTAAAGCAAGGAAAAGAGAAAGGGCGTGAGGACGGCCGCCAAGAGCATCTGCACGCCGATACGCTCCGCCGCAGTGGGAGGAATCCGGAATCCGGGATCCATCAGGGCGGTCATGCCTAAAAGCACCATGTCCTCAAACAGGACACCCAATCCGGCAAACAACTGGATCATCCATACCTGATCCACGCGGATAAGAGTGGACACCTGCCGCATGGCCGCCGCCATCCACAGATACGCGGTGGTGTATAATCCAAAGGGGGCACCCGAAAAGCCATCCATGACCAAACCGAGTCCTGCGGATACCCCGAAGGCCCTCCGGCCTGACCCCAAAAGAGACATAAATAATATAAAAGGAACGGCCGGGTCGAAAACATATTGTGGAAAGAAAAGAAAAGGCACCATGGCCGTGTTGAAAATAACGATGAAAAGGCACACCGTCGTCGTCTGGAAAAACCTCATTTTTCTTCCATGAATGCATGGGCGGGAGGATTCGAGATAATCAAAACCTCTTCTACCTTTTCAAAATCCACCGAAGGCAACACCGTCACCACCTGAAACATGCCCGCCGTCGGCCGGACCACACCCGAAACGTGGCCCAGATCAAATCCTTTCGGAAAGACCCCGTCCAGACCGGAGGAAATCACCCGGTCGCCCACCCGGACGTCTTCCTTTCTGAGCACATACTTGAAATTGAATCCCCCCCCGGGATCCCCTTCCACAATCCCCCGGGTCCGTGTCCTTTGGATCATGGCATCCACGGCGCTTTTCTGATCGATGGCGAGCAAAATCTTGGAATATCCGGGGGTGCATTCGATCACCTGACCGACGATGCCTTCGGGGGTCACCACGGGGAGACCCTTTCGAACCCCCTTGCCGGTTCCTTTGTTCACCACGATGGTCTTAAACCAGCGGGAAGGATCCCTTCCCACCACTTCCGCCGAAATCGTGGCGTAGGGGATTGTTTCCCGAAACTCCAGAAGCCGTCTCAGGCGGATGTTGGCCAACTCGATCTCCGCCAACCGCCGATTCTTTTCCCGGACGGCCTGAAGCGTTTTTTTCAGCTGTTCATTTTCCCTGGCCGCAAAGACCAGGAAAAAATAATGCCGCCACAGGTTTTTCGATCCGTTCACCACAAAATGGAAGGCGTTTTGGAAAGGCGCACTGATATACAGCGCGGTTTTCTCGATGCCCGACTCGGGCTGTCCGTATTTGACCATCACGGAAACGACGATCACATTGACGGCGATGAGCAGAACCGCACCGGCAATTATCGCCATCTTCCTTGAAAGCATTTCTTTAGTCGATGGCCACCTGTTTGAGGATATCGATGGAATCGAGGGCCATTCCGGAACCGGTCGCCACGGTGGAAAGGGGATCCTCGGTCACGGTAATGGGAAGGCCGCACTCTTCCCGGAGCAGCTTGTCGAAATTGCGCAACAGCGCCCCGCCGCCGGTCAACACGATGCCCCGATCCACGATGTCGGCAGCCAGCTCCGGGGGGGTTTGCTCCAGGGCGATTTTCACGCTTTCCACGATGGCGTCGATCTGTTCGGAAATGGCGATGCGGATTTCTTCCGAATCGATGGCCAGAATTTTGGGGATTCCCGACACCAGGTCCCTGCCTTTGACTTCCACGGTCTCCAGGTTTTCCGGATCCGGATAAGCGTTCCCGATGGCGGTTTTGATCAACTCGGCCGTGGTCTCGCCGATGAGAAGGTTATATTTGCGTTTGATGTACTGGACGATGGCATCGTCCATTTTATCCCCCGCCACCCGGATGGAACGGCTGTAAACGATCCCGGCCAGGGAAATGACCGCCACTTCCGTGGTCCCGCCGCCGATGTCCACCACCATGTTGCAGGTGGGCTCCGTGATGGGGAGCCCCGCCCCGATGGCCGCCGCCATGGGCTCTTCGATGAGAAAAACCTCCCGGGCCCCCGCCGATTCGGCGGATTCCCGGACCGCCCGCTTTTCCACCTGGGTGATCCCCGAAGGCACCGCCACGATGATGCGCGGCCTGATGAACGCGCGCCGGTTGTGCACTTTTCGGATGAAGTGCCGCAACATGGCCTCGGTCACCTCGAAGTCCGCAATGACGCCGTCCCGCAGGGGCCGGATCGCTACGATGTTGCCGGGGGTCCTCCCCAACATGCTCTTGGCTTCCTGGCCCACCGCCAGGACCCGGTTCTTGGATCGGTTGTCGGTGCGGACCGCCACCACCGAGGGTTCCCGCATCACGATCCCTTTCCCCTTTACATACACCAGGGTGTTGGCGGTTCCAAGATCAATGGCCAGATCATTTGAAAAAAAGCCCAGAATCGAATCTAAGAAAAAGTTCATGTTCCCTCTATATCCATCAAGCGCACCGGCGCTTATGTCCAATGATGTTGAGAAAAAAACCGCTGAAAATCGTCTGAACAACGATGTGCTTTATAAATGTTGAGCCCTAACA
Source organism: Deltaproteobacteria bacterium (assembly GCA_019309485.1). Taxonomy (GTDB): domain Bacteria; phylum Desulfobacterota; class Desulfobacteria; order Desulfobacterales; family UBA2156. Next base: position 6,510 of record JAFDGC010000028.1, on the reverse strand, counting down.
GAAAGCCATGGGCAACACAAGCAAAAAGATTGAAGCGCCCCGCTGCCTCGCAAGGCGGGATTTCCGCTTCGCTCCAACAAGTCGCGGGGAATGCGCCCGTTGTTGCGGTTCAGGAAAGGATCCCGGCGGTCTCCATGACCGTATCGTGCAAAAGGGGACGAAAAATCCGGATTTTTTCGTTTCTTCGGGTGGGATGGATGCGGTTGGTCAAAAGGATCACCGCCACTTCCCGGTCCAGATCCACCCAGAAGGAGGTTCCGGTGAAACCGAGATGGCCGACGGTATTGAGTGAAAAATACCGGCCGCAAGACGGCCCTTCCGGAGAAGGCGTATCAAAACCCAGGGCTCTTTTTCCCGGTGCAGAAGGGTAAAAGGCCTCTTTCAACAATTCCCGGGAGAAAAGGGGCACAACGTCGCGCCCGTGAAACGCCTCGAGAAGCCGCGTCAGAAGTTTCCAGATATCCATGGCCCTTCCGAAAAGCCCGGAATGCCCTGCCACTCCCCCCACCACATGGGCGTTTTCATCATGCACCTGTCCGATCATCACCCGGTTCCTCCAGGGACAAAATTCGGTTGCGGCAACGGATTCGTGCCGGATGGCATGGGAGATTCCCGGGAAAAAAAGCCCCTTTTCACCGGGAGAAAACAAGTCCGCGTAAAGGGTCGTGTCCAAAAAGACATCCAGAGGCTTTCCGGAAACCGCTTCCACAACCCATTCCAGGAGCATGAACCCCGGGTCGCTGTAAAGGGTGCGCGTCCCCGGAGGGAATTCGAGCTTTTCCGCCGCCAACAGGTCCCTTAGATTCGATTTCCGCTTTAGGAAAGGGATTCGGGACAATTCCAGGTAATAGGGACGGTACGCCGGGAAGCCCGATTCGTGGGCCAGCAGATGCCGAAGGGTAATCCGATTCTTTTCCTTCTTGTGAAAAAACGGCAAAATCTCCGCCGCCGGCTGATCCAGGTCGAGCCTTCCTTCCTGGTGAAGGGTGAAGAGCGCCAGGGCGGTAGCAAGGGGCTTCGTAAGGGACGCCAAATCAAAAAGGGTCTGGGTCGTCATCTTCCGGCGGGAAAAAAGATCCGCGTATCCCACTGCCTCGTGGTAAACGATCTTTCCCTTGACGCCCGCCAGAAGAACCCCGCCGGGGAAGACCCCTTTCGCCGTTCCCGATCGCATGAGTGCGTCGACTGCGTTCACGGCCATTGGAAAAGAAGGGATCCTCGGTGCGTATCCAACTCGACTGGAACACCGATGGGAACCGTATGGTTCCCCCTGCCGTGACCGATCTCGAACCCACCGAGGATCGGAATTTCATATTCCCAAAAAAAATCCCGGAAAATCCGGTAAAGGCTGCGCATGTCCCCGCAGTCCACGAACTCCCCCAGGATCAACCCGGCGATTCTCTTAAAGCATCCCGAAAGTTTCATCTGGGTGAGCATCCGATCGATCCGGTACAAAGGTTCACCCTTGTCTTCCAAAAGCAGGACGGCGTCCTTGTATCGCGGGGCAAAGGGGGTTCCCACCAGATGGCATAAAGTGGTCAGATTCCCGCCCATGAGGATTCCCTTTGCTTTTCCCGGTCGCATCACCCGGGGCCGGGATAAAACGAGCTCGAGGGGTTGGAATCCCTTCAAGGCCGCATTCAAGGATTTTCGGGTCTTCGGTGTCGCCTCTGCGAGGGTCGTCACCACTGGACCATGATACGTCACGAGTCCGCATTTCAGGTAAAGGGTGTTCAACAACGCGGAGATATCGGAGAACCCGATCAAGGGTTTGGGGGTTTTCCGAATACGGTCAAAATCCAGTAAAGGCAGAATGCGCACGGAACCGTATCCACCCCGGGCGCAGATAATCCCCTCAACCGACCCATCGGAAAACATCTCGTGGAGGATATGGGCCCGGTGGGCGTCGGTACCGGCAAGATACCCGGTTTTTTTTGAAAGACCCTCGGGCACCACCGTTTGAAACCCCATCCGGACCAACACCGCCAGTCCTTTTTTAAAAAGCGCCGGATCAAAAGGGCCCGAAGGCGCCACCACGCCGAGGGTTCCTCCCTGGGGTACTGGCTGAGGTATGATGCTTTTTTGCTGCGACGGCTTCATCCCTCCATCCTGTTGCTGTAAAAAAAGATGCCCGGAGGGTATCTCCGATGTAAAGTATTCGAAAAAGATAATGCGGGAGATACCATATCCCTTCTTGACAGGGCAACGGCCAATTGATAGATTTAACGTATTAAAGGTCGGGGCGTGGCGCAGTCTGGTAGCGCACTTGAATGGGGTTCAAGGGGTCGTTGGTTCAAATCCAATCGCCCCGACCAAATAATAAAACAACAATAATATCAAGTAGTTACGTTATATTTTAAGCAATGCGTCCGGGGGTTCCCACGGGCGCATTTTTTCCATTTTGTGCCTTATTTGTGCCTTGCTCCGTTTTCAGCCGGGTCTGATTGAAGCCTCCCCGCTGCCCCGCAAAGCGGGATTTTCGCTTCCCGCCGACAAGTCGCGAGGAATCTCCACCGTAAGGAATTTTGCCGATATGGAATTACGGCAATTGGGCCGGCAAAGGAATTTCAAAGGAATTTTCGGGACAAAACACGTCCAACCGTTTATCTTTTTTTCGATTCGCCGTTTGAAACCGCCTTTTTTTGCTACACCTTGATGTCGCGACCGAAAATCGCAAATCCAGCCGTGCCGATGATCCCGAAGACGAAGGCGGTAATGAGGTTCGTCTCGGGACTGATTTGCCATAAAAACGCGCCGCCGAAAGCAGCGATGGACACAAAGACATCCCGAATCAAGTAGTAGAGGCCGAACATGCCTGCCTTGCAGTGATCCGGAGACAGGTCCATGATCAGGGCTTTTCGGGTGGGCTCGCCGAACTCCTTAAGCCCTCGCAGGATGAAGGCCAGGATCAGCCACTCGAAGCTGCGGCTGAACAATAGCACCAAGGGGAAGAAGGTGAAGAACATAAACGTGATCAGCACAAAGGGTTTCTTGGCGCTGCGATCCGCAAGATAGGCCACAGGGATGTAGACGAGTACCGCCGTGATCATTTCGATGGCGGTCAGCAGGCCGAACTGCACGGCCGATACCGAATCCTCGATGGTCTTCATGCACCAGACCACGACGAAAGCATAGGGGATCTGCTCGCAAAAGCGCACCAGGATATCGGTGACCAGAAGGTTTTTCATGGCCGGGTTCATCAGGCGCAGCAGTCTCAGCGGGTTTTTTTCCGGGGCAAGCACGCAGGTATCGGATACGAGACGTTTATCCGGCGTATCGTCTTCGATCATCCGCTGCTGAAAGAGCAGCGCGGCCACGGCCATGACCAGGGCTGCGCCGAATGCCAGACGCACCCCGTCCCGCTCTCCCCATATCCCAATGAAGAGACCACCCAGCAAAGGGCCCAAGGCCATGGGAATACGCCGGACCAGGGAGTGCATGCTCACCCCCATGGTGCGCTTATTTTGGGGCAGCACCTTATATATCAGGCTCAGAGTGGCCGGAAGCGATATGGCCGACCAGGAAATGAACAGCACCGCCCCGAGGAGCACCGCCTGCCAGGCGGGCACCAGGATCACCAGGGCGAACCCGGCCATGGCCACCAGGTTGAAGATCAAAAGCGACCGTTTGGTCCCGAGGCGGTCTGAAAGGTAGCCGCCGGGGAAGGCGTAAAGGGCCGACAGCAGGTTGTCCATGGCCTGAAGCAATCCGATGGCCAGCACGCCGCCCCCCAGGGCGAGCATGTAGATGGGTAAAAAGCGCTCGGCCATGCGTTCGCCCATGCCCACCAGCACCACCATGGCCAGCACACCGACGGTGCTGCGCTGCAGGCCGAGAAAGCCGGTAAGACGTGAGACGCGGGTTTTTAATGTTTCGGAAGTCGTCATGATGTTTTACTGTCTATCCGCCTCAAGGTGAAGTTCGGAGTGTTCCCGTTTCCGGGATGGATGCAAGTCATCCTTTTTAGAGATAGAACACCATAATCGGATTCAAAAGCAAGCATAAAACCACCGTTTTTACGCCCGCTTTTGGGCCATGCTTGCCTAAAATCAGGCCGGCGGTGAAAAGATGGCCTCTGTTTCTTTCTTTGCCCATATAGTGAAGCGATTCTTGAAAAACATCCCCGTATCGTTTAGAAGTGGTTTCAAAATCATCGGATGATGGGGTTTTGAAACCACTTCTTATGAAAGATATCATCTTTCGCAGCGCTTTACCGGTGCTGGTGTTTTATCTTCTGGTTTTCCTTTCACCGGCGGCAGTAACCGGCGCCGCATTGCACCACGAACTTTACGTCCGCCTGCAGCCGGAAACGCACACCCTCTTCGGGGTTGATCACATTACTTACAAGCCGGCAGTGAACCGAAATCCCTTGACGCTTCGGTTGTCTCCCCGGGCCTCCATCTTGGAGGTGACCGTGAACGGCACCGCCGCGGCGTACCAATTTTTAGAAGGCCGGTTGACCGTGCCGATGGTGCCCGGAAACGGCGGGCAGGCCCGGGTCTCGGTGCGGTATTCCGCCGTTTTCGACGATCCCTTCCCGGAGGAGACGCCGGTGAACACTGAGAGCCCGGGATACGGCGTCACCGGCATCGTGGGGCCGCAGGGAACCTTCCTTCTCCCCGGCGCGGGGTGGTACCCCCGAAGCCGAGCGGAAAGCTCCCGGTTCGACATCACGGTGGACGCCCCGGAAAACGTGATCGCGGTGACTGCCGGACGGTCCGTTGGCACAAAGAGACAGGACGGACGCACACGATCTTTTTGGAGGGTGGATCGGGCCGCGGAGGGACTCTCCCTCAGCGCCGGCCCGTATATCGTGACGGAGGCCGCGTCAAACGGCATTCAGGTGGCGACCTACTTTTTCCCGGAAACCCAGCCGCTTTCGAAGCGCTATATCGCGGCGACAACACACTACCTTCAACTCTACGAGGGGCTTTTCGGCCCTTATCCTTTCGAGAAGTTCGCCGTGGTGGAAAACTTTTTCCCCACGGGCTATGGATTCCCCTCTTACACAGTCATGGGAGGGACGATACTCCGGCTTCCCTTTATCGTGAACGTCTCCCTCGGACACGAAATCGCCCACTCCTGGTGGGGAAACGGAGTGAAAGTCGACGATGCCTCCGGCAACTGGGCCGAAGGGCTGACGACCTACGTGGCAGACCACCTTTTCAAGGAAAGGGAATCGGCCGAAGCCGCCCGCCGGCACCGGCTCCAATGGCTTCGAAACTACGCCGTCCTTGTCGAGCCGGAAAGGGATTTCCCCCTTTCCCAGTTCACCGTCCGGGTGGATCCCGCAACCCGGGTCATCGGCTATGAAAAGTCGGCCATGGTCTTTCATATGCTTCGAAAGATACTGGGTGAAGCCGTTTTTTGGTGGGCCCTTAAAGATCTGTATTCGGAAAAGCGTTTTCAATATGCGTCGTGGGAGGACTTTCGCGCTGCATTCGAACGCCGCGCCGGAAAGGGTCCGTGCTGTACCCTCGAAGGCTTTTTTTCCCAGTGGATCCTCAAAAAAGGCGCCCCGAACCTGGCGCTGGAAAACGTGTCCCGGGAACCGGCCGGGACCGCCTGGCGGGTTTCCGGACAGGTCCGCCAGACCGCACCGGCGTTCGACATGCCGTTGAAGTTACGAATCGAAACCGGTGCCGGGCCGGTGCAGCGGACCCTTTCGCTGCATGACCTTAACACGGATTTCTCGATTCTCGTGCCGGGAAAACCTTCCGCCATACACCTGGATCCGGACGCGGACGTGTTCCGGAGGCTTCACCCGAAAGAAATTCCGGCTACGGTCAACACCCTCAAAGGAGCCAAAGCGGTAACGGTGGTGATCGCCGACGGCACCGGGAAGCCCGGCATGGATACGGCGGACATGCTCGTGGCCGCGTTAGGGCTTTCCCGAGCGGAAGTCATCCAAGAAAACGACCTTCACACAACGGAGACGGGAAGCAGGCATCGGGTCTTTATCGGGTTTCCCCGAAACCGGGACCTCATTCCGACGCCGCCCGATTCGCTTCGCATCACGCCCGAGGGGGCGGGTTTGGGGAATCGCATCTACCGGGAGGCCACGGATACCTTTTTCGGCGTCTTCGCCGATCCACGTTTCCCCAGGCGCATCGTGGCGGTGCTCACCCCGGTCCATCCGGAACTGGGTCCATTGGTGGCGCGGAAGGCGGCCCATTACGGAAAATACAGCTACCTGGTTTTCAGGAAGGGAAAAAACATGGAAAAAGGCGCCTGGCCCGTGACCGAGTCTCCCCTGGAGGTCCGATGGGAACAGCGTCCGGGCGATCGATAAAAAAGCAAGACGGCTTTGAACGAAACAAGAAGGACGGGGTTAAAGGGATAGACGGAGCTTTTCCTTGATGCGCGTTTTGGTTTCTTCAGAAAGCGTTTCCGGCGGAGATATTGTCAAATGTTGTGTATGGCATTAGGCGGCGATCCGGTTTTCAATGATCCCATCGACGAACTTTACTCCTCGAATGACTTCCGCAAGGCGTTCAGGATGATACAATC
>JAFDGC010000027.1 GCA_019309485.1 Deltaproteobacteria bacterium | reverse complement strand
CATTGCAACCTTGCCGTTTACAGGATCACCTCGATGCGGTTCCGATCGATAAAAAGGCCGTAGCGGGTGCTGCCGCGGCGGCCTCTGGAGGCGATTTCCAGTTCCGGCAGGGCATAGGGGCCGAACCGGTCCATGAGGTTTTTTCGGATTTTGCCCTTGTAGCTGTTGAAATTGTCGGCGTTCAAGTTGGTGATCCCCGGCGTTCAAGTTGGTGATCCCCGTGTCGCTCATCTCCTCGATGGGGCGGGTGCCGCTAAGTTTTTTGTACAGATCGGTGATGCGCTTTTGGGATTCAAATATCCCGTGGATGTCCATGAAGCAGGCGTCGCAGTCCCGGCAGTCGGTGTGGGGAAGATCACAGTCTTTTTTCCGGAGTGCAAAAAAAGCGTACAAGGCCATCCAGGCCGGCATCAAATCGAGTTCCAGGCCGCGGTACACGAGCTTTCCCTGGAGGAGGTTGATGGTGAGGCGGTTTTGTTCTTCCCGGACCAGGGAGAGCATGAGGGTGGCCGGATCCATGGGCTTCGTGAGGAGCCGATCCGACAGCCGGTTCCGGATGGAGACAAAGGGGAGATGGACGAGGTTCACCCTGGCGTAACGGGTTTCCTTGTAATAGGGCTGCCCCGCGGCATCCACGAGGGGGATGGCCCGGGAGGCCTTGGGCGGATAGAAGAATTCGGGGCTGTTTTCAAATTCCGGGGAGACGAGGACGTGATAAATGCGGTCCTGGGGCCGGCTGTACATCTGGGCGGCCACGGCCAGGCAGGCGCTCATGGTTTTTCGGCCCCCGGCAACGGAGAAAAAGACCGCCGTGTCCGGGTCACGGGTCAAATCGAAGGTCAACTCGAGACATTTGCGCAGGGTCGCCTCGTTGTCACGCTCGTCGGCGATATCCGCGATTTCCCGCCCTGGGTCGTGGGCGATCACATGGATGGTGGAGGCGTCAAAGGCGATTTCGTGGGGGCTGAATCCGTATTCAGCCAGGTAGCGGTGAAAGTGGCCCTGTCGTTCGGCCAAAAGACTGGAAAAGATCCGCTCCTTTCCTTCCCGGGTGGTGATGACATGAATCGCGTCCACGCGGCGGCCGGTTTGATGAATGGCGTAGAGGGTCTCGGTGATGACCTGGGGGCTTAAACCGCATACGGCCAAGAGGATGTTTTTCACGAGGGATTCCTTTCGGTGATGCGGATTTCGCCCAGTCCGAAGGTGGTGGCTTTTCCCAGGTGCACCTTTTCGCTGAAACGCAAAAGGGGAAGATACGGTGTCAATGCCCCGCGGTAGGTGATTTCGCCGGTCATTCCGCCCATGAGCATGGATTGATCCTGGCGGTTGGAATACCGTTTCCAGTCGAACCACCGGATGTCCGAACGAAGGGTTTCCACGCCTTCGGCCTGCCGGATCAGGGTGGCATGGTCGATATCGGGAGGACCGTTTCCAAAATGGTGATTCAGCGTGTGCAGCCGGCGGAGCATGGCCCGCACAAGGATCGGGAAGGAAAGTTGTGCGGAAAGACGATTATGGTGCTTGATTCTCAAGGGGGTGACCAGGGTCACCGTGACTTCCCGGGGATCTGCGGTTGATGCGGTTTCGAAGGTGTCAAGATTCAGTTCCAACGGGTCGGGGGCGGCGATGGCCTGATCTTCCACGCGGTACAATATCCGGCCGTTTTCCGATAGTTTTTCCAGCCGGAAGCCGGCCCGATGCCCTTCCGTGCGGCGGCCGATGCCGTTTTTTCCCATGGTTTCAAAAGCATAAACGAAATAGGGGAGGTAGTCGTTGGCGAATCCAAAAAGGATCAGGGCGAATTCAAAGGCATCCCCTTTTTTGAGAAGGGTCTCCCGGGTTTTGGGGGGTTCGATGACGAACGGATGGGGCGGGGAGGGTCTGCCCCGGGGTGTTGCGTCTGGAGTTTCAAAAACAAGGGGATAGACGCAGCGGTCCTTGAGCAGGCACTCCCCGCAGGTTCGCCGCCTCTGGGCGCAGACGACCTTTTTCAGAGCGTGGCCGAAAACCCCGCGGAAGGTCGATCCCTTGAAAGGCGGGAGGAGGGCGTCGTCGAGTAAAACCGAAGAAAAAAGGTATTTCCCGTATCGCAATCGCATTCTCCTTGTTCAGGATGTTGCGTGCATCGTATACGCGAAAATGGGCCTTTGAAAGGATTGCAACCTTGCCGAAAGGGTCTTGCATCGGCTTTTCCGGGTTACACCGGGGAGTCGGCGGCCGTTTTGTGGCTGCCTATCAGGAATTGGCGATTCCGTCAATAAATTTCAGGGATTACCTAATTCTAATACGTATTCGATGAAAAATAAAGGACCGGCAGTGCTTCGAATTTTAGACCGGCATCCGGAAAGAAATGATATTGTAGGATCTTGGATTTCGTCGGGGCCCTGCATGATTCCTTTGGAAAGATTTCTCTGGTCTCGGAATATTTAATAAAAATAATATTTATATGATTTCAAATATTTATATTTTTTTCATTCAACAAGCGCTTGAGGATCATCACGCCGTCGGGGGTGTAGGGAAGGTGTTCGGCGTCGGCAAGGATCTGTTGAATGGGCAGAAAGGCGCCGTGGAGGACCTCCTCGGCCTGGAGCACCAGGTCGCCATCGTGGGTGCACCGGAAAACGCGTCCGAAAACCCGGCTTTTCGGGTCTTCGAAAAACATATCGAAAAGAAATGCCAGGGGGGTATCCCGGATTCCCATCTCTTCTTCCAGTTCCCTGGCCGCGGCCGCTTCATAAGTCTCAACGGCCAGGACCACGCCTCCGGCGGCGATGTCGTAATATCCTGGGTAGATGTCCTTGGTGAAGGTCCGCCGGTGCCGGAAGAGTTTTCCCTCGGAGTTGAAGACCAGGACATAGACCGCCCGGTGGAACAGGTTTTGCGCCCGCATCCGGGAGCGGGGGGCCGCGCCGGCGGGCCGGTTGTCGGAGTCCACCACCATGACATATTCATCTGTCAATTTGAGTCTCTCCTTGCAGCAGGAAGTGATGAAACGATCCGGGATCGAGGGATACTTTAAAAAAAGGCGGCGGCCGCGTCAATTACCGATGGTCAAATAGGGTTTGGCTTGAAATTTGGCGGAGATCTGGTATGGATGGTTCCTTCGGAAAAAATGGAGACAGTCTCCTGAAAGGGCGAGGAAATGCGATGATCCGAGCGGGGATTGTGGGGGCCACCGGCTACACCGGGGTCGAGTTGGTGCGTATTCTTTCCGGACATCCGGACGTGACACTGACGGTGATGACCTCCACCCAATACGTGGGAAAAGAGATGGCGGAGATTTATCCGGCCCTGCGCCAGGTGGTGCAACAGCCCCTGGAAGCCTTTGATCCGGATCGCGTGGGGGACCGGGCGGACGTGGTCTTCACGGCCCTTCCCCACAAACTTCCCATGGAGATCGTGCCCGGGCTTTTGGACCGGGGGGTCAAGGTGATCGACCTTTCCGCGGATTTTCGGTTCAAGGACCCGGTCCTTTATGAACGGTTTTATCAACCCCACACCGCCCCCGGCCTTCTGGAAGAAGCGGTGTACGGGCTGGCCGAGGTTTTTCCGGAGCAAGTGGCGTCCGCCCGGCTCGTGGGGAACCCCGGATGCTATCCCACCTGCGCCCTCCTGCCGTTGATTCCGCTGATCCAAACGGGGCTCATCGACTCCCGGGGGATCATCATCGATGCCAAATCCGGAGTGAGCGGGGCAGGGCGCGCCCCTTCTTTGAAAACCCTTTTTTGCGAGGTGGCCGAGTCCTTCAAGCCGTATAACGTGGGGGTACACCGGCATACCCCGGAAATGGAAGCGGTCCTGAGCCGGGTGGCCGGGAGGCCGGTGCATATCACCTTTGTCCCGCACCTGGTTCCCATGTCCCGGGGGATGATGGCCACCCTCTACGCGCCCTTGAAAAAGGACGCCGGCCTCGGGGCAGTGGCTCGTGCATTTCAAGAGTTTTACGGGGAAAAGCCTTTTATCCGGCTGATGGGCCAAGGGGGGATCCCGGACACCCTCAATGTCCGGGGGACCAATTTCTGCGACATCGGTTTTGTTCTGGATCCGGATGCAAACCGGATCATCCTGATGTCGGCCATCGACAACCTGGTCAAGGGCGCCGCCGGCCAGGCGGTGCAGAACATGAACCTCATGTGCGGTCTGGACGAGAAAGCCGGGCTGTCCGGCGTGCCGTATTCCCTTTGACCGGAGTCAGGGCGAGAGAAATGAACCGGTTTCGGGCCACTTGACAGGGCGGCCTTTTTTCACTACATAGGCCGAAATTCTCAAGGGCCGGGCATCGCGTCGATCTTTTCGGATGCCGAGTTCCGGTGCTTCCATCGATTTTTAAGTCCCACACTGAAAATAAAAAGGAACATCAAGAAAGGAGAATCGAAATGCCGGCAAAGTTGATACTCGGAACCGAAATCCGGGAACAGATCCTGGAAGAGATCACCGCGGAGGTGGCCCAAATCAAGGAAAAGCACGGGGTGGTACCCGGCCTGGTGACCATTCTGGTGGGGGAAAATCCCGCCTCCGTTTCTTATGTGACCCTGAAAATCAAAACCGCCCACCGGGTGGGCTTCAAGGAGATCCAGGACAGCCAGCCCGTGGATCTTTCCGAACAAGACCTTCTGGCCCTCATCGATAAATACAACAAGGACGACAGCATTCACGGCATCCTGGTACAGCTCCCCCTTCCCAAGCATATCGATGAAAAGAAGGTCCTCAACGCCATCGATCCGGACAAGGACGTGGACGGGTTTCATCCGGTGAACGTGGGCCGGCTCATGATCGGGGGGGACGAAGTCAAGTTTCCGCCCTGCACGCCTGCGGGAATCCAGGAGATGATCGTCCGCGCCGGCGTGGAAACCTCCGGGGCCGAGGTGGTGGTGGTGGGCCGCTCCAATATCGTGGGCAAGCCCATTGCCAACATGATGCTCCAGAAGGGCCCGGGTGCCAATTCCACGGTGACCGTGGTGCATACCCGGACCAAAAACATGGACGAGCACTGCAAGCGGGCGGACATCCTGATCGTGGCCGCCGGCGTTCCCGGCCTGGTAAAACCCGAATGGATCAAGCCCGGCGCCTGCGTCATCGATGTGGGGGTCAACCGGGTGGGGGAGAAGATCAGCGAAAAGACCGGCAAGAAGGTGGCCATCCTCAAAGGAGACGTGGATTTTGATGCGGCCAAGGAGATCGCCGGATGGATCACCCCGGTTCCTGGGGGCGTGGGCCCCATGACGATTACCATGCTCATGAAAAACACGCTGAAATCTTTGAAGTTCAAGCTTGGCCTCGAATAGCGGTTTCTGAAAAACACCCCCTTTCGGCGAAAGCCCTGAAAATTTCGCCGAAAGGGGTCGGCGTTCCACCAAAATCCTTTCAATGGCCATGATTCGGCACACCGGGGCCTGTACCCGGGGAGAACTTCCCGGAAGGCGGGACGGGTCCGGCGGATGGGTAACAGGTGCAACCTTCGGTTGGGGCCTGATCATCATCAACGGATCGCATAAGGGCGGGAAACCACGATGGAGAAGATCACCTTTTTTCTCACCAGCACCGCGGCTGGACCCCTCAGAAAAGTGACCCTTTCTAAAAAAGTCTGGGCCTTTTTGACTCTTTTTGTTTCCATCGGGATGGCCGTGGTCGCCGTCCTGGTGGTGGACTATTTTTCACTGCGGCGGCAGTACATCCACGTGACGCAAAATCAGGCCGTTGCCCCGGACCGAAAGGACTCTTCGGATCATCTCTGGGACCAGATCAAGAAACTCGATTCCGATATCAATCACTTAAAGACGAAACTGTTCCAAATATCCCTTCTCGAGGAAAAGTTGAGGTATATCACAGGGTTGGATGTGAAAGGGGATAACGATGAAAACGGCGTGGGCGGACCGCTTCCTGAAGATGTCGATTCCAAATCGGAAATGAAAGCCATCCCCGGTGAAAGTCTTTCCAGGCTGCGACGGGAAATGCAGCAGTTGGAAAAGGTTTCCAACGACCGCCGGCACACCCTTGAGGAACTCCTGGAACTTTTGGAACGGCAGCAGGAGATCTTTTCACGCACGCCCATGGGGTATCCGACCCAGGGACGGATTTCTTCCCGGTACGGCTGGCGTAAATCCCCCTTTAGCGGCCGCCGGGAATTTCACCAGGGGGTGGACATCGCCGTTTATAAAGGCGCCCCGGTGACCGCCCCGGCGGACGGCACCATAAAATCCGCCGGGAGGAATGGGGGCCTGGGGAAGATGCTCGTCATCGACCATGGACACGGCGTGGTGACGCGTTACGGGCACCTGAGCAAGATCCTCAAGAAGCCGGGGGATCGCGTCAAACGGGGGGATGTGGTGGCCCGGGTGGGCAGCACCGGCCGCAGCACCGGTCCGCATCTGCATTATGAAGTGCTTGTGGGCGGGGCTCCCGTAAATCCCAAGCTATTTGTTCTCAATTGATTCGCAGCACATTCCTTTTTTCCCCCTCGTCGTTTCTTCCACAGGGAGTCGATCCCCGGATCCGGCCTTTTTTTTAACAGTCGCCTGTGTTATAATTTTTCTGCCCGCAAAAAACATGCGATGGAATCCCTAATTTTAACCGGAACGCTTCCCGCAAGCCCCGCCTTTTAAGGCAGGGTCGAGGGAAGCTCTCAAAAAAACAGATCGTTATCTTACCGGGGAGCCCCGCCCTTCAGGGCGGGAGGCTCCAAAAGACGATGGTGCCATGTTTTTCAATTTTTTGACAAAGGTGTTTGGAAGCAAAAACGAACGGGAGCTGAAAAAGCTGGAGCCCCTCGTGGCGCTCATCAATCAGCTGGAGCCGCGGATACAGGAGATGACCGACGATGAACTGAAAGCCCAGACCGGTATCTACCGGCAGCGCATCGAAAACGGGGAACCCCTGGATGAACTCCTCCCCGAAGCCTTTGCCGTTGTTCGGGAGGCCTCGGTCCGTACCCTGAAGATGCGGCATTTCGATGTTCAATTGATCGGCGGCATCGTGCTGCATCAGGGGAAAATCGCGGAAATGAAGACCGGTGAAGGAAAAACCCTGGCCGCCACCCTCCCCGCCTACCTCAACGCCCTGACCGGGAAAGGAGTCCACATCGTCACGGTGAACGATTATCTGGCCCGGCGCGATACGGAATGGATGGGGAACATTTACCGCTTCCTGGGGCTTTCCGTGGGGACCATTGTTCACGGGATGGATGACCGGGAGCGCTTCGAGGCCTACCGCTGCGACATCACTTACGGGACCAACAACGAGTTCGGATTCGACTACCTGCGTGACAACATGAAGTTCGATCGGGTCTCACTGGTCCAGCAGGATCTGCATTATGCCATCGTGGACGAGGTGGACAGCATCCTCATCGACGAGGCCCGAACCCCCTTGATTATCTCGGGACCGGCGGAAAAATCGACCCACCTGTATTACCAGGTGAATGGCATCATCGGTCGCCTGAAGCGGGACACCGATTTCACCATCGATGAAAAAGCCAAGACCGTGGTCCTCACCGAGGAAGGGGTGGCCCATGCCGAACGGATCCTGAAGGTCGATAATCTGTATGACCCCAAATATATCGAGCTGTTGCATCACATCAACCAGGCCCTGAAGGCGCATCATCTCTTCAAAAGGGACGTGGATTATATCGTCAAGGACGGCCAGGTGGTGATCGTGGATGAATTCACCGGCCGCCTCATGCCTGGCCGGCGGTACAGCGAGGGGCTCCACCAGGCCCTGGAGGCCAAGGAAAACGTCAAAATCGAAAACGAAAACCAGACCCTGGCCACCATCACCTTCCAGAATTACTTCCGGATGTACGACAAACTGGCCGGAATGACGGGGACCGCCGACACCGAAGCGGCCGAATTCAAAAAGATCTATAATCTTGACGTCTGCGTGATTCCCACCCACAAGCCCATGATCCGCATCGATCATCCGGATGTGATTTACCAGACCAAAAAGGAAAAATACGAAGCGGTCCTGGATGAGATCGAGGATTGTCACCGGCGGGGCCAACCGGTCCTGGTGGGGACCATCTCCATCGATGTCTCCGAAGCCCTGAGCGAGAAACTGAGCAAGCGGGGGATTCCCCACTCGGTGTTAAACGCCAAAAACCACAAAAAGGAAGCCGAAATCGTTGCCATGGCCGGCCAGAAAGGGACCGTCACCATCTCCACCAACATGGCGGGCCGGGGTACGGATATCGTTCTGGGGGAAGGGGTCGTGGAACTCGGGGGGCTGCATATCCTCGGAACCGAGCGGCATGAAAGCCGGCGCATCGACAATCAGCTCCGGGGGCGTTCCGGGCGGCAGGGGGATCCGGGGTCCTCCCGGTTTTACCTGGCCCTGGAGGATGATCTGCTCCGGATCTTCGGGGGGGAGCGGATGGGAAACATCATGAACCGCCTGGGCATGGAAGAAGGGGAACCCATCGAGCACAATCTGATTTCAAGGGCCATCGAAAACGCCCAGAAGAAGGTGGAGGCCCACAACTTCGAGATCCGGAAACAGCTTCTGGAATATGACAACGTGATGAACCAGCAGCGGGAAGTCATCTATCGCCAGCGGCGGGAAGCCCTGAGGGGGGAAAACCTGAGGGATTCCATTCTGGAGATGATCAATGAAAAAGCCTCGGAGATTGCCGGGAACTATGCCGATGAACGAACGCCGCCCGAAGAATGGGACCTCAAGGGGCTTAAGGAGGCGGTCTTCAAACAGTTCAATTTCCGCCCGGATTTCCGCCCGGAGGTACTGGACGGGGCGGATCCGGAGGGATTGGCGGAAACGATTCGGGATCAGGCCCTCAAAATTTATGAGGCGCGGGAACAAAGCATCGGCGCGGATGCCTCCCGGGAGCTGGAGCGGATTGTGATGCTTCAGACCGTGGATCATCTGTGGAAAGACCATCTGTTGAGCATGGACCATCTCAAGGAAGGGATCGGCCTTCGGGGATATGCCCAGCAGGACCCCCTTTTGGTCTACAAGAAGGAAGGGTTTGCGATGTTTTCCGAAATGATTTCCCGGATCAAGGAAGAAACCCTGGGGATTTTGTTCCGGGTGGAGATCGCCCAACCCGAAAACCTTGCCGAGATGCAAAAACCCAAAGACCAGAATCTGATTTATTCCGGGGGTGACGGAGGAGACCAAAAAACACCGATCCGGCGGGAGCAGAAAAAAGTGGGGCGAAACGCCCCGTGCCCGTGCGGGAGCGGCAAAAAGTATAAAAAGTGCTGCGGCCGCACGTAACCCGGATGCACTGAGGCGGTTTCAGACGGTTCATGCCGGGGGTTGATTTTTCCGCGGTGCAAAATTATAGTTTTTATAACGCATACGCCATGCATTCCACTCACGCCATATTTCCCCCTGTTTTCGGAGGAGCAACCCATGGACGGATATGTGCCCGGTGAAGAAGAAACCGTCCTCTCCGAGGTGGATGCCGAGACCCGGGAACCGGCCATGTACCGGGTGCTTCTGCACAACGACGATTACACCACCATGGATTTCGTGGTGGCGGTGCTCATGGGTGTTTTCAACAAGTCCCTGGAAGAGGCCACCCGGATCATGCTCAACGTCCATCAATCAGGGATCGGGGTATGCGGGGTCTTCACCTTCGAAGTGGCGGAGACCAAAGTCCAGATGGTCCATGAACTGGCCCGTGAAAACGGTTTTCCCTTAAAATGCACCATGGAAAGGGAGTAGATCCATGATCAGCAAGGAACTGAGCGCCACTTTGGGGTTCGCCGTCAGCGAAGCCAAGAGGCGGCGCCATGAATACGTCTCCATCGAACATGTCCTGTTCGCCATTCTCCACGACGAAACGGGGAAGGAGATCCTCCAGAACTGCGGGGGGGACCCTGGGAGTTTGAAGCAACGCCTGGAGGATTTCTTCAACGAAAAAATGGCGGTCGTCCCGGATCAGGGCGATTATGTGCTCCAGCAGACCCTGGGGTTCCAACGGGTCATCCAGCGTGCCGTCAATCATGTGCGAAACGCCGAGAAGCAGGAAGTGGAGATCAGCGACATTTTGGCCTCCATTTTCCTGGAAACCGACTCCTACGCCGCCTACTTTTTGTCCCAGGAAGGGATCACCCGGCTGGACATCCTCAATTACATCTCCCACGGCATGCCCAAAGACCCATTTGCGGACGTGATCGGGGGATTCGTCAAGACCCAGAAGACGGAAAAGACAAAGGAAAAGAAAAAAGACGACCCCTTGTCCCTGTTCACCCTCGACTTGATGGAAATGGCGGAAAAGGGACTGCTGGACCCCCTCATCGGCCGGGAGAATGAACTGGAACGGACCATGCAGGTCCTTTGCCGCCGGCGGAAAAACAACCCCATTTTCGTGGGGGATCCCGGCGTGGGGAAAACCGCCCTGGCCGAGGGGCTGGTGCAAAAGATCCAGAAGAAAGAAGTCCCGGATCTTTTGAAGGACGTTCGGATTTATGCATTGGATATGGGGGCCCTGTTGGCGGGGACCAAGTTCCGGGGGGACTTCGAACAGCGCCTCAAGGGGGTGATAACCGAACTGAAGAAGAAGAAAAACGCCATTTTGTTCATCGATGAGATCCACACCATCGTCGGCGCCGGTGCCACCTCCAGCGGTTCCATGGACGCCTCCAACATCCTCAAACCGGTCTTTGCCGCCGGCGAGCTGCGATGTATCGGTTCCACCACATACGAAGAATACAAGAATCATTTCGAAAAGGACCGGGCCATGTCCCGCCGGTTCGAAAAGATCGAGGTGCCCGAGCCTCCGATCTCCGAAACCTTCCAGATTTTAAAGGGGCTCAAATCCCGATACGAGGCCCATCACGGGATCGTTTACACGGAAACCGCCCTGAAGGCGGCGGTGGACTTGAGCGCTAAGTACATCAATGACCGGTATCTCCCGGACAAGGCCATCGATGTCATCGACGAGGCAGGGGCCGCCGTTCGTCTTTCCGGCAGCGTCACCCGGAAAAAGATTCATCCGTCGGACATCGAAAAGATCGTGGCCAAAATGGCCAAGATCCCCACGGTGAGCGTTTCCGCCAATGACAAGATTCAACTCGAAGAACTGGAAGACCGCCTCAAGGCCAAAGTCTATGGACAGGACCCGGCCATCCACGCCATCGTGACGGCTATCAAACGCTCCCGGGCCGGATTGCGGACTCCGGAAAAACCCATCGGATCTTTTTTGTTTACGGGGCCCACCGGTGTGGGGAAGACCGAGGTGGCCCGACAGATCGCCATGAACCTGGGTGTGGAGTTCATGCGCTACGACATGAGCGAGTATATGGAGAAGCACGCCGTGGCCCGGCTCATCGGGGCGCCGCCCGGGTATATCGGGTTTGACCAGGGAGGACTGCTCACGGACGGAATCCGGAAGCATCCCCACAGCGTCCTCCTCCTGGATGAGATCGAAAAGGCCCACATCGACCTTTTCAATATCCTTTTACAGGTTCTGGACCATGCGACCCTGACGGACAACAACGGCAAAAAGGCCGACTTCAGGAACGTCATCGTCATCATGACTTCCAATGCCGGGGCCCGGGAAATGAGTTCCATGACCATCGGATTCGGGGATCCCAAAAGCGACCTGAAAGCCAAGGGGAAAAAGGCCGTGGAAAGCTTCTTCAGCCCCGAGTTCCGCAACCGCCTGGACGCCATCGTCCACTTCGATGCATTGTCCCTGGAGATTATGGAACGGATTGTGGACAAATTCATCCAAGAGTTGAACGATCAGCTTCTCCCCAAGAAGGTGGCCATTGCCGTCTCTCCGGAGGTCCGCCGGTACCTGGCCGAGAAAGGATACGACCCCACCTACGGCGCACGGCCCCTGGACCGGGTCATTCAGAAAGAGATCAAGGATGTGTTGTCCGAGCAGATCCTGTTCGGAAAACTGCAAAAAGGGGGACACGCCCGGATCCGATTGGAAGAGGACGCGTTGCATTTTGACTTCGCGTAAATGGGCTGTCCTTCCGCCGGCAAAAATCCGGTGAACTTTCGTTGGTTTGTTTCCCAGGTCTTCGGAAAACCGTTTTGCGAGTGTAATCTCCGTCCCGCCGTGTGGCGCCGTGACAAATGCCTTAACTCGCGGCACGCCTTCGATGGGGCCGATGATGCGATGGGATCCATGGCGGTCTTTGTGCTTTCCGAGAAGCCGGTCTTCCCGCCGCCGTACCTGGCCCTGAAAAACGGCCTCCTGGCGGTGGGCGGGGATCTCAGCCCCGAGCGTCTGGTCGTCGCCTATCGAAACGGCATCTTCCCCTGGTACGGGGAAGGTGAGCCGATTCTCTGGTGGTCCCCTGATCCGCGTCTCGTCTTATTCCCGGACAAGCTGCATGTATCCAAGAGACTCAAAAGGGTTTTGAAAAAGCATGCGTTCCGGGTGACCGCCGACGCGGCGTTTGGAAGGGTGATTACGGAATGTGCCCGGGTCCGGATGGAAAAAGGGAAAGAAACGTGGATCGATCAAGACATGATCGACGCCTATTGTCGCCTCCATGAATACGGTATCGCCCACTCGGTGGAAAGCTGGCAGGGAGAAACCCTCAGCGGTGGGCTTTACGGGGTGGCGTTGGGGAAGTGTTTTTTCGGGGAATCCATGTTCAGCCGGTCTTCCGATGCGTCGAAGGTGGCCCTGGTCCATCTGGTGGGCCATCTTCTCCGGCGTGCCTTTACCTTGATCGACTGCCAGACCACCACACTCCACCTCATGCGCATGGGGGCGACCCATATCCCCCGGAGCCTCTTCCTGGAGCTTCTGGAAAAATCCATGAATGGGCCCCCGGAAGGAAAAACATGGAAGATGGATGCGGATCAGGTGTTGAAACAGGTACTGAACTGAAGGAGGAAAAGAATGGATGCGGAATGTTTGTTCTGTAAAATCGCTTCCGGAAGGACGGATACGGAATTTTTACATGAAACCGATGCCCTGGTGGTGTTCAAAGATATCCATCCTCACGCACCGGTGCATTTGCTCATTGTCCCCAAGAAACACATCCGCAGTATCAACGACGTCGACGAAGAGGACCGGGAAATCCTTGTCGATTGCATCATGACCGCCAGGGAAATGGCCCGGCGTTCCGGGATTCATGAATCGGGATACAAACTCTTGTTTAATGTGGAAAGGGGCGGGGGGCAGGTGATCTTCCATCTCCATCTTCACCTCATCGGGGGGTGGAATCGCTAAGAAAGATCTCTAGAGCCGCTTGGTTTTCAGGCGCTTCGTCGTTTCGAGGGCTTCTTTTTCTTCGGGGATCCCGTTTCGACCGCCGTAATCCCGGCACGAAAGGGAAGCCACGGCCACTGAAAAGCGTACCGCTTCATGGAGGTTCCATCCCCTGGCCGCGGCCAGGGAGAAGGCGGCGTGGAAATTATCCCCCGCGCCTGTCGTGTCTTTCACGGGAACCTCCGGTGCCGGGACATGGTACAATTGATCCTTCCACAGGTAATAGGCCCCTTGGCCCCCCCGGGTCACGATCAGTACGCCTTTGATGCGGGCGTCAAGGCGGATCATTTTCTCTCGAAACCCCAGGCCGCCGAGTCCAAAGGGGGGTGCATCCAAAAAAGAAGACGAGGGAATAAAAAAATCGGCGGTGGCCATCATGGCATCCATACCCTCCCGCCAGCGTTCGCAATCGTAAACGATTCGGATGCCGGCCCCGCCGAGCGGTTTCAGGGCACCTGCCAGATAAGTGGTTTCCGGATCCAGCAGGAGTACTTTTGGATTGCGGGATAAGGCCGGTAGAAGATCTTCGAATTGAAAGCGGGGGAGGGCGCTTCGCTCGTAGATGATGGTTCGTTTGCCCGTCGATTGTGTCACGAAGATGTAGGCCACCGGGGTTGTCCCTCCTTCCACCCTCCGAATAAAGGCCGTATCCACGCCGAAGGCCTTCAACCGCTGAAGGCAAAACGCGCCCTCGGCGTCGTCGCCGAGACGCCCCGCATAAAGTACCCGCCCCCCGAGCCTGGCGATGCAGGAAGAGGCCGTTCCGCCTTGTCCTCCCCCTTCGGCTATCCTGAATTCAAGGGGTGCCTTGGTGTCTTCTTCCGGAAAGGTTTCCACCACCGCGATATGATCCACACAACTGCGTCCCACCACAAGGACGTCGGGTCGATGCATCACAATTTACCTCCCCAAAAAAGGATTCTCTCATCGGCCTCGGTTTTTTTTGAACCGCAACAGCGAAGGCCTTCCCCGCTGCCTGTTGGAGCGAAGCAAAAATCCCGCCTGCGGGCAGCGGGGCGTTCCAATGCGTATGCACCCGTTACACGGGTGCTGTCAAGGCGCTATTTGCGCATGTCCCGGCAACACTGGGATCTTTTATTGACATTTTGTCTTTGATTTTATAAAAATCCATTCATACCTGAAAGATCAATTTATTAATATTTCAAAGCAAAGGGAAGGGTACCGTGAAAGGGGAGGACGCGAAACGCGTTTTCCATCGGACAAACAAAGATTAGCTGTGGCCCGGGGGGAACCCCTTGTTCCGTTCGATTCAACGAAAGGAGAAAAACATGAGCAAAAATGAAAAGCTGCATCCGGCGATTCCTGATCTAAAGGCGGCCGTGAACGCCGGGAAGCTGACCCGGCGTGAATTTATCCGATACGCCACACTTCTGGGGGTATCGGCTGCTGCGGCGAGCCAAATGATTGGCATTTCATGGCCCAAGAAGCTTGCGGCCGCGGGCCCCAAGCGAGGCGGTGTTCTCAAGATTTCCCAGTCGATCCAAAAGATCGATCACCCGGCCCGGTATTCCTGGCTGATGCCTTCCAACTCCATGCGCATGGTTTTCGAATACATGACTCTTACGGGCCCTGACAACGTCACCGTTCCGTACCTGTGCGAAAGCTGGTCCGCAAGCGAGGACCTCAAGACCTGGACCTTCAACGTCCGCAAGGGGGTCAAGTTCAACAACGGCGATTCGTTTACCGCCGATGACTGTATTTTTACCATCAACCAGTGGCTGGATCAGGAAGTGAAATCCTCCCTGCTGGGGCTCGTGGGTTCTTATCTGAAGCCCAGCGGCATCGAGAAAGTCAACGATTATCAGTTCAAACTCCATCTGGAACGGCCTGAAATCGCCGTCCCCGAACATTTCTTCCAGTACACGGCGCAAGTGCTCAACCACCGGACTTTTGAAGGGGATATGAAAAAGGCTCCCCACGGCACCGGCCCTTACGTACTGGACACCTACAAAGAAGGGGAGATCTGTATCGTCAAGCGTCGCAGCGACTACTGGCAGAAGGCTGCCGACGGCAAACCCCTGCCGTACATGGATGAAATTCGATTCATTGACATGGGAAGCGAACTGGCGCCCCAGATTGCGGCTCTGAAATCGGGTGAAATCCACCTCATCGACGCTTCGGACAACCCCGGTCCTCAGATCATGAAGGCGGTGAAAGGGGACGCGAACATCAGCGTGCTGCCCGTGGCCACCGCCACCACGCGGGTTTTGCGGATGCGGGTGGATATGAAACCCTGGACGGACAACCGGGTGCGCATGGCCCTGAAGCTGTGCCAGAACCGGGAGAAAATCCTGGCCCTGGCCTACCAGGGAGAGGGCCTGCAGGGGCAGGACTTCCATGTCTATCCGAAGCATCCCGAATATTGCGAAAAGCCGATACCGGCCTATCAGCCCGATAAGGCAAAGGCACTTTTGGCCAAGGCGGGTTATCCCAACGGGATCGACGTCAATATTGCCGTGGGCTCCGAATGGACGGACATCGTCCGGTATGCCGAAGTGCTCAAGCAGGACGCCCTGCCCGCCGGCATTCGGGTGAACATCCAGACCATGCCCACCAGCCAGTACTGGGAAAAGTGGACGGAAGTGGATCTGGGCGTCACCCCATGGACGCACCGGCCCCTGGGGACCATGGTGCCCAATCTGGCATACGTGGCCGACGACAAGGGGAATCCCGTCCCCTGGAACGAAACCCGCTGGGTGGACAAGGAATTCAGCGCGCTTCTGGATCAGGCCAGCGGCACCCTGGATGTGGAAAAGCGACGCCAGATCTTCTGCAAGCTCGAAGACATCCAGGTGACGCGGGGATCCATCGGCATTGCCTACTGGATGAACACGTGGATGTGCCCCAGCAAGAAATTGAAAAACGTGGAAGCCCATCCGAACCTGATTTTTCTTTTCAACGAAGCCTGGCTCGACGTTTAAGCGAAAAGATGCGGCGGGCCGGTTTTTCTGCCGGCCCGCTTTACACGGGTAACCCCATATGGCGAAATTCATTGCCCGGCGGTGCATACTCCTGTTGCTGACCATGCTCCTTGTCAGCATGGCCGTCTTTATGATCACGGAAGCCTCGCCGGGGAACGTGGCCCGAAACATCCTGGGGGCCTTTGTGACGCCGGAACAGGAAGCCTCTTTTCTGGCGCAACTGGGCCTCGATAAACCGGTGTGGCTTCGGTACGTGTGGTGGCTGACGGGATCCGACTGGCAGGCGCAAAAACAAATCGGGATACCCTTGAAGCGGATCGTCACGGAGAAAGGGTTCGTGGAATGGTGGGCGGTAAAAAAGGACGGAACCCTGGTACGATGGAAGCTCATCGGCGATGACTTGATGGCGATCTCGCGGAAGCCCGACGGAACCTTCTCCAGGGCAGTGGACAATGACCGCTGGAAAACCGATCCCCAAGGCGTTTCCGTCTTTCGGGGTGTGGACACCGACAACCACGTGGTCAAGTGGGAAAAAGGAAAGGATCGAAAGGTCTGGACCTTTATCATGGGTTCTGGCTGGAAAGAAACGTCGGGAGGGCCGGTAGAGTATATCCCCCTCAAAAAGGGCTTCATCCGGGGGGATCCCGGGATTTCCCTGAGGACCGGAAGGCCGGTGGCTAAAAGCCTTTTCATCCGCCTTAGGAATTCTTTGGTCCTGGCCGGCACCGCTTTTGTGATCGTCATGCCTCTGGCCTTGCTTCTGGGTTTGATGGCGGGACTCAAAGAAGGGAGTCTTCGGGATCGGATTTTTTCCGTCGGGGGAATGATGTTTTCCGTCATCCCCGAGTTTGCCACCGGTATTTTTTTAATTTTGATCATGGCGGTATGGCTGCAATGGGTCCCCGGCGCCACGGTATTCGGCGAACAGGCCCCCTGGGAACGCCCCGACATGCTCATCCTTCCCGTGTTGACCCTGACCCTCATCGAACTCGGATACGTCCTTCGCATCACCCGCGCCAGCATGGTGGAAGTCATGCGCTCTCCGTACATCCGGACAGCCTACTTGAAAGGGTTGCCGTACCGTCGCATCGTCGCCACGCACGCGGTGCGGAACGCCCTCATGGCGCCCATCACCGTGATCATGCTCCATGTGAACTGGTTGATGGGCGGGATCGTCATCGTGGAAGTGGTCTTCGGGTATCCGGGACTGGGGAAGTACCTGCTCGACTCGGCCTTGTATAAGGATATCAATGCATTGGAGGCGGGAGCCATGATCCTGGTCATGGTGGCCGTGGGGACCCAGTTGATCGCCGACATCGTTTACACCTTTTTGAATCCCCGGATTCGGTACGGCTGACCGGAATGTTTACCGCAAGCCCCGCCTTTGAAGGCGGGGGCAAGGGGAGCGATCTTAAATTGGCAAGGACTGCCGCTAAATTGAAAAACGTAATCCGATGACCCAACCCGATTCCAGCATTCCCGCCGATTCGCCGGAAATCATCGTCCCGGACACGGATGTCATCCGTTTCGTCCGGTTGAGACGGCTTTGGGAGGGCTTGTCCGTTTTATTTGCCTCCAAGATCGCCGTTGCAGGCCTGGTGATCGTTTTGTTCTGGGTGGGGGTGGCGATTTTTGCGCCTTTGCTGACGCCCTTTTCGCCCCTGGAACAGGATTGGAAACACCCCAACGAGGGACCGTCGGAAGAACATATCCTGGGGACGGACGAATTGGGACGCGATTTGTGGTCCCGTCTGATTTACGGGGCCCGGGTCGTCCTGGTGATTCTTCCCGTTTCCCAAAATTTATGGATTCCCGGTGGTACAGCCATCTGGGGCGTCTTCGTGGCCCTGACGGTGGGCACCACGTTGGGCCTGATCAGCGGGTACTACGGCGGCTGGCTCGATGAAATCACCATGCGCTTGCTGGATGCCATGATGGCCATTCCCGTTATTCTGCTGTTTTTAATCATCATGACGGCCCTGGGGGCTTCCGCCGTGAACGTGGTCATCGCCATCACCATCGTGGGAACACCGGGGATCGCGCGGCTGGTGCGCAGCCTGACCCTGGATATCCGCACCCGGGAATACATCCGGGCCGCCGAGACCCGGGGGGAGAGCCCCTGGTACATTATGTTCATCGAAATCCTGCCCAACGCGCGGGGTCCAATCATCGTGGATGCCATGCTGCGCGTGGGATACGCGATTTTTGCCATGGGAACCCTGGGCTTTTTAGGGCTTGGAATGCCGCCCCCCTCCCCGGACTGGGGGAGTATGGTGGCCAAAGGAAGGGAATTTATCCTGCAGGGGAGTCCCTGGGCGGCCCTGTGGCCGTCTCTGGCCATTGCTTCCCTCGTTGTGGGCCTGAATCTTTTGGCGGACGGCCTCCGGGAAGAAAGCATGCGATATCAATGAACCAGACAGCGGAAGAAAAAACCGGCGGCGTGGTCCTGGATGTCAACGGCCTGACCATCGCCTACGAAACCCGGAAAGGGGACGTCCACGCGGTACGGGACGTATCCTTTCGCGTGCGGCGAGGGGAAACCGTGGGTCTGGTGGGAGAATCGGGGTGCGGAAAGAGCACCATCGCCTTCGGTATCGTCCAATTCCTGGGAACCAACGGCAAAATCCTCAACGGGCAGGTGGTGTTTCAAGGAAATGACCTCGTGGATCGATCGGATGCCGAGCTCAAGCGATTGCGCGGAGACCGGATTTCCATGGTCTACCAGGATCCCATGCAGGCGTTGAATCCGGCCATGCGGTTGGGAGAACAGTTGAAGGAAGTGTTGACGTGCCATCAGGATATCTCCCAAGAGGAAGCGTGGGAGCGCTCCGTGGCCATGCTCAAGCGTGTCTATATGCCCGATCCGGAAGACGTCATGCAGCGTTTCATGCATCAGATCTCGGGCGGACAGCAGCAACGGGTGGTCATCGCCATGGCCATGCTGAACAATCCCGCCCTGCTCATCATGGACGAACCCACCACGGCCCTGGACGTCACCGTGGAAGCGGCCGTTCTGGATCTTCTGGAAGAACTCAAGCAAGACTTTCAAACGGCCAACATTTTCATCACCCACAACCTGGGCGTGGTGGCCCGGGTCAGCGACTATTTGTGTGTTATGTACGCGGGGGAGTTGGTGGAACGGGGTCCCATCCACGACATTTTTCAAAATCCGCGGCATCCTTACACCATGGGACTTCTGGCGTGTGTGCCCCGACTCGGTGAAAGCAAGCTCGACTCCGTGCTGTACCCCATCCGCGGGCGGGTCCCTTCGCCGGCGGCACGCCCCGATAACGCTTGTATTTTTGCCCCCCGCTGCGATTACGCCACCGAGGAATGTACAAAAGCGTTGCCGGCCATGATGGAGATCGACACGGGACACCTGGCGCGCTGCATCTATGCCAAAGAGATTGACACCCAGCCCAGGACCCATCGCGTCCGGCGCGGAACCGTCCGGCCCAAGCCGGCTGCTTCCGAGCCGAAAAAGGAAGACGCGGACCTGCTGCAGCTGGACGGACTCAAGATTTACTATCCTCAGGAATCCAATTCGCTGGTGAGCATGCTGGGACTGGGGAAAAAGCGGTACGTCAAGGCCGTGGACGATATCAGCGTGCGCCTGGCCAAGGGACGCACCCTGGGAGTCGTGGGGGAGTCCGGGTGCGGGAAATCGAGCCTGGTGAAAGGGATCATCGGCCTGGAGGAAATCACCGGCGGCGACATCGAATTCATGGGATTTGACGTGACCCAGCCGGTGCGTGAACGGGACCGGAAGCTTATCCAGGAAATGCAGATGGTCTTCCAGAATCCGGATTCCACGCTCAATCCGTCCTATCCCATCGGGAAACAGATCGCCCGGCCCATCAAAAAGTTCAAAACCGTACCGAAACATCAGGTGAAAGACGAGGTCCTGCGGTTGTTGAAAGCCGTGCGATTGGGCTCCGTCTATTACGATCGACTTCCCCGGCAGTTGAGCGGCGGGGAAAAGCAACGGGTGGGGATCGCCCGGGCATTGGCCAGCCGCCCGGATCTCATTATCTGCGATGAACCCGTATCGGCCCTGGATGTCTCCGTCCAGGCCGCGGTGATCAACCTTTTGCTGGAAATCCAGAAAGGCTTCGGCGCTTCCATGATTTTCATCGCCCATGATCTTTCCGTGGTCCGGTACTTTTCCGATGATATCGCCGTCATGTATTTGGGGCAGGTGGTGGAAATCGGACCTGCCGAAGCCATTTACTCCCCGCCCTATCATCCGTATACCGAGGCCTTGTTGTCCGCGGTTCCCATACCCGACCCGGATGCCGAGCAAAAAGAAATCCGCTTGAGCGGGAATGTTCCTTCCGCCCTGGATCCGCCTTCCGGGTGCCGCTTCCATACCCGTTGTCCCCGGCGGAAAGAAATGCTTCCGGACGGCGGCGACATATGCGAAACCGAAGTGCCTTCCTGGCGGGAATCCGGGCGCCATCGGATCCTGTGCCACATCCCCATCGAAGAACTGAAACGGCTGGATCCCGTGGTCCACCAGGAAGTCGCCTGATCTTCGCCTGATCCGTCTCGGAAGCCGCGGTTTTTCTGCTGTTTGAAGGAAATCAAGACCTGTGGAAGAACGAAGTGGGAAGCCTTGAATCCCGTCTTTCCATCGGTATCGGGATCCCCATCGCAATCGAAAATAAGCGCAACAGCAATTTCGCTTACGTGCCGGGGGAGTAAAGCCCTGCGATTTTCGGCAGGAAGAGGGAGAGGGTCGGAAAGAGGGAAAGAATCAGCAAGAACGGATCCCCGTTTTGGTTCAGATTGGCCGACCGGACGGGGGCGGACCTGTAGATTCCCATGAAAACGAAAACAGAAAGCACGGGCACCCCGGCGTAATAGATCCAGACCGGGATTCCGCTCACTGTTGCGGTTCAGGCGAAAACCTTGCTCCGGAGACTGGGTGAAAAGGGCGGGTTATTCTCCGAGGTATGCTTTGCGGATATCCGGGTTTTGCAATAGATTTTTTACATCATCTTCCATGACAACGGTCCCCGTTTCCAGGACATAGCCGCGCCGGCTGACCTTCAGGGCCACGTTGGCGTTTTGTTCCACCAAAAGGATAGTGGTCCCCTCCTGGCGATTGATTTCCGTGATCTTGTTGAAGATCTGCCCCACCAAAAGAGGGGCCAAGCCCAACGACGGTTCATCGAGCAGAAGGACACGGGGGCGGCTCATCAGGGCCCGGCCGATGGCCAACATCTGTTGTTCCCCCCCCGAGAGGGTTCCCCCTTTCTGGTTTGCGCGTTCCCGGAGAATGGGGAAAAAGTCGAAAACCATGTCCAGGTCTTCTTGGATACGGGTCGAATCTTTACGGAAAAAGGCCCCGAGTTCGAGGTTTTCCTGTACGGTCAACCGCGGAAATATGCGCCGGCCTTCGGGCACCTGGCAGAGGCCCATGGGCGGAAGTTTACTGAATTTGATGCCGTTGATTCGATTCCCGCGGTAAAGGATGTCCCCCCGGGCGGCCGTGACCACGTTGCAGATGGTCATCAGGGTCGTACTCTTTCCTGCACCGTTTGCGCCGATCATGCAAACGATTTCCCCGGGAAAGGCCTTCAAGGAGATATCGCGCAGCACCTGGATCCGGCCGTATCCCGCCGAGACATTTTTCAACTCTAAAACGGGCTCCACTCTTACCCTCTTTCCTCGGATCGCTGTCCCATGCGTTTGGCAGGCCAGAATCCCGACGGCCGGAAAATCATCATCAGTACCATGGCACCCCCGAAGGCGAGCATCCGGTAGAGTTCAAAACCGCGAAAAGCCTCCGGAAGGGCGATGAGGGCCAAAGCCCCTAGGATCACGCCGGGAATGGACCCCATGCCGCCCAGGATCACCATGCTTAAAACCATGGCTGATTCCAGGAAAGTAAAGGATTCCGGACTCACGAAGCGCATGCGTGCGGCAAAAAAGGCGCCGGCCAATCCCCCGAAGACTGCTCCCATGGCGTATGCCAGAAGCTTTAGCGTGAACGTGTTGACCCCCATGAGTTCCGCAGCGGTTTCATCCTCCCGGATGGCTTCCCAGGCCCGACCGATGCGGGAATAGTTGAGACGATGAACCGCGATGATGGTAAAGACCACCAGGGCCAAAATGACATAATATAAGTAATTGAGCTTCTTGAGCCAGATGTACTCCAGGGTCAGTCCGCTGGAAAACCCGGGCCAATACAACCCGGGGGGCTGAATGCCGAGGATACCGTTGGGCCCATTGGTCAGGCTCATCCAGTTGTTGAGAATCAATCGGACGATTTCCCCGAACCCAAGGGTGACGATGGCCAAATAGTCGCCGCGCATGCGGAGGGTGGGATACCCGATGATACAGCCGGAAACGGCGGCAAAGACCGCCGCCACAGGGAGGCAAAGCCAAAAGGACAACTGAAAGTGCACCGAGAGCAGGGCATAGGTATATGCACCCACCCCGTAAAAGGCGATATACCCGAGATCCAGCAATCCGGCCAGGCCGATGACGATATTCAGGCCCAGACCCAGGCAGACATAGATCATCACATTGATGACCACGTCCTTTTCATACCGGCCAGTGGTCAGGGGGAAGACCAAGGCGAGAAAGAAGACCACCGATATCCAGACCCGGACAGGGACCTTTTTATAGATTTTTCGGATTTCGGTCCATGCGGCGGTGGTGGGTTTTCCGATGAACGCGAGGGCACCGGCGGTCCGCAGTTGATTCAGGCTCACCAGCACGAAGGCCGCCGCGGCCACCTTGAGCCAGACGACCAGGGAAGGGATGAATTGGAGACCTTCGGGGGTGATGCCCATGAGGGGCCAGAGGATCAGGTAGAACCAGACCAAACCCACCCCCAGGGCAATCCAGGCTTTACTAGACCCGCGTGTCATCTACGTTTTCTCCCATGATACCGGTGGGCCTGAAATACAATACGGCGATGAGGATGACGAAGGCGAAGACATCCTTGTATTCGCTGGAAAGGTATCCCGCGGCAAAGACTTCGATGATTCCGATCAGCGCGCCGCCGATCATGGCGCCGGTAACGTTGCCGATGCCCCCCAGAACGGCTGCGGCAAAGGCTTTGATGCCCGGGACGAACCCCATACCATAGTGGACCGAGCCGTAGTAAAACCCCACCATGATGCCGGCGGCGGCGGCCAGGCCGGCGCCGATGGCGAACGTCAAAGAGATGATCCGATCCGAGTCGATCCCCACGAGGCCGGACATGATCTTGTCCTGGGCCGATGCCCGCATGGCCTTCCCGATCCGTGTCTTGAAGACCAGGGCGTTGAGGGCCACCAGCAGGATTCCCGTAACGGCCACAATGATGACCTGCATGTAACTGATGTAAAGGCCGGCCACCTGGAAACTCCCCTGGGTCATCTGGGTGGGATAGGCCTTGTCGTAGACCCCCTGCGTCAGCATGAGTCCGTTTTGTAAAAAGATGGACATCCCCAACGCCGATATCAAAACGGAGAGCCGGGAAGAGTGCCGCAGGGGCTTGTAGGCCACTTTTTCCACCGCCATGGCCAAAACGGCGCAGTACCCCATGGTGAGGATCAGGGCGCCCGCCAGGCAGACATAGGGTCCGGCACCGGAGGCGGCCAGATAACTCAGGAGAATGACGCCCATGTATCCGCCGGCGGCAAAAAATTCCCCGTGGGCGAAGTTGATGAGCTGAATAATTCCATAGACCATGGTGTAGCCCAGGGCGATGAGCGCGTAGATGCCCCCCAGGGTCAGGCCGTTGATCAGCTGCTGCAGGAAATAGTCCATGGACGGACGATCCGAAAAGAGGCCCCCATGGCGCTCTCCGTTTTCGGGGAGGCCATGGGGTCCGTTTTTTTAGGCGTTAATAGAGCTGGCCGGTGACCGGGTTCCAGAAGTTTACGAACGTGCCGCCATTGACCCGGCGGACGATGTAGTTGGATCCGGAATCCCCGTTTTCCTTGTAGCGTATCTGCTTTGACGCCCCGGGAAAGTTCAGCTTAAGCATCTGTGCCCGAACTTTGTCGGGATCCGTGGAACCGGCGGCTTTGACGGCTTTAAAATAGGCCATGGCGCTGTCGTAGGCATAGGTGGAATACGCCCCCGGCTCGCCGTATTCGGTGGAATACGCCTTTAGGAACTTCTGATAGGAGGGCTGTTTCGTATCCACATATCCGAACGTCAGATTCCACTGCGTCTTTCCCGATTTCGATGAGCTGGGGATGGTAGACGGCATCCTGGCCCAATATGGCGGCCTGAATGCCGGTGCGTTTGGCTTGGATCAGCATCAACGCCCCGGAGGCGGAATTCTGGAGGCTCACGTAAAAGACATCGGGACTTGCGGCTTTCACCTTTGTCAGGACGGCGGAAAAATCCTTATCCCCCTGATTCACGTGTTCGTGCCCCACCACTTGAATCCCCAGGGCTTTGGCTTCTTTGGCCACGTTATCGGCGAGTCCCTGGGAATACGTGGTCTTGTCGTCCACCAGAAAAAGGGTTTTGGCCTTGAGGTAGTCCTTGATGAATTTGCCGGCGGCCTTGCTCTGGTCATCATCGCGGCCGCAGGTACGGAACATATATTTCAAGCCCCGCTCGGTGACCTTCTCATTGGTGGAGGCGGGGGTGATCATGAGAATCCTTTCCTCGTCCAGGACCTCGGAAGCGGGGATGGTGGAGCTGGAGCAATAGGCGCCGATGACCGCACTGACGCTTTCGTTGACGAGCTTGTTGGCCGCCGCCACACTCTGGCGCGGATCACAGGCCGTGTCCTGGGGGGAAAGCGCGATCTTGTCAAAGCCCGGGATCCCCCCTTCTGCGGTGACGACGGCGATGGCGGTGCGGACACCGTTGGCGATGTCGTTGCCGTCGGCAGCGTAGGGTCCGGTAAGGGGGCTCATGCTCCCGATTTTCAGGTTTTCGGACATCGCCGGACCGGTCATCAAAAAGACCGACGCCAAGGCCGCAATCGAGACTGTGAGAACGAAACGCTTCATACGACTCCTCCTTTTTCTTGGTAGTATTGTTGCCGATCCATACCCAATCCCACGGGCGGCCCAACGGAACCGCCCGAACACCGCTAGCTTCCCAAATACGCCCGGATGACTTCCGGATCCTTTTGAATTTCCCGGGGCCCGCCTTCAGCGATTTTCACCCCATGATCCAGGACCACGATGCGGTGGCAGATACTCATCACCACCTTCATGTCGTGTTCCACCATGAGCACGTTGACGCCCCTGTCCAAAATGCGTTCAATGATCCCCATCAAGGCCCGGCTCTCCAGGGGATTGAGCCCGGCGGCGGGTTCATCGAGCAAGAGGGTTTTGGGTTCCGAACCCAGGGCGCGTGCGATTTCAAGCCGGCGCTGGAGGCCATAGGGCAGACTGGACGCGATTTCACCAGCTTTGTCCTTGAGGCCCATGAACTCTAGGACTTCCATGGCCTTATCCATGATCAGGGCCTCTTCGTGTTTCTGACCCCGCGTCCTGAGAATCGCCCCGGCAACGCCCGCTTTGGTGCGGCAGTGCTGGGCCACCATAATATTTTCCATGGCCGTCATCTTCTGGAAAAGGCGGATGTTTTGAAAGGTGCGGGCGACGCCCAAAGCGAGGATGCGGTGTGGTCTGAGACCCAATATGTTCTTGTGATCATAGGCGACTTTCCCCCCCGTGGTGGAATACACCCCGGTAATCACGTTAAAAACCGTGGTCTTTCCGGCGCCGTTGGGCCCGATCAACCCCACGATTTCTCCCGGTCCCAAATCGAAGGAGACCTGGGAGAGGGCTTGGAGCCCGCCGAACCGGACGCTCACCTTTTCAAGAGATAAAACCGACATAAGCCTTGGGTTTATAAAAAAAGGTGGGGGGGAAATGCAAGCAGAAACTGATCATCTAAACCCCAATGTTGGTGCGCCGGAACAGCGGGGAAAGGACGAAAGGAAAGGCATCGGGCCGCATGCGAATGAACGTTGTAACGCCTTCCCCGGTGCCTGTGGAATCCGAGGGAAATCGCCTTTTTGGGAGCAGCGGGGAAGGCTTTACGCCGTTATGCAATGTCCGAAGAGAGAAACGGGGCGGCATCCATTTTCTGGGCGGACATGAGATCCACCACCCGCCGCAAGGCACTTAAGATCATCATTTGTTCCCATTCGGCCAATTCGGAAAACCGCTCGATGAAGGTCTGCTGCAACGGCGGCGGGGCGTTGCCGAGGATGGAAAGACACGTCTCAGTGGGTTCGATGATAATGAGGCGCTTGTCTTTTTCGCTGCGTTTTTTGGCGACCAGGCCTTTTTTTTCCATGCGGTTCAGGATATCCGTGACCGTGGCTTGGCTCAAACTGATGGAGCGGGCCAGTTCCGTCACCGGGACGTGACCGCGTCTTGAAATTTCATTGAGGATTACCAGTTGGGGGCCGGTGAGCCCGTATTTACGGCTCAAATCCCTTGAGTAAAGGGCGATGGCCTGCATGATTTTTCGGATATAGATCAAAATTTCCCGACAGCGTTGCTCGGGGGTGATGCTGCTGGGGATGTCGTTCTGCTCGTTTGTCATTCCCCTCTCCTTTCGACCCTAAAAAATCAGTGGCGACGCCATAAGGATGGCATCGCTTGTAGTGTATCCGTGCCAAGTTGTAAACCACTTCCTCCGGTTCCATGACGGACAAGCCATTGTTACGAATCGGCTTTAACCGTTCAAGGGGCGAAATCATTTATACCTTAAACATTTATCGTATACAATAAATAAAATCCAAATAGATCTCAAATATACCATTCAACACAATGAATAATATGTTAGCGGAGCGCTTTGGGCTGGTCCCGCCTTTTAAGGCGGACTCACGATGCGGCGGCCGAAAAATGAACCCTTTCATCGGGATAAATAGACGCGATTCATGGGCATGGGCGGTAAAAAATATCTTGTTTTGAAAGCAAAAAGATTCGATTTAAAAAATACTTGACTTTATATCCCCCAAAATATATATAGGACTCAATGCATACGGTCATATATAAAAATAAACTTTGATGGCTTCGTAGAAAGGTCAAGTGCGGCGTTGCGCTGCATCCTTCGCCTGCCTGTGCGTTGCACGCAGACAGGTCATCGCGGCGTATCTGTAAGTATGCATCATTCCTAAGGATTTGCGCGCCTTGCATCTGGCGCTTTTTACTTTGCCATCCCAAAAAGTGCTTTTTACGATTTCATCAATTTTGACCGGGCGGCATCTTCGAAATTTCAGGGGAGCTCCCGGCACCGCTCCAAACCGGGGCACACCTGAAAACCTGTTTCCAAACAAGATTTATTTACGTCAGATTTTCGTTACCAAAGCGCGTGGCAAACTCGATTTCAGGATCCATGCATGGGTGGACACCGATATGCAAAAAGAAGGAGCCAATGGTATGGTCATCACTGATTTCCATCACGATTTGGATATGCGCCGACTGGCGTGTTTTATGGGTGCGCCGGCACAAAAGAAAAAATCCTCCATGACGGATTCGGTGGAACGTCGTGTGGAGGGGTTGACGGATCGTGTCGATAAATTGGCCGCACCCCGGGTGAATTTTCGTTCAGAGCGCGTGGATTGTGTGACAAAAAAACAGGTGATCCTTGTCAACGGGACGTCCTTTAACAGCGTCAAATTGGCCCGCACCCTAAAAGACGCGTCCATGGTCTTTTTCTTCATCGCCACCATTGGACCCGGGCTTGAAAAAGAAATCGCGCGGATCATGGAAAAAGGCCGTTATGCGGACGCGTATGTGCTCGATGTGATGGCCTCCCTGACGGTGGAAGACGTGGTGGATCAGTTCCACCGGCGGATGGCGAGTCGTTTTGCGCGAAACGGAAAATCCGTCACCCGGCGTTTCAGCCCGGGATACTGTGATTTGCCCCTTCCCGAGCAGAAAAAAATCTTCGACCAGTTCGATAAAGAAAACACTCTGGGCGTACAGCTCAGCGATGCGTTTCTGATGATGCCTCGGAAATCCGTTTCCGGTGTATTCGGCGTACTGGATCATCCAGCCGAAAGTCCGGAAGCCGCGTATAACCCCTGCGATCATTGTGCGAAAGCGGACTGTATCGCGAGGCGGTAAAAAACCGGCCCGATCAAAATACCATAATAGGAGAAAGGGATCATGCGAAAAGGACTCCACGGCGGGATGTATAACCCCCTGAGCGATGAGGACATTCAACATATCCATGCCACGGTAATCCGGGTTTTCGAAGAAGTCGGGGTGCAGGTCAATCACGCCGAGGCGAGAAAAATTTTCAAAGCGGCCGGTGCCGACGTGGACGAGGGCAACCGCATCGTCAAATTTTCCGGGGCCATGGTCATGGAACTTGTGGAAAAAGCCCCCGCGGAGATTCGGTTGTGCGGTCGGGCGCCGGAAGGTTCCCTGGATTGTGAAATCGGCGGCGCCCGCGTTTATCTGGGTACCGGCGGGACGGCACTGAACGTTCAGGACCCGGGGAGCAACGATTCCCGGCCGTCGGAACTCAAAGACATCATCGACATGGCCCGGGTGGTGGATGCGCTGGAGAACATCCATTTTTATATGCTCAACGTGTTTCCCCACGATGTGGACGCCCCCCACATCGATGTAAACCGTTTCGGTGCGGCACTGAACCATACCCGAAAACACGTAATGGGCGGCGTCTATTCGGTGGAAGGGATCCGGAATGTCATCAAAATGGCCGAGATGATAGCGGGCTCCCGGGAAAAATTATTGGCCCGCCCCTTTATTTCCATGGTCACCTGCATCATCAGCCCCTTTAAAATCGACGAAGACTACGGCCGGCTTGCCATCGAGGTGGCCCGAAACGGCATCCCCCTCGTGGTGCCCGCCGAACCCTTATGCGGCGCCACCGCCCCCATCACTCTGGCCGGGAACCTGGTGGTGGATTGCGTGGATACCCTTACGGGTGTCATGTTGACCCAATTGGTCAACCCCGGAACACCGGTGCTGTTCGGTTGCATCTCTTCCATCACGGATCTGCGGGATATGAAGTATCTCGCCGGTGCGGTGGAGATGGGCTTGATCAACGCCGCGGCGGCCCAGATGGCTCGGTTTTATCAACTGCCCATCTATGCCACCGCCGGCATGTCGGACGCCAAAGTAAACGATGCCCAGGCCGGCTACGAATCGGCCATCACCAACCTCCTGACGGCCCTTGCAGGCGCCAATTTTATTCATGACGCCGCTGGATTCCTGGAATTCTGCATGACTGCATCCTATGACAAGTTGGTCATCGACGATGAGATCATCGGGATGGTCATGCGGGCCGTGGAAGGCATCCGCGTGGATGAGGAGACCCTGGCCTTTGACCTGCTGAAAAAGGTGGGCCCAGGCGGGCATTTTGTATCGTCCCGCCACACCCGGCGACACATGCGGAAAGAACAGTTCCTCCCCAAACTCAGCGACCGCGAAAATCGGCACGCATGGGTTCAAAACGGGGCAAAAGACACCCGCATGCGGGCAGCGGAAAGGGTGCGACAGATTTTAAACCGCCCGCCGGCTTCAGTTATCCCGGAGGACGTGCGCCGCCGCATCATAAAAGAGATCCCGGGGCTTAAGGCATTTTCCATGGAATCCCCCGAAGCGTCTGGAGAAAACAGGTCATGATTATTATCGGAGAAAAGATCAACGCCACCATTCCGGAAATCAAAGCGATCATCGAAAATCGGAATAGCCGGGAACTGTCGGGGCTGGCCCGGAAACAGGCCCGGGCCGGTGCGCACTATATCGATGTGAATGTGGGGACGGGGAGCGGCACCCGGGAGGATGAAATCGACGCCATGGATTGGGCGGTGCGTGTCATAAAAGACGCTATCGATAAAGCGTTGACCATCGACAGCGCCGATCCGGCGGTCCTGGAAGCAGGACTTGCGGCATGCAAGGATCGAAAGGTCATGGTGAATTCCGTCAAAGCGGATGAAACAGCCCTCGAAACGATCATCCCCCTGGCACGGCGCTACGATGCCGCCCTGGTCGCCCTGGCAATGGATGAAACCGGCATCCCCAAAACCGTCGAAAGACGGCTGAACGCCTGCCGGCGGATTGCGGCCCGTTGCCGGGAAGAGGGAATCCCCATGAAAAAGATTTTTTTTGATCCTTTGGTCCTTCCAATCAGCACCGACGGGCGGCAGGGGAAAATCACCCTCCAAACCGTGAGCACCGTCAAAGCGGCGTTTCCCGAAGCCAGGACCACCCTGGGACTTTCCAATGTCTCTTTCGGACTCCCGGCCCGATCGAACCTGAATGCCGCATTTTTGCACATGGCGATCTACGCCGGGCTCGACGCCGTGATTCTGGATCCCCTGGATAAAACCCTCATGACCGCGGTGCTCACCGGCGTCGCTCTGATGGGGAAAGATCGACACTTCCGCCGGTACACGCGGATGTATCGACGAAAAACCCAGCCATAAAAGGAGGATTCTGTTGGAAACCCGTTTTCGCCCGGGAACCCGGGTCAAACCTTACGAACGGTTGGACGCGGACCAAATTCAGCGGCTCCATAAAGCGTCTTTGCGGATTTTAAACGAACCGGGTATTTGGTGCCATAACGCGCGGGCCGCCGCGCTTTTTGATACCCATGGTGCCCGGGTCTGGGAAGAGGTCGAATACGGGCAGACCGTTTGGCGGGTGAGTCTTCCCGCCGGATTGGTGGAAGAAGCCGTGCAAAATGCCCCGAAACGGTTTGTCCTGGGGGCCAGAAACCCCGAGAACCGGTTGGAACTCGATGCACGGGTTCCCCGGGTCTACTTCGGCTCTGGTTCCGAAGCCAATGTCTGGCTCGAAACCCGGCTGGTGGATTTTACGGAGGAAAAGGATCCAACGGTGCGTTTACGGCTCCCGCGTTTCCAGGAAAAACGCGGCACCGCCGCGTTGCTGGGCCGGGCCGCCCATTTATGCGAACACCTGGAGCATCTCGATTTTTTTATCCGCCCCTTGAATATTCAAGACCCGGAAATCGATGCGGACAACCATGACGTTAACAAGTTCTTTGCCAGCCTCAACAATATCACCAAACACGTCCAGGCCGGGTTGACGAAACGGGAGCGCCTCCCCGACGTGGTGCACATGGCCCAGTGCATCGCCGGCGGAAAAAAGGCTCTCGAGGAAAATCCCATCATTTCCTTCATTGCGTGTCTGTTCAAAAGCCCGTTACAGATCGTGGATGACACCGCCGAAAAGGTATTCGACATTGTCAATGCAGGCCTTCCGTTGGTGATCTCGTCTTCCCCCCAGGGCGGGTCGTCGGCCCCCATTCAGGAAGTCGGCATGGTGGCCCAGATCAACGCGGAAATCCTGGCGGGCGTGACGTTGACCCAGTTGATTCGTGAAGGGGCGCCGGTGATGTACGGGAGTGTCCCGGTGCGGGCCCGCATGGATGATCTCCATGATTTATACGGATGTCCGGAATTCAATCAATACAACATCGATTGCGCCCAGCTGGCGCGTTTTTACGAGATCCCCTGTTATTCCACCGCCGGCGTGGGAGACGCCAAGGTCCCCGGGCCCCAGGCCCTTTTTGAAAAGCTTTTTACACACCTTTACATGGGGATGAGCGGCGCCCAGTATATCCATTACGCATTCGGGCTTTTGGATCGCACCAACACCTTTTGTCCGGTCCAGGCCGTCATCGACAACGAGATGATCGGCAAGGTGAAGCACTGTCTCCAGGAGGCCAAAGTCGGCCATGAAGAAACAGATGCGGCGGTGGCCATGGTCAACAAGGTCATGGCGTCGAGTCATCGCCTATTTGCCCGGCATGCACGGAAGGCCATTCACGCCGGAGAGGTTTCCGAACCGTTTCGCTTTGAATCCAAAGACCGCCGGGATCGGGTCATTGAAAAGGCCCTGGAAAGGATGACGGAGATTGAAAAACGGCCGCCTTCCCGTCTGCCCGAAAAGATTATCGACGCGGTCTATACGGAAGTTCCCGGTCTTCTGCCGGGGCTGCGCGGCGACCCCTGAAAAGAACCCGTCTTGGCCCAATATGAAGGAAAAATTCATCCCAGTCATGAGAAAAGGAGAAATGCCCCATGAATGCACAGAAACTCATCGATAAAATCGGGTTCAACGTGATCCAGGGTCGTGTGACGGCCGAAGATGAAGGGTTTGACGAAGGACTCGAGGGACAACCCGCCGTGACCGAACTGGTAACCCGGGCGCTTGAAGAAAAGATCGATCCCAAAAAGATCGTGCTGGATGCCTTGACGGCGTCCATGGAGACCGTCGGGGAAAAGTTCGATAAAGGGGAATACCTGATTCCCGATATGCTGGCGTCCGCCGAATGCGTGGGAGCGGCCATGGATATTCTGGGCCCCCACCTGGTGGATGCCGGGATTGAAAGCAAAGGAAAAATTGTGCTGGCCACCGTTAAAGGGGATCTGCACGACATCGGAAAAAACATCGTGGGGATCATGTTCAAAGGTGCCGGTTTCGAAGTGACGGATCTGGGCAGCGATGTTTCTTCCGAGCGGATCGCGGACGAGTTGGAAAGAACCGGGGCCGAATATTTGGGGTTATCGGCCCTGTTGACGACCACCATGTGGGAAATGAAAGAAGTGATTGAAGCACTCAAAAGCGCCGGCATCCGTGATCAAATCCGGGTGCTTATCGGCGGCGCCCCCACTTCCGAATCCTTCGCCCAAGAGATCGGCGCCGACGTCCATTGCCGGGACGCGTTCCAGGCCATCGACGTCCTGCGCGAAATGAAAAAATAGCGGGGAAGGCCCATGGGAGAAAAAAAGGCTTACACCCAAGCCGCCACAACGGGCAAATACGACAAAGCGTCCGGATTGTTGGGCAAGTACGACAACATCCGGCGCTTCTGGGAAGATCAACTCACGGGGTTGTTTATACGCCCGGCCTTAAACGACCTGGTGCATCGAAAATCCGAGAATCTGGAGCGCATCCGCATTATCGACATCGGTTGCGGGAGCGGCGACGGCTATGACTTGATCATGAATGTGACGACGAAGGATCCGGGTCTCTACGAACACATCACCGCTGCGGTCACCCCCGACATGTTGCAGATGTATCTGGGTGTGGATATCAACGAAGACCTTTTAAAGCAGGCAAAGGAGTATTACGGCACAAATCCGAAGATGCGCTTTGTCCAGGAGGACCTGACCGCAGGGTTTCCCGACAGCATCAAAGCCCTGGACCCGTTTGATCTTTATTTCACGTCTTACGGTACGTTCTCCCATTTCAACCAGGAAGAATCGATCCGCCTGGTGGCGGACATCTGCCGGCACGCGCCGTCCGGTGCCCTGTTCATGGGGGATTGGCTGGGGCGCTGGTCCTACGAATGGCAGGACCTGTGGCATGCTCCCGTGGACCGGGAATATTTCATGAACTATCGCATCTCTTATATCTACCCGCCGGAGGAACGCGACCATGTGGATGTGGCCGAATTCCCCCTGCGCCTGGTATGCCGGGAGGAAATCGAGGCGATCATGCATGCCGCCGCTGCGGAAGCTGGGTGCCGCATCCGTCCCATCAAATATTTCGATCGATCCATTCTGGTGGGCCGGCACCTGGAAACCGGGGATTACAATAAAAACTGCCCGCCGCTGCGCTATCCCATCAACAGTTTGTTCGAGGGATATACCCGCACGGATCTGGAGAGCCTGAAGGTCGATTACGTACCCCGGGAAGGTTTCGATCCCTTGAACAACTTTTTCGAACGCTTCTTCATGGCCACCAACACCCTGGTGGATTACACCATTGCGCTGCTTTCCAATTATGATTCCGAGAAGAATACCATCCGTTTTGCACCCCCCGTATTGCCCTTCTACCCGGAGCCGCTAAAAGAAACCATCATCGAGGGCGTCGGCTGGCTTCCGTGGGGGGATGTGCGTTCCAACGTGATCGAGCCCCACTTGGGGTATTCCCTCCGGAAGCTGGAGATGGAATTGCAGTCGGGAATGGGGGCGGGACACAGTCTTTGCGGCATCTTCGAAATCCTGAAGGATTGATCACCACCTGGGCCCCCGTCCTTCAAGGCCGGGTTGCTCCGCACCTTTAAACCCTTTATACTACGGCGTTGTGAACGGAGGAATCGACCCATGTGCGGAATCGCCGGCTGTTTCGGCGGCCATGATATCGAAACGGTCACTCAAATGCTGGATGCGCTCCCCCACCGGGGCCCCGATGACCGGGGAATCCATGTTCACGGCACGGCGGTGTTGGGACATACCCGCTTATCCATTGTAGACGTGGCCAAAGGGCACCAGCCGATTCTGTCCAAGGACAAAAAAAGCGGGATCATCTGCAACGGTGAAATCTACAATTTCGAGGCGATCCGGAACCGCCTGGCGACCCGATACACCTTCACCACCCAGTCGGATTCGGAATCGGTGCTGCATCTTTTCCGGGATAAGGGACCGGAATGCGTCTTTGACCTGGACGGCATGTTTGCCTTCGCCGTTTTCAACGGGGAAGACTTCAT
The DNA here is from genome assembly GCA_019309485.1 of Deltaproteobacteria bacterium. Lineage (GTDB taxonomy): Bacteria > Desulfobacterota > Desulfobacteria > Desulfobacterales > UBA2156. The sequence goes on along the minus strand of JAFDGC010000027.1, from coordinate 18,691 downwards.
GTTGGCCCGGGATCCCATCGGCATCAAGCCGCTGTATTATGGATTTCGGGATCACCGACTGTACTTCAGCTCCGAACTCGGGGCCATGAGCCACGCCGGCGTCGTGGATGTCCACGAGTTTCCGTGCGGCCATTACTACACGCCGGATAAGGGTTTCATTCAATACTACGAAGTCCCCCGGGTCCAGGATTACTTCTTAAGCGACATGGACGACACGGCGGCCCTGGTCCGCCACACCCTTATCCGGGCTATACGAAAACGCCTCCTTTCCGACAGAAAGATTCACGTGGGATCCTTTTGCAGCGGCGGTCTCGACTCCAGTCTCATCGCCGCGGTGGCCGCCGAAGACATCCCTCACCTGCACACCTTCGCCGTGGGGATGCGGGATGCCTCGGGAAATGAAAGCGACGATCTGGTGGCTTCCCGAATGGCGGCGGCCCATATCGGATCCACGCATCATGAGACCGTTTTCACCGAAACGGATTATTATGACGCCCTCCCGGAAGTGATCCGGAAGCTGGAAACCTATGACCCCTCCCTCGTGCGCTGCGCCGCCCCCTGTTACTTCACTTGCAAGGCGGCGGCCGAACACGTCACCGTGGTATTGACCGGGGAAGGGGCCGACGAAGTCTTCGCCGGTTATCAGTACATGAAACACCTTGAACCGGATAATATCAACCGTGAAGTACGGCGTCTCATTCAAAGCGTTCATAATATCAATTTGCAGCGGGCGGACCGCATGGGCATGCTGTTCAGCCTTGAACTGCGGGTCCCCTTTTTCGATGCGGCGCTCATCGATTTGGGGATGAAAATCGCCCCGGACCTGAAAATCCGGCGAGAAAACGGCAAACAGGTCGAAAAATGGATTCTGCGCAAGGCCTTTTCAGGGACGGGTTTGCTCCCCGAAGAAATTCTTTGGCGGGACAAGGTCCAGTATACCCAGGGCGCCGGGTGTGAATCCCTCGGGGAGCGTCTCGCCGAGGCCGAACTGTCGGATGACGATTTCGAAAGAATCCGGGCCGCGCATCCCGACGCCGTCATCAACAGCAAAGAAGCGGCATATTATTTCACCCTTTTTCGCCGATACCATCCCCAAAAGAGCATCCTGAAATCCATCGGCATATGGCCGGGGTTTGATTTCCCGGAAGAAAGAAGGCGGGTTCGGGGAACCGTCCGCCCAACGGCTTCGTAGGGGGTTTTTTGTGGCCTGCCGGAGTCTCCCGTTTCCGTCAAAGGGATCGGTTTATCCCGTCCGCATCCGTTCGTGAAGCCTTTTTGCCCGGAGGCAAAATGCTTCCAGCTTGGCGGTGATGACCTGTGGAAAGGGGGATCCGTCGCTTTCGATGGCCAGAAAGGGGAGGTCTTCCACCTCCGCCAGGACCGCCTTTAACCGCGGATTGTTCGGATCGATCTTCAGTTTTTCTTCCCGGGTCATGGCCTCCGAGAGGACGGCCTCGGACAACCGGTTGGGCATGCAGCCGAAGGGCCCGATGGCGATGACACCGCAGGCGTGCCCCGCGATATCCACCATGGCGCTTCCCACGGTGAGGATGGCTTCCCCGGCTAGATCCGGCGCGATGTGGGGGGCGGCGGCGGCCACGACCTTATCGATATCCACCAGGGAGGGTCTTACAAGCCCGGACCGGGCAAGGGTGTTCTTGATTCCCCGCTCATAACGGCGCATGTGGAGTTCCTTGATAAAAAGGCCGAGCCGCTCCTTCCATGTGGGAATACACGTGCTGTACCCCTTCTTGAAAGTATAATCGGAGTAGCGCATCCATTCGGCCACCGGGGCGCAGATCACGGCGAACCCGGCTTCGGCAAGGCGTTCCGTGATGAATTGGCGTGACAAATGATCCCGGCGGACGAAGATTTCGCCGGACAGGGCGATTACCGGAACGTCTTCGGGCGGCAACTTCACCGGAATCGTGCTCAAGCGCCGGGCCGTTTGTGCAAGCTGATCCCGGATCCTGGCGTATTCTCCGGTCCGCAACGCTTCCAGGATCTTTTTCCACTCTTCGTGAAACAGGTGCATGGCGTGTTCCGGGTCTTTTGAATTGGCCAGGAGCATGGACCGGATGTCTTCCATGACGTCCGAAATCACCACCGACCACCACCCCCGTTTCTGAAACCCGTTTTCGATCCCCATATAGGCGTTGTCGGAGGAAAGGGACATCACGGCCACATTGGGAATCTGAAACCGGCGGATCAGATCTTCCATGAAGACCGAATACTGGCCGAAACGGCAGGGACCCGAGCCGGTGGGCATGAAATAGACGAGAATCTCATCGTCTTTTTTTTCTTTTTGGATGTAGTTGATCAACGTTCCGGTGGTCAGGATCAGCGGAAGACATTCCTTGCAGGTGGTATGGGCCCGGCCCAGTTTGAGAACCGCCTCGTCGGAGGGGGGATGGGCTTTGGCGGAGTAACCGCTTCCTTGAAAGATGGCGGTGATGGATTCGGAGGCCAGGTTTCCCATGGAGGGAAAGAGGAGACATACCCTCGGGTCCGTCATGGGCAGCTTTTGTTGATCAGAGGTAATGACATGGGGTTTTCCGTTCTCCAGGACGACCCTGGAGGGAATGAAGGCGTGGGGGGTGGAAGGAATCCGCCGCCGTGCCGTCAATCGACGATAGGCGGCCACGATATCCAGAAAGGCTTCCACGCGGGTTTCCAGACCCGCGTCGGCCGTGTGACTGTCGAGTTCCAGGGTCAGGGAGGGCTTCCGTCCCATGATTTCCCGGAAATATCCGATGAGAAAGGAATCCGGACCGCAGCTGAAGTTGGTGATGTAGGTTCCGAACAACTGGGGATGGTTCTTGACGAAGCGGGCGGCCTTCAGGATGAGCTGACCCATTCCCCAGTACATATGTTTCTTGGAAAACTCCTCGTCGATGGGTAAAAAGTCCAGGGGGATCACTGGGATTCCCCGGGAGGCCAGCTTGTGGGGGATCCCCATGTGGGCTTCGTCGGCAAAGGCGTTGTAGGGCCGGCCGAAAAGGACGACGGCCGTCTTGTCGGGATCCGCTTCCAGTTCCTTCAAAACGGCGTTGCCCATGGATCGGACTTCTCCTTGGAAGGCCCGCTGTATATCCACGGCTTTTTGGAAAGCGCCTTCGGCCCGAGTCCTGGAGACGCCCAATTTTAAAGCGCTTTCCACCATGGGGATTCGGGCGGCGTCAAGGCCCGAAGTCAGATCGATCACCGGCGTCAACAGTCGAATCCCTTTTTGTTTCAGGCGCTCCAGCCGGTGTTTAAACGTGGTGCGAAGATAATAGGTCTCTCCCTGGACCAGGGGGCAGACCTGGGAGCCGGAGTTGTCTTCCAGAAGGGGTACGGCTTTAAAATGGGGAAGAAAAAGGATTTCGGGGACGTCTTCGGACATGATGAGTTCGTAAAAGAACCCGTGGGCGAGTTCCACCGGGTAACAAAAGGGCGCACCCTTCAAGTCGATGCCTTCCTGGGAAGGGTGTTTCGGGATCACGGGCTGAAATCCCAGGTTGGAAAAGAAGGCCGCGTAGAGGGGATAATAGGTATTGACGAGGAAACTGCGGTTAAGACCGATCCTTCCCGCCACCGGCCCGGTTTTTTCGGGATCGGGAGAGGCGGCGTATTTTTCGAATACGAGCCTTTGGCGGCATCGCACATGGTCGAGTTTTTCCACGTCGTAACGGATGTGATGGCGCAGGTTATAATACCGGTTGCAGGCGCCGCCGAAGGGGTAGCGTTTTTTCTCCAGTTCGATGACGGCGATGCGGCATCGCCGGTCGCACTTTGCTTTCCCGCCTTTGCAGGTGAAAGGCCTGCGATAGATGACTTCCCGGTGGGCCAGTGCGGCCAGGTCCACATGGCTTTTTTGCATCAAGCCGTTTTGGATCCGTTTTTCGACTTCCAGGGCCACTCCGAAGGCGCCCATGAGGCCCGGTTCCGGCGGTACAATGATGGGCTTCCCCACCAGGGCGGCCATGGCCAGGGGGATGGCCCGATTGTAACAGACGCCGCCTTGCATGAAGATCTTTTCCCCCACCGGCCGGTTTCCCTTCACCCGGTTGGTGTAGTTCATGCATATGGAATAAACGAGTCCGGCCACGATGTCTTCCCGCCGGATGCCTTCGTGGATGGCGTTTTTGATGTCCGAGGCGATGAATGCGGCGCATTGATCGTTGAAGTTGGGGGGGCGCCGGCCGGAAAGGGCGATGTCCGCGATGGCCTCCATGGGGATTCCCAGGGTTTCCAGGGCCGATTCTTCCAAAAAAGAGCCGGTCCCGGCGGAGCAGGCCTCGTTCATGGCGTAATCGGAAGGGACCCCGCTGGTGATATAGGTGTATTTGGCGTCCTGGCCGCCGATCTCGAAGAGGGTGTCCACGCCCGGATCGAAATACACGGCGGCGGCGGCGTGGGCGATTATCTCGTTGATGACCCCCTCCGTCAATGCGTGCAATCCGGCGATCTGGCGCCCGGAACCGCAGACCCCCAACCCCTCGATGCGGAGTTGGGAAGGATCCAAATGTTCTTGGATTTGTTCCAGAATGTGTCGATAGCACTTGCGGGAAGCCCCTACCGGGTCCCCGGAAGTGCGCAGGTAAATGGAGGCCAGGATCGCGTGATCCCGGGTCCGTACCAGCGCCGCCTTGGTGGTGGTGGAACCCACGTCGAGGCCCAATATGCAGGCATCTCCAGGTTCAGGGGCGGCGGTTTCCAATGTTTTAAAAGTGACCTGATCGATGAATTCCGAAAGGGGGGGAAGGGTGTCGAAGACCCCCACCTCTTCCCGGATCAAGTTCGACAAACCCGGAAAAGGGAGGGTTTCGTGGGCGCCGGCCCACAGGGCCGCCCCCAACGCTTCGAAAAAAGGTGCTTCTTCGGGGATGATCAATCCCGGAATTTCCTTTTCGAGGTAGGTTGTCATCATCCGGTTGTTGGCGGTCCCCCCCGTGAGCATGATGTTTCGTTTTTCAACTTTTTTAAGCAGTTCCAAAATCTTATGGGCCATCATGCGGCACAGGCCGGCGGTCACCTGAGCACGCGGGATGCCTTTATTGGTGGCATGCGTGCAGTCGGATTTGCAAAAGACGGAGCATCGGCCTGAAACCGGGTGGGGGGACTCCGTGGCGGCGAACCGGGCCGCTTCTTCGAGAGTGACATCCATGCGCCGCAACTGTTGGAGGAAGAATTCCCCCGTCCCGGACGCACACTTGTTTCCCGTCAGCACGTTGGTGATTTCCCCCTTCTTATTGAGAACATAGACCATGAAGGTCTCGCCTCCGGCGGAAACGACGGCCGGACAATCCACATGGGGGGGTTTCGTAAACCGGTAGGCGTGTTCCACCGCTTCGGGCTCGGGGATGGAGGAAAGATTGACGAATTTCCGGAAACGCCTCCCCGTGGCGGCGATCCGCTCAACGGCGCCCAAATCGATGGTTTCAAGTGCGCGGGTGAGGGTTTCCTTCGGGTTTCCCTCGTGAGGGAAAAAGCCGTGGCCGAGGATCCTGGGCTGTGCAGGAAGCGCTTTGCCTGAGGTGTTTTCCGGCGAAATTGGATCCCATTCCAGTTCTACGACGGATATGGTGGAGGCTCCGAGACAAAGACCCAGGGTTCTCATTGGCCCGGAGGTTCCGGCGGGCATACCGGGAACGGATTCAAGGGTGTTTTTTTTCATGGGGGATATGCGAAGAAGTCGGTTGTCCTTTATCCGATGACGTTTAGGGTTGAACCGAACACGGAAAATAATGCAGTATGAGGCATCCTGTCAAATGAAAATAAGATTAGCGCCTTTCCGATGCTGATCGTCAGGCTTTACAATCCTGTCGGGATGGACTAAAAAATTAAAATTCACTGGCAAAAAATCTCTTGGTTTCGACCCAATCGGCTTATGAAAGGGGATCCATGAGTCAAAACGGAAAACGGGACATCGTAGCCGTGATTCCATCCCGATACGCGTCCTCGCGCTTTGAGGGGAAGCCGCTGGCTGAAATTTCCGGAAAGCCGATGATTCAACGCGTGTATGAACAGGCAAGGAAAAACCGGACCGTTCGGGATGTGGTGGTGGCCACGGATGATCCGCGGATCGCCGGTGCTGTGGAAGCGTTCGGAGGGCGGGTGGTCATGACGTCTCCTGCGCACCGGTCCGGGACGGACCGGACGGCCGAAGCGGCGGAAATACTCGGGCTTCGAGGAAAGGATATCGTCATGAACATCCAGGGCGACCAGCCCCTGATTCATCCCGAATCGTTGTCCGAGGTGGCGGCTCCATTGATGAAAGACCCGGACCTTTCCATGGCCACCCTTGCGTTTGCCATCGTGGATCCCCGGGAGCGGACCGATCCAAAGGATGTGAAGGTGGTATTCGATACCCAGGGCTTCGCCCTGTATTTCTCGAGATCCCGGATCCCTTTCCCCAGGGATCCGGGAAAGGATCCCCCGGTATATAAACATCTGGGGGTGTATGCCTATACGGTTGATTTTTTAAAGCGTTTTCAAAGTCTTCCCGAAGGAGCTCTTGAACGCATCGAAAAGCTGGAACAATTGAGGGCCCTGGAGCAAGGCTACAAAATCAAAGTGGTCATAACAGACCACGATTCCCCGGAAGTGGATCTTCCCGTCGATATCCCGCGAATCGAGGCTCGGATCAGAAATTAGAATTACTGCGATTTGTACAGGAAGGCTGTTTTTTTCAAACCGATATTTTGGGGGCGCGGAGGTAACCGATGCAATGAAGTGAAATGTTCAATCATGAAAAAAGGGGGAGTGTACGGAAAAACCCGGGAAGAAGAAGGATGGACGGACCGCTCTTGAATCAGATCCGACTGGGTTTTCAACGCCGAAAGAACCAGAAAAAAAACTTCTTGACAATTCGCCCCGAAAACAGCTAACCAATAATCAAAGTGCATGATGAAAATGCACGTTGCATCACGTTAACGGATTTTCCTCTTATTACAACCGCCGCCATGAAGGCCGTTAAGGGTTGGACGCCCAACCGGGTTTTGGCGGCTTTTTTGTTTTTAACCTCGGGCTGACGCCCGGACACAGTTGAATTCATCGATTTAACGAAGCCACGAAGGCGATCCGTGCCAGGAAGGCATGGAGCTTCGTGGCTTTTTTTATGGAAAGGAGGAAGTCAATGCGTCGTTTTTTAAGTTTAGGATGGGTTTTGTTGGGAATTTTCTTTTGTCCATCTCCGGTTTTCGCTCATTTCGGGATGGTCATCCCCTCGGATTCCATGGTGATGCAGGAAGAGGACCGGACGATCCGTTTAACCCTTTCCTTTTCGCATCCCTTCGAAGGGGTGGGTATGGAACTAGTCAAGCCGAAGCGTTTTTTTGTCGTTGCCGATGAAAAAGCAACGGATCTTGCTGGCTCCCTCAACCCCGCCCGCGTAATGGGTCATTCCGGTTGGATGCTCGATTTTCCCGTCAAGCGCCCCGGCGTCTATGCGTTTTTCATGGAGCCGACGCCCTACTGGGAACCCGCCGAGGACTGTTTCATCATCCACTACACCAAGACGGTTGTCGCCGCTTTCGGGGAAGACGACGGTTGGGATTCCCCGTTGGGCGTGAAAACGGAGATCGTTCCCCTTTCCAAGCCCTACGGCCTGTATGCCGGCAACGTGTTCCAGGGAATCGTCCAGTTGGACGGGAAACCGGTGCCCTTTGCCGAGGTGGAGGTGGAATTTTACAACAAGGATCAACGCGCCAAAGCCCCCTCGGATTACATGATCACCCAGACCCTCAAGGCGGACGGCAACGGCGTCTTCACCTATGCCGCCCCCAAACCCGGATGGTGGGGGTTTGCCGCGTTGAACAGCGCCGACTTCACGCTTTCACACGAAGGCAAAGAAAAGGATGTGGAACTGGGAGCGGTGCTCTGGGTGAAGTTCGAAGCGTGGGAATAGATGTCATCCAGGGAAACAAAACCGAAGCGCTGAAAATGAAAAAAGGAGGCGAATAAATGAAACATGTTCTATGGTTGGCCGGGTGTTTCTGTCTCATCGGAATGCTGGCCGTGCTTCCCTGTTTCGGACAGGAGAAGGCGGATGAAATAATACAGGGTCCGAACCCATGGTACGATCGTATTCAAATCAGTGGGTTGGTGGAAATCGAGGCCGGGCTTTTTGAAACCGATTATGAAGATAACGATGTGGAAGATGAAAAGGGAAACGATGTGGATCTGGCCAAGGTGGAGTTGGCCGTGGATGCAGCGATCACCCGATATGTGGACGCCCATGTTCTTTTTTTGTATGAAGACGATGAAATCACCGTGGATGAAGGATTCATCACCTTGTCGGGCCCGGAATCCTTTCCGGCGTACCTGATTGCCGGACGGCAATATATTCCCTTCGGAAATTTCGACAGCCATTTCGTGACCGATCCCACTCCCCTGACACTAGGTGAGACCAACGAAGGCGCCCTGGTGGCGGGCTATCGGTTCGGCGGGGAAATGATTGATATTTCCGCGGGGGCGTTCAACAGCGATGTGCAGGAAGCCGGTGATGACGATACCGTCAACGGTTTTGTCGCGGGAATCTCTTTCAATCCTTTTGAGGGGTTGAGGTTGGGCGCTTCGTATACCTCAAACCTGGCCGCTTCCGACGCTTTAAAGGAATTTATCGTGGATCCGGAGAATCTGGAATCGCTGGTGGCCGCGTTCGGTGTTTATGTCACCTATGAATTTTCCGATCGTTTCAAATTGATCGGTGAATACATCACCGCATTGGACGATTTTGCACAAGGCGAAATTTACGATATATCCGATCCACTTGCCAGGAGTCCCCGGACGTATAATATTGAGTTCGGATTCAAGGTCCTGGAGAATCTGGAATTGGCGGTGCGTTACGCGGGCGCCGATGACGGCGGCGCCGAATTTTTACCGGAATCCGAGTACGGTGCGGTGGTCAACTGGGGGCTTTTCGAAAATACAAATCTGGCCGTCGAGTATTTGCACGGGGAATTCGAAGACGACGTTAAGACCACGGATACGGCGGTTATCCAGTTGGCCGTGGAATTTTAGGAGCTTCAAGCCTTGCCGGGTGTTGGGGAACCCCGCCGGGGAGGGGAGGCTCCCCAACACCTTAACGGATAAGGAAATGCATATCGCTGAAGGAATCCTGTCCGGCCCTGTTTTGGCCGCGGGCGCAGTACTGACCCTTGCCGGGACCGGCATCGGGCTGAAAAAACTCGATACCGAAAAAATCGCCCGGGCCGGGGTGCTTTCCGCCTGTTTTTTCGTGGCGTCTTTAATTCACGTCCCCATCGGGCCTTCGAGTGTACATCTGATTTTCAACGGTGCCGTGGGGATGATCCTGGGTTGGGGGGCGTTTCCCGTCATTTTGGTGGCCTTGATGCTCCAGGCCGTATTTTTCCAATACGGCGGCATCACCACGCTGGGGGTCAACACCTTCATCATGGCCTTTCCTGCGGTGTGTTGCTATCTTTTGTTCCATGGTTTAATAAAAAAGCGCGAAATCTGGCCGCTTATCGGCGCCTTTGCCACCGGCGCGGTTTCCGTTTTTTTCAGCGGCCTCCTTGTCGGTGCGGCGCTCTTTTTCACGAAGGAGGCGTTTCTGAACGTGGCCGCCTTGGTGGTCGCTGCACACATCCCGGTCATGATCGTAGAGGGGATTGTGACCCTTTTTCTGGTGATGTTTTTAAAACGGGTGCAACCCGAGATGTTGACGGGAGAAAACGCGCCCCGGACTCCTCATGAGAGGATCGGCGGCGCCGAAAAGGAGGTAAGCAACCCATGACAATGATCCGCGGGATCCGCTGGATGGGAATTACGGCGCTGATTCTCTTTTCCGCCGTTTCCGCCCAAGCCCACCGCGTGACGGTTTTTGCCTGGGTGGAAGGAGACATGGTGCACACCGAAAGCCGGTTCGGAGGCGGCAAACCGGTGATGAAAGGAAAGATTCAGGTTTTTGATGTTCAAAGCAATCAAATCCTTCTGGAAGGCACCACCGACGAACAAGGGAAATTTTCTTTCCAGGCGCCCAAAAAAACCCGGATGCGGATTGAACTGCACGCCGGTATGGGGCATAAAAACCACTGGATCGTCAAGGAAACGGAATTCGGAATATCGCTTTCCGCGGGTTCACCGGAGACCTCGACATCGGCAGATTCCGCAAGCATTTCCCGGGAGACCGGCGGCACCGATCCGCCCATTCGAGAGGTTTTGGAAAAAGTTCTGGATGAAAAATTCGCCCCGGTGAAAAGACAGTTGGCGGAATTGCAGCAGCCGCAAATCACCCTTGAGGATGTTTTGGGCGGCATCGGATATATTTTCGGCCTGGTTGGTGTGGGGATGTATTTTCATTACCGAAAAAAGGAAAGGCACGACAGGCTGTGATCCGGGAAGAATTTTCATTCGGGGCGTCCGTGATGCACCGCCTCGATCCCCGGCTGAAGCTCTTGGCGGCAACCGGCTTCAGCATCGTGGTCGCCCTTTCGACGCGATGGATGGCCTTGGCAGGTGCGCTGATTTTCGCGTCGGTCCTTTTGATGTTCGCCCGCTTGCCGGTAAAGTCGGTGGGGCCGCGCCTTTTTGCGGTCAATGCCTTTGTGGGGCTCTTTTGGGTGATGCTGCCCCTCAGCGTTTCCGGTTCGCCGCTTTATTCCGCGGGACCGGTTTCGGTGAGCCTGGAAGGGTTTGCGCTTGCCGGCCGGCTGACCCTGAAGTCGAACAGTATCGTGATGGCGTTTATGGCCCTGGCCGCCACCTCCTCCATCGGTGCCCTGGGAGCGGCCATGAACCGGCTCCGGTTTCCTGAAAAGTTGACTCTTTTGTTTTTGTTGACCTACCGGTATCTTTTTGTCATTCAAGAGGAATACGAGAGGCTGAAACGAGCAGCCCTGATGCGTGGATTCAAACCCAAAACTGACTTGCACACCTACCGCACGTACGCTTATTGGATCGCCGTGCTCTTCGTCCGCGCTTCGGCCCGGGCCCAGCGGGTACAAGATGCCATGACCTGTCGGGGGTTTTCCGGGAAATTCCATACCCTCCGGGAAGATGAATGGACCTTTAGGGATTCGGCCTGGAGCGTTGTGTTGACCGCTATGGTGTTGGTCTTGGTGATGGTGGAATGGAGCCCCGTTTCATGCTCATAGAACTCGAAAACATCCATTTTTCCTACTCGGGACATCCGCCGGTGTTCAAGGAGATGTCGTTTGCCTTGAAACCCGGTGAAAAAGTCGGGATGGTGGGACCCAACGGGAGCGGGAAATCGACGCTTTTGCACCTGATCATGGGGTTGTTGAAACCGTCCGCCGGGACCATTCGGCTTTTTGGAGAAAAAGCCGAAACCGAAAAAACGTTTCAAAAGGCGCGAATGCGAATCGGCTTGCTCTTTCAAAACGCCGATGATCAGCTTTTCAGCCCCACGGTCATCGAAGACGTGGCCTTCGGCCCCTTGAATATGGGCGTTGGGACCGCCGACGCCCGGCGCCGGGCACGGGAAACCCTGGAGGCGTTGAACCTGACCGACCATGCAAACCGGATCACCCACCGGCTGTCGGGTGGGGAAAAGAAACTGGTGGCGCTTGCCACCGTCCTGGTGATGCAGCCCGAGGTCCTCCTTCTCGACGAGCCCACCACGGGATTGGATGAAGCGACTTACCGGCGCATCGTGGAAATTTTGCAAAAAATCGAGGCGAGCTGCATCATCGTATCCCATGAATACGATTTTTTGGCCCTGACCACACGGACCGTCTATGCGCTAAAGGAAGGGAAAATTGATTATAACGGCGATTCCTCCCTCCTTCACAGCCATTATCACTTCCATCCCGGGGGGGTCGTCCCCCACTCCCATTCTTGAGATGTTTTGCCTTAATTGGCCCTTTGTGCGGCGATCCTTCTGTTCAAGGGATCGACGTGTTGAAAGCACACGTTTTCTTTTCTGGCGTTATACCCTTCAAGGCCACCTGAACCGATCAACAAAAAACTCAGCCGCAGGAAAAACCTGCAGCTGAGAAGACCCGACTGCCGAAGGAAAACCTGTTATTGCTGTGGAAGCGCCACGATTATCTTGTCCTTGTTGATCTCGTAAATCTTTTCTCCGACACCCTTGACCAGTTGGAGGTCCTCGGGTTTTTCGAAGGGACCGGTCTTGTTGCGATGTTCGATGATCCTATCGGCGATAGCCGGGCCGATTCCCTTCAGGGTGGTCAGCTGTTCCTTGCTTGCGGTATTGATGTTGACTTTCTCCGTATCCGTTGCCAAAACGCTTGCGGGCATCAAGACGGTTATGGCGAAAACCGTCGCCAGCAGTACACACAAGACTCGAGAAGTCATAGGCCACCTCCTTTTTTGGATCGGTAAAGACCGGGAAAACAAAAAAACGCCTCGGGCAAAGGTCCCCTGAGGCGTTCATGTTTTCCGCTACCTTCGGCAGTCCGGCCATCCTAAGCCCCTTTTCGGAGCATAAGATCCGAGACTTTGCGCGGTTGCAGCAGCCTTGCAACCTTTAATGATATTTAATTAATATTAAATAAATACAATTGAAGCAAATTGTTATCCAGCATCCTGCCCGCACACACTGAAAACAGCACACTGATATGAGTCCTGGATACGCTGATACGCAAGGACAAATCGGACTGGGTCCCGGAAGCATTTCACGGGGAATTGGACCGGAATGAAGGAACATGCGGCCAAAGGAATCTATCTATTCCTTGATGGATTCTTCTTCTATCTTTCCCGGTGTCACGGGAGAAGGGGAGGGTTCAGGCTTAGGAGCGGGAGGAGCGCTCGCGGCCGGGGGGGGAGTTGTCTTTTTTTCAAGGAGATCCAGACGTTTTTCAAGCAACCGGATCCGGGACCGGTACTCCCTTGTGGCCTCGTCGAGCATTTTCTGAATTATTTTTTCTTCGTTTTTCCATTTTACCTCAAAAATGGCCTTGTCCATCTTTTTTACGGAAAGTGCCTTGACCTCTTCCTGCACCCGGGTAACGTTGATGTTGATCTTTTGAATGGCTTCCGCGATCTGGGTGATTTCCAAAGATAGTTTTTGTTCCAGCCGGGGAATGCTTTCGGACAATGCCGCGAGGTCTTTCTTGATGGCGGTCACGTTTTGACCCGTTTTCGAAGTGATGGTTTCCAGTTCTTTTTTATTCACTTTGGCCGCATCGAGGGCGGCGAGTTGTTTTTCTGATTGTTTTAGAGCGGTTTTGAGTTCTGAAATGTTTTTTTCAAGGGTCCGAATCTGCCCGGTGAGCGTTTCTTTGAGTTTTTCTTGTTCTTTTATGAGTGAGGAAAATCGCACTTCGACATTTTGGGAAATGGCGCTGAATCCTTGGGCCCCCTCGTTATAGATCTGGTTGAATCGTTTTTTAAGCTCGAAATACCCCACGGCAAACCCGGCCCCCACAAGTAAGAGAATCAAAACAGCCACCCGCGTCACCCGGTGGCTGACCTTTTTGATTTCAGGGACTTCTTCCCTTATCGGAAGGATCGAGTCGGGACGTTCTTCCCCGCCGATTTGAAACCGGGGTTCCTTTTCATGTTCATCCATGGCGATTATTCCCACTCGATGGTGCTGGGCGGTTTCGAGCTGATATCATATACCACGCGATTTACCCCCCGCACCTCATTGATGATCCGGTTGGACATCTTCCCCAAAAGGGCATGCGGGAGCTTGGCCCAGTCTGCGGTCATGGCGTCTTTGCTGGTTACCGCACGGATGGCGGCGATGTTTTCATAGGTCCGATGGTCTCCCATGATGCCCACACTCTTCAGAGGAAGCAAAACGGCAAAGGACTGCCAGAGCCGTTTATAGAAACCCGCGGCGCGGATTTCTTCCTCCAGGAGGGTGTCCACGTGTCGCAGAATGGACAACCTGTCCCGGGTCACGGAGCCGATGATGCGAATGGCCAGTCCGGGCCCCGGGAAAGGCTGGCGCCAGATCCATGAATCGGGGAGTCCCAGTTTTTTCCCCAAGATGCGGACTTCGTCTTTGAAGAGGTAGCGCAGCGGTTCCACGAGCTTGAGTTTCATCTTTCGCGGCAGTCCGCCCACGTTATGGTGCGATTTGATGATGGACGTGGGGCCGCCGAAGGCGGACATGGACTCAATGACGTCCGGATATAGGGTTCCCTGAGCCAGGAATTGAACATTTTGGATCTTTGAGGCTTCGGCTTCAAAGACTTCCATGAATACGCGGCCGATGATTTTCCGCTTTTTTTCCGGATCCGTGATCCCTTTGAGCGCGGTCAGAAAACGTTGTCCGGCCCTGACAAAACGGATGGGGATATGCAGGTGTTCGGAAAAGGTCTTTTTCAGATCCGCGGCCTCATTTCGGCGGAGCAGGCCGTTGTCGACAAAGATGCACGTGAGATTTCCCCCTACGGCCCGGTGCAGCAAGACCGCCGTTACCGAAGAATCGACACCGCCGCTCAATCCCAGGATCACCTTCTGTTGACCCACCGCATCCCGGATCTCCTGGATCGTATTCCGGGCAAAGGCGGACATGGTCCAGGTAGGACGGCACCCGCAAATATCGAACAGGAAATTTTTCAGCATTTTTTTGCCCAGGGGCGTGTGGTGCACCTCCGGGTGAAACTGAAGCCCGAAAAACGTTCTTTTCGGATCGGCCGCCGCGGCGACGGGAGAATTCTCCGTGGACGCCGTTGGTTCAAATCCTTTAGGCAGGCGTTTGATGATATCCCCGTGACTCATCCAGCATCGGGTTTGTCTCGGGATGCCGGAAAAAAGCCCCTCATTTTTTTTCATCTGAAGGAGTGCAAACCCGTATTCCCGTTTTTCAGAACCTCCCACCGAACCGCCCAGAGCGTCCACCATGAACTGAAACCCGTAACAGATACCCAGAACCGGGACGCCCAACCGGAAGACGGCCGGATCCATCTTTGGACTGTTTTTCTCATAGATGCTCGCGGGGCCGCCTGAAAGGATGATCCCTTCGGGGTTCATTTGTTGAATCGCGTCCACGGAAATATGGGGGGGTTCAATACGGCAAAAAACACGAAGCTCCCGGACCCTGCGGGCGATGAGTTGGTTGTATTGGGACCCAAAATCAATGATGAGGATCATGGGTGATTTTTCCATCGAAAAAGATAAAGCCGAATTTGCGAAAACAGGGTGACTATGGTAGAGACCGCAGAAAATGTCAACTCCAATCCGAAAAACGATTCCGGTGAACCGCAATAGCGAGCGCATTCCCCGGAGGTTCTGCCTGACGGCAGTGCTCCGCGGGCTGCGGGGTTAGCGAGCGGCCGGGACGCTTCCTGCAAGTCCCGCCTTTTAAGGCGGGATCAAGGGAAACGATCTTAAAATAGACATTTTCCTTACCGGGGAGTCCCGCTCTTCAGAGCGGGGGTTCCAATCTTTTATTGGCAAAATTCCTTACGATGGAGATTCCCCGCTGCTTGCGGCGGGGAGGCTTCAAACTCCCGGCGGAAATGGGTGGAAACGGATGATCATTCAGATTTATGAGATTCAGACGCCGCAGGAAGCCCGGGCGCTGGTGGAACTGGGCGTGGACCACATCGGAAGCGTGATCCAGGACAACGCCCGATGGAATGCGCCCGTGATCAAAGACGTTATCGGGGCGGTGCGAAAAACGCCTGCCAAGTCGAGCCTCATTCCGCTATTCAGCAATCCGGACGCGGTTTATCGGGTCTTGGGTCATCTTCGGCCGGATATCCTTCATCTTTGCGAATCGCTTCTTTTGTGCAGCACAGAGGAACTGGAAAGACTCCAGCATTTGCAACAAGGCATGCGCGAAGCATTTCCAGCCGTCGCGATGATGCGGACGATCCCCGTTCCGGCGGGACCTCATGACGCCGGCGAAAAGGTTCTGGCGCTGGCCCGGCGATTCGAGCCTGTCAGCGATTTTTTTCTCATCGACACCCATGCGCCCCATTCGCCGGTGGCGGGATTTACCGGGATTACCGGGAAGCCCTGCGATTGGGAACTGGCTGCGGGCGTGGTACGGCAAAGCGGTATTCCTGTGATTTTGGCCGGCGGTTTGGGGCCGGAAAACGTGATGGAGGCGATTCGTGCCGTCCGGCCCGCAGGCGTGGACAGTTGCACCGGCACCAACGCCCGGGATTCGGACGCGATGCCGATCCGCTTTCAAAAAGACTTAAGACGCGTCAGATGTTTCGTGGACCAAGTGCGATCAGCCCAAAAGGCCCTTGCTTCCTTTCCCGGGATGAAAAATACCGCTTGAGTTCATGATCGTTTTTTGACCGGAACGCTGCCCGCAAGCCCCGCCCTTTTAAAGCGGGACCAAGGGAAGCGTTCCCAAACAAGGAACTTACTTTACCGGGGGCCCCCGCCCTTCAGGGCGGGAGGGCTCCACACAAATCCGATTCATCGACTCATGAAGGAGGCAAGGAAGGAATGCTCGAAAGCGGCGATTTAAAAAAGGGTGTGAAGATCGAAATCGATGGAGAACCCTATGTCATCGTGCAGTTTGAATTCGTGAAGCCCGGCAAGGGACAGGCCCTGTACAAGTGCAGGCTGAAAAACATGATCACCGGGGTCCAGTTCGATAAAACCTACCGTTCGGGGGAAAAGTTCAACGAGGCAAACCTGGAGGAAGCCGAGATGGAATATCTGTATTTTGACGGCGAGCGGTATTGCTTCATGAACACCAGCACGTACGACCAGGAATTTTTAACCGCCGATCAAGTGGGGGATGCGAAAAATTATCTCAAAGAAAACACGGTCTGCAGCGTGTTGCTCTTCGATAGACGGCCCATCGGCATCACACTGCCGAATTTCGTAGACCTGAAGGTAACCCAGGCGGATCCCTGGGTCAAAGGGGACACGGCGTCGGGAAGCACCAAACCGGCCACACTGGAGACCGGATACATGGTCCAGGTTCCCCCTTTCATTGAAGAAGGAGAATTCATCCGAATCGACACCCGCTCGGGCCAGTATGTGGAACGTGTAAAAGGATAAAACAGGCGTAACCCCCCCCTCAAGGGCGGCGATCCCCGGTAAGGAAAAAGGCGAACGCAGAAGGAGTATGCCCATGCAAATCTTGATCCTGTATTATTCGAAAGGTGGAAACACCCGGAAACTGGCGGACGCTGTGGCCGAAGGGGTTCGGGAAGTTCCGGGAGTACGTGCGCTGCTCAAGAAGACCGATGAGGTAACCAAGGAGGATTTCGTCGATTCGGCAGGAATTATCGCCGGGTCCCCCGTCTATTTCGGTCTTATGGCCGCTGAACTCAAGGAAGTGTTCGACCGATTCGTGGGAGTGAGACGGAAGATGGAAAACAAGGTAGGAGCCGCTTTCGCCACTGCCGGGGATCCCTCCGGTGGCAAGGAAACCACCATGATTTCCATTTTGCAGGCAATGTTGATCTATGGGATGATCGTGGTGGGGGATCCCCTTTCCGCAACAGGGCACTACGGCGCGGCCTGTGTCGGGGAGCCGGATGAAAAGATTCGGGAAAACGCCGCGCGGCTGGGCCGCCGGGTCGCCGAACTGGCGCAGCAGCTGAAGCCCTAAAATTGATAAGGGGGGGTGGCGGTTGCCGCCTTTTTCCAAGCAACTTCACCCTGTTGCTTTCCGATAAATCCCCGCCAAAGGCGGGGTGCAACGCTAACCGGTGATATTTTCGATGACCGCGGGATCCATGGGTGTATCGAAGCGAACATGGACCGAATAATCGAGGGAGAGATGATAATGCACTGCCACGACCGTTCCGATTTCTTCGTAAATCGATTCGGAGGATGCGGCCGAAATCGGAAACTGCATTTGCAATTTCCGACCTAACAGCATTCTGGCGCTTTCCTTGTTTTGCAGTTTGATAAAAAAGCATAAGCCGCCGGCGGACAAATCGCTCAGTCTTCCCTTGAAGGGTTTTCCGGCCGGCTTCTTGGAGGCATAAAGAAGTTGAATGGCAATGAGGGCTTCCGTCGGGAACCGCTTATAATGTCTTCTTTCCAACGCCTTTTCCATAAGCAGCCGCGCTGTGTTGTTTTGCTTCTCACAAAACTCCCGGAGCTTGCTTTCAAGGGCAGGGGTTTTCTTTTCACACTGCCTCAGACGCTCAATGTCCAGGACATTGAGCCGCACACTCGTCTGGGTGACCACGGAAAGGGTGCTCACGGTGGGATTGAAAAAAGATTCGGTCCCGGCCACATCCCCCTTTTTTAAAATCTGAACAAGATATTCATGATCATCCTTTTCAAAAACGACTCTCAACTCCCCTTGTTCGACGAAATATAAAGCGTTGTTCTTTTGACCTTGTTGGATCAACGTAACATTCGCTTCTCTGCTGAGTTCTTTCAAAGCAAAGTATAATTCGTGAGTTTCTTCCGGTGTTAGAGTGTCGTACAATGGACTCCAAGAGGCTATACGGTCTTTATCCAAGGCGGCTTCTTTTTCCGCATTGATAAATTCCCCGGCGCTGTATATTTCAGAAAGAGCCATGGGATCTGCTTCGGATAGTTTTTCCAGAAGGGCTTCGGCTTTTTGAAAGTCTTTGGCCCGGGCGGTTTCCCGAATAAGGTAAGTCAGAAGAGAAACTGCACCGGATGTATCCCCCTTTTCGATAAGGGCATTGACTTGAACCAGATCCTTGTCGGTATCCGGTGTATATGGCGTCACCTGCGGGCGTTTGGAATTGTTTTGGGTATGGTTCATGGATTCCCTCCTTTCCAAAGATTTCCTTCTTTTTTCGATGGATTCCATTGCTTCTTTTGCCGCGGTCTTGACGCGCTCATT
>JAFDGC010000081.1 GCA_019309485.1 Deltaproteobacteria bacterium | reverse complement strand
GTTGCCGAAGACCCCCTCGTGGAGGTGGCCCTTCCCCTTCCGGTGCATCAAACGTTCACCTATGCGGTCCCAAAATCACTGATCGGGGCCGTCAAACCGGGGATCAAGGTCCTGGTGCCCATCGGCAAAAGGCGTTTGGGGGGGTATGTCCTGGGACCCGCAAAAGAAGAGGGGTCCTTTCGGATCAAGCCGCTTCTCGAGGTCCTGGATCCGGACCCCCTTTTTCCGCCCAACATGATCCCCTTTTTTAAATGGATCGCCGACTATTACCTGCACCCGGTGGGCCACGTGTTGGACTGCGCTCTCCCGTCGGGCATCGCCGTCCAGGATCTGCAGATGGTTTCCCTCACCGAAAAAGGGCGTCGAAAACTCGCCCTTGGAAACGCCGATCCGGAAGAACTGCAGGTCCTGGGTCTCTTGGAAAACGGGGCCGTGAAAACCGATGCCTTGAAAAGGGCCCTCAAAGACCGATTCCGAGAAGCCCTGTTGTCCCGTATGGAAAAGCAGGGCGTCATCCAAAAGGAACGGGTCCTCAAAGGCCCGGCCGTGGGGTTCAAGGAGGAACGCACCGTCGCCCTGGCGGATCCCCTTCCGCCCAAAGACGGACTTTCCGGTGCAAAAAAAAAGGTTCTTTCCGTTTTGGAGGATCTCAAGGAAGCGCCGGCCCGACTGATTTCCGAAAAGGCTGCGAATGCCTCACGGCATCTACTTTCACTTGAAAAACAAGGCTTTATCCGCATTTACCCCAAAATTGTTTACCGGGATCCCTTCGGGGAACCCGTGACGCCGGACCGGCCCCATCCATTGACCGGAATCCAGGAGACGGCGGTGACGACCATCCTTTCTCACCTGGGAAAAGGGTACCGGACATTCCTGCTGGCAGGGGTCACCGGAAGCGGAAAAACCGAGGTTTACATGCACCTGGCCGCCCAGGTCCTGGCGCAGGGCCGCTCCGTCCTGGTGCTGGTTCCGGAGATAGCGCTCATCTCCCAGATGGAAAGGCGCTTCCGGGCCCGCTTCGGGGACCGGGTGGCCGTCCTGCACAGCGGCTTGTCGCGGGGAGAACGCCATGATCAGTGGATGCGTATCCTGAAGCATGAGGCCCCCCTGGCCATCGGGGCCCGGTCGGCGATCTTCGCCCCGCTGGACGCCATCGGATGCATCATCGTGGATGAAGAGCACGATCCTTCCTACAAGCAGGAAACGGATCTCCGGTACAATGCCCGGGACCTGGCCGTGGTCCGTGCCAAGCTCCAGCAGACCGTGGCGGTGTTGGGCTCCGCCACCCCCTCCATCCAGTCCCATTACAACGTCCGGATCAAAAAATTTACGGGCCTGGAACTGCCCCATCGCATCGAGGAACGCCCCCTTCCGGAAGTCACCGTAGTGGATCTCAAGGAATCCCGGCACCGCCGCGGGGCCCGGCGTTTCCTGACAGAACCCCTCATTATTGCCATGAGGGAGACGCTTCAAAAAAAAGAACAGATCCTGTTATTCCTCAACCGCCGGGGGTTCGCCGGATTCCCGGTGTGCCACCGATGCGGGAAACCTGTGCTCTGCCGGGACTGCGACATTTCGCTGACCTATCACAAAGCCGACAACCTCCATGCCTGCCACTACTGCGGGTACACCCGGAAGGCCGACGAACCGTGCGCTCTGTGCGGATCCGGCACAATCAAGAACCTGGGGATAGGCACGGAAAGGCTGGAAGCCGCCGTGAAGGCGCTTTTCCCGGACGCCGCCGTGGCCCGGATGGACGGGGACACCACCCGGAAAAAAGGGGCCCTGGTGGCCCTGCTGAAAGGGTTGAAAACCGGCGCCATCGACATCCTGGTGGGAACCCAGATCGTCGCAAAAGGCCACGATTTTCCCAACATCACCCTGGTGGGGATCATCTGCGCGGACCTGTCCTTGAGTTTTCCCGATTTCAGGGCCTCGGAGCGCACCTTCCAGGTGCTGGCCCAGGTTTCCGGAAGGGCCGGCCGCGGAGACCGGCCGGGCCGGGTCATCCTGCAAACCTTCAACCCGGACCACTTCAGCATCGCCGCCGCCCGGAAGCAGGATTTCAAAAGATTTTACGACCAGGAAATCCGGTTCCGGAAAGCCCTCGACTATCCGCCTTTTTCCCATATCATCGCCCTCAAGATATGGGGGAAAAACAAGGAAAAGACCCGGCAATGGGCCCGGACCCTGGGAAACGCGTGTCGCAACCCCGGGCAGTCCCGGAAAAACCCCCGCCCGGAAGGACTGGTGGTGCTGGGTCCCGTGGAAGCCCCCCTGACCCGGATCGCCGGGAACTTCCGGTGGCAGATTCTCCTGAAAAGCCGGAAAGTCACCGGGCTGAATCGGTTCGTCTCGGAACTGCTCCTCGAGGATCCGCGCCTCCGCCCGCCTCCCGGGGTTCAGGTGGCCGTGGACGTGGACCCCTATGACCTCATGTAGCCTAAAACCGTCTTTCGGGTCAGCGTTACACCCCGCCTTTGGCGAGGATTTATCATAAAGTAACACGTTGAGGGGGCTTGAAAAAAAAGCGTCCGAGGGTTCAAGGGTCCGAGGGTTCAAGGGTCCGAGGGTTCAAGGGTTCAAGGGGTCAAGGGGTCAAGGGTCCGAGGGTCCGAGGGTCCGAGGGTCCGAGAGTTCAATGTTTCAAGGATCCAAGAACATTAGAAGTACAGGGTTTATCGAAATCGTGATCGAAATCGTGATCGTTTTCGAAAACAACACGTTGAAGTCCCTTGGAAGGAATCCCGGATCCTAAGAAAAGAACAAGATACCTTGTCAGGTTTTATCTTTATTGATAAGTAAAGCCCTCGATGTCCATGAAAAAGATGAGGGGTCAAGGGGTCGAGGGGTCGAGGGGTCGAGGGGTCGAGGGGTCAAGTGAAAGGTGCCCCGCGAAGCGGAGCCAATCGAACCTTTAACCCCTTGAATCATCGAACCCCTCACGAATAGTGAATACGGCGGTTGGCAAGGAGTGGTGATAATGCAAAAATTTAAGTTTTTCCTTATGGTTATGACAGTTGCGGTTCTGCTGGGCAAAACGGCGGCAGGGGCGGATACGACCCCGGCGCCCAAGGTCCCCAAGGTGATGGTGCCGAATCCCACCCATACCTTCGAATCGGTCCTGGAGGGCCAGGAGGTGAGCCACCGGTTTCAAATATTTAACAAAGGGGACGCGGAGCTTAAAATCTTCAATGTCCGCACCGACTGAGGGTGCGCGGCGGTCTCGTATTCGAGACGGATCCCTCCCGGCGGCGAGGGACACATTACTATAAAAGTCAATACCCACGGCTACGGCGGAAGACGCATTTCCAAAAGAGCCGTGGTCTCCACCAATGACGCCCAGCGATCCTATATCCCCTTCACCGTGGAAGGCCGGGTGGAAAAGTTCGCCTCCATCAGCCCGGCCCGGATCCTTTTGCGCGGGCCGGCCGGTTTTCCCATCAAGGGGGTTGTCCGGATTATCCCCGAAAAAAAGTACCCCTTCACCTTGCCGGAAATCTCCGACGCCAAGGGGAAAAATATCGCCTACTCCCTGGAAAAGATTAAAAATGAAACCACCGAGGAATATCTGTTGACGGTCATCAATACCCGGGGCACCCAGGGGAATTACCACGAGGTCATCACGCTCCCCACCAATATGGATCAGCGACCGGAAATCAAAATCTGGGTCTATGGCGAACTGGCCGCCCCGTTGCCCGAGAAAAAAGAAACAGTCCAATGAGTATCATCAAGGTGGTGGCCTTTGACTGCGACGGGGTTCTCTTCAATACGGACCGGGCCAACCACGCCTATTACAACAGCGTATTGCGGCATATGGGGAAACCGGAACTCACTCAGGAGCAGTTCGCCTTTGTACACATGCACACCGTGGCGGAATCCATACGCTATCTCTTCCCCGACCCGGCCCGGTTCGAAGCGGCGGAACGCTTCCGGAGGCAGATGGATTATTCTCCCTTTGTCCGTAAAATGGAAATGGAACCGGGCCTGATCCCCCTTCTTACCCGGCTCAAGCCCCGATACAAAACGGCCATCGCCACCAACCGGACCGATACCATGGACGCCGTCATGAGGGTGCACGGATTGACCCCCCATTTCGACCTGGTGATCAGCGCACGGGAGGTGGACCATCCCAAACCCCATCCCGAACCGCTGCAAAAAATCCTGCACCATTTTCAGGCCGCCCCCCAGGAGGCAGTCTATGTGGGAGATTCCATCGTGGACGCCGAGGCCGCCCGACAAGCCGGCGTTGTCTTCGTCGCCTATAAGAACGCGGAACTTGCGGCCCACCACTACATCCGCCGCCTGGAAGATCTGGAATCGATCCTCAACGGTCGACCACCGTATGACGACTGACCCGGGCGCTTCGGGCGGCCGGTCAGCGCCGGGGAAAAGGGACGATCCGTGGAAACGCGCCCATGACCGCCTTCACCGTCGATGACCTGCATCTCTTTTTGGACCGTGCCGGGGCCCGCGAATATTTAAAGCTCAGTGTTCCCATGCGCCACGGCCGGTACCACGAAGTCCGAAGCCCTGACTATCTGGTCCAGTTCAACCTCAACGCCGAGGTCAAATACCTGCAGGGCCATCACCGGGATTGGCCCCATCCCGCCGAATGGCTCAAGCGCACCCCGGGAGACGACTGGATCTACTATTCCGTGGGAAGCTACAACGATGTCTTCGACCTTACCGGGGAATATTATTTCCCCTGCTTAAGCTACGATAAATCGCCCTTTTTCACCCACGACCCGTTCACGATACCTGCGGTGAAACAGGCGCTTAATGACCTGGATCCCCTGCTGGAAATGCTCGGCACATTGAGCCGGCGGCCCCTCCCCGAACCCGTGAAATCCTTTTTTTGCCGGGCCGCCCGGATGGATGCTTCAAAACGGAAGCACCGGGCCGGGCAGCTTCACCGGATTCTCGGGGAAAAGATCACCATTCTTCCCCCGGACACCCGCCACGTGGATTATGCGGTCATTCCGGCGGTCATTGCCCGGGGGTGCCTGTACCATTGCGGGTTCTGCCGCTTCAAAACCCGGCATCCCTTTGGGCCGTTGAACCGGGACGCCGTTTTGGAACAGATGGCACAGATGAAAGCCTTTCTGGGGCAAGACCTTCCCAATTACAACGCCGTTTTTTTCGGACAGCACGACGCCCTTTTGGCCGGAAAAAACCTTTTGACCTTCGCCGCCGAAAAAGCCTATGAAATCTTCGAGCTGGAGCGATCCCACATGAAGGATGCGTATCTGTTTTTTTTCGGCAGCGTCGATGCCATGCTCGGCGCCGAGGAATCCCTGTTTGAAGTGCTCAACCGGCTTCCGTACCGCACGTTCATCAATCTCGGCCTCGAATCCATGGATGCACACACCCTCGCGCACCTGAAAAAACCCGTGGCCGCCCCCCGGATCCGGGAGGCGTTCCTGCGCATGCTCGACGTGAATCGACGGTATCCCCACATCGAGGTCACCGCCAATTTCGTCTTGGGAAAAGATCTTCCGGCGGACCACCTGCCGTCGATACTGGACGGGGTTCAAAACGCCCTCGATCGATTCAACAGCAAAGGAACCCTGTATTTTTCCCCCCTTCAACGCCGGGAGTCCAAAGCGGAAGTGCTTGCCCCCTTCAACGCCCTCAAGGGCGCCCTCAGGCTTCCGGCCTACGTCTATCTTTTCGGCCCAATTCAAAACCGTCACCCTGCCCCTGACCGTCGATTATCCTCTGCTCAAATCCCTGGTGGTGCATCATGCCTTCACCGGCCCCGGCAAAAGCGCCGTGGTGTTGGACGAAGGAGATGGCTGCAATTTCATCCGGGTGTCCGATCCGGTCTTTTCGGAAGCAGGCGGCCTTCTGAGGTGCGAAACCCGGGTGTTGATTCAAACCGGCGCCCCCTTCCGGGACGCCTGCCTGATGCCCGTGGAATGGACCGGCTATGTGGTCCTCCTGGTGGAACCCCGGCTGGACCCTCAAAACGATCGGCTCACCTTTCACACCAAAGATTCCGCGGTATATGACCAAAATCACCGGCCCCAGGCCGTCACCCAGATCGTCTGGGATCTGATCAAGACCCATATTTACGATTACATCGACGGGATCACCGTGGATCTTTCCCTCCCCCTTGATGAACTGAAATCATTCATCGCCGCCGTGTCGCCGGAAGGGCTCACGGGCCGGGTCGAATCCATGCTGGAAAGCCTCCGGTTCGGCAAAATGCACTTGACGCCCGATGCCATACGCATCGACATCCTGGCGGATGTGGAAGCCGTTTTTGACATCGAAATGGAAGAAGAACCCGCCCCCGTATCCGAAGAAGACCTCGAACAGATCATCGAATCCTGGGAAACCTGGGATGCGTTTTTGGTCCATATGCTCCTGTCCCTGGCGGAAAAACCCCTGACGGAAGCGGATCGTCAAACCATTTTCGAGACCCTCCTCGACACCCGGTATCGGTTCTCCACGGAATTAAACGCCCGGACCGTGGAAAAAGACATCGTGCGGGAACAGTTCATGGATGCATGGACCCGGCTTTCCCCGGTGTTTCGGGACCACCTGGGGGCGGAGTCCTCCCGCTTTACGCTTGGGTACCTGGCCTTTTTCACCGCCGCCGACGCATTAACGGCCCTGGATCGCATCGGTCCCGCCTTCGGCATCGAAATCAGCCGGGAAGGCCTCATCCGCCTGGGGCGGCTCATCAGCCGGGAAAAACCGATCCTTTTGGAGTATGATATTCGCCTGCACCCGGAACTCCGACAAATCCTCGGGCTCGAGACGACTCTTTCCTACGACGAAACCGAAGGGACGGAATCTTTCGAGGACACGGCGCCGCTTTTGGAAAAAGAAAATTCCGGTTTTGTCCCGTCAATGCCGCGGATGAACGTTCTTACAAGCTTTTTTACAGGAACCCGAGCCTGGGCCGAAACCCGAAAGGGGATTCCCAAAGCCTCAAACCCCGCGGATTGGCTCCCGCCAAACGAAGATCCGGAACCCTACATCCGCCGGGTGAACCGCCTTTTGAACCATGCCGCCGCGGCGCTTTTGAAAAAAAGCGCGCTGCATCGGGCCTACCACGATTTTTACCAGCGCCTGGTGGTGTCCACGGCCTGGCAGGAGAGTTGTTTCCGGCAGTTTGTCGTGAAAAAAGGAAAGATCACCTATCTCATCTCCTACAACAACTCCTCCGTGGGACTCATGCAGATTAACCGCCGGGTCTGGCGCGGGATCTACCAGATCCAACGGCTCATGTGGAATATTCACTATAATGCGGCGGCCGGATGTGAAATCCTGGAGCAGTACCTGAACCGGTATGCCCTGGCCAAATTAAAACGCCAGAAACGAAAAGACCTGATGA
>JAFDGC010000026.1 GCA_019309485.1 Deltaproteobacteria bacterium | reverse complement strand
GCCGCGGCCAGGACACCCACCTGCCGCATCCCGCCCCCCAACACTTTCCGGACCCGTTGGGCCTGCGCGATGAAGTCTCTTGATCCGCAGACCAGAGAGCCTGCCGGAGCGCCCAATCCTTTGCTCAGGCAAAAGGATACCGAATCGGCGGCCGCGGTCAAGTCCTTCACGTCGCACTTCAAGGCGACGGCGGCATTGAAAATCCTTGCCCCGTCCACGTGGAGTTTCAAATCAAAGCGCCGGGCCAACGCGGACACGGCATCCATGTAACGGGAATCCAGTGGCATCCCGTCGCAGCGGTTGTGGGTATTTTCCAACACGATCAAACGGGTTTTCGGAAAATGGACGTTGTCGGGGCGAATGGCCGCTTCGATGTCTTCCAGGGCCAGTGTTCCGTCGGGCTGGTTTTTCACCGTCCGAGGATGAATCCCCCCCAACGCCGCCGAACCCCCCTGCTCGTAACAGAAGATATGGGCCTGGTCCCCCAGGATCATTTCATCACCCCTGCCGCAGTGGACCATCTCGGAGACGATGTTGGCCATTGTACCGGAAGCTACAAAAAGGGCGGCCTCTTTTCCCATTCTCGATGCGGCCGTTTCCTCCAGACGGTTCACCGTGGGGTCCTCGCCAAAGACGTCGTCGGTGTGGGGAGTGTCAGCGTATCCGATCTTAAGTCGATGATGTCAGGCATCGGTTTCTCCCTTGTTACGATTCTATCACAATCGCGTTTTCCTTGTTCCTCCGATGACATATTTGCCCCCAAGGCGCAAGGACAATCCGGGTCTTTTTCGGAGGAAATGATTTGCAATTTAGCGTCCCGGTCCGTAGAATAAACATAGGAACCCATCAAACAAAGGAGCATACCATGAATATGGCCGAAATCCGAAAGACGGCCAAAGGCTTAAACATTCGATCCTTCGGTAAAACAAAGGTGGCCCTGGTGCAGGAAATCCAGATCAAGCAAGGCAATTTCGATTGTTTTGCCAGGGTAGAGGAATATTGCGACCAGTTTAAATGTGATTTCCGGGAATCCTGTTTCAAGGAGGCGGCAAAACTGAAGCGTGGAAAGAAAAAACCTTGACCGGAACGCTTCCCGCAAGCCCCGCCCTTCAGGGCGCGGGGCTCCACAAAAGGAGGATAAAAATGAAAGATTTCAAAACGATTCTTTTTCCCGTGGACCTTTCCGAAGCCTCCATCAAAGTGGTACCGTATGTCATCACCATGGCCCAAAAGTTTATGGCCGGAATTGACTTGCTGCATGTGGCCCGGCGGTTCGAATATTTTGAAACCAGCTATATTCCGCACCCGGCCATGGATCAGTTTGAAAAGGAGATCGCCGAGGGGGCTCTAATGCAGATGGAAGCCTTCCGGCAGACCCATTTCCCGGAAATGAAAAATGTGACCGTGGAGGTGGTCACGGGACACTGTTCGGACGAGATCCTCAACCATGTGGAAACCCACGAGGTGGATCTGGTCATCATGGGGACCCACGGGAGAAAAGGACTCGACCGGATGCTCTTCGGTTCCGTGGCCCGACGGGTCTCCCAGGACTGCCCCGTGCCGGTCCTTTTGATCAACCCTTTCCGCGGTTCGTGAGGGGCCCCACCGGTTTTCATCTTGCCTGTCGGACCGTTTCCCGGTAATGAAGCGGTCCATGGAAACCGAGTCCCCCTACCGCCTGACCCTCCTGGTATGCCTGGCGGAGATCCTCGGCCTTTCTTCCATTGCAACTTTTCCCGCTCTCCTCCCTGATTTTCAGCGCATCTGGAATCTGAGCCATACCCAGGCCGGATGGATCAGCGCCGCCTACTACGGGGGGTATATGCTGTCGGTGCCGGTTCTGGCCGGGATCACGGATCGGTTCGACGCCCGTAAAATTATGGGGGCAGGCGTGTTTCTCGGAATTCTGACGGCAGCGGGGTATGCCGCGCTGGCTTCAGGCTTCTGGTCGGCTCTGTTGTTTCGGTTTTTCGCCGGCATCAGCCTGGCCGGCATCTACATGCCGGGCCTCAAGGTGGTCAGCGATCACACGGAAGGCCGGCTTCAGAGTCGTTTTGTCTCCTTTTACACCGCCAGTTTCAGCATCGGCGCGAGCCTGTCCTACCTGATGGCCGGTGAAGTCAGCGCCGCTTTTGGATGGCGCACCGCCTTTGCCGCGGCCGCGCTGATCACCGCGCCGGCCCTGGGGATCCTTTTGGTTTATGTCCCTGCCGCCAAGACCGGTGGACCCGGCGAAGGGGATATCTTCCAGGGCTTCAAGATCGTCTTCCGTTCCCGCCGGACCATGGCGTACGTGCTGGCGTATGCGGCCCATATGTGGGAGCTGTTTTCTCTGCGGTCCTGGATTGTGGCCTTCCTGGTCTTTTCCCTCCGGCTGCAGCCTCCCGGCGCCTGGGTCATCAGTCCCACCCAGGTGGCTTTCTGGGTCAACCTGATCGGTCTTCCCGCTTCCATCGGCGGAAACGAATTGGCGCGACGATTCGGGCGACCGAAGGTGATTCAGGCCGTGATGATCGCCTCCGCACTCCTCGGCGCAAGTATCGGTTTCACTGCCGCCATGCCCTATCTCCTGGTGGTTTTCCTGGTGACCCTTTACGGCATCACGGTCACCGCCGATTCCGCATCCCTCACCGCCGGTGCCGTCAGTGCGGCGCCCAGAGGCTACCGGGGTGCCACTTTGGCCGTCCACTCCACGTTGGGGTTCGGGGCCGCCTTTCTCGGACCCCTTTCCATCGGCCCGGTCCTGGATCTTTTCAACGGACGGGTCCTGGCCTGGGGGTTGGGATTCGTGGTGATGGCCGGTGGATGTGCTTTGGGCCCTTTTTTTCTGAATCGCCTGGGAGCCCGAACCGACGGAGATTAAAGGGATTGCGGCATCCGGAACCTGTCGATTCAGCCCCTTGCCGGCGGAGGCCTGCAAGGGTAAGGCATACCGGCTTTTCATTTGACTTTTCAGGGTGTGCCTTTTTATAGTCCCACGACAAAGCATACCAAGAGATCCTGTTTTCAAAACGGCGAACAGAAGAAAGGGAGGGAAGGCCCATGGGGAAGCTGCTGTGGAGACCGGGCGAAGACCGGGTGAAAGCCAGCGCCATGTATAGCTTCATGCAGTTTGTCAATGAGCGGTTTGGCCGCGATTTTCAGGATTACGACGCCCTGTATCACTGGTCCGTCGATGCCATCCCGGATTTTTGGGCGAGTTTGTGGGAATTCGCCGACATCATTGCCCCCAAACCCTACGATCGGGTGGTGGACGATGTTACCAAGATGCCCGGCGCCGAGTGGTTTTCCGGTGCCCGCCTCAACTTTGCCGAGAATCTCTTGCGATATCGTGATGATCGGACCGCCCTGATCTTCAAGGGGGAAGGACGGCCTTCCGTGAAGATGACCTACGCGCAGCTTTTCGATGAGGTGGCCCGGGTGGCCCATAGTCTGAAGGAGGCGGGAATCACGCCGGGGGATCGGGTGGTGGGATTCATGCCCAACATGCCCCAGGCCATCATCGCCATGCTCGCCGCCGTCAGCCTGGGGGCGGTCTGGTCTTCCTGTTCCCCCGATTTCGGCATCAAAGGGGTTTTGGATCGGTTCGGACAGATAAAGCCCCGGGCGCTCTTCACTGCCGACGGCTATTTTTTCAAAGGAAAGCGCATCGATTCCCTGGGGCGCATCGCGGATATTTTAAAATCGCTTTCATCCGTTGAAAAGGTCGTCGTGGTGCCGTATACCCGGGAGCACCCGGAAATCGCCCATGTCCCCAAAAGCATACATTACGCCGATTTCAAATCCGGAAAAGACCACCTGGATATTGTCTTCGAGCCGCTTCCCGCCGGGCATCCCCTGTATATCATGTATTCTTCCGGGACCACGGGGCTTCCCAAGTGCATGGTCCAAAGCGCTGCCGGCATCCTGGTGCAGCACGTCAAGGAGTTGATGCTGCATACGGATTTGAAGCGCGAAGACACCATTTTTTATTTCACCACCTGCGGGTGGATGATGTGGAACTGGCTCACCAGTTCCCTTTCCCAGGGGGCGGCACTGGTCCTTTTTGACGGGAATCCCTTCCACCCGCACCCGGGCGCCCTGTGGGAGATGGCCCAGGAGGAAAAGATCACGGTCTTCGGGACCAGCGCCGGATACCTTTCCGCCCTCCAGAACGCCGGGGTGAAACCGAAGGAGGAATACGATCTTTCCCCCCTGCGGGCGATCCTTTCCACCGGCTCCCCTCTTTCCGTGGAGGGCTTCGAGTTTGTTTACCGGGATATCAAGACGGACCTGCAGTTGGCGTCCATCTCGGGCGGTACCGACTTGAATGGATGTTTCGCCCTGGGGAATCCCATGGGGCCTGTTTATGCAGGGGAACTCCAGTGCCGGGGATTGGGCATGAAAGTGGAGGCCTTTGATGAAACGGGAAAACCGGTGATCGGACGCCAGGGGGAACTGGTCTGCACGGCGGCTTTTCCTTCCATGCCCATCTATTTCTGGGACGATCCGGACGGAAAAAAGTACCACCGCGCCTATTTCGATGTATTTCCCGGCGTATGGCGCCACGGGGACTATATCGAGATCACAGAGCACGGGGGGGTGGTCATCTACGGACGATCCGACGCCACCCTCAATCCCGGCGGGGTGCGCATCGGCACCGCCGAAATCTATCGTCAGGTGGAACAGCTGGAAGAAATCGAAGACAGCCTTGTGGTGGGGCACAACTGGAAAAACGATGTGCGGGTGATTTTATTCGTCAAGATAGCGCCCGAGTACACCCTGACGGATACGCTTAAGGAAAAGATCCGCCAGACCATCCGGGCCAACGCCTCTCCCCGTCATGTTCCGGCGAAAATTCTGGAGGTGCCGGATATCCCCTACACCCTGAACATGAAAAAAGTGGAACTGGCGGTGAAAAAGACGATCCACGGACAGCCGGTCCTGAACAAGGATGCCTTGAGAAACCCGGAAGCCCTCGATTACTACGCGGAACTGAAGGAGCTGCAGGAGGATTGAAGCGTCGCATCCTTCTATGTGGGTTTCAACCGGACGAGGGTGGCGCCCCATCCCCCGGCCCCGGGATCCGCGTCCCGGTAAGCGATCACCCGGGGATCCTTTTCCAGGTAGCGCAACACCCGCTGCTTCAGGATGCCCTTTCCTTTGCCGTGAATGATCCGAACGGTGAGCATACCGGTTTTCAGGCATTCGGAAAAATAGTCGTCCAGAAGCACGCCGACTTCTTCGGGCCGGAAAGTGTGCAGGTCCAGGACCTCTTCGATGGGCACGATGACGGGTTTCATGGAAGCCGCCCCGAAATCGGCCGACGTTTACATCCGCCGGGCGGCTTTTTGCCGTAAAAGGACATCAATCCTGCCATGTCACGAGACGTTGGGCTCCTTTTATTGCCGCTTCTGGCCTTTTTGACGGGTTCGATTCCGTGGGGCATGCTGTTGACCCGGGCCTTTTCCCCGGTAAAAATCACCCGGGCGGGAAGCGGGAACATCGGCGCCACCAACGTGAGCCGGACCGCCGGACGCTTTTTGGGGCTCCTGACGCTTCTGGGAGACACGGCCAAGGGGGCGCTCCCCGTGGCTTTTGCCGGAAGGCTTTTCGAGACACCGGGTCCCTGGCGCGAGACATACATGGTCTGCATCGCCCTTCTGGCGGTCTTCGGGCATCTCTTTCCCCTTTTCACCCGGTTTAAAGGCGGCGGGAAAGGCGTGGCCACCGTGGCAGGGTGCTTCGGGGCCCTTTCGCCGCCGGCCCTTTTGATTCTCGTGATGGTCTTTGCCATGACGCTTTGCTATTTCAACCGGGTCTCCCTGGCATCCCTGGCGGCGGCGTTTTCGGGGCCGGCGGTGATCTGGGAAGCCACCCATTCCCCCGTATTCACGGGGTTTGCCGCCCTTTCGGGGGCCCTGATTTGGATCCGACACAAGGATAACCTCCGGCGCCTGATCAAGGGTGTGGAGCCCCCGTTTCTTTGAAGCCGGGTTCCGGCTCCGGCGTTATCCGGTACCCAGTGCCCATATTCCCGCCAGGAACCCCCCCATGATGAAGTGCGTGTCCACCAGAAATTCGAGACGGATTCCGGGGAGCATGTGCCCCTTTTCGTGGGTCATCATGACGACGAAAAGGGAAGCCGCGGGGAGCAAAAGAAGATATCCCAGGGACGTCAAGACCCTTAAGGCGGCGGATCCTGAAAGGAGCGCCATGATGATGATCAACATTCCTTTCAACAGGTTCATCGTCTTTTTTTCCCCGATAAGAATGGGCAGGGTTTCTTTGCCCACGATGCGGTCCCCTTGCATGTCTAAAATGTCGAAGAAGGCGGTACGGATGAAGACCAGGCCGGAGGCCCACGCAACGGCGGCAATACTCCCCGCCGTGAATTTTGCCCCGGCCGTCAGTGCAGGGAAGACCGACGTCACGATCCCCCAGGCCAGGGCGATCAGGACGGTCTTGGATCCGGGTATATCCCGAATGCGGCGGTATTTCCCTGTTCCGATGCCTGCCGGAAGGATATTCAGGTTGTAGGAAAGCCCCGTAAGGCTCATGGCAAACAGCACCAAAAACGGCAGCGTACCCAGCGTATACGCCGCCAGGAGGCCGGCGCCGCCGGCAAGAACCGCCAGCAAGGAAAGAAATCCCTTGTGGCCGTCATAAAAGGAAGCACGATCTGGCTCGTTGTACCGATCCGCTTTTCTGCCGATCAAGTTGTTCAGGATGTGCATTGACTGCACGTATAAAGCGGCGATGAGGATGTGGGGAAAATGGATGGAAATGTTTTGAAGCCGGGCGCTGGCATAGCATGTGGCCCCGGCCCCGAGGGCTAAATAGGTGCTGGTGAGCAAAAGGGTCCGCTCCAGGGTGAACCACCAGCGCCGCCACCCTTTCCCTTTTCGAAACGGGAGTGTCTGCACTCCCCGGTAAACTCGTCTCAGCACCCAGTTGGGCGTGGATGCGCCCGCCGTGATCCCCACCCGCTGCGCCCCGACCAGGGCGTCATCCAGTTCGGCCTCGGTTTCCACATGAAAGGCTGTTTTCCCTTTCCCCTGGGCGATTTCAAGGAGTCGCTGGGTGTTGCCGCTGTTTTTTCCTCCCACCACCACCACTGCATCCACGGCTTCGGCCAGGCGGCTGACTTCTGTTTGGCGATTCTCCGTGGAATCACAGATGGTGTTGAAAACCTTGTAATGCGGGAAATATTCATTCACCCAGCGGTGCGCGTTTTCGAAAAGCTCGATGTTCTGGGTGGTCTGGGCCACGACGATGGCCTGTTCGAAGCGGGGCAGGTCCGAAAGCGCCTTCAGATCCGCCGCCACAACCCCTTGGGTTCCGGCGTATCCCAGCAAGCCCACGACCTCGGGATGATCCCTGTCTCCGATAATAATGCAGGCATACCCTTGCCGGGCATACTTGCGGATGATGGTTTGCACTTTGATCACGCGGGGGCAGGTGGCATCCACCACCACCAGACCCGATGCCTGGAGCCGTTTTTTGACTTCCGGCGGAACCCCGTGAGCGCGGATCAGGACGGTTCCGGATCCTTTTTCCGGAATTTCTTTCAGGGCATAGATCCTTTTTTCTTCCAGCAGGGCTAGGACCTGGGGATTGTGTATGAGCGGCCCGTACGTATAAATGGGTTCCGGATATTTTTTGGGCAGATCCAAAACGAGTTCCACGGCCCTGCGGACACCCATGCAGAATCCGGCGGTTTTTGCGATGACGATTTTCATTTTTTAAAGGGGTCGAGGATTCAAGTGTCCAAGGGTTCAAGCGACTGCCGAACGAGTCTCACCCGGCGTTTCTCCCAACGAACGACCGCTTTCACACCGCCCATCGACTATTTGGTTTCGGGCGTCAGGTAGACATTGTGGTCCACCAGGGCCAGGGAATGAATGCGGGCCTTCACGAACTTTTGTTCCCCGAAGATGTTGACCAGCTTCAATCCGTCCCCTTCCGGTTCCACCGTATCCACGGCTTCCATAATGAGCGTTTTTTCGTTTTCCGAAACCAGGTAGGCGTTGGCTTCACACATGACACATTCCTTTCTATTTAGCATTGATGAAGGGTTTGAGGGTTTCACAAACCAGTTCTTCGATTAAATGAGGCAAGGGCGCCCGGGGGGTTCCCACCACTTCCACCGGCTCCTGGGAGAGGGGGATCAGGATTTTCCGAGCCGGGCTGTCCGCCACGGCCGCCGCCATGGCAGGGGTGACTTCCCCCATCATGGCGTTGGCCATGAGGATGCCGATGGTTCCGATGATCACATCCGCCGTTTTGACGGTCTGGACAATGGCGTTTTCCCCGGACGCCCCGCGGTTGGCCCGGGCCTTGAGCATCTGGGAGGTGGCGATGGCATTAGTGCCCAGGGCGATGATTTCGATGCGCTCTTCAAAAATTTCTTTGAGCTTCTTGATAACGGCGCTCCCGATGCCCCCGCCCTGACCGTCGATGACACAGATCCGTTTCATCTTTGAAACATCCTTTATAGTTTTTTGATTTTTAAGTGCGCTTTCCGCGCCTTTTTCGAAAGGCGCTTGCTGGGCCCTTTTTTCCGGGTAGTAGGCGTCCAGCCGTTTTTTACGCTTTCCTCGGGATCCGACGCCTCCGGATCCATCATTTGGACATGCGTCATTTTTTCCCCGAACTCCCGGCAAGACACAACGGTGGATCCCCTTAACCGGGCGAAGCGGGCAATCTCTTTGTCGTCGGTGACCACCAGGGCCCGCTCCCGTTGCCGGGCGGCCATGTGCTTGATGAGCGTATCCGCGGTCTGGCCGCGGGGCGAAAAGCGGACTTCGATGCCGCCGATGCGTTCTTTTCGATGCAATGGGCCGGAGGCATGGGTCCCGTCGAAAATAACGGTAATGGGATGATGTTTCCGGCGGTTGTACACCTTCAGTCTCCGGACAAGGGCTTCCCGTTGCAGTTGCAGATCCGCTGTGTCTTGAACCCCGGCCACGGCGTCGCTTTTGATCAGGTTATATCCGTCGATGAGAATGTGAAGGGCCATACGAAAACAAAGATCCTCCAAAGAGGCTTGTAAAAGGGGTGCTTTTCAGGCCGGAAGTTTGTAACAACTTGATTTTTTTCATATTGACGAAGATTTTTGAAATCGTAAAAAACCCTATCTGGGATGGCAAAGTAAAAAGCGCCAGATGCAAGGCGCGCAAATCCTGAGGAATGAGGCGTACTTACAGATACGCCGCAATGACGAAGGATGCCGCGCAACGCCGCAGGTGGCCTTTTTACGAAGCCATCAAGATTTGAGCAAGCCCAAAAGCCGGTCCAGGTCATCATCGTTGTAAAACTCGATTTCGATCTTTCCGGCCTGTCCCTTCCGTTTGATCTGTACCCGGGTTCCGAATTGCCGGGAAAGGGCATCGGAAAGGTCCGAGAAATACGGATCTTCCGATTCCGGGGAGGAGAGCTTTTTGGATACGGGGACCGCCTTCATCCGCTTGACCAAAACCTCGGTTTGCCGGACCGAAAGCTTTTTCGCCAGCACCTGCCGGCAGGCGGCAATCTGGCGGGTCGGCGTGTCCGCCCCCAAAAGGGCCCGGGCGTGCCCCATGCTCAATTCCCCTTTTAAAATATGGGTTTTGACCTCATCGGGGAGGATGCGGAGCCGCAGGAAATTGGCCACGGTGGATCGGTTCTTCCCCACCCGTTCGGACACCTGTTCCTGGGTCAGACCGAATTGGGCCATGAGGCGGTGATAGGCTTCGGCTTCTTCCACCGGGTTGAGGTTTTCCCGCTGGATGTTTTCCACGATGGACATTTCCAGGAGTTCGTCATCCTCCATGGATCGGACGATGGCCGGAATTCGGGTCAAACCGGCCATTTTGGCCGCCCTAAACCGTCTTTCCCCGGCCACGATCTCGTATCCGGTTTCGTCTTTCCGGACCAGGATGGGCTGGATGACCCCCTTTTCCTTGATGGAATGAGACAATTCTTCCAGCTCGGCTTCCGAAAAAAGCACCCGGGGCTGAAACCGGTTGGGATGGATCAGATCCATATCGCAAAAGAAGTACCCTTTCTTGTCTGTTTCCGTTTCCATCATTTCCGGGAAAAGGGCGTCGAGCCCCCGTC
Organism: Deltaproteobacteria bacterium; assembly: GCA_019309485.1. Classification (GTDB taxonomy): domain Bacteria; phylum Desulfobacterota; class Desulfobacteria; order Desulfobacterales; family UBA2156. The sequence continues at coordinate 32,128 of JAFDGC010000026.1, read as the reverse complement.
CCAGGGCGACTTTATGGGTTCTTTTTTTCCCGGACTCGGCTTTTTTCGGTTGGTTTTGTGCTTTCATGGCGCCTTTCAGGTTTTGTGGTTCAGGATTTCTTTTGCCAGCGCAAAGTAGCCGGCGGCACCCGGGGAGGCCGCGTCGTACAACAGGATCGGCTTTCCGAAGCTGGGGGCCTCTCCCAGGCGGACATTTCTCGGGATCCGGGTCTTGAACAGCAGCGACTTGAAATACTTGGCGGCATTTTCGGCCACCTGATGGGAAAGATTGGTCCGGGTGTCGAACATGGTCAAGAGGATGCCGGCGATCTTCAGCTCCGGGTTCAAGCGCTCCCGGACCCGCTTGATGGTTTGAAGGAGTTGTCCCAAACCCTCAAGCGCGTAAAACTCGCATTGAAGGGGAATGATCAGGGCATCAGCGGCGGTCATGGCGTTGAGGGTCAACAGGCCCAGAGCCGGCGGGCAGTCCAGGATGATGTAATCGAAATCGCCCCGTAACCCATGAATGAGCCCTTTCAGGATCGTTTCACGGCGGGGGACGTCCATCATTTCCACTTCGAATCCGATGAGATCCACCCGGGAGGGGATGACTTTGAGGGTTTGGATTTGGGTATCCACGATGAGGTCTTGGACCCCGTTGTTTTGGATGAGTCCGTGATACAGGGTCCGCTCCAGGGATGCTTTATCGATGCCCACCCCCGTGGTGGCATTGGCCTGGGGATCACAGTCCACCAGAAGGATCTTCTTCTCCGAGACCGCCAGGGCCGCGGACAGGTTGACGGCGGTGGTGGTCTTTCCCACCCCCCCTTTCTGGTTGGCAATGCATAGGATCTGTGACATAATCGACTTGTACCATAGTTCGAAACCGTTGAAAAGCGGATTGAAGATGCCGAAACCGGTGAATCTGACTCAAAAAATCGCGTCAATCCTTTTGGCGGTGCTGCTGCTTTCGGCGGCCGGTGCGCGATCCTATCTTATGTCAACAAAGTGGGGCAACGGATCGTCTCCGTGATGCCCGAACCCCCCTTTTCCTTTCGATTTTATGTGGTGAAAGAAGAGGTTTACAATGCCTTTGCCGGACCGGCCGGACATATATTTATCAACAGCGGGCTCCTGGAAGCCATGGACAAGGAGTCGGAATTGGCCGGGATCCTCGCCCACGAAATCGCCCATGTCCAGTGCCGGCACATCTCCGAAAAGATCGAGCGCGCCAAAAAGATCGGAATCGCGGCCATGGCCGGGATGGTTGCGGGGATCTTTTTGGGGGCGGGAGGCGCGTCCGCTGCAGGAAAGGCCCTTTCCATCGGATCAGCCGCTGCAGCTCAATCCGCGGCCCTGGCCTTCAGCCGGGAAGACGAAATGCAGGCCGATCAGATCGGGATGCAGTATCTGTATGATGCGGGATACGACGGGAAGGGGCTTTTGACCGTGCTCCAAAAGATCCGGAGCAAGCAATGGTTCGGAACGGACCAGGTCCCCGACTACCTTTCCACCCATCCGGCATCCGCGGACCGAATGGTATACATCGATGCCTATATCGAGAACCATACGCCGAAAACACCGTCCCCGGCGGATCCGAGCCTCTTTGAAACCGCCCATACACGATTGACGGCCCTTTACGGGGACCAGGAGGCAGCGTTGCGGAAGTTTAACGGGATGCTTTCCAAGAACCCCGACGATCCCATGGCCCACTACGGAATCGCACTTGTCTTATCCCGGGAAAACCGGTACGCAGAGGCCCTTTCCCATATTCGAACCGCATTGTCCCACAGCGCCTTTAACCGGAATTTATTGGCCGAGATGGGAAAAATTCTCTTTCTCCAGGGGAACTTGGAAGAGGCTCTTGCCGCCCTTTCAAGCATCGCCGATGCCCCTTCCCCGAACGTGGAAGGCCTTTTTTACCTGGGCAGAACCCAAATCGCCCTGGGACGGGTCGATGCCGCGGAGGAGACCTTCCTTCAATTAGCCGAAAAATACCGGGATTATCCCCAACTCGATTACTTTTTGGGCGAGATTTACCAGAAAAAAGGGCGTGCAGACCTGGTCCATTTTTATCTGGGGATGCATTTTTACAAAACCGGAAATGCGGCGAGCGCCCGCTTTCACCTCCAGCGGGCCAAGGGAATGCTGACCGACTCCCGAAAAAAAGAGGCCGTCGAATCGGCCCTCAAGACATTGGAAAAATCCGCCTGAACCCCGTTAGGCCAGGGGATGCAGCAGCACCATGGGTTCGGCGACGGCAAGGGCGTGGGAGCGGTCCCATAAAAGCTCCACGAGCTTGAGGGCGAAGGCGATGGCGGTTCCGGGACCCCGGCTGGTGATGCAGTTCCCGTGGACCACCACCGGTGCATCGTCGATGCCGTGGGGTTCCATGCGTTCCACGAAGGCCGGGTGGGCCGTGGCCGGGCCTTCCGGCAGGAGCCCATGGGGTTTCAGGACCACCGCCGGCGCGGCGCAGATGGCCGCGTAGTATTTTCCTTCCTTTTTTTGTCTGTCAAGGAGTGCGATGAGTGGGGTCGAATCGCGCAGGTGCTCGGCCCCCGGCATGCCCCCGGGAAGGGCGATGAGATCCCACTTTCGGTCCACACAGGCGCCTATGGTGCAATCCGCAACCCATTTCACTTTTCGGGAAAATATAACGGTGAGGCGGGCCACCGATGCCACGGTGACGGCGGCACCGGCCCGGCGCAACACGTCGATGATGCAGGCCGCCTCGATCTCCTCGCTGCCGTCGGCAATGGGAACCAAAACGTTTGGGGTCATACCTTTTTCTCCTTGTCGCCGCTTGGTTTAAAAAAGTCCAATGGTGGAATTTCTATATAGAGTCAAACAACCCGTGTTTCTTCTTCCCCTCGAGGAAATGGGACGGGTGCCAGCGTGTCGTTTCAAACGGTTACACCCTCACCCCGGCCGGATCAAGTGAGAAAGAATGCCCCCGTTGCTATTCCAGCATTCCCGTCAAAGCCACGCGCTGCCCCCATTGCACGTCGGAGTTGTAATCGGTGACGTTGTGGGGCGAAAAGTCTTGTCACACCGGCATTGGGATGCTATCGGAGACCGATACCCGGGGGCGGCGGAACATCTTTCCGGGGGGCTGCGTATCTTGGATATGAAGCCGCCTCGTCCTAAATGCGAACTGTTTTGATACTCATTTTCTCCAGGGAGGTCATGCGTGAAGCATTCCCCGAAAGCCCTATTGATTGCCACCATGGATACCAAGGGGAGCGAAGCCCTTTACATGAAATCATGCCTCGAGGCGGCCGGGATCACGGTGATGCTCATGGATGCGGGGATCCGGGGGGAAAGCCCGGTGCCCGTGGATATCGACCGAATCCAGGTGGCGCAGGCCGGCGGGAAGCCTATGGAAGCGGTCCGGACCATCGGGCATGAGGGAAAAGCCCTGGCGGTTATGGCCGAAGGCGCAGTCAAGATCGCATCAAAGTTATATCGACAGGGCCGGTTCCATGGGGTCATCGGCTTGGGGGGCTCCATGGGGACGACCCTGGGGACCGCGGTGATGCGGGCCTTGCCCGTCGGGGTTCCCAAAACGATGATCTCCACCATGGCCTCCCGGGACACCCGGGCTTTTGTGGGGACGAAGGACATCCTGATGCTCCACTCGGTTTGCGATCTGTCCGGTCTGAACCGGGTGACCCGGGGGATTTTGAAAAACGGGGCTGCGGCCCTGGCTGGGATGCTGAATTACGTCGCTTCAGAAAAAACCGTCGAAACACCGCTGGTCTTTATCTCCACTCTGGGCACCACGGAAGCCTGTGCCCAGCAGATCCGCAAATCTCTGGAAGCCAAAGGCCGGGAAGTCGTCATTTTCCATACCGTGGGATCCGGCGGAAAGGCCATGGAAGAGATGCTAGCCCAGGAAAAGGTGACGGCCCTGGTGGACTTGTCCCTTCATGAGATCGCGGATCATCATTTCGGCGGGGACTACGACGCGGGTCCGGACCGGGGGAAGGCCGCCCTGCGGCACGGGATCCCGACAATCCTTGTCCCCGGCAACATCGATTTTCTGGTCAGCGGCCCTTTAGAGGCCGCCCGCCCCCGGTTCCCCCATCGGCCCTATCATGTTCACAACGCGGCCATTACCGTTTTCCGGACTTCCCGGGAAGAGCTGAAAACCCTGGGGAAGATCATCGCGGATATCTGCAATCCGGCCGAAGGTCCTTTAACCATCCTGATTCCCATGGGCGGCTTTTCCGCCTTTGACGCCAAGGACGGCCCTCTACATGACCCTGAGGGCCCGAAATGGTTCGCAGATGCCTTGCGGCAGCATCTCGACGAAAAGATTAAATTGGATCTCTTGCCGTATGATATCAATGATCCGGAATTCGCCGGGGCCGTGATCGAGGTGCTGGCCCGGATGGAAAAAAATGATGTCTAATGGGTGCATGGGGCTTTCCGGGAAATCGCCCCGTTTGGAAGCCGGCGTTATCCCACCACCAAACAATCCGCCACGAGTTCCCAGAGGTATTTGATCTCGAGATTTTCCATGCCGTAGTCTTTTTTCACGGCGTTGAACTGACCGTGGCAGCTGTGGCAGGGGACCACGAGCATGTCGGCGCCCGAGGTTTTTATCTGGTCGAACTTGCGGCGGGCGTAAAAGATGCGTTCCTCATTGTACCCGGTGTTGAGGGTTCCTCCGCCCCCGCCACAGCAGATCTGGTTCATGCGGGCCGGATAGAGGTCCTGCCAATGGTCCATGCATTGACTTAAAATCCACCGGGGTTCTTCGAAAAACCCGTGCCCGAAGCGGCGCTGGGCCTGTCTTCCATAATTGCAGGGGTCGTGGTAAGTGGCCCGGCGGTCCTTGAACCGGGACGTGTCCAGATGAATTCTTCCTTCCCGTATGTATTCGATGAGAAGATCGAACACGGTCACAAAACGGAATTTTTCCAAAATTTGCGGATAGCCGCGTCGTCCCCGGTGAAATACCCCCAGTTGGTCCCCTCCCAGTTTTCGGAGGGCACCGTCCAGTCTTCGCCGGCGGCGTGAAAGATCTTCCACCAATGTTTCAGGTCTTCCGTATGGGTGTTCACGAGTTTATTGTGGATGGTGGTCAGAATCCGCGCGCCGGTCTTGTCGATGGGCACCGTGAATCCTTCGAATCCCGGTTCCGCAGCGATTTCTTCCAGGATGAAGACATAGTCGTCTTTGGGAAGCCGGAGGTTATTCCCGGTTTCCAGGGCCGCTTCCAATCCCTTGTGGAGGATGCCGGGGACCTCTTCGCGCCTGCGACGGGATCGAATCTTTCGCACCAGGCCCGGGATGTCGATCTCCATGGGGCAGAGGTTGGCGCATTTGCCGCACATGGTGCAGATCCAGGGCCAGCGTTCCGACACCGTCTCGTCTTCCATCCCCAGGGAGATCATCCGCACCAGTTTTCTCGGGTCGAACCCGTCCACGCCTGAGGCCGGGCATGCGCCGGCACAAATCCCGCAGGTCAGACAAAAATCCTGCAAAAAAGGCCAGGGCCGGCACCGGCCGTGCTCCAGGGTATTCAACGCGATGATGCTTTGGGTTTCCATGGGGGAGTACTCCAGAACCATCGTTGACGGCTCATCGTTCAAATGGATTTCACCATCTGTCTTTTTGTTTCATGGGGTTGGGTCCCAGGGATTCCAAATGCGCCGTGAACGCCTCGAGGATCCGGGAGAATTCCGCCCCCATATTGGCCGCCAGGTTTTTAAAGGCCAGCCGTTCATATGCAACCCCCAAACGGGGAAGAAGCGTTTTAATGCCGTCTGAACGTTCCCGCGCCAAAAGGGTTCCATTTCCCGAATGACAGTTGTCCGGATGGCATCCCACCACCAGCACTCCGTCGGCGCCGTTGCTCAGGGCGTTTAACAGGTGCAATCGGGATACGGCCCCTGCGCAGGGCACGTCGATGAAAGAAAGTCCTTTCGGAAATCCATCGTTCATGGCCCGGGCCATGTTCCGGGCGGGCACGGCGGAACGGGAGCAGCAAAAGACCGTCACGTGCGGGATAAAAGCGGAAGCGCCGCTTCTGTTCCCGCCGGCTTCCGATTCCGGTTCAACGGCCGCAGGTGTCGCCGTTGACGGAAACGTGTCAAAGGCGATGGCCTCGCACGGGCATTCGGCCACGCAGATGCCGCACCCTTCACACGCCGCCGCGGCGATGACGGGCCGGGGAGCCAACACCACGGCCCGGTAAGGACAGATTCGGACACAGGTCAGGCAGCGGACGCATTTCCCGGTTTCAATACGAGCCTTGTTTTTTTCATCCTCCTCGGCGTCTTTTGTCCAGGAAAGGGACAAGGCGGTATGGGTGATTTCCGACGTGATCAAAACAGGCGACAAAACACCCCGGGCCGGACCCACCACCCGAATGCCCTTCCGGTTGGTCAAAGTCAGGAGCCGATGGATGTTGTCCGCCTGCAAAAATCCGTCCGGGCCGGTTTCCAGTTCAAGGAGGTCGCCGAGGGTTTTCAGGCTCGGAGACGGGAGAGGCGTTTCATCCACGACGGTGAGATCCGGGTTGAGGACGGTGGGCCTGCGGAGGACTTCGTCCGTGTATGTGATGGTGATCGATCCGTCCCCGGCCTGGACGATTTCCGGCGGTCTTTCCGTGTTTTTGATGAAAATGACTCCGGCTTCCTTGGCATTTCGGGAAAGGGTTTCGAGTCCATGGCCGGCCACCTTGAGGTTTCCGGTTAAGATATAGGCTTGCACGCCTTTAGACTGTTGCAGGTCCAGCGCAGCCTGCATCACGTCACGGGCAATAAGGGGAAGACTTTCATTGAGCGCGCCGGTTAAAAAGGCCACCCTGGAAAGGGATTCGAATGCCTCGGAGTTTCCGGATTCCGGGTTGAGCATGGATTTGAAAGCGGAAAAAGAGATGACACCGGCACCTTCGGTAAGTCCATAGAGGGGTCCGTTGACCTGCTGGACCGGATCTTCGGCGATGAGGATGTCCTGGACGTGCCGCCGGATGCGGCGGTCTTGGTCCGCGAATTCCACCGTGAACCGGCCGGGGGATCCGCTGACGGATCGGATTTTCGCCCCGTCCATGATTTCCAGACGCGGTGACGCCTCCGTGGGGGGCTGGCCCGACCCCCATGCAAGAGCGCAGCCGTCGACGCCGGTCACCAGGACGGAAATCCCGGAAGCCGCAAGGGTTTCGGCCAGGTCTTTCGCACACGTTCCACTGCCGACGATCAGTGCTGTTTTTTCCACAGGGGAGCCGTTTCCTTCCTGATATAGTCGATTATGCTCTGAGGCCTTTGCAAAACCCAATTTCTGCGTCAGGCTCAAATTTTAATCCTCGAAATACTCAATGTATTCCTGTGGTTAAAATTTTCGCCTTCCTTGAACTTGAACAAAAATGAACATTTTTCAAAGGTCTCGCTCTTAACCCTTGACCCCTCGAACCCTTTTCCGTCGCTACGGACTTTTTAAATATTGCAGCGTCTGCCAGGCCGCCCTGGCGCCGCCGGCCGCCGCCTCGGCAAGGGTCATGGGTCCGGTGACCGCCCCGGCGGGAAAGACGCCGGCGGGTTTAGTGCCGTTTCCGTCACCCAGGAAACCCTCCGGGGTCAGGCGCAGCTCCAGCGTTTTCGAAAGCGCCTCCAGGCCCGCGGGCGGGATCATGCCCACCGACAGGACCACCAGATCGAAATTTTCCTGGAGGGTTTCCCCGGTATCCGGCTTCAGATAGGAGATTTTCAACGACTCGTTTTCAGAGGGATAAATGTCGCCCGGAATCGATCGGACCAGCCGAATCGATTCCTGCATTTCTTTGTAATCGGTCTCAAAAGTTCTTCCAAAGGTCTGTATGTCGATGTAAAAAACCGTGGTGTGCACCTGGGGCCGGTGATGTTTTAACAGATGGGCGGTGCGAAGGGCGAATCCACAACAATAGCCGGAACACCACAAATGGTTCAACTTGGCGTCGCGGCTCCCCACACACTGGATGAAGGCCACCCGGTCGGGTTCGCTTTGATCCGAAGGCCGGACCAGCCGCCCCCGGCGTTTGAGGACAGTTTCGACTTCGGGGCTCGTCATCACGTTGGGAAACACCCCGTATCCATACGGTTTTTCAAGCGGGGAATGGATCGAGAACCCGGCGGCCACGATCATTGCGTCGGCATGTATCGACTCCGTTTTTTCAGCGGCATCAAGATCAATGGCGCCGGTGGGGCAGGCTTCCCGGCAGGCGGTACAGCTTTTGTCTTTCACATAAAGGCACGCCGATTCATTCACGGCGTAAAAGGGACGGTGATGCCCCGACGTCCCTTGAAGAATCCCCCTCTCCGTCGGGCAGGCGGAAAGACAGATCCCGCAGTTGTCGCATCGATTTGGATCCACAAACCCGGGCGCCTGCCGTATCCGGACGTTGAATCCGTTGCTTTTCCGGACGTCCTGAATCCCGGATCCGGTCATCAATCGGATGTTCGGGTGTTTCAGGGCTTTTCCCAATCGATCGTCCACGCCGCAGGCCCCGCATTTCACGCATGTATCCGTGGCCTTGCAGGAAAGGCGGATCCCCTGCCCTCCGGGGAATGCATATTGGTCGATGACATCGACAAAAACGCCTGCCTCGGCCAGATCCAGTGCCGCCGTCAATCCGGCGATACCGCTGCCGACCACCAGGACGCGGTTTTGGGCCATAATGTTCCCTTTTTAAAGGCTGATGACGGCGTCTGCCTGGCAGGACATGTTAATGAACTCCGCCGCCGAGGCCATCCGGGCCCCCTCCACCAGGTCTTCCGGTTGAATCTGCCGGGCGTTGGCGCACGGCGTGCATACCAGGATCGGAATTTCATGCGCCTGAAGGTACGCCAGCAGGTCATCGGCCACATCCCCGGTGGCGGCCCGCACGTGGGTGATGATTCCGGTTTTGGCCAGATACACCCCTTCATCCAGCAGGAAAAGGGTGGTCTCTTTTCCTTCCTTGTGGGCGATGGTGGCCAGATGGATGGCCCGGGTCGCCCGGTTGGTGTCATTCGTCCCGCAGGATAGCGCAATAACAACCTTTTTCTTTTCAGCCATGTTCCGTCTCCTTTCCATAAAACGGGTGTTTTTCCTCGGGTTGTCTGCACACCAACAAAAGGTCTTTTTCTGACGAGGCGTCCATTTTATAAGATTGAATGCCCCGGAGCAAGCCAAAGAACCGGGGTTGCGCCGGATTCCCCGAGCGTGTGTGATTTTTCCCGTAAAGAGGGGCGGTTTTTAAAAAAGTTACAAAAAACGCCGAAGACGGTTTTCCCCTGAAAGGCCGGTAAGTTATTGACGCCGGTCGAAATGGGAGAAATGCATGGTGAAGGTTCCGCGTCCTTGGGTGGCCGACCGCAGGGACGTGGAATATCCGAACATGTGCGCCAGCGGAACGATGGCTCGGATCACCTGATATCCGGTCTTGGGACGAATGGCCTCGATCTTGCCGTTTCGGGCGTTCAAGTCTCCGATCACTTCCCCCATGAAGCCTTCGGGGACGAGGACTTCCACGGCCATGATGGGTTCCAAGAGGAACGGATTCCCCCGGGACAGGGCTTCCTTGCAGGCCATGGAGGCGCTGACGGTAAAAGCCAGTTCCGAATCGAGGGACTCGTTGCAGGCCCCGCCGATGAGAACGGCTTGGACATCCACCACCGGATAACCCATGAGGACGCCGCTGAAAAAGGATTCCATCACGGCCTTTTCGATGACGGAGACGTAGACGTGTGGAATCGTCTCTTCGGAGACAGCGGCGGTGAAAAGATTTCCCGAGCCCCGCGGCAGCGGTTTGAGCTTGAGCCGGACCTCTCCGAAATGCCGCTGCCCGCCCACTTCCTTGTCGAAGACCGCCGAGGCTTCGGCGGGTGATTCAATGCTTTCCCGGTAAACCACCTGGGGTTTTCCCACATTCACATGGGCGTTGAATTCCCGGTCCATCCGGCTGATGATGACATCCAGGTGAAGTTCCCCCATCCCGGAAAGGAGCGTCTGCCCGGTCTCTTCATCCTTTTGAACCCGAAGGGTGGGATCCTCCATCAAAAACTTATCCAGGATCTGGTCGAGGCGTTCCTGGTCCGAATGGGTCTTGGGCTCCACGGCCACGGAAATCACCGGCTCATAGAACTCGATCCGTTCCAAAAGCACCGGGTGGTCCTTCGTGCACAGCGTTTCCCCGGTGGAGGATTCCTTCAGGCCCACGACACCCACGATGTTCCCGGCGCCCGCCTCTTCGATGCGTTCTTTTTTATTGGCGTGCATCAAAAGGATTCTCGCCGGCTTCTCCTTGATCCCGCGGCCGGGGTTGTATGCTTCGCGACCCGAGACGAGCTTTCCGCTGTAGATACGGACAAAGGAGAGTTTTCTTCCCTCCATGATGGCGACCTTGAAGATCAGGGCACTCAAAGGGGCTTTTTCGTCGGGGGGAAAGGCCACCGTTTCTCCGGTTCCCGGATGCACTCCTTTTACAGGCGGGACATCCAACGGACTGGGAAGGAAAGAAACTACCGCATCCAGAAGGGGTTGGATTCCCTTGTTTTTAAGGGCGCTCCCGCAGAGCACCGGGGTCAGCTTCAGGCTCACCGTGGCCTTGCGGATGGCGGAAAGCATCTGATCCGGTGAAATCAGATTTTCGGGGGCATCCGACAGGTACGCTTCCATAATGGCGTCGTCGATTTCCGCCAGCTTTTCGATGAGATGTTCCCGATGGAGTTCCGCTGATTCCCGCTCGCCTTCCGGGATCTCGTCCAAGACAAAAGTCGCCCCCAGGGCGTCGTCTTGCCATACGATCTGTTTCATATGGACGAGATCGATGACGCCCCGAAAGTTGTCTTCCTGTCCCACTGGAAGTTGAAGGATAAGGGGATCGGCATGGAGTTTTTCCTGCATCTGTTCCACGGTACCGAAGAAATCGGCGCCGATGCGATCCAGCTTGTTCACGAAGGCGATTTTGGGGACCCGGTATTTATCGGCCTGGCGCCAGACCGTTTCGGATTGGGGTTCCACGCCGCCCACGGCGCAAAAGACGCCCACGGCGCCGTCCAAAACCCGCAGCGCGCGCTCCACTTCTATGGTGAAATCCACATGCCCCGGGGTGTCGATGATATGGATGTCGGCCCCCTTCCACTGGCAAGTGGTCACCGCCGAGGTAATGGTGATCCCCCGTTCCTGCTCATCGGGCATCCAGTCCATGACGGCTTCGCCGTCATGGACCTCCCCCATTTTATGGGAGCGCCCCGTATAAAAGAGGATCCGTTCGGTGACGGTGGTTTTCCCCGCATCGATATGAGCGATGATCCCGATGTTTCGGATATGACTGATTTTGCTTGTTTTTTTCATCTAACGAGCAACATGTTCGCCTTGAAAGAACCGGTCAGGTCCACATGCCCTGAAAAGGTTTGGACCTCGCGGCCCTCCATGAGAATCTTGACCGTTTCCACTTCCGGGAGATTGAGAATCAACGAATTGACGATGGAATAAACGGCGAGCCACTCAAATAAAACGCTTGTTTCCGCAAAGGTTTCCGGGTTTTTTGCAAAATCCACATAGGCGGTTTTTTCTCCGGTCACGAAAGCTGCCCGCAGGGCCAACCCCTTGGGGATCGCCCGGGCAAGCCCTTCCCGGGGACCTTCCAGGAGCGCTTCCAAAACGGCCCGAGCGAATGCCGTGGGGCTTTCCGATTCCGGGATTTGTCGCACTTCGGCCTTCAGATACGTGCGGGTGGCGTCCATGAAATACAGGTTGATCGGCGCCTGATCCGCGGCCGACGGTATCCCTGAAAGGCCCCCGCACCCTGTTGCGGCGATGAGGAGAAAAAGGATTCGTCTGATGGAAAAACGCGATGTGTTCATCGTCTTTGACCGGAATGCTTCCCGCACGCCCTGCCTTTTATGACGGGGTTAAGGGAAGCGATATTAAAGTGAGACAAAAAACCCGTATATTCAGCATTTGGCAGAAGGAAAATGGTTTTCACGCGAAAATTCGTATTTAGGGCAACGGTGCCGGTAAGTCAAGAGCAGATAGGAACGGGGTCGATTCTTTGCGGAAAAGTACGCGTAAAAAGCCTTCCTAGCAAAGGGACGCGTCGGCGAGTCGATACCGCTGGGCGATGGGCAGGCGCCGGCCGTATCCAAAGGCCTTGGAGGTGACTTTCAGGCCCGGCGGGGCCTGGTGGCGTTTGTATTCGTTTTGATCCACCTGCCGGATCACTCGCTCAACCGTCTTGCGGTCCAGTCCCATTTCGATCATTTCCCGGATGGATTTTTGCTCTTCAATGTAGGCCTTGAGAATACGATCCAGGATTCCGTAAGGAGGAAGGTCGTCTTGATCTTTTTGGTCCGGGGCGAGTTCCGCCGACGGGGCTTTTTCCAGGATCCGCCGGGGGATAATCTCATGTTCGGCGTTGACCCGTCGCGCCAGCCGGTAAACAAGGGTCTTGGGCACGTCCGAAATCACCGCCAGGCCGCCGCTCATGTCGCCGTAAAGGGTGCAGTAGCCCATGGCCAGCTCGGACTTGTTTCCCGTGGAAAGGAGGATGGCCCCATCCCGGTTGGAGAGGGCCATCAAGAGGGTTCCCCGGATCCGGGCCTGGATATTTTGTTCCGTGATTCCGGGGCGACTGGGATCGAAATTCGGACAGACCCGGGAAAGAAACGTTTCGAATATGGAATCAATGGGATGGACCGCATAGGGAATGCCCAGGTTTTCCGCCAGGGCCCGGGTGTCTTCGAAGTTGTCTTTGGAAGTGTACCCGGAAGGCATAAAGACGGCGGTGACGTTTTCTCTCCCCAACGCCTTTTGGGCGATGCACGCCACCAGGGCCGAGTCGATCCCGCCGGACAGGCCCAAAAGAACCTTGGAAAAACCGCATTTGGTGACATAGTCGGCGGTTCCCATGATCAAGGCGTGCCAGACGGCTTCCACGTCATCTTTGGAGACCGGATGCATGTCCCCTTCCATGGTTTCTGTATCCACTACCACGAGATCTTCCGAAAAATCCACGGCCCGCGCAATGAAATTGCCGTCGGTACTAAAGGCGCCGCTGACGCCGTCAAAGAGGACAGAGTCGTTTCCCCCCACCTGATTCACCCACACCAGCCGAACCCCGTATTTCCGGGCGATGTTGGCCAGCATTCCGGTGCGGAAACCATATTTCCCCATGAAAAAAGGAGACGCCGAGATGTTGATAAGAAGATCCGCTCCCTTTTCCATCAGTTGTTCCACCGGATCGGCGGGATAGACCTGCCGGGCGAAGTAATCTTTGTCGTTCCAGGCGTCTTCGCAGATGGAAAGCCCGATCCTGCAGCCTTTATAAGAAACGGGGCCCGTCACGGCGCCGGGTTCGAAATGCCGTTGTTCGTCAAAGACATCATAGGCCGGGAGGAGACATTTATTCACCTGAAAAAGGCGTTTCCCGTCTTCAAATAAAAGGGTCGCATTGAAAAGGGGGTTTCCCTTGGAATTGGGGTTTTTGGCCACGAAGCCGCAGATGACACCGATACCGCGAATAGATTGGATGATCCGTTTCAGGCAGGCCAGTCCCGCGTCCACGAAATCTTTTTTTTCAAGCAAATCCCGGGGCGGATACCCACAAAGGGCCAATTCCGGAAAAACCACCAGAGCGCACCCTTTCTCTTTCGCCTGATGTGCATAGGCGATGATCTTTTTCGCGTTGTACGGATAGTCTCCGATGACGGGATTGATCTGTGCCAGCCCGATTTTCATGCGCGATTCCTTTCCTGGGCGCCGGGACCCGAAGAGGACGGGATCGGCCGCATTTCCCTAAGTCGAAACGCTACACCGATTCCTTTTGTCTTGTCAACCTGAGGAAAATACGCAAGACTTAAAAGATCGCAATGCTGTCCGATTTCATCTCTGGAAGTGAAGAGAAAGATCCCGGAGCATATGAAAGCACAAAAAATGCAAAACAGGGGGCGTTAGCATGCCGGACGTGACCGCGCCGGATATCGCCCGGAACCAGGACGACACCTTTGATTTGTCCTTCAAGGTCTTTTATGATCTGATGGCCAAACGGGTGAGCGAAATCCTTCTGGTGTCCAGCCCGTACGATGCCTTCATCATGGAAGAAGACGGCCGCCTGGCTGAACGGATCATCCATGAATATCGGGGCCTCAACCTCACCCGGCCGCCCCGCCTGACTTGGGTATCCACCGCCCAGGAGGCCCTCAACAAGCTTGCCCGCCAAAAATTCGACCTGGTCCTGACCATGCCCCGGCTCGGGGACATGGAACCCCGGAACCTGGGAAAGGCCATTAAGGAACGCTTTCCGGACATCCCTGTCTTTCTCTTGACGCACGGCGTCACGGGAATACCCATCGATGACCCGGTGGCGGATCCGGATGCCATCGACAAGACCTACATCTGGACCGGGAACACGGATCTGTTGCTGGCCATGATCAAAAACGAGGAAGACCGGATGAACGTGGTCTCGGATACCGAAAGGGCGAGGGTCCGGGTGATTCTGTTGGTGGAAGACTCCCCGGTCTACTATTCTTCCCTCCTTCCTTTTTTGTACAAGGAAGTGGTTTCCCAGACCCAGGCGGTGATGGAAGAGTCCCTGAACGAAGAACACCGGATCCTGAGGATGCGGGCCCGCCCGAAAATCCTCCATGCACTGACCTACGAGGACGCGGAAACCCTTTTCCGGTCTTTTCAGCGCTACATGCTCTGCGTATTATCCGACGTGCGGTTTCCGAAAGACCGGAAGCTCGACCCGGACGCCGGATTTTCTCTGGTCTCCATGATCCGGGACGCGCGCCCCCAGCTGCCGCTTTTTATCATGAGTTCGGAAGAAAAGAACCGGGAGAAGGCCGAAGCCGCCGGCGCCCTGTTTTTAAACAAGAATTCCCCCACCCTGCACACGGATCTCCGCGCCTTTTTCATGCAGTATCTCGGGTTCGGGGATTTCATCTTCCAGATGCCCGACGGCACGGAAGTGGCCCGGGCCGCCAACCTGCTGGCCATGGAAAAGCTCCTCCCTTCCATCCCCGATGAATCCGTCCATTATCACGCGGTTCGGGATCACTTTTCCACGTGGCTCATGGCCCGGTCCGAAATTCAGCTGGCCATGAAGCTCAAACCCATCAAAGTGAGTGACTTTTCGAGTATCCCGGAGATGAAAAAATACCTGATCACCTGCCTGCACAACCGGCGGGTGGGACGCCAGAAAGGGGTCATCGCCGACTTTACTTCCGAAGGGTTCGACCCGGGCGCCGAATTCGCCAAAATCGGGAAAGGGTCCCTGGGCGGAAAAGCCCGGGGGTTGGCGTTCATGGCCACCCGCTTCAAGGAAAATCCGGCTTTCTTGGAGAAGTATCCCCACGTGACCATCGGCGTCCCCAAAACCTTGGTGATTTCCACCGAGGCCTTTGAGGCCTTCATCCGGGAAAACGATCTCAAAGCCCTGGCCGACAGCGACCTGGCCGACGCCGACATCGCCCGTCTCTTTTTAAAAGGACGGCTTCCCGACTGGCTGGAGAGCCACCTGCGCCGTTTCCTTATCGGCGTCGATTATCCTCTGGCCGTGCGTTCGTCGAGCCTCCTGGAAGACGCCATGTTCCAGCCCTTTGCCGGTCTGTACCGGACGTACATGGTGGCCAACCAGAATCCCGACATCGAAATGCGGTTGACGCAGTTGCGCCGGGCCATCAAGCTGGTATATGCCTCCACCTATTATGAAGCCCCCCGGTCCTTTTCCAAGGGCACCCTCCACCGGATCGAAGAAGAAAAGATGGCCGTGGTGATCCAGAAGCTCACCGGCAGCACCCAAGGCGGTCATTTTTATCCCGCTGTTTCCGGGGTCGCCCAGTCGTTTAATTTCTATCCCGTGGGACGCCTGAAAGCCGAGGAAGGGGTCGCCCACATCGCCCTGGGCCTGGGAAAGACCGTGGTGGACGGCCTGACGGCCCTGCGGTTTTCTCCCAAACACCCCCAGTTCCTTCCCCAGTTTTCCACGGTTGAAGACATCCTTAAAAACGCCCAGCGGTACTTTTACGCCCTGGCATTGAAGGATGATCCGGAAGCGTTCATCGAAAGTGCGCTCAAAGGGGAAGACCCGTCCCTGGTCTCCCTGGAGATTCCGGAGATGGCCGAAGATCCCCGCCACACGGCGATAAAACGCCTCTTGAGCCTGTATCTTCCCCAGGAGCATCGCATCCGCGATTCGGGTTTCGGGGACGGCGCACCCGTGTTGACCTTCGCCGGGATCCTGAAATACGGCGTCTTTCCCCTCCCCGAAATATTGAGCGATGTCCTGGAAATGGGGAAAGAGGGGATGGCTTCTCCGGTGGAAATCGAATTTGCGGTGAATTTCCCGGATTCGGATGCCGAAAAACCCGAATTTGCCCTCCTTCAGATTCGGCCCATGGCCATGTTTCAAAACCGCCTCGATTTCGAAATCACCGCCGGCGATATACAAAGGGCTGTCTGCTACTCTTCCATGGCCCTGGGGCATGGAACCCGGAGTGATATCCAGGATATCCTCTTTGTGAAACCAACCGGTTTTGATCCGGCCAGGACCGTGGAAATCGCCCGGGAGATCGGATCCTTGAACAAGGAGATGATTCAGAAACAGCGGCGCTATCTCCTCATCGGTCCGGGCCGCTGGGGCTCGGCCGACCGCTGGCTGGGGATCCCCGTGGCGTGGAACGACATCTCCATGGTGGGATCCTTCATCGAGGACCGGACCTCCCGGCTCCGGGCGGACCCCTCCTACGGATCCCATTTTTTTCATAACATTACGTCACTGGGGATCAGCTATCTGACCGTGACCGAGGGTGAGGAGGATTTCATCGACTGGGACTGGCTGTTATCGTTGCCGGCAGTGTCGGAAACGACCTTTGTCCGGCATGTCCGGCCGGTCAGACCTCTTTCCATCTGGGTGGACGGCAAAAAATCGACGGCGGTGATTCTGAAAGAGTAAAGGCCCCTTCGGTCATGCGGGGTACCCCACGGGCATGATGGAAAGGGTTCAACTTAAAAATTGTAGTATTCAAGATCCAAAAGATCAACCCTGCGAAGAAAGCGAGGGAGGATGCCCATGAAAGTGGTATTTCACGAAGCTTTCTACCCGGTGTACGCGGGGGATCCCGCGGCCGCCGCCGGTCGTATGGAGGCGATCATGGAGACGGTGGCGCCGGTTGCGGATGTGGTGGAAGCGGATTTTGCCGCCGAAACGGACATCGCCCGGATTCACACCCGCGTCCACATGGAGTGGGTGAAACGGCAAGGGGTCTTTGAAACCGCCGCCCTCGCGGCGGGGGGCGCCATCCTGGCGGCCCGGATCGGCCTTGAAGAGCCGTGCTTCGGCGCCATTCGTCCGCCGGGACACCACGCTTCCACGGACTGGGCCTGGGGGTTCTGTTATTTCAACAACATGGCCATCGCCGTGGCCCGCCTCAAAGCCGAAGGAAAAATCGACACCGCATACATCCTGGACATCGACCTGCATTACGGGGACGGCACCGTGGAGACCCTCGGCAATAAAGACTATGTGACGATCCATAATGTGGCCGCCTTCGATCGATCCCGGTATCTGGACGAGGTGCGCAAGGAAATGGAATCCTGCCGCGCGGATATCATCGGGATCTCCGCGGGATTCGACAATCATCTCCTGGATTGGGGCGGCACCCTGGAGACGGAGGATTACCGGGAGATCGGACGCCTGGCGGCTGCGGCCGCCAAAGGATGCAACGGCGGCTGCTTCGCCCTCCTGGAAGGCGGATACAACCACCGGGTACTGGGAGAAAACGTCCTGGCGCTCATGGAAGGACTTTCGGGAATGTAAGAGACGACTTGGGGCGAATTCCTCCGCCGGGATCATAACCGTTTTCCTTGTTTGAGGGGGTGTCTTGACCCAGGGTTTTACCGTGCGCTACAAAGAATATGGACGCACCAGGAGCGCCGGATGCCGGCGATTCTGAAAGCGGCGGACACGTTATCCAAATCCCCATAGCCGGGGATTTAGCGGCAGCAGCGCCCTTGATCCCTTCCCAAGAGGAATGCGCTGCGTGCCCCATGGACCCTTTACGATTTCACCAAAGCTTGTGACCGCATAGAGATGCACTGGTTTTTCCTGGCCCTGGGGGCCGCTTTCGGGATGGCCACCGCCGATTTTTTGCTCAAGCGCCGGCTCAGCCACCGGCCCGCCGGGGAGATGGCCATGGCCCGGGTCTTCAGTGTGGTTCCGTTGAGCCTGATCCTTTTGGTCGGCATGCGGCCTCCGGAGATCAAACCAGGGTTCTACCTGGCCGTGGGCCTGGCGCTCCCGGCAGAGGTGGCCGCCACCTTCCTGTATCATCGTGCCATCAAGCGGTCCCCCCTTGGACTTGCCCAGCCGTTTCTTGCATTCACCCCTTTCTTTGCGGTCCTCACGGGCCTCTTTTTTTTAGGCGAAATTCCGACTCCCTGGGGGATGGCCGGCATCGGCCTCCTTGTGGCCGGGGCGTACGGACTCAACCTCGAGCAGGCCCGGCTCGGTTGGCGCCAACCGTTTCTGGCGGTGACCCGGGAGCCCGGATCCTGGATGATGCTGGCCGTCAGTGCAATCTATGCCTATACCGCCGTCTTGGGCCGTAAAGCGGTGCTGGCCTCTTCCCCCCTTTTCATGCTGGCCGTTTACCCGCCGCTGCATTGCCTGGCCCTGGGGGTGGTGATGGGGGCGACCCGGCGCCTTCGCTGGGATTGGATGAAGGAGTTCCGGATCCTTTTGGGTCTGGGTTTGGCGATGAGCGGCATGGCTTTGTGCCATTTTCTGGCACTGGAACTGGTCCAGACGGCCTACATGATCTCCGTGAAGCGGCTGAGCATCCTTTTCGCCACGATTTACGGGGGGCTGTTCTTGAGGGAGGAGCGCCTTTTCCAGCATCTAAGCGCCGCCGGTGTCATGGTGGCCGGCGCCGCCGTCATGCTCATTCTGGGATAGGATCCGAAACAGGCGGAAAACCCTTTCGGATTGCGTTCTTCCGTTCGGAAAAATTGTGTCCCGGAAAAGAGGCCTGCCTGAAGGTCATTCCGGGAGGGCGCATTCCTGGGAGGCCTTTTTCATTTCCACGTAATGGGCGGCGGCCAAAGCCGCAATGCAGCCGTCCCCGGCGGCGATGACGATCTGACGGGCGTACTTCTGCCGCAGGTCCCCCACCACGAAAAGCCCGGGGATACGGGTTTCACACTTTTCATCCGTGACCACGTACCCCTGGGTGTTCATGTCCACACCGCCGGGGACGAGTGTATTGTTGGGAGTAAAACCGACGAAAATAAAAACGCCCTCCGTGGCGAGATTTCGTTTTTCCTTTGTTTGGGTGTCTTCCAGGATGACGCCGTTGACACCGTTTTCATCGGCCTTGATTTCCGTGACCACGGTGTTCCAGAGGACTTCGATTTTACATTCGGCCAGGACGCGCTGCTGGAGGATGCGGCTTCCCCGGAAGGCATCCCGCCGGTGCACGAGATACACGTGTTTGGCGATCTTGGCCAGGTACAGGGATTCTTCCAGGGCCGTGTCGCCGCCGCCCACAACGAGCACCGTCTTGTTCCTGAAGAAAAACCCGTCGCAGGTGGCGCAGTAGGAGACGCCTTTCCCGTAAAAAGTATTCTCACCGGGGATGTTGAGCCTCCGGGGGTATCCGCCCAGGGCAAGGATCACGGCGTAGGCGTTCAATGTATTTCCGTCATCGAGACGCACCGAATGAAATTCGAGCCCCGGCTCCACGGCGACAACCTCTTTTTGAATCATTTCCACCCCGTAGGATTTGGCGTGATCGGAAAGCTTTTGCGAAAGCTCGAAACCGGAGATGGTTTCAAAACCCGGATAGTTTTCCACGGAATCCGACATGGCGATCTGTCCCCCATGGACGCCTTTTTCAATCAGTACCGTATCCAGGGCCGCCCGCATGGCGTAAATGGCGGCGGTCAACCCCGCCGGGCCGCCGCCCACGATGATCAGGTCGTAGCGTTTGTTTGTCGTCACGTTGAGCCTCCTTGCCAGCGCTGAAAAGTCGATATGTTTTCGGATTCTAGCGGCATTTGCGGGAATCTGTCAACGGGATTTCCGGATAGAATCGAATACCGGTAAAAAACGAGGGTGCTGTTTTGCCTGTCGTTTGACTTAAATCAATGACCCGGCCGCATAAAGAATGTTCAATTGATACACCCAAAAAACGAATTTGGGCAAAAGCCGCTTGAAGCAGGGGATTGAAACTTACTGCCGCCCCGCAAGGCGGGATTTCTGCCTGACGGCAGGGCTGCGCGGGCCCGCTCTGATCCGATGAAGAGAGGGAATGCGCCTGCCGTTGGGGTTTTAAAAAAAGGAGAACAGCCCCATGGACACCTATCTGAATACAGGCATTAAGGAGATCATCACGGAATTCCCGGAAGTGGAGACGATTTTAAACGATTACGATATCGGTTGCGGGCCGTGTAGCGTGGGTATCTGTCTTTTGAAAGACATCGTTTCGATCCACCAGTTGTCCGTGGAACAGGAAAAGGAACTGATGGAAAGGATCGCCGCCGCCGTCGATCCCGGAAAAGAACACCCGGTACCGAAAACGCGAAAGTGGTCATCGCCGGCGCCGCCGAAGACAAGGCGATACTCGCCCCCGCTGCAGAAACTCGTGGATGAACATGTTCTCATCAAAAGATGGATTGCGTTGATCCCAGAATTTGTCGACGCACTTGATCTGGAATCCGAACAGGGAAAAAAGCGGATCCTGGACGGCATCGACATGATCCGGTCCTATGCCGATAAATATCACCATGCCAAGGAAGAAGAGATCCTGTTCAAGTATTTTGATGAAACCGCCGACATTCTCAAGGTCATGCACGAGGATCACACCCGGGCCCGGTCTCTGGTGAAGGCCATGCAAAAGGCCCTGGCGGAAAACGACAAAAAAACCTTGTCCGAAAGCCTGACGGCGTACCGGGAACTCCTTGCCGAACATATCCGAAAGGAAGACGAAATCCTGTACCCGTGGATGGACAGTCAACTCACGGATCGGCAGGTGGGGGAACTTTTCGCCCGGTTCGCCCGGGTGGATCAGGAGTCGGGAATCGCCCCTGAAACGTATGAGGGGTTTGTGCGGCAGCTGGAAGCCGCGTTTCAATGAAAGGAGGCGTGACATGACCCCCTTTGAAGGATGTCCGGGATCCCGGATGATGCAGTTTAGAAGCAGCGTAGAGAACAAGATGGAAGGCTCGGCGGAAAAAATCCGATCCCAGCTGGCCCAGTGGCCCATCCAGATGCATCTCATCAATCCCGCCGCGCCCTACTACCAGGGGGCGGACGTCTTGTTGACGGCCGACTGTGTCGCGTATGCCCTGGGGGATTTTCACCGGGAATACCTGAAGGGAAAATCCCTTGCCATCGCCTGCCCCAAGCTGGATGAAGGACAATCCGTTTACCTGGAAAAGATCCGGGCCTGGTTCGAGGATTCCAAAATCAACACCCTGACGGTCTTGATCATGGAAGTCCCCTGCTGCATGGGGTTGCTGCAGCTGGCCCGGCAGGCCGCCGAGGCCTCCAAGAGGAAAGTCCCCATCAAGTACGTGGTGGTGGGGGTCCAGGGGGACGTGTTGAAGGAGGAATGGGCCGCGGCCTAAACGCCGGCCTCTGACCGAAACCGGGGGTGTTTCGAGACCTTTGCAAAACGCCCCTTTTTGCCCAATTTCTGCGTCAGGCTCAAATTTTAATCCTCGAAATACTCAATGTATTCCTGTGGTTAAAATTTTCGCCGTCCTTGAACTTGTACAAAAATGAACATTTTTCAAAGGTCTCGTTTCATCATCCACGGGGCGCCACCGCTTTATCCGGTAGCCGGTGTATCAGGAAGAGGGAGATCAGGGGGATCGCCGGAAACCAGGTAAGGACCGTCTTGAGGGTATACAGGTCCGCGAGTTTCCCGACGAGGGGGCTCATTACCCCGCCTGCGCCGAGGGCCAGGCCCATCATGAGGCTGGAAACCAGGGATTTGCCCTTGGGCGCGATCTCCTGTCCCAGGGCCACACCCAAAGGAAGGGTGGCCAACGAAAAGAAACCGGTTAAAAAGGCAAAGGCATAGACCCAGTTGCCGCCCGGGTGGATCGAAAAAAAGAGCATGGGCGCCGTAAAAAAACTGCTTGCATAAAAAATGGGTTTATAGCCGAACCGATCCGCCGAATGACCGGCCAAAAGACCGCTCAGGGTTCCGGCAAGGGTGAACAGGGATACGATAACCCCCACCGAAATCAAGGAGTACCCTTCCCTGGAGAAAAGCACGGGGGTAAAGGTCAGCCATGCCTGGCTGACAAAGGCTCTGAGCACCATCACCACCCAGATGATCACGATCCCTTTCCATCCGCTCCCCAAGGCTTCTTTCAGGGAATTGAAGAAACCGCGGCTGGAAAGGACTTCCCCTTCCGGTTTGGGAACGGTTTTGAAAAGCACCAGCATGAGGGGAAGCCCGATGAACATGGAATAGAGCGCGCCCTTGAGGCCCAGGTAGCGAACGATGGTGGTGATCAGTATGGGGCCCACCGCAAAGGCAAAGGTGCCGCCCACATTGAAGATTGACATGGAAAATCCGAAGTGCCGCCCCGAGTAGGTGGAGATCATCCCGGCAACGGGGGGGTGAAACATGGCCTGTCCGATGGATCCGATGCCGATGAAACCCAAAAGAAAGATATAACTCGGGGCATACCCCACGATGGGAATGAAGACCATGGTCAAAAGCGGCCCGCCCAGCACAAAGAGCCGGCTCCGGTAATGATCGGCGAAATACCCTGCCACGGGCTGGATCACAAACATGAGAAACCGGTTGAGGCCGGCAAGGAGCCCCACCTGGGTCATGGAAAGGGCGAAGGTGTCGGCAAAGACGGGGAGCAACGGGTTGATGAAAGAGGCGTAGAGATCCCCGGTGAAATGTACCAGGGTGAGGGCGGCGATTACACCGACATTGGCTTTTTGCGGGTTTGTCATCTAACGATTCGCCGGCAGGATCCGATACGATGAGGTTGCGAAAAGGATGATTTTAGTCATGGTCCTTCATTCCAATATTCCATCCTTCCGATATCCCGGGCAAAAAATGCTTTTTGGTTGAACCAAAAGGAAAAAATAGCGCACCTTTTGTCTGCCTGAAAGGAAAAAGGGAGCAAAGGCCTTGAGCGCTTCAAAGTGGAACCGTTCCGGTCAAGGAATTTATGGATAACGGCCGAAAAGGGGCCCTGCCTTGGATAAGGGTTAAAATTCGAGATGCTTGGGCGTCCGGGGAAAGGGGATGACGTCCCGGATGTTGGTGACCCCGGTGACCATCATCAGAAAGCGCTCGAACCCCAACCCGAACCCGGAATGGTACACCGTGCCGTAGCGCCGGATGTCCAGGTACCACCAATAGTCGGCGGGATCCATTCCCGTTTCCAGGATGCGTCGATGTAGGACCTCGTAGCGCTCTTCCCGCTGGCTTCCCCCCACGAGTTCCCCCACCCGTGGCACCAGAAGATCCATGGCGGCCACTGTGGTCCCGTCGTCGTTGAGGCGCATGTAAAAGGCCTTGATCTCTTTCGGATAATCATAAACAAGGACCGGCTTTTTGAAATGTGTCTCGCACAGGTACCGTTCGTGTTCGGTCTGGAGGTCCGCGCCGAATTTTACAGGAAACTCAAAGGGTTTTCCGGATTTTTCCAAGATCTGGACGGCTTCCGCATACGGCAGGCGGACGTAGGTGTTATTTAAAATCGCATCCAGGTTTTCCATGAGGTCTTTGTCCACGAACCGGGCAAAAAGTTCCAGGTCTTCCGGGCATTTTTCCACCACATGCCGGGTCATGTGTTTGACGAGGTCTTCGGCCAGGTCCATGTTGTCGCTCAAGTCGGCAAAGGCCATCTCGGGTTCGATCATCCAGAATTCGGCGGCATGCCGGGGGGTGTTGGAGTTTTCCGCCCGGAAGGTGGGGCCGAAGGTGTAGACATTCCCCAGGGCGCAGGTGAACAGCTCCGCCTCCAGCTGTCCCGAAACGGTCAGTCCGGCTTCCTTGCCGAAGAAATCCTCCTGAAAAACATCGGTTTTGGATGCACCCGCCGGGGGGAAAGGCGGCAGGGTGGTCACCCGGAAGAGTTCTCCGGCCCCCTCGCAGTCGGAGCCGGTGATAATGGGGCTTTGCAGGTAAAAAAACCCCCGGTCCCGGAAAAACTGATGTACGGAAAAGGCGCTTTCGGATCGAATGCGGAACAGGGCCCCGTATTTGTTGGTCCGGGGACGCAGGTGGGCGATGGTACGAAGGAACTCGTCGGAATGCCGCTTTTTTTGCAAAGGGTAGGATTCGGGGTCCGCCGTTCCGAAAAGGGTGACTTCCCGGGCCTTCACCTCCCATTTTTGGCCTTTTCCCGGGGATTCCACCAGCGCTCCGGTCACTTCCACGGAGGCGCCGGTCTGGATGTCTTTCAAAAGAGCGCCGGCCGGGCTGTTATGCTCCACGATCACCTGGATGTTCTTCAGGCAGGATCCGTCGTTGATCTCCAGAAAAGAAAACCCCTTGGAGTCCCTCCGGGTGCGGACCCACCCCTGGATCCGGATCGGATCCAAAGCCGTATCTGAAGTCAGGGCGGCTTTCACGCGCGTGCGGTTCATCCTTTTCCTCTTTTTAAAAAACGTTTTCGAATAGTTCTCGTATGCGGGGTACGTCCATACCGGCCCCCAGGGCGGCCATGAGCAGAATCCGGGCCTTGGCGCCGGTGAGCCGTCCGCCCAGGAGGACCCCTTTTTTCACCAGATCCGCGCCGCCGCCGGGGTACCCATAGATAGGCCAGACCCGACCTTCGGCGCACTGGGTGGTGAGCACCACCGGGATCTTTTCATGGATCATTTTCTCCAGGGCGGAAACGATCCCCGGCGGGACGTTTCCGGCCCCGAATCCTTCCACGACGAGCCCCGACACACCCGTTTGGTGTAAGTGTCGAATGAGGCCGTCGTCCATCCCGGTATAGCAGGAAACCAAGGCCACGCGGGATTCGATGGCGCGGGTTCGGATTCGGGGGCGTTTCGGAGAAGCGGAAGTGAGGCTGCCACGGGTTAACAGGAGGGTGTCTCCGGCAACATACGCCACGGGACCGCTTTCGGGGGCTTCAAAGGCGTCCATTTTCAAGGCATTGACCTTGATGACCTCCCGGACGCTGAAAATCCGGTCCGTCATAAGCAGCGCCACGTTGTGTTCCGGAGGCATGGGAAGGAGGCAGGCCTTGATGCCGTTGAGCAGATTCCGGATCCCGTCATACCCGGCTTCGCTGTAGTATCGCATGGAACCGGTGAAAATCACGGGCTTTTCGGTTTCCACCACCAGGTCCGCCATATAGGCCGATTCCACCAGGACGTCGGTCCCGTGGATCACTACGGCGCCCATACAGGCCGGATCTCGAAGCTTTTGGTCCACGTCCTTTGCCAGTTGAAACATCTTTTCCGGCGTCATGTGGGGGCTTGGAAGATTCGCCCAGGATAGGGGTTCCAATTGGATGGTTTTCACCAACGGGTCCAATTCGGAGAAAAAACGCTCGAAGGCCCGGCTCGGCGCCACCCCCTTTTGGCCCGAGGCCGGCTTCATGGTGATGGTGCCGCCGGTGAAAAAAAGGGCGACACGCTCCCTGGGCTTAGGCTTTGGCATATCGCCAACCCTGCCGATCCATCCGCTTGACAAAATCGACCAGGTAGTCCACCAGCACCTGTTTCATCTTCCGGCCTTTTTCTTCCGTTGCCTTTTCCGGCGCGCCGCTGGCCCCGTAATCGGTGAGTTCTTCAAAATTCCAGATCAGCTTCACGTTTGGATCCATGTCGGGAATCATCCCTTTGGCGCGGGACAAATCGACCAAATGGGGGAAAATGGCCAGTGCGATAGAGGTTTCCCCTTCACCGCCGTGTCCGAGGCCATCCCAGACCTCGAAGGTGTCCTTGGGAAGCAGGTTCCCCGCGGTGACCCACCAGGCATCCAAAACCGCCAGGCCGATTTCCGGGTATTTGACTTTCATGTCCCGGGCCGCGATTTCGATGGAGGCGATGTTGCCGTCGTGCCCGTTGACGATCAAAATCTTTCGAATCCCCCAGAACACCAGGGATTCCATCACTTCCCGCACTACCTGGGTGAGGGTGTCGCTGGCCAGGCTGATGCACATGGGCTTGTGGCGGTAATGCAGGCTCATGCCGTACCACAGGGGTGGGACCACCACGGCGTTGTCGAGCCGGGCCGCCGTCTCCAGTGCGATGTCGTAAGACACGAAGGTGTCGCAGCCGAAGGGCAAATGGCCGCCGTGGCTTTCCGTGGAACCCACGGCCAAAAGGGCCTTGTCGATCTTGGCCTCTTGAATTTCGTGTTCGTTGAATTCTTCCAGTCGAATCTTTTTCATCGAAAATACTCCCTGGCGGCGGTTGTGGAAGGCCGTCTCCGGCCCGAAGACCCGGAGACGGCGCCGGGTTGCGTTAGTTTTTTGGATACCAGACTTCCTCGACCTTGTATTTCCCGTTTTTCACGCTGATGATGGAGACCCCTTTCATGGGGACACCGCTGGGGCGGGTGTAGCTGATCTCCCCGGTGACGGCCTTGAATCCCTTGGTGGCGGCCAGGGCATCCCGCAACGCCTTTCCGTCCGTGGAATTGGCCCGCTTGATGGCGTCTGCAATCAAGCCCACCGCATCGAATCCAAGGGCGGCAAAGGCGTTTTCCGGCGGCCGGTTGTACTCTTTTTCATAGGCTTTGACAAATGCGAGCACCTCGGGCCGGTTGTCTTCACGGTATGTATGGGTGGAAAAGTAAACGTCGTTGGCCAGCTTGTCCCCCGGCACCGTGGTGACGAGTTCCGTGTCAAATCCGTCCCCGCTGACGATGGGCAGCGTCAATCCGGCTTCCCGGATCTGTTTCACGGTAAGGCCCGCCTCGTTGGGGATCGCGGAGACGAACACGGCTTCCGGGGCCGGATCGGCGTTTTTCAACCGCGCGATCTGGGCGGAGAAATCCTTGTCGCCCATCATGAAAAAGTCTTCCAAAACGATGGTTCCGCCCAACTCGGTGATCCGTTGCTTGTAGAACTTGGAAAGCGCCTTGGTGAAGTCCATGGAGTTGTCCGTCCACACGGCCACTTTCTTGGCGCCGAGTTTGTTCACCGTGTACTCCGCAATGGCAAAAGACTGGTCGTCGTCTCCGAAGGGCACCATGAACATATAATCGCCGACCCATTTGGGGAGCATAGGGTGCGTGGCGCCGGAGGTGACGAAGGGGACCCCCTTTTTCTGGAACAAAGGCGCGGCGGCCATGACAAAGGTGGTATCTCCGTAGCCGAGGCCGGCCACAACCCCCATGGCCAATGCTTTTTTAGCGCCGGTGGCGGCCGCTTTTTGGTCCGTTTTGGTGTCGATGCCGATGACTTCCAGATTTTTACCGAGAACGCCCCCGGCTTCGTTGATGAGTTTGGCCTGGAGCTTGGCGCCGTTAAGGGCCGGCGCATCGATGGAGGACATCCCTCCCGTCAGATTGTACAAACCGCCCAGCTTGATGGTGTCCGCTCCCATTACCGGTGCCGAGAGGATCACGGCGAGCACCGCGCTCAACATTACGATTTGCCATTTTGCTTTCATCTCGTTTCCTCCTTGTTTTAGGGTTTTTGGGGCAAGCCCCGGTTATGTGCTTTTTGCCGTTAAAAATCCCGGCTCCCGGGTTCCGAAAATCCCTGTGGGCCGGTAGATCAAGATCAGGATGAGAATGAGCGCCATAAGAATTTCCCCGATGCCGTACGCGTCCAAAGATTCTTCCAGGGGCCGGAAGAGTTCCGTAATGGTGGAAAAAAGGACGGCGGCCACGAAGGCTCCAGAGATGCTCCCGCTTCCGCCCACGACCACCATCACGACAATATGGAAGGCCAACACCAGGGAAAAAGAAGCGGGGGTGATGGCGGTGACCAGGTGAGCCCACAACCCCCCGGCGATCCCTGCAAAAAAAGCCCCGAGGGCCAAAGAAACGACCCGGGTCCGGAACAAGCGGGTCCCGACGCATTGAGCGGCCAAAGGATCTTCCCGGATGGCGAGCATGCTCCGGCCGTAGGACGAAAATTTGATTTTCCAGCTCACGTAAAGGGTGATGACAACCCAGGCATAGACCCACCAGAGATGGGTCAAGGCCGGAAGCCCGTTCATCCCAAGGGGCCCGCGGGTGACGCTTTCCCAGTTGGTGATGAGGACCTGGACGATTATTAAGAATCCCAGGGTGGCCACGGCAAGATAGTGTCCCCGGAGCCGCAGGACCGGTACACCGATGACAAAAGCGGTGAGGGAAGCACAGACGCCCCCGATCAGAAGCGCCGGCAAAAACGGCAGTGCCAGGTGGGAAAGCCAGCCGGGAAGCTCCAGGAACATGGCTTTTTTGGCCACGGGGAATGTGAGGACCGACGTCATATACCCTCCGATGGCCATGAAACCGGGGTGCCCCAGGGAAAAAAGCCCTGTGAACCCGTTGGTGATGTTGAGACTTACGGCAAGGATGATGTAGATTCCCACAAAATTGATGATGGAAAGTATATATTCGTTGAACGTACTCCGGGCGATAAAGACAAAAACAGCGCCCGAAAGGACGAAAACGAAATACCAAATCTGATGGAGGGGAATCCGTTTCATGCCCGATCCTCCATTTTTTTCCCCAGTATGCCGTTTGGAAGAACCAGGAGAATCAGGATCAGGGTGGAAAAGACAAAGGCGTCCCGAAATGCGGAATAAATGGGGGGAAGGAGTCCCACGAAAAGGACTTCCGAAAGACCGAGGATATATCCCCCGAGAATCGCGCCGGGGATGGAGCCCACCCCGCCGATGACCGCCGCCACGAAGGATTTCAGGCCGGGGACAAAACCCAAAAGCGGATCGATCTGCCCGAATTTTCCGCCCCACATCAGTCCGGCGATGGCGGCCAGGGCGCTTCCAATGGCAAAGGTCGCCATGATGGTGCGATTGATATTGATCCCCATGAGGCGCGCCACGTCGATATTTTCGGCTGTGGCCCGCATGGCCATTCCCAACCGGGTTTTGTGCACCAGGAAGAGGAGTCCGCCCATCAGCACCAGGGCGCTGGCCATGATGACCCCGTCGATGGTCCGAAAGCTCACCAGGCCGATCTGAACGACGGACTGCAGATAGTCCGGAAAGGTGAAATTACGGGGTTGGGCGGTCAACAAGAGAATCCCCAGGTTCTGCAGCATGATGGAAACTCCTAAAGACGCAATGAATCCGGTGACTTGAGGCGCGCCCCGCATGGGCCTGAAGGCGCCCTTTTCGATAATTATACCCACGACGGCCCCGGCGATCAATACCAGGGGCGCCGCGACGGGAAAGGGGAGTTGAAGCTTTTGTAAAAGGCCCAATGTCAAAAACGCACCGATCATGATGATTTCGCCGTGGGCGAAGTTGATGAGCCGGATGATCCCGTAGATCATGGAAAAACCGATAGCCACAAGGGCGTACATGGATCCGAGAATCAGTCCGTTCACGATTTGTTGTGCGATATACCCGCCGCTCATGGATCAAGTGCCTCCCAGGTAGGCTTTTTTCACCTTTTCGTTGTCGATGAGGGCCGCGCTCAGCCCCGACAGGGCCATTCGGCCGGTCTCCAACACATAGGTTCGATGGGAGAGCTTCAGGGCCTTGATGGCGTTTTGTTCCACCAACAAAAGCGTGACCCCCTGGCGATTGATTTCCGCCAGAACCGAGAAAAGATTGTCGACGATAATGGGTCCCAAGCCCAGGGACGGCTCATCGAGGGTCAATAGTTCGGGGCGGCTCATCAGGGCGCGGCCCACGGCCAGCATCTCTTGCTCCCCTCCCGAAAGGCTCCCCCCGGTTTGCCTGGAACGGGATCCAAGGATGGGAAACAAGGCGCAAACCCGCGCATAATCGTCGGCGATGCCTTCCTTGTCTTTCCTCAGGTAGGCCCCGATCATCAGGTTTTCCTTGACAGAAAGCTGGGAAAAGATCCCCCTGCCCTCCGGACAGTGGGTCACACCCAACCCGGTGATGGTTTCCGCCGGAACGCGGCTGATATCCGTTTCGCCGGAGGTCTTTGAGGTTTTCAGGAATATTTTTCCCCGGGAGGGACGCAACAGGCCGGATATGGTTCTTAAAATCGTGGTCTTTCCGGCGCCGTTGCCCCCGATGAGTGAGACGATTTCGCCCTGTTGGACATGGAGGCTGACCCCCTTGAGGACATGGGTCCTCCCCCGATAGACATGAATATCATCGATCTTAAGCATGGGCGCTGCTCTCCGGCTGGCCGAGGTACGCCGCGATCACCCGGGAATTTTTGCGGATGGATACGGGGTCCCCTTCCGCGAGGATGTGGCCCATGTCGAGTACCTGGATCCGGGAACAGATGGTCATGATCACCCGCATGTCATGTTCCACGAGGAATATGGTAAGGTTGTACCGCTGATGGAGCGTACGGATGGTCTGGATCAGGTCTTCGGTTTCGTTGGGATTCAACCCGGCGGCCGGCTCGTCCAGCAATAACAGGGAAGGATTCACGGCCAGCGCCCGGCCGATCTCCACTCTTCGCTGAAGGCCGTAGGGAAGATTTTCCGCCGGTTCGTTTTCAACCTCCAAAAGACCCAGAAGATCTAAAAATTCCCTGGATTTATCCTCAATTCGGCGTTCGGAGCGCCGGTATCCGGGAACATTCAGGACCGTTTTCCACAAACCGCATCCCATATGGGGATGCAGGGCCGCTTTAATGTTGTCTTTGACGCTTAAGGCGTTAAAAAGTCGGATGTTTTGGAAGGTCCGCGCGATTCCCAGGACGGCGTTTTGATCGGGCCGAAACCGTGTGATGTCCTGCCCTTTGAAGAAAATGGTTCCCCGCGTCGGCTTCAGGACGCCGGAGAGAAGGTTGAAGACCGTGGTCTTCCCGGCCCCGTTGGGGCCGATCAGCCCCACCAGTTCCCCGGATCGGATCTCGATATCGTAATCGGTCAAAGCCACTACGCCGCCGAATCGCTTCTCGAGACCGTTGACCGCAAGACAAACCGAATCAGACATGGGCCGCCGGATTTTCCTTATGGAGTTTATATCGAAAACCGCAAGTTTTCTGGAATCGAAAAAAACCGGATCAGCCCGCATGAGGGCTGATCCATCCTAAAGGGAAGGAAAATATTTAGGAAAGTCTAGTAGCAGAAAAGCCCTTGCAAAGTCAACAAGAAACACGCACGCAGGGCGTCGCTTTTGATTTCCGCGTCGGTGCGGGCGGTCAGCCTTCCAGGTGCCCGGCAACGGCAAGGTGGATGGCGTCCATGGCGTCCGGGGCATGCCAGGTCACCTGCGGATCCGCCTTGAACCAGGTCCACTGTCGCTTGGCATACCGCCGGGTGTCCCGCTTTATCAGGGCGACGGCCTCTTCCCATGACCGTTCTTTTTGAATGAACTGCACCATGTGCCGGTACCCGATGGACTGCATCGATTTCAGCGCGGGGTCGTATCCAAGTTCCAGAAGGGATTTTACCTCCCCCAGGAGGCCCGCGGCCAGCATCTGGTCCACCCGCCGGTTGATCCGCTCGTACAATACGCTCCGCTCCAGGGTCAGCCCGATTTTCAGCACATCGTAGGGTTTTTGGGAAAACCCGTGGGCGGCATGAAGCGTGGAAAGGGGGGTTTGCGTGGATTCGCAGATTTCCATGGCCCGGATGACGCGTACGGTGTCGTTGGGATGGATGCGGCGGGCGGACTCCGGGTCCAGGCGCTGAAGCCGGGCGTGCAGTGTCTCGCTGCCGATCCGGGCCGCTTCCGCCTTGAGCCGGGCGCGGATGCCGGGGGTTTTCGGATCTTCCTTGAAGAGTCCGTGCAGCAGCGCCTTGATATAAAGACCTGTGCCGCCCACCACCAGGGAAAGGATCCCTTTTTGATGAAGGGCATCAATCACCGTCCGGGCGGCGGCCGCGTAAGAAGCGGCGCTGAAGGGTTGATCCGGGTCGAGGATGTCGATGAGATGGTGCTTCACGGCCCGGCGTTCTTCCACGCTCGGTTTGGCGGTGCCGATATCCATGTATCGATAGACCTGCATGGAATCGGCGTTGACGATCTCGGCCTTGAAAACCTTTGCAATGCCGACGGCCGCCGCGGTCTTGCCCACCCCCGTGGGACCGCACAAGACCACCACCTTGGGGCGTT
>JAFDGC010000080.1 GCA_019309485.1 Deltaproteobacteria bacterium | reverse complement strand
TGTGGCAGGTCCCCGCGCTTCTTTTCCTGGCGGCCCTGATCGCCGTGGGCGTGAACCACTGGCGCAGCGACGGCATTCCCCTTGTGGGGAACTGGTCGGTGAAGGCGCAGTTTTCGGACGCGGTGGGGCAAAGTCTGGTCGTCGGTCTTGAAGAGGCCCGGAAACTGCATGAAACCCAAAAGGCGATTTTCGTGGATGCCCGTTCCGAATCCCTTTACCGGGAAGGGCACATCCAGGGGGCGCTGAATATTCCCTGGCAGGAGGTGGACCGGTATTTTGTCGAGGTGATGGAACGGCTCGATCCTGAAAAGACCATCATCACTTATTGTGACGGCGAAACCTGTGAATTGAGCCATGAATTGGCTTTGTTTTTGCAAGAAATGGGATTCCAAAGCGTCCGTGTGCTCGTCAACGGCTGGACCGTATGGAAAGAAGCCGGGTTGCCGGTGGGTAAAACAAGTTGAAAGCAATGGAGGAAAAAAAGTCTTCAAAGACGGGAAGGGTTGTCTTTCACGCGTTGCGAATCTTTCTCGGTGCGGTGTTTCTTTATGCCAGTTACGACAAAATCCTGCACCCGGAAACCTTCGCCCAGGCGGTTTACAATTACCAGATCCTCCCGGATGCCGCCGTCAACTTTGTTTCGTTGGTGTTGCCCTGGCTGGAACTGCTCCTCGGCCTTTGTCTGGTTTTCAACTTTTGGCTGCCGGGTGCGGTCCTCACGGGAACCGTTCTGCTGGCGATTTTTATGGGCGCCCTGGTCTTCAACCAAATCCGCGGCCTCGATATTCATTGCGGCTGCTTTTCAACGAGTACCGAAGAAGGACCGGCCGATGTGTGGACCGTGGCCCGGGATCTGGCCTTTTTCCTGATCGCCGTCTATCTGGCGGTTTCCGTCTTTTTCATCAGGCCCGGAGGCGTCCACAGGAGTGACTCAAAGGGGGCGGGATCGAGTGCCGAATAAGACGCGGAGGAAGACAAAGGTGTTTGTTTTTCCATGGAGAACGGCTTTGGTTTGCCTGCTGTTTTTTTGGACTGACGGGCGCACAATGGGGATGGTCCGGCACTCGGCCCGAGGGATCGCTGGACCCCGAGGCCCTAACAAGGCCAGAGAATTCAGATGCAAAAGCACCTGCCTGGTGCCATGCGGCGCGAATAAAATCGGCCTTTTTGCGATTCCATCACCTTTGAATGATGCGCAATCCGTCTTTTCGATTTTTTTAACGGGGGGATGTGATGATCGCCGATACGGTACGGGACTTGTTGGAAACGACCGGTATCCGGATCAACGGGGAGAATCCGTGGGATATCCGGGTGCACGATGCGCGCTGGTACACCCGGGTGATTCGGGATAAGAACCTGGGGTTGGGCGAATCCTACATGGACGGCTGGTGGGACTGCGGGCAGGTGGATGAAATGATCTGCCGGCTGCTCAAAAACGACCTGGAGGAGCGGGTCCGGGGGAGCTTTCGGCATCAGCTCCGCTTATTGCCGGCCGTATTGTTCAACCTGCAGTCCAAGGCGCGCGCCCGCAGGATCGCAAAACACCATTATGATCTCGGAAACGATCTCTTTTTCTCTTTTCTGGATCCGTATCGTCAATACAGCTGCGGTTATTTTCAAAACACGAACGATTTGAGCCAGGCCCAACTGGACAAGCTCGATCTGATTTGCCGCAAATTGAATCTCGGCCTTGCGGATCATCTCCTGGACATCGGGTGTGGCTGGGGCGGCCTTGCCAAGTATGCGGCCGAGCGCTTCGGGTGCACGGTGACGGCGGTGAACATTTCCTCGGAACAGCTGGAATATGCGCGAAAATACTGCCGGGGGTTGCCCGTCACGTTTATCGACTGCGATTACCGCGCGATTACGGGATGTTTCGACAAGATCGTGTCCGTGGGGATGTTCGAGCACGTGGGGCAAAAGAATTACCGGACCTTCATGAAGACGGTTCGGCGCTGCCTGAAAGACGAAGGTATTTTTTTATTGCACACCATCGGGAGGAATACATCGGGTAGCGGATGCGATCCCTGGATCACGAAATACATCTTTCCCAACGGCATGTTGCCCAGCGTCGCCCAGGTTGCGAAGGCGGCCGAAGGGCTGTTTGTCATCGAGGACTGGCACAACCTGGGGCCTCACTATGACAAGACCCTGATGGCCTGGAACCGCAATTTCCAGGAGGCCTGGCCTCGGCTGCGGGAAAAATACGATGATCGTTTCAAGCGGATGTGGGAATATTATCTGCTGTCCTGCGCCGGGGCCTTCCGGGCCAGGAGCAACCAGGTATGGCAGGTGGTTATGACGCCGCACGGTGGGAGTGCATGGGATAGGACACGCTTATAATCCCCTTTTTGACGCTGAGGATCTTTTTGGCCATGGACGCATCGTGAAGCGTAACCGTCGATGAAAGGACCGTCTGAGTTGAATAAGCAAAAGTCTTTTGCCGGGAGCGATGAGTTGGATTTCCGCCAGGTGCTGGAGGCCGTGCCCGACGCCGTCATCGTCGTCGATTTGGATTTCAACGTCCGATGGGCCAATGCCGCCTTTTCGACCTTGACGGGGGTCCCACTGTCCCGGGCCGTGGGGAAAAAGTGTTATGACGTATTTCCGGGGAAGTTGTGCGGCACCCCGGGCTGTCCCTTGAACCGCATCCAGGAACAAATGGCGCCGCTTTGCTACGAGGAGGACAAGCAGTGCGGTTACGGGCGAAGCGCCCCGGGTCTCATCACCGCCGTGCCTTACCGCACGGCCGGCGGCAAGCTGGCCGGTATGGTGGAAATTGTCCACGACATGACCCCCTTGTACGAAAGCCGGGAAAAATACAGAAAGGCCATGGGCGGGGTCATCCAGGCCATGTCCCTGGCCATCGAAAAGCGGGATCCCAATACCGCGGGTCACCAGCGCCGGGTCACCAAGCTGTGCCGGCGGATTGCCCGGGAACTGGGATTTTCCTGGGAGCGCA
Organism: Deltaproteobacteria bacterium; assembly: GCA_019309485.1. Taxonomy (GTDB): domain Bacteria; phylum Desulfobacterota; class Desulfobacteria; order Desulfobacterales; family UBA2156. The sequence goes on along the minus strand of JAFDGC010000080.1, from coordinate 2,956 downwards.
CCGAAGGATTGCGCATGGCCGCGGCGATTCACGATCTGGGGAAGATTTTTATCCCCCAGGCCATCTTGAACCGGTCGGGTGAGTTGGCGGAGCATGAACGGGCCATCATCCAGAATCACCCCAAGGCCGCCTACGAGGTATTAAAGGACATTGATTTTCCCTGGCCCCTGGCCGAAACCATCTACCAGCACCATGAACGCATGGACGGTTCCGGGTATCCTCGGGGCATTAAGGGGGAGTCGATTCTGCTCGAAGCGCGGATCCTCGGCGTGGCGGATGTGGTGGATGCCATGTCTTATTTCCGTCCCTATCGACCCGCCGTGGGGATACAGGCGGCCCTGGAGGAAATCAGCAAAGGAAGGGGAATCAAATACGACCCCGATGTGGTGGACGCCTGCGTACGGGTAATCAAGGAAGGAAAGATGGATCTGGCTTTGGTGGAAGAAAAAGCGGATTCCGGATTGAAACAATGAAACGATTGACCGGAAAAGGGATTCAGCTTGAACATCTACGAACGCCGGAGCAAATCCTGCGGCGGGTGGTGGACGCCTGTACCGATTGCGACACCTGCCGGTTCAGCGGCCGCATGCCGAAATTCGTGAACACGATACCGGGCCTTGCACCCGTTGACCGGTCTCTGAAAAGATCCCCCGGATCCATCCGGGTCGCGCCTTGCCCAAGGCCGCCCCCGAGTCCTTCTTTGAAGAGGAATAGAATATCCGATAAATGGAGGCATCCATGCTGCTGACCGGGTATATCAAGGAGATTTTCCGACCCGAATGCAACCCGAGTTTCGAATCGGTGCACTGCATCGCCCGTCTTAACGAAAATATCGGCGCTGTTCTTCCTTATTTGAACGCCGTCCTGGGAGGCACCCAGTATTTTGCGGATCCGCCGGAGGTGATGTTTCATCACCACGGAAAAATCATCAAGGTGGGAAGCCGGGAGATCGCCGAAGCCCAATTCCTTGACAGTTTTCGGCGGATCTGGTTTAATACAACTTCAATCTTTTCCCCGCAACGCACGCTTTTCAATGGGTGAAAAGGGTGCCGGGACGAACCCGGTTCAGGAGTAAAGCGGCGGTATATGATCAAAGACCCCGAGACGCTGGCTGAATTTGAACGGGAATGTCTTCGACGCGATCAAACGGACTATTTTGATTCGCTTCGTCTGTTTGAAGAGATGTGGAAGGAAGGCGTCTTTCTCGGGGTGCTGCCGTTGAAAGATCCTCTTGAGGGCATCGAGGTGGACCTGCGGATCGCCCGGATTCTCAATCGTGTTTAAAGCGCTTCTCATTCGAGTCGCCAGGGTGCTGTCGGGCGCCGATCTGCCTTACATGATCATCGGCGGGCAGGCCGTGCTTCTTTACGGCACACCGCGGCTGACCCGGGACATCGACGTGACGCTCGGCGTCGGCGTTGATGAAATGGAAAGGGTACTCAAGGCTGTTGAAAGAATAGGGCTGGAAATCATCCCCGAAGACTTCGAAGCTTTTGTAAAAAAAACGTTCGTCTTGCCGGCAAAAGACAGCTCTACAGGGATACGGATTGACCTGATTTTTTCATTTTCTCTTTACGAAAAACAGGCCATAGAGCGAGCCCAGCCTGTTTTTTTCGATGATACGGCCGTCATGTTTGCATCCCTTGAGGATGTGATCATTCATAAAATCTTTGCCGGCCGCGCCAGGGACATGGAAGATGTCGCCACAATAATGGTCAAAAATCCGGGTTATGACCGTGACTATATTCAGAAGTGGTTGAAAGAATTCGACCGGAGCATGGAAACAAATGAATTTTCCGGCCGATTTCAGGAAATCTCCCGCCAAGCCGGCGGAATTTGACAACAGGCGCAAGACCTTTCATCTCCGCCGGGAAGCGCCTCCTTAAAGGGGCGCCTTGAGCGTTGCCCTCGTGGATCAGATGCCCTTACCGAATGGGCAGTGGGGATAGGTGCACGACGGACAATCTTGGCACAGGCCGCCGTGGCCGAGGAAGGCCAGTTCTTTTTTTCCGATCTTTTCCCCGGCAAGGATACGCGGCAACAGCAGATCCAGCACGGTGATCCGGTGGTGCAGGCCGCAGGCCGGGACCCCCAGAAGGGGGACATCCCCGATATATGCCACCAGAAACATGGCCCCGGGCAGCGCGGCCGCGCCGTAATGAATTTCTTCGGCCCCGGTGTTTTTGATGGCCTTTCGGGTCACATCGTCCGGATCCACGCTCATCCCACCCGATAACAGGATCAGGTCGCATCCGTTTTTCAGATGGCTGCGGAGGGCCTCCGCGATGCGGTCTTCTTCGTCCGGCGCAAAGACGATCCCGGTGACTTCGGATCCCAGCTCCAGGATTTTTTGACGCAGGATGGGTGCGAATCGGTCTTGGATGAGGCCGTGATAGACCTCGCTTCCGGTGATGACCAGGCCGGCCTTGACCGTCTGTAACGCCTTCACCGATACCACACCGCCGTTCTGGGCGGCGATGGCTGCGGCCCGCTCCACGGGTGCCCGCTGCATGACCAGGGGGATGGCCCGTGTGGCGGCCACACGGGCGCCTTTTTTCACCAGCGTATGGGTGTGGAGTGTGGCGCACATGACTTCGTCGATCATGTTGAAGGCGGCCAGGGCCGCCGCATTCACGGTCAAGAGCCCGTCATGGGCGGCATGCAGGCTGATTTTCCCTTCTTTGGGATCGTCTTCCCACGTCACGCCTTCGCCGGCCAGTCCCCTGGCCAGGATGGCGGCGGCCTGGTTTTCGTGGATTTCATCGGCTTCCAGATCGATGAGATAGAGATGGTTCTTCCCCAGTTTCTGCAGATGGCACAGATCCGTGTCGCAGACTTCGTGGCCCTTGCGGAACGCCGGTCCCTTGAATTCCCCGGGCCGGATTTCGGTGATGTCATGGGCCAGCCGGGTGCCCACGGCGTCTTGAACTCTGATTTTTTTCAGCACGGCAACCTC
>JAFDGC010000079.1 GCA_019309485.1 Deltaproteobacteria bacterium | reverse complement strand
ATATTTTTTTCAAAACGGTTGCCGCATCGAAACCCGAAAAAGAGTTCGCCCAGCATGATCGGTGAAATGAGAACGGCTTCCGCAGCAATCACTTTTTCGACCACGGCATCGATACACCGTTTGAAACCCACATAGGCGCTGGTATCGAGCATGAGCTTCATTTCCATAGGTCCTCGTCGATCTTTTCCAGCCTCTGGATCGTTTTGAAGAACTGATCCGCCTCCTGGGCACTCCAGCCGCCGGCAAGCGCTTTTAACGATCGTGCCCCTCGCGCTTAGCCTCATTTCTTATTTTTTGCTCTAAATCCGGGTCCAGACCCCGCAACGTGATTTGTCCCATGATGCACCTCCTGAGTCTTTTTGCATCAAATTATGCATCATTGCGAACAGTATGTCAAGCTGGTACATATCGGCCATCGACAATTTACAGGTTGTGTGCTTGCTCGCGCGAATTTGCGCTATTGAATGAACGGTAAATAGTTCTCCCGGTTGATCCGTTCGAAAGTGGCGTTCGGGTATGCGTCCGTCCATACCTTTGGGGGTTTTCCGGAGCGATGCTTCCATTTGATCTCAAATCCGGATAGAACGCCCCGGTGCTCTTCAACCAGATCGATTTCCTTTTTGTCGTAGGTCCGCCAGAAGTAGGCGTTCACGGATTGACGCCGGTATTCCTGTTTTTTCAAACGTTCCGTTATCACATAATTTTCCCAGAGTTCCCCGATGTCATTTCGGATCTTCAAAGGATTGAAGTTGTTGATCAGGGCGTTGCGAATGCCGTTGTCATAGAAATAATACCGTTGGTTTTTTACGATCTCCTTGCGCAGGTTTCGACTGAATCCGCTTCTCCGATAGACGACAAAGACTTTTTCCAGAAGATCCAGATACCGTTCTACCGTATTTTTGCTCATACCCAACTGCCTTCCCAGTTCTGAAAGAGAGACCTCCCTGCCGATTTGCAAGGCCAGAAGCTGAACAAGGCGCTGCAATTTGTCCGCGTGTCGGATTCCCTCCAATAAAAGAATGTCCTTTAACAAATAGGATGAGAGGAGTTCACGCAGATATGCCTCGCGCTCCGTGTTGCTGCGCATGATGACCACTTCCGGATAGGTACCGTAAATAAGCCGTGAATCGAGGTTGGCCTTTGTCTGGTGGGGTTTCTCGATCTCAGCAATTTCCATCTGAGCCAGGGGTAGAAGTTTCAAGACCTTTTTTCTGCCCGTCAGCGGTTCTCCGATATCTTTTGCAAGATCGAACGAGGAAGAACCCGTTGCAATGATACGAAGGGACGGGAGGGTATCCACGATGATTTTCAGGTTCAATCCGATTCGATTGATGTATTGGGCTTCATCCACAAGGAGCATATCGTGGTTTCCCACGAAATCCCGGAGTTTCTCCGTGGATTGACTCTCGAGATACTGGCGGACGATAATGTCATCTCCGTTGACAAGGAGATATTTTTCATCGACGGATTCGAGAAACTTCTTTAAGAGCGTTGTTTTCCCCACCCGCCGGGGGCCATAGATCACCACTACCTTGCCGGGCGTGACCGCTTCTTTGAGATTTGAAAGCTGCCTCTGCGGAATGTACATGACTGCCCTTAATGCAGTAAACTACATACCGGCTGAAGCCGGTAGCTTTAGGGTTCCAGGAGCCGAGGGTTCAAGGGTTCAAGTGAATACCATGTTGATGACCTCTATACAATATCCCTTGAATCCTTGACCCCTTGACCCCTTTGACCGAAAAAATCAAACTGAAGTCTTCGCCTAAAGGCGAGGGTTTTTCTCCCAATCCCCGAAAGGGACAATAATGGGTTAAATCGCAATCTTGATAATGACGATATTAATATAAATTCAGTCAGTTTGTCAACTGATTTTTAACCATTTTTTTCCCGATAAAAGATTTCGGCGTGGCTGAAGGACAGAAATTGCGGGCGGGCGAGACCTTTGCAAAGCGCCCCTTTTTGCCCAATTTCTGCGTCAGGCTCAAATTTTAATCCTCGAAATACTCAATGTATTCCTGTGGTTAAAATTTTCGCCTTCCTTGAACTTGAACAAAAATGAACGTTTTTCAAAGGTCTCCGGGTGGATCTTCCGACCAGGGATTCCCGGGTTCGACTTTTTAGGTGATCGTAAAGGAGAAGGGCTCAATCATCGGCAGTTTTCGGGTTGGCCTGCCGTCGATTAGTCGTCAAAAAGGGAAGGCTGGCGTTCATTTGTCTTTTTCGCCGGCTTTTCTGTTTTTTCCGGGGGCTTGGATTTCGCCTTTTGGGTTTCGGGGGACGGTTTGAGCGGAAGGGGGGCATCCGCTTGGCCGTCTTCCGGCTCTACTGTGCTTGCCGGATAGATAAAGCCGTGCCGGTCTTCATAGAATCGGAAAATCCGCGTGACATGGGGGGCGCAAAAACGCTCATCCCCCTGATAAAGGTTCAAGGCGTTCAGGATCTCCGAAGCCTTATTCCCGGTGGTGGAGGGTTTCACCTGAAACCAGTTGCATATTTCCTGGGCCGTCAAGTGATTGGGCGTTTCATCGGAAAACAAGAAATTCAACCGGGCGACGGCATAGACAATGGCGGCTGCCCATATGTCGACGCGGCCCCGGTGAATATTCAGCCGGTCGGAGCCGGCAATTGTATCACATAGTTTCACGGCAAAGCCGGTATAGGTGTCGTGGAGGCGCTTTTTCCCGAACTCGGTGATGCGTTCTTTGATCTGACCGACGCGTTCCGCCAACACCTTGGGGTCGGGAACGTTCTTTTTTTCCCTGAAAGGCCGGTCCAATTTCAATTTCCGGCGGACATCAGCAATGATCTCTTTTTCCACGGCCCAACGGTTGGGATCCCTTTTGGCCGTTTTTCCGGCATCCAGGATCAGCGCTTCCACGGCCTCGCGGCCGTCCGGGGTTTTTACCGCCTGCCGGGGAGTTTTATTTTTCAGGATGGGCAATTTCATGTCCACCCAGCCTTCCCAGTGTGCCCGCAGCATCTGCCCGATATGGGCCTGGATTTCCGGGTCGGCCTCAATAGGGGGTTCGAGAGAGGGCGACTCCGCGACTTCTTTTTTTAACATCGATTCAATATCGGTGATCTCATCCAGGCGGAAGCGGGCTGCCGTTCCGAGCCGGCTGTCGATTTCCTTTTTCATGGCATCCGCACGCCGGGCTGAATTCACGCCGATGGTCATCCGGTCGTTGCGGATTTCGATTTTCGCGAGAACGGTATTGGGCATTCCCTTGTGCACGGGATTGTCCAGCCGGTTCCAGTCAAAGACAGCGCAAGTGATCTTTCCGTTTTGATCTTTTTGGGCATCCTCCCGAATTTCTTCAAGGGTCTCGGTAACACAAAGGGAGGCGAGTTTCTCCACGGCCAAATCGGCGGAATCGATGTCGTAGATCAATTTGTGGAATTCCATGGGATCGCCGTCGGTATTGAGCATCTTCGGGAGAGTGTGGAGTTCCTGATCCATATCGAAAAACTCCTGGCGGATTTCCAGGTCCCACTCGTAAAGGTCTTCATGGGTCGCCCATCCCCTGCCCCTCCGGGACACCGCTCGCCGCAGTTCGATCAAATCCGGTTTCATGACGGGCGGGAAGATCACGGGGGCCATTGTCAGAAACATGCCCACGTTGTCCACCCTAACGATACTGGCGAATAAAATGTCCCCCCTTTCCAGTTTCCGGGATCCCAGTCTTTCCTGAACGTGCATTTCCGTGCCGGTCAAAACATCTTTGATCTGAACCGACTCCCCGGGTTGAACGGCCAAAACCTCATGGAAACTCAAGAGGCTGCGATTGGCGGCCGTAAGCAGTTTCCCTTCAAGGGATTCCGGGTCCGGTTGTCTTTCCATTAAAAACAACTCGGCAAGGGTCGTATCTTCCGGAATAACGGGACCGTTTTCTTCATCCTCTACGGGTTCATATTCCCAGTTGAAAATAAACCAGGACCAAAAAAGGCCTTCGGCCCGGTCGAGGGTATCATCGTCCGGCTTCTCATGGGGTTCGGGCCATCCGAAAAACTCATCCATCGCCTCACCGAGGATCTTTTTCCCGACCGTTGCAACCCCGTAATCGACGAGTTCGGGCATGAGGTTTCCAAATGCCTTGGATAAACGCCGGTAGTGGAGTGCGTCCGGGGAGGAAGCCGTCTTTTTCAGGCAGCACTTTTTGTATTTTTTCCCACTCCCGCAGGGGCACGGGGCGTTTCGGCCGATTTTCATTCCACCTTATTCCGATTTGGATTCCTGGATCAAAATTGCGGGGTCCGATGGCTTGGAACCATTTACGGGTTTAAATTCTTCAGACGATCATATATCTCTTTTCTGTGGCCGATTTTTAAGATTATGATCCTCTTGGACGCTTCATTGATTTCGTAAACAATTCGATAATCTCCCGATCGAACGCGGTGAAAAGGATTTTCCCCTTTCATTTTCGTCAATCTGATATCCGGAAATGCTTGGGAAAAGGATTCTATTTTTCCGGCAATACGCTTTTGTTCTAATTTTTGGCATCTTTTTTAGTGCATTCGCTGCGGACCGTTTGAATTCCACCTCGTATTTCAAAGGTCGAGCTCCGCTTTCAGGCTTTCCCATGGGATGGCTTCATCCGTTTCATTCCGCGCTTTCCAGGCATCTTCGATGTCGAGTCGCTCTTCAAGGTCCTGAATCAGTTTCAGATCCTCGATGGAAACAAGGGCGGCAATCGCCTGGCCTCTTCGGGTCAGTACGAAGGATTCTTTTCCGTATGCGACTTTATTGATGATATGAGAGAAGTTCTTCCTTACATCCGCTACGGTGACTTTATGGATCATTAAGGGATCTCCTTTTGTACATAATGAACATATTTTGATTTTTGGACATATTGTACCATCGATTCCCTGTTTGTCAATGAAAAAAGGTCTTGAAACGATTGATCGCACTGAAGGTGAGGCTCAACAGGGCCGGGATCAGGAAGATGGTGAAGACCGTGGAGACCAAAAGACCGCCCACCACCACGCTTCCCAGGCCCCGGTAGAACTCGGATCCGGCGCCGGGGGACACAACCAGGGGCGTCATGGCGAATACCGTGGTGATGGTGCTCATGTAGATGGGCCGGATGCGTGAGCGCACCGATTCGGCGATGGCCTCCCGGGGCGCCATTTGCGCGTTTCGCATGTTGTTGAGGCTCTGGTGTACGATCAGAATGGCGTTGTTGACCACGACCCCCACCAGGATGACGAATCCCAGCATGGTGAGGATATCCAGGGCCTGGCCGGCGATGAAGAGGTTGACGAGAAGCAGCCCCAGGAACCCCCCGGCGGCGGCCAGGGGCACGCTGAACATGATGATGAAGGGATAGAAAAAATTCTCGAACAGCGCCGACATGAGCAGATATGCGATCACCAGCGCCAGGATGAAATTCCACTTGAGGGCGTTTTTGGTCTTGGTCAAATCGTCGGCGGTCCCCCCGAGGTCGATTTGATAAAGAGACGTCAAATCCCCCCTTGCTCTGATGGGTCCCACCACCTGCTCCCCCACAATCTCCATGGCCGTTTCCAGGGCGATGTTTTGCGGCGGGATGATCTGGATCGTGATCGCCCTCTGGGAATCGATGTGGTTGATCTGGGTGGGCCCTTCCTCCAGCCGGATATCGGCCACCGATCCCAGGGTCACGCGCTCCCCGCCGGGCGCGATCACCGAAAAGCCCGATAGATCCTGGGTCCTGGAAAGCTTCCCCTCCCTGCTCTTCACCACCAGATCGATTTCGTTGCCGAACAGCCGGTAGGTGCTGGCCTTGGCCCCGTCCACCAGGGCGTCCACGGTAAGCCCCAGGTCCCGGGTCGTCATGTTCAACCGGGTGAGCCGCTCCCGGTTCGGGATGACGCGCACTTCCGGGTTTCCCATGTCCAGGCTCGGGATTGGCCGGATCTGGGAGCCGGGAAGCACCTGCATGGCCCGTCCGAAGATCTCCCTTCCCAGATCGATGAGCCGGGCCAGGTCCGGGCCCTTGATCTCCACCTCGATGGACCGTCCCTTTCCGATCCCCCGGGCGAAGAGTCCCGGCTGTTGCACGATGGCGATCATACCCGGGATTTTGCTCAATGTGGCATAGACATGGGGCAGGAGTTCCCGGGTTCGTTCCTGGATCTTGGAGACCACCCCCATGAAGGCCTGCTGGCCCCGCGCCACGAAGAAGAAATTCCTGACCGGCGGCAGGCCCTGACCGGCGCTTTCCCTCTTTTGACCGTCCTTTTCCATCAGCGGAAGGCCTCCAGGTTGTATCCCGGCGGCGGTAAAAGGACGCCGAAGAGCATCTCCCGGTTGCCTTCGGGCAGATATTCGGTTTTGGGCATCAACGTAAAGACGATCCCCACCGCCAACGCGATGAGTAGGGCGACCACACCGATGCGGGCGCTGACCCGGCCGCACATCCAGTAAACAAAATCAGATATTCCATTAACAAAAGCCCGGGCGAACCGCATGACGCCGTTGGATTTTCTTTTGTCTTCTTCCGTGCGCTTGACCTTCTCCAGAATCCTGGCGGAAAGGGTCGGGATGACGGTGATGGATGTGATGAGACTCAATCCCACGGCGGCGCTGATGGCGATGGCGATGTCCTTGAAGAGCTGACCCGCCTCTTCTTCTACGAAGACCACGGGCAAAAATACGGCGATGGTGGTCAGCGTGGAGGCCAGCACCGCGCCCCACACCTCCACGGTGCCGTCGTAGGCCGAAGCCAGGCGGGTTTTCCCCATCTCC
>JAFDGC010000078.1 GCA_019309485.1 Deltaproteobacteria bacterium | reverse complement strand
CGGCGATCGCCGACCGGCTCGTCTATAACTCCCAGGTGATCATCTTGGAGGGCAAAAGCTATCGAAAGAGGAACAATCCGGCTGAGTAACTACAAATAAGGGCACCCCCGCAGCGCCCTTCATTACAGCGCAACGGCGACTCGCACCCTGAGCCGCCATAACCAACTGCGGCCTGAACACTGAGCGGATGAAATTTATACCGATGATTTTGGCGGGAATTTAAAACGCTGGTACCAGAAAACATGACCTGTTATGATGTCGGCCTCGATATCACCGCTGGTGAAGTCGAAGATCGCGCGCGTTTGCGCCGTGCTTTTCACCCTTCGGGAAAGTCGGAGGAAGGTCAAGCTCAGGATGTAAATCACACCCTGAAACAAGGGATTGAGGAAAGCCCCGCCGATTTCAGCGAAGCCCCATGAGAAATGCGTCCAGTCCGGAACGCCCTTTTTTCTCGAAGATACCGATCAAGCGGGTTCCGATGACGGCAATGTCGGCCTTTCCCTGCAGGTAAATAACATCCTTTCGGCCTTGAAGGCCGAACCCCACGGCCAAAGGAAGGGGAGTGGCCTTGCGGATCCTGGAAATGCGATCTTCGAACGCCGGGCCGAAAAGAGTCCTGTTTCCGGTTACCCCGTCTCGGGATTGGCAATAGACGAATCCGTCTCCCAGGGCTGAAAGGCGGGCCATGCGCCGCAAGGATGTCTTGGGCGTAATAACGAAAATGGGCGACAATCCCTTGTCTTTCACGGTTTCGGCGTACGCTTTTTCTTTTCTTGCCGGTAAGTCGGGCACAAGGATCCCTTTTATCTTTTTTTTCGAAAACAATGAAAGCAGCTCCGGTATCCCGATGTTTAAAAAATCATCGGCATACCCCATGACCAAAAAGGGAATGTCCCACCTTTCTGCGACATCGCCGGCAAAGGCCAGGCATGCCGAAACCGTTGCCCCTTTTTTCAATGCAACCCGATTCGCCTTCCGGATGACCGGGCCGTCGAGATGGGGATTTGGATTGGGCAGCTGCAGTTCGATGATATCCACACCCGCTTGGACCATCGTCTCGATGATCCGGTAACCGTCTTCAAATGAAGGGTATCCCATGACAAGATGCGTCATCACCAGGATCTTTTTTTTATTCAGACGTTTCCGGATATACGGTTCCAGCATCACGTTCAAGGGCTCCTTCTTTACTCCAAGCGATGTTTTGCATGAATCGTTTCACAAGCCCCGTGTCTTTTTGCCCGGGGGATTTTTCCACACCGCTGTTCACATCCACTGCATCAGGGCTAACGACTTGAAGGGCTTTCCGGATATTTGCGGGTGAAAGTCCCCCGGACAGGATGACGGGCAATGCAAATTTTTTAGCTTCCACTGCCAGGCGCCAATCAAAGCATCGGCCGCTTCCCCCTTTTTTCACCGGATGATGCGTATCCAAAAGGATTCCCTTGACGGCCCCTTTGTAAGACGCAATCGACTCAAGGCTCCCGGCGTCTTTTATCTGAAACGCTTTAATTGCCGGCAGGGGAAGCCGATGACAATATCCAGGGGGTTCTTCGCCGTGGAGCTGGATCCACTGCAAACCGCAGAATTCGGCGATATCCGCAAGGGTGTGCCGTGCTTCATTGACAAATACCCCCACAGAGCAGACAAACGGCGGGAGGCTGTCGATGATCCCTCTGGCGGATTCCGGTGATATCCGCCGGGGGCTTTGCGCAAAAATAAACCCCAGTGCATCAACCCCGCAGCGTGCGGCCCATAGCGCATCCTCGAGGCGGGTAATCCCGCAGATCTTGACCCTCACCATGGCAACTCCTGGCCGGCTTCTACAAAAGACCGGGCGGCAGCGAAGATATCGGTGCTTTTCATGAGCGCCGTGCCCACCAAAACGGCTTGAATATCCTGGGAGATGAACCGTTGTATATCTTGAGCGCTCCGGAAGCCGCTTTCGCTCACCCTGACGCAGGCCGAAGGGATCCGGGGCGCGAGACGGGCCGTCACACCGGGATCCACTTGAAAGGTATTCAAGTCCCGGTTGTTGATCCCGATGAGCTTGGCACCGCAGGCCAGTGCCTTTTCAAGATCTGTCTCGTCGTGAATCTCCACGAGCACGTGCAAGCCGAACGCATTGGCTGCACAGATCAGTTCCCGGAGCTGCGCCGGGGATAAGATCCGCGCAATGAAAAGCACCGCATCGGCCCCGTACAGAAAGGACTCCTCCAGTTGCACAGGATCCATGATGAAATCCTTGCGCAATACCGGAAGTCGCATCCGTTGCTTCAAAAGCGAAATCTCCCGGATATCCCCGTTGAAAAAATGCTTTTCGGTGACCAGGGAGACGGCGGCCGCCCCGGCGGTTTCATAGGCCGTTGAGATTTTCAAAGAGTCTCTCTTTTCGGACAGCACCCCCGTGGAGGGAGATGCGTACTTGATTTCCGCGATGAGATGGATTTGCCCGGGCCGGGAAACGGCCGTGGTAAAATCACGGATCTCCGGGAGGTCTTCCGGCCGGTTCTTCCCGCGGATGCTTCTTTTGATTCCTTTGATCTCTTCTTTCGTGGTTTCCATAATCTGTTCCAACAGGGGATTCACGAAGCGCCTACTTTCTGCAAAAGGCCGTGCACTGTCGGGTGAAGGCGATGAGATTTTGGAGCTTTTGTAATGCACGCCCGGAATCGATGGATTCCCTTGCCCGGTCGATGCCGCCTTGAAAATCCCTGTCGAGGCCCGCCGCCATGAATGCGGCGCCGGCGTTGAGAAGCACCATGTCTCTTCGGGGGCTGTTTTCCCCATTCAAAATCGCCAGGATGATGGCCGCATTTTCCGCCGCATCCCCTCCCCGGATGGTTTCGATGGGGGCCGTGACCATTCCCACGTCTTCCGGCACCATAAAAGACGTGGTCACGTGTCCTTCTTCCAACCGTGAAATCTTCGTGGGCCCGCAAATGCTGATTTCGTCGAAGGTCCCTTCCCCGCACACCACGAATCCCGCCCGGGTGCCCAGTCGATGGAGAACGGAGGCCATCTTTTCCGTCAAGGTCATGTCATAGACCCCCAGCACCTGGGCATTGGCGCCGGCAGGATTGCACAACGGTCCCAGTAAATTGAAGAGGCTTCTCAGACCGATCTCCTGCCGCGGGGCGGCGACTAACCGCATGGCCCCGTGGAATAACGGCGCATAAAGGAAGCCGATACCCACCATGTTGATGCAGGTTTCCACGTCGGAAGTATTGACATCCAGGTTGACCCCCAGACCGGCCAGGACATCGGCGCTGCCGCACCGGCTGGAGACGGCCCGGTTTCCGTGCTTGGCCACTTTTACGCCTGCGCCGGCCACCACGAAGGCGGTGGCGGTGGAGACATTGAAGGTGTGGGTTCCGTCGCCCCCGGTGCCGCAGGTGTCCAGAATGGTTTCTTCCTCGACATTGATTTCATCCCGGTCGATATTGACACTCCGGCAATGGTTTCGGGCATTTACCGGCGTCGCATGGGCCCGTATCACCCGGGCGGCGGCCGTGATTTCCTCAACGGTTTCCCCCTTGATCCGCATGGCGGTTATGAACGCCCCGATTTGAGCCGGTGTGGCCTTTCCGGTCATAAGGGTTTCCATGGCGTGTTCCATTTCTTCTTCCGTCAGGTTTTCGTTTTTGACGAGTTTGGCGATCACTGCTTTCATTTTCTTCTCCTTTGCAAACCGTTTTTGGATGCTGCTTTTTGAAGCCCCCCGCTGTTTCGCAAGGCGGGATTTCCGCTTTGCTCCAACCAGCGAAGCACTGCCGTCAGGCAGAACCTGCGGGGAATACACTCGCTGTTGCGGCACAAAAAACACCTTCAAAGCTGCCGAACAAAATTTTGGATCAACCGGAATCCGCCGTTTGTGAGAATCGATTCCGGGTGAAATTGAACGCCTTCGATGAAATACCGGCGGTGCCGGATCCCCATGATTTCTCCTTCTAACGTCCATGCGCTCACTGACAAACACTCCGGGAGGCTTTTGGATTCCACGATCAGAGAATGGTACCGCGTGGCTTCAAAGGGATGGGCCAAATCCTGGAACAACGTCTTTTGATCGTGATGGATGAAAGACGTTTTTCCATGCACCAGGCGGCCCGCCGGGACCACCTTCCCGCCGAACGCCTGGGCAATGGCCTGGTGCCCCAGACACACCCCCAGGATCGGGATTTTTCCGGCGAACCGGACGATCACGTCCAGGGAAACCCCGGCCGTACTTGGACTTCCGGGTCCCGGAGAAATGACGAGGGCGCGGGGTTTCATCTTTGCCAGGGTCTCGACGGTAACGGTATCGTTTCTGAAAACCCGGATATACGATACGAGCTGCTTGAAATATTGCACCAAGTTGTAGGTAAACGAATCGTAGTTATCGATAACGGCGATCACGGGACCTGTCCTCTTTGGATGCTTTTTTTTCCCGGTAAATCAATTGAAGCGTCTGGTTCATGGCTTCCGCCTTATGAAGGGTTTCCATCCATTCGCGTTCCGGATCCGAATCCGCAACAATCCCGGCACCGGATCGGAGCATCAATCCCCCGTTTTCAATCTGTGCGGTCCGGATGGTGATGGCAAGATCCATGTTTCCCGAAAAGGACACGTATCCCACGGCGCCGCCATAGGGGCCCCGGGGGGCGCCCTCCAATTCATTGATGATCTCCATGGCCCGCACCTTGGGTGCACCGGTAAGGGTGCCTGCCGGAAAAACCGCCCTTAACAGGTCCCACGCATCGGTTCCGGGAGCCATTTTACAGGACACATCGGATACCAGATGCATGACGTGGCTGTAGCGTTCCACATGCAAAAGACGCGTGACTCGAACACTCCCGGTTGAAGCGACGCGCCCCAGATCGTTTCGTCCTAGGTCCACCAGCATGATATGTTCCGCCCGCTCCTTTTCGTCTTGAAGCAGTGCTTCTCCCAACGCATCGTCTTCGGCGGCGTGAACCCCCCGGGGCCGTGTTCCGGCAATGGGGCGCAGGCGGGCTGTTCCCTCTTCGAGGCGCACCATCGTCTCGGGAGAAGCGCCGATGAGCGTCATGTCTCCCAGGTCCAAATAAAAAAGGTACGGAGAGGGGTTGATGTAACGAAGTGCACGATAAAGGGTCAGGGGGTCCGGGGGATTGGGGCAGGCAAACGGCTGGGAAATCACCGCCTGGATGACGTCGCCGGCATGGATATGCGTTTTGACTTTTCGAACCTTTTGGAGAAATGCGGTTTTTTTAAGAATCGGTTCCAGGCGACCCGGCTTATCGGGTGTTTCATTTCCGATGGGTAAAGAAGGGCCCAAGACCGATGCGCACAGGTCGTACAGGCGCTTTTTGAGGGTTACATAATCCGGAGAGGATTTTTTGTTTTCGGAAAAATATAGGATGATAACGGACAGGGTCTTCCGGTGATTATCGAAGATGATGAGTGCATCCGGAACGATGAAATGGAAAAGTGCTTGTTCCGGATCCAGCCGGTTCGGAATTTTCTCGAAAAAACAGACCGCTTCGTAATTGATATATCCAACCAGCCCGCACCAAAATCGCATGTCTTCGAACAGCGGCGCCGGTGGAAAGCGTTTCATGGTCATCCGCATATACTCCAGGGGATTTCCCTTATGTTTGATCCGACGGGTGCATCCGTTTTCTTCAATCTGAATCCGGTCCGAAAAGATGCGGATCCGGCTCCGGCTCGATACGCCCAGGAAGCTGTATCTTCCCCATTTTTCCCCGCCGTCAACGCTTTCAAAGAGAAAGACCGGTTTCTCCTTGCGGTAGAAACGATGCAGCAGCGTAATGGGGGTTTCGGTATCGCACAGGATTTCCATGCATAAGGGAACCACGTGGAATTGCGCGGCCATTTGACAAAATGTGCCCGCATCCGGAAATTCTCTTAAAATCATCATGGCGGTTTTTTCCCTGATTCCGTTTTTCTTAAAAAAGGAAAAGGACCGTGAATCCCTCACGGTCCTTTTCTTTAAAAAACAAAACCGTGAGCCTTTGCCTGCCCACGGTTTTGATCTGTCTTTGCTTTTTACCCTTTTATCTTAAATACAAAAGGACTCCCGCCGGCAAGGCCCGGATTTTCGGCCCTGCCACCACCAGTTATGGCCCTG
>JAFDGC010000025.1 GCA_019309485.1 Deltaproteobacteria bacterium | reverse complement strand
GGGAAATGGGGCGTAAAAAAGCCCCGTTTCCCTTCGCGATCTATACAAACGGCCATGATTCTGTTTTCCTGTTTATGTCCAAACATCGACGAAGTTAACCTATTGTATTGATCACGGGGTCCAATCATGGAACACCACACCTCCGCCGAAATCATGAAACGTCTTGTGATGGATCATGAGTTGCCTCGACGGGAGAAGACCCTTTTCGGGGTGATGTGCCCTTACTGTGGAAAGTCGGATCGAATACGGGTATTGGAGCCTCCCGAAGATCTGGAAGAGGAGATCTCCGAAGACAGCTGGAACCTTTATGCGGCCGCATGGGCCGATTTGACGGGTGCGGGTGAATTCCTGGGTCTTTGTCGATTTTGCGTCAATATTTTCAAGCTTTCCGGGAACAATTCCACTGCCGTTCCTTTTGATGCTTGATGGAGGGGGCCATGAAGGTTGAAGTCCTGGGACCGGGTTGCAAACGATGTGACCAGCTTTATGACAATGTGAAAACGGCGGTCGCGAGCCTGGAGACATCCACGGGTATTGAAGTAAAAAAGATTTCGGATGTTCATTATTTCACCAAGATGGGTGTATTCATGACGCCGGGGCTGGTCATCAATGGGAAGACGGTTTCGGCCGGCAAGGTGCTTTCCGTGGAAGAAATCAAGGAAAAGCTGAAGGAGAACCTCTGAGGCATGGGAGATATTACCCTCGTTTATCTGATTACCGGCTTCTTGGGGAGCGGGAAGACCACCTTTTTAAACCGGATCATTCACCAATTTCCAAAAGACCGGAAATTGACGCTGCTCATCAATGAATTCGGCGAAATCGGTGTGGATGGTACCCTGGTGGAGGGGGAAGACATCGACACCATGGAGATCAGTAAAGGGTCCATATTTTGCGTGTGCGTCAAAACCGACTTCATTAAAGGTCTTTACGCCCTCAACACCACCATTCAACCGGATGTGCTGCTCATTGAATCCACGGGGGTGGCCAATCCCACGGATTTGAAAAAAGACCTGGCCCTTCCCATTTTCAGCGGCCGTTTCCAGTTTCGTGAGCAGTTTTGCATCATCGACGGAGCCCATTTTCTGGATGCCTATGAGGCTTATGCTTCCGTGGAAAAGCAGATCGCTTCCTCCACGGTATTCATCATCAACAAGATCGACATCACGCCCCCCGAATCCATTGAGCAGATCAAAGCCCTGGTTCGACGCCATCACCCGCAACCGGTTTTTTATGAGACGACGTTCGCAAATATCCCCTTGGAGCGATTCGGATTTGCAATGACCGAAGGGGCCACAACCGAGATACCGGCTGTTACAGAAGGTGTTTCAGAGCCGCTTTCAGAAGAAGCCCTGGAGCGATTCATCGACGACCTTTTGGATAGTCCCGATCTGGAGATTACACCGCCGGACCCCCTGGTTTCCGCGGCGTACCGGTGGTCGGGTTCGGACATTCATGAAGTCAAAGAAATGGCCGCCAAGTTGCCGCCTTCCCTCATCCGGGCAAAGGGCTTTGTGGAAGACGGAAAAAAGACAAAGCTTTTCAGCTATGTCATGGGAGACTGGACCATTGAAGATGTCCGTATTCCTCAAGATCGTATCCAATACAAGAATATCGTGGTTTTCATCGGCCCGACGGATGCCATGAGTGACGTGGAGGCGGCGACCCGGGGCGGGGCATGGACCGGGATGGGCGTGCTGCAGCCCTATTCGCCGGATCGGGGATGAGGGAATTAGCGATTCGCGGCGCTTTCCCGGGGAGATGACCCGCCCATGAATGAAACGGTGTATGACTTGATGATCGTGGGCACGGGTCCGGCGGGCCTGTCTGCCGCACTCTATGGGCAGCGGTGGGGACTTTCCACGGTGGTTGCCGGAGACACCCCGGGGGGGAGCACCTACATGATCGAGAACCTCGTGAACTATCCCGGATTCCTGGGCGGTATTTCGGGAACCGAATTCGGCGTAAAAGCATTTCAACATGCCCAACAAGAAGGCGCCCTGTTCACGTATTCCCGTCTGGATCGCCTGGAAATTCTCGACAGCCGGTTTACGGGGATCGACCTCAACGGCCAGGTGATCCATGCCGGCAGCGCATTGGTGGCCACCGGCCAGGTTCCCAAACGGCTTTCTGTTCCCAATGCGCAGGTTAAGGGGGTTCACTTCTGCGCCATATGTGACGGTCCCCTTTACCGGGGAAAGGATGCGGTACTGGCGGTAATCGGGAGTGACAATGCCGCCGGCCAGCATGCCATGGCCCTGTCGAGGATCGCGAAAAGAGTCTATCTCATTTACCGGAGTCCCGCCTTGAAAATGGACGCGGTTCATCGGAAACGCATCGAATCCCAACCCAACATCCAGATCCTTTCGCAAAGGGAAGTCCGGAGTTTTGAAGGGCTCGATCTTATCGAAGGGCTGGTCATCGCCGACGATAAAGGCAATGAGACCCGTCTCGCCGTGAACGGGGTCTTTCTGGCCATCGGTTGGCGTCCCAACACGGAGATGTTGAAGTTGCCGGTGGAGACCACGGTGGAAGGATATCTCAAAACCGATGAAACGCTCATGACATCCCTTCCCGGGCTCTTTGCGGCCGGCGATGTCCGGGATACGGACCTGCGGCAGGTGCTCACCGCCTGTGCAGACGGTGCCCGGGCGGCGAAGCATGCCGCCGGATATCTCGAGAAAATGAAATCGACAAGGAAATGATATGCACGAATAATAACCCAGGATGAATAAGATGACCGTGCTTCCCCCCGAGTGCCCTTGCAAGGGCAAGGCCATGCGGAATATGGCCGCTCCGTGGATTTTACTGATCCTGTTCCGGGAGCAGCCGATCCATGCCTATGAAATCGGCAAGATCCTTGAAACCGAGTTTTGCGGCGTTGATATCGGACTGAACCTCACGGGGCTTTACCGGCATTTGAAACAGCTTGAAAAGCGCGGCATGGTGATATCCCGATGGGAACACGATGAGAAGGGACCCCCACGGCGCAGGTATGAACTTACCGAAGCCGGGCGGGAATGCCTGTGGCGCTGGATGAACACGCTGACCAATCAAATGCTGCTGCTGGAACGCTTTTTTCATAGGGCGGAAAAAACGTTTCCAGGGACGGGTTTGCCCGGAATCCAACACAAAACGCAATGAGGTGCACCCATGAAACCGAAACCCTTATCCGTTTTCAAGCCTGTTCGTTTGATTTTTGTGGGCGGTTTTTTAGGATCCGGAAAAACCACGGCCTTGGCGGCCATCGCCCGGCGGCTCATCGATCAGGGAAGCCGGGTGGGGATTATCACCAACGATCAGACGGAAAATCTGGTGGATACCCTCATCGCCCGCCGGTTGCTCTCCGAGTTAGGTGTTCCGGTGGAAGAGGTGGTGAAGGGCTGCTTTTGCTGCAAGTTCGATGAACTCATTGATCACATGGAAAAAATCCTCGCCCACAAACCGGATTTTCTGCTGGGAGAACCGGTGGGGAGCTGTACCGATTTTGTCGCCGCCGTGGCCAACCCCATCAAGATTCACTACCGGGATGCGTTCCGGTTCGCCCCTTTTTCCACCCTGGTGGATCCGGACCGGGCCAAAGGCATCCTTTTTTCGGAAGACGACACCGGCTTTCCGGAAGAAGTGACATATCTTTTTTCAAAACAGCTCGAAGAAGCCGACGTGATCGTTCTGAACAAGGCGGATCTCATCGAAGACGGGGAAAGAATGCAGTTGCTCAAGGAACTGGGCCGTCGTTTCGGAAAGAAAACCTATCTGTCCGTGAGTGCCAGGGAAGGGCAAGGAATGGATCTTTGGCTGGATGTGCTCCTTTCGCATCGTCCTTCCGCCGGAACCGTCCTGGCCGAGATCGACTATGATCGGTATGCGCGGGCCGAGGCGGTATTGGGATGGCTCAACGGGGCCGTCCACCTGAAAGCCCCCGTGCCGTTTGACGGCATTCGATTCCTCCTGGCGTTGCTCGAAGATCTTCAACGGGATTTTAAAGAACGCAACACGGAGATCGGCCATCTCAAGTGCGTTCTCACCAGCGGGGGGAAAGCGGCCTGGGCGAACCTTACGCGGCTGGCCGGCACACCGACGGTGGGCGGAGACGGCATCGCGGACCTGAAACAGGCTTCTTTGATCCTCAACGCCCGTGTGCGGATGGAACCGGATGATTTGTCGTCCGCGGTGAAAGGGGCACTGGAAAGGGTTTCCAAAGATCAAGGCATCGACTTCCGGGTCGATGACCTGCAATGCTTCAGCCCGGCCTATCCCGAACCCCCTTATTTGATTCGGGAACCGGTGGATTAGAAAAGACCCAGGGGTACAAGATGATGCACATTGAAGTGATCGGTCTGGAACCGCCCTGCGGCAAGTGCAGCGAACTGCTCGAAAACGTCCGAAAAGCCGTGGAACATCTCCAAATAGAGGCCCTCGTGGAAAAGAAATGGACCCTTTCCAAAGAGATCCGTGACACCTACGGCCTTTTGCTCAGTCCGGCCCTGGTGGTCAACGGCGTTGTCGTGGCCCAGGGAAAAGTCTATCAAACGGACCGAATTATCCGGCTGTTGAAAGGGGAGTGAAGGGATAAACCCGATGAAGCGTCTTAAGCCAATAAAATCGGTTCGGTTGCGATTCCACGAAGCAATGAACCCGCATATCGGGATTTACTTCGGTGAGTTCTTCGGGACCTTTCTTTTGGTCTTTTTCGGCACCTCCGCCGTTGCGGGATCGGTACTGTTTAATGCCTTTGCCGGCCTGGTGGAGGAGGCCCTTGTTTGGGGGATCGGCGTTACGCTGGCGATCTATGCGACCCGGCATCTATCCTGCGCCCATCTGAATCCCGCCGTTTCTTTGGGCATGGTGCTGGTTGGACGGATGCGACTCCGGCTCCTGCTGCCCTACTGGCTTGCTCAGCTGTGTGGTGCCGTTGCAGCGGGTGGCGTGGTATTCCTGCTCTTTCAAGATGCCATTTCCGGTTATGAATCCACCCATGGAATCCTCCGGGGAACACAGGCGTCCGTGAAGACCGCCATGTTGTTCGGAGAATATTTCCCGAATCCGGGATTCCAAACGTCTTGGTTTAAGGTCTCTTATTCCACGGCCGCCTATACCGAAGGCATCGGCACCTTCATTTTGGTTACGGTGATTTTCCTGATGACCGAAGGATGTAATGTGGGTCGTCCCAACGATGTTTTAGCCCCGGTCTTCATCGGTGCCACGGTGGCGGCCCTCATTGCGATAACGGCTCCCCTGACACAGACCGGAATAAACCCCGCGCGGGATCTGGGTCCCCGCCTGGTGGCCTATTTTGCGGGATGGGGGCGTGTCGCCATTCCGGGCCCTGAGGGCGGTTTCCTGGGAGTCTACGTCGTGGCGCCACTGATGGGTGGTGGACTTTCGGCGGCGTTTTTCCGCTGGGTTTTGGCGCCTTTGATGGTCGCCAGGAGCCGGAAGACGGAATGTGCATGCCTTTCCGACGGATAAGGCCGGACCGGTTCAGGGAGCGGGGACTCCGGGCCATAAAAAGTGCGGTTACCGCTTGTCGAAAAAATCACTTAAATTGATGACATTATCCCCCGATTTCAGTTGAGCCTTCACATTTTCCCAGGACCCTTTGACTCTTTCCTTCCGGAGCGTGTCGATGAGATGCTGCAGCTTCGGATTCTCGTCGATGAGCTTCTGGATGTTTTTGGACAGCCTTTCCCATTCCACCTCCAACTCCCCGGTGTCCAACTGGAACCCGATGAAATCCGCCAAGATACGACCCAGATAGGCGATCAATCCCGTATGGACGGTGTTCTGGAGATAATAGGGGCAATGGCACCACAGGCTCACGCTGTTGACGGCGTGCTTGGGGGCTTCGATATGGATGAGGGAGTGGATGGCGCTGGGGCCCGAATAGTGGATGGGCGCCACCTTCAGGGCCTTCAAGTGGTCCCGGTCCGCATCGCTCGTGGTGATTCCGGAAACGGTTCGATCGGTATGCAGCACGGAATCGAACATGCTCCCCAATGTCACGACGGTGTGAATCCCCAAGTCTTGGCACAACGCGTACACGTCTTTCACGAAGCCAAACCACCCCATGTGCGGTTCCCGGGCTTTCAGGATCACCAGGTCGTTTTCCCCGTAATCGTTTTTTGCGGCGAAAAAAACCCCTTCCACGGTCTTCAGGGTTTTCAGGCGCCCGTCTTCGATGACCACTTCAGGACGGGCGTCGTCGTAGCGGTAAAAGGCGTCCGGGTTTACGGAGGCAAATCGCCGGGCCTTGAGTTTCCGGATGAGATAGACCGCCATGCCGCTCGACACGTCCAGGGCGTTTCCCCATCCTTCGAACCCGGCAATGAGAACGGATTGATTCAATTGGGGATTTTCTTCCAGGCGGATACTGTTTTCCATATCTGTAAATTGACACTTGCAATGCCGGATGTCAAGATGTCCTCCGGTTTCGGGATATGTTCTATAAGATGCCCAGGGCTCGATTTCGGAGTTTGTCCATGTCCATCCGTCTCATTGCAAAAGATCTCTACCGCTGCATGCGCGAAGTGGAATCGTTGGAAAATCAGGTTCAAAACGCACCGCCGGAAGAGCGATCCGCATTGATGGACCGGTTGCGGAAACTTAAGGCGGAGAGAGAAGCATTGCGCCGCATCCTGGAAGGGAGCAAGGACACCGATTTTCCGAAAAAATTCCGGTGTTCGGTATAGCTGGGAAAATCGATTTTTGGAATCTCAGCCGTCCTGAGACGGCGTTGCCGTCTCTTTGGATTTGCCGTACTTTTCTGCCATTTGACAGGCTTTTCGATACCCCAGCCGGCAGGAGGTTTGGGCGTCCTTGAGAGCCATCTTTGAATTCCCCGTCTTTGCATGCAAAAAGCCCCGGTTGTAGTAGGCCCAGGCATTGTTCGGATTGACTTCGATGGATCGATTCAGGGCTGCAAGGCCCAGGCCGTATTCTCCCCGGCGCAGATGCAGCCATCCCACGTTGTCCAGGGCTTCCCAGTAATCGGGACGTAACGTCAGTGCTTCTTTGAAGGCCTCCATGGCCGGTTCCTCTTTACCCATTTTCAACAGGGTGCGGCCCCTCCAATAGTGGGCTTCCGGATTTTTCGGATCCAACCGGATGGCTTCGTCAAAGGTTGCAAGGGCCAGATTCAGGCGCTCTTTCGAATAAAATGCATATCCTTTTCGAACCAAGCGGCGGTCGGAGAGCTTTTCCTTGTTGGCGGGCACGGAAGGCCTTTTCCCGGTGACATCGCGGAGAATCCGGGGAATGGAAAAAGCGTCCTTGAAATCGACAAGGGTTCGAAAGGCCGCCGTAAACGGCCGCGTCTCCAAACGGGTCAGCGCATAGTATCCCGCACCGATCCCCAGCAACAACATCAAGGCCAGAAAAAACCCTGCGACAACATCTTTTTCCTTTTTCGCTCCTTTGGACATGGAAAGGACTGATGGAAAATCCCTGCGGAACGTTTTGTTTTCCAGGGGAAAGGGGTCCTTCCGGACCCTTTCGTTTTCCACGTCGATGATCAAGCCGACGCCGCAAACGTTGCATTTCGTGCGGACACCTCCCGGCGAAGCGGCTTCCCGGAGTCTTTCATCCGGGACATGATAAGGAGTTTGACAGTCCGGGCAGGAAAATCGCATGACGGTTATTCCGAATATTCCACAAGGGGCTCAAGGATCATCTCAGGGCGGCGGCGATTTTTTCCCCTGTTTTTTGAATTGCCGCCATGTTTCCGGGAATAAGATCCCACTTGGTCAGGGCAATTTCGGGGCCTTCCGCCGTTCTCGGAATCAGGTGGAGATGGTAGTGCATCACCAGCTGATTGACGCCCCGTCCGTTGAGCTGCAACGCGGCCACGCCGAGAGGGTCCAGGGCGTTCCGCATGGCTTGGGCGATTTTCTTGGAGGCCACATGGATCGCGGCAAGGTCGGCCTCCGGGATCTCCCAGATGTTTTCCGCGTGCATTTTTGGAATAATCAGGGTGTGGCCGGTGGAGATGGGATTGATGTCCATGAACGCAAAGACGCAATCGTCTTCATAAATCTTCACGGACGGGATTTCCCCCTGGATGATTTTACAGAAAATGCAATCCGACATGACAGACCTCCTTTCTGGTTGCAAATTGGATAAACACGTAAAGAGGCTTTTTCAAACGCCACCAGATCCTTTTCAGGGGCTTAACCCGTTGCATGTTTTTTCCGGATTCGCTCCTTGAGGCGCTGCCCCCAGGGTTTTTTGATTTTGACTTTCAACAGGACGTCCCCGGGATCCCCCCCGTGTTTCCCCTCTTTTCCCTGCTTGGCCAGGCGGATCAACTGACCGTCTTTAACTCCTTTCGGGATTTTGACGACAAGCTTTTTCTTTTTCTGCTTGAGATAATAGGCGTAAGGCCCTCCCTGTTGCGCATGCCCGGGGTTTAAAACAATGACATCATGGATGTCGGCGCCTTTTTCGGGTATCCCGCCGGGCAAAAGCTTTTTCAGCAGATATTTTCCGAAGCGCCCCAGGGATCCGGGCATGCTTTTTAGATCCGTTCCGTGCCCCTGTTTTCCCGGGGACCCGAAAAAGACGAAGCCCTTGGCGAAAAACCCGGGGCGATGGACCTTGAATGTGCGAAATCCCGGACCGTAGGCGTCTTTGAAAATCTCCTCGAATCCCCTGAGACCGAAGGCTTTGGCCATTTCCTCGAATACGGCATGAATATCGGACCCGGAAAAGATATCATCATCCGTGTAGTTTTCCCGGAAGTGCCGGCGGGCGCGTTGACCGAAACGGTTCCGATACCCATCGTATTCCCGCCGTTTGGTATCATTGGACAGCACCGCATACGCTTCATTGAGACGTTTCATCTTTTCAGCGGTATCCGGATCGCTGATATTGCGGTCCGGATGGTACTGAAAGGCCAGGCGTCGGTACGCTTCCTTGATTTCGGCCCGGGACGCCGTCGGGGAAACGTTCAAGATTTGATAATAGTCCTGGGTGGTCATGTCGAAATTCGACCCTTAGACGGTGGCTCCTGTCAGGGGTAAAGTTTTTTCGGGTGTATCCTCTATTCATTTAAATGTCCCTACCGAAAAATGTCAATGGAATATGAGGATCCTCCGGAAAGGAATCCTGGCCCGCTGTTGCGTTTTTTTCCTACCGGGCGTATATTTCGGGCGGTGCAAGACATTTCAATGCGTTAAAAACCGTGCAAACCGTATACGGGGTGAAGCGCCGTGGGAAAGCGTTATGATGCGGTCATCGTGGGCGCCGGGCCGGCGGGCCTTTTTGCCGCTTATTTTCTGGCCGAACATTCGGATGCAAAGGTCCTGGTGCTCGAAAAAGGAAAACCGGCGTCTCAAAGACGGTGCCCCGCCGGTGAAGCAGGGGTGTGTGCCCGTTGTACCCCCTGCGATATTCTTTCGGGCATCGGGGGCGCCGGACTTTTTTCCGACGGTAAACTCAACTTCATTCCCAAGCTCGGAAAAACGGATCTTACGCAGTTCATGGATCCGGAAGCCGCCCAGGACCTCATCGACGAAGCCGAGTCCATATTCAGCCGGTTCGGCATGGACGGGCCTCCATTTCCCACGGATATGGAAGCGGCGCGGCGGTTTCGAAAGCAGGCCAAGATCCATGGTGTGGACCTGTTGATCATCCGGCAAAAACACCTCGGAAGCGACTGCCTCCCCTTACGGATTCAAAGACTGAGTGAACATCTCCAATCCAAGAGGGTTTTGATTCATACATCGGAAGAGGTCACGGGGGTGCGCGTGGAAGGGCGCCGGGTGACTGGTGTGGAAACGAAGCGCGATCTTTATGAGACCCCGCACGTGATTTTGGCTCCGGGGCGTGTGGGGGCGAGATGGATCAGCGCCCTTGCGGTAAAACACGGCATTGGATTGACCCACAGGGGGATCGAGGTGGGCGTCCGGGTGGAGGTGCCCAATGAAATCCTCCAGGATCTGTGTCACGTCATTTACGATCCGGTGCTGTTCATCCAGACCGAAAAGTACGATGACCAGACCCGCACCTTTTGCACCAATTACGGGGGGTTCGTCTCCCAGGAGAATTACAGCGACTTCGTGTGTGTCAACGGCCATGCCTTGCGGCACACCAAGTCCGAAAACACCAATTTCGCATTTCTGTCAAAAGTGGTGCTCACCGAACCGGTCACCGACAACCAGGCCTACGGCGAATCCATCGGGGGCCTGGCCACCCTCATCGGCGGTGGAAAACCCATCCTCCAGAGGTTCGGGGATCTTAAGCGGGGCCGGCGGAGCACCTGGCAGCGGATCCGCAACAGCAGCATCCGGCCGACCTTTACGGACGTGGTGTGCGGAGACATCGCCATGGCCCTTCCGGAGCGGATTCTGACCAATATCCTGGAAGGACTCGAGACCCTCAATCACGTGATCCCCGGTGTCACCAACGCGGAAACCCTTTTGTACGCACCTGAGATCAAGTTCTTCGCCACACAGGTGGAGACAAACGCCCATCTGGAGACGCCCGTCCAGGGGATGTATGTGGCCGGAGACGGTCCCGGCGTGGCCGGGAATATCGTATCTTCCGCCGCCACGGGTATCATGGCGGCAAAAGCCATCCTCACGCGGACCCCACATGGAGCAACGCGCGGGAAAAAGGAGAAACGGACAATGGAAAAGAAAGTACTCAATGCCATGAAAAAAGCCGGAAAACCCGTCCGGCCGGGGGATATCGCCAAGATGATCGGAGAAGACAGCAAGGCGGTCTCCGAAGTGATCGCCCAGTTGAAAAAGAAAGGGAAGGTCATTTCCCCCAAACGGTGCTATTACAGCCTTGAAGAATAGTATCGTAGCGATTCAGTCTGCCTCGAGTTTTCGAATCGCCGAAACGACCGCTTCTGCGGCGTGATCTATCTCTTCGACCGTGGTGGTCTTTCTCGTGGAAAATCGAAGAGTTCCCCTGGCAAACGCCTCGGGGATGCCCATGGCCTCCAGGACATGGGAGACAGTGACGCCTTTCGAGTGACACGCCGCACCAGTGGAGGCCGCCACATCGAGCCCGATGATTCCCGGGATGTTTTCCGTTCCGGGCCGCCTTCCGTTTTCCTGTCCCCCCCCGCGCATGAACGGCTCCAGGGAAACGCCCTCCCGGACCTAAAGGGCGCCGATTCCTTTGGGGGCGATGCCGTAATAATGGGTGCTGGAGGGATTTCCGAAAGCTTCCTTCAAAAAGGGGAGCACGGCCTCAATGACTTCGGGGTCATGGGGGGTGTTGCGTTGTAGTCGAGGTGGATGGGTTTTTTCATGAGGGAATCATCCATTCATCAAAAGAAAGGCCAAGACGTCGGGTTTCCCGGACAAAGGCGGCGAAATGGGCGCCCACGGTATCCAGGAGCCGCTGGGCGTAGCGCCCGGAGATAACGGAGAGCAGGGAAGATAAGATGAGGCGAACTCCGGATTCGGGGCCCGACCAGGGGGCTCTCCCGACCCGGTGGGCGCACGCACGGTAATACCGCTCCGTGAAAAGGAGCATTAAAATCATGGATCCGCGGCACAGACTCAACCGGGGAAAGTGCATGCGTTCGGCCATCCGGATGTAGGCCGGGGCCAGGGAAAGGGCCCGGACCAAAAGGATTTCCCGGACAGTGTCGATGCGACGGGAAAGTCCGGGGTCCTGAATATCCCGGCGGACGAGGTCGTTTTGAAGGAGAGGATGGTAAGCGATTTTCCGTTTTAAGTCGCTTTCGATATCCCGGGTGACGTTGGCCAGTTGAATGAATTCACCGGCCCTAAGGGCGTCCCGGTAAAGGCGCCGGGGGAGATGGGCGCTCTTGTGGTGAAACAGGTTCATGAGCCGGGCGGCGAAGACCGTGGGATTCCCCAAAACGTTTCGGCAATATCTGGATAACTGGTCAGGGGTGCCCAACACCCCTTTCTGATTTTCAAAGATGCGGGAAGACCAGATCATGCCGCCGGCCATTTTCCGGACAAGGTCCACGATGATACGCTGAAATGGCACCTTGAGTTTGGAGAAGACTGCATCGATGAGACGGCACCGGTTGACCAGGAGCGTATAGATGCGATCTGTAGTGTTTCGTGCAAAGCCGTCATCGATGGGGGGCGCCGGATCCATGGAATAGCCTTTGGGGTGAAGACGGAATCGCTGGATGAAAGCGGCCAGCATGGCTTCCCGCCGGGCAGGGTCCGGAACGAGATCCTCGTAAGTGTCGAGGATCCGGCAGTAAAGATAGGCAATGGCCGCACTGACGGCCAGCTGGGAAGGCAAAAAGAGGATGCAGGCGGAAAACGTGCGGGCCGCATGGGACAGAATCTTCCATACAAAAGATTCCGGAGAGCGGATCTTTTCCAGCCGCGCCAGATCCGGATCCGATCGATCCAGGACGAAATCCTGGAAAAGACGATGCGGTCTGAGTAAGAAAAAGGCGATATTCATGATGGTGACGGCGGAAAGTCCCGGCGCTTGGATTGCATAAAATTTTATATAATCCTAAGTTGATCGATTTTCAAATTTTTGAAGCTAATATTGGCAGAATTCCTTAAAATTATTACCAATTTAACTTTTTTAAAAATTTGAAACGCTCAGATTAGGATAATGAAAATTAAAGGAAAAGTCAATGCTCAGATGCTGTTCCTGAAGGGGAACCCTTTTTTCCTCTCAACTTTCCCCTGAAAAAAGAGAAAAAGATACCCGCCGTACACAATGCGGAAAAAAGTGAAAAACACACCCGGACCGCTTTCAGGAAACGCGGGTAGTGTTCCGGCGTAATCGCTTCTTTGCCGATGAAAAGGGAAAAGACCACGATCACCGCGGCCATGCTGGCCATTTGGCCCAGCAGACGCATGGTGGCCACCGCGCCGGAGGCGATGCCGAACAGCCGCTTTTCCACGGCCCCCATGATGGCACTCATGTTGGGCGATGAGAACAGCGCAAACCCGAACCCGATGCCGACCAGTGTGCCGACGATGAAAACCGTCTTCGTCTCGGGATGAAGGAAGGCGAAAAGGAAGAGGCCGGCGGCGGTGAGGGCCATGCCGATGGAAGCCAGGATGCGCGGTTCCACCCGATCGGATTGTCTTCCGGCAACAGGGGAAAAAATCGCCATGACCACAGGTTGGGCCACCAGGAGTGTCCCCGCGGCTTGGGGGGTCATCCCTTTGATGTACTGCAGATAGAGGCTGAGCAGGAAAGTGATGCCGAAGGTGGCGGAGTAGTGGATCAGTGCCGCCAGACTGGAAAAGGCGAACACCTTGTTTTGAACGAATAAACGCACCTCGAAGACCGGATAGGGCGTATGAAGTTCATGTCGGACGAAAAAAAAGAAGAGGATCAACCCGATGCACAAAAGACCGAGGGCCCAAAGCGCGGGTAGGGTGGTGGCGCCGTAAACCAAGGTGAGAATAGAAAACCCGTATAGGATGCACCCGATAAGATCCAGTTTTTCCCCCCGGGCGTCGGCCCATTCCCCCTTCAGCAGCGCCAGGGTGATATACACCGAGGCGGCGCCGAAGGGAACCACGGCGATGAAAAGACTTCTCCATCCCAGATGTTGGGTCAACAGCCCCCCGGCGAAAGGGCCCATGGAAAGGCCGGCATAAACCGCCGCCACGTAGATTCCGATGGCCCTGCCGCGTCTTTGAGGCGGAAAGATGGACGTCAGAATGGCCATCCCGGTGGTGACGAACAAAGCGGTGCCCAATCCCTGAAAGATACGAAAGAGAATCAGCATCCCCACCGAAGCGGAAAACGCGGCGAAAAAGGAGGACAGGGTGTAAAGGACCAACCCTGTCGTGAATATTTTTTTTCTGCCGTGGATATCGGCGATTTTTCCCGCCGGAACCAGTGTCACGGCCACCGCCAGGAGGAATGCATTGGCGATCCATCCCAAAACAACGGCGCTTGCGTCAAAATCCTTCTGGATCGCAGGAAGGGCCACATTAACCGCAGAGATCATAAAGGGGCCCATGAACGAAGAAACCGTGGCCACGTAAAGGGCGGCGCGTTCCTGGGACGCCGGTTTCCGGGGTCGGGTTTCCGGATTCGGATTCATCCAACGTTTCGGGCGAGCCTAGGCAGGACGTCTTTGAGTTTTTCGATGTGGGCGTTTTCTTCCTCGATGATGCGCTTCAGGGTTTCGGCGGCATTATTTCCGGACAAAAACGGGGCGAGCATTTCGTAGAATAAAATACTGTCCTTTTCAAAGCCGACGGCGATATCGATGAGCGCATCCAGACTGCTGATTTTTGAAAAATCAGCGTCTTTTAAAGAAAAGGTTTGGGTTCCGAAAAAATCCTCTGCCAAAGACCGGCTCATCTCCTTGAGGATATGGCGGTCTTCGCTGCTTTCCAGGGTATTTTTCAGGTCATGGAACCATTGGGCATGTGCTTTTTCCTCGTCGGCCAGAAACTCCAGGAATTCCTTGACGGCGGGATCATCGGCGTTTTCGGCGGCGTTTCGGTAAACCCTTTCGCCGTTTTCCTCAAGTCGGATGGCCAGGGCGATGATATCATGAATGGAAAACATGGGAATCCTTTTGAAACGATCACCGGGGGATGTCTCATGTACCGTCGAATCGTTTTGGGTTCAGGCGGTATCGATGGATCATTTCCCCGCGTTCATCGTCCGGAAGCGATTTCATGTAGGTACGCCACCCCGGACACCAGCCGGCGTGCCATCGCCATAAACGTCCCAAAATCGATTTCGGGTTGGCGTCGTATTTACCTCTGAATGTACACGTCTCGCATTTGGGCGTCGGCATTTCGATGCACCTTTCTGATTACCATAAACCGTTTTTTTGAATCCTTCAACCCGTGCCGCCATGTAAAATCCGGCGGCGTCACGGCGGCAAGGAAATTTCTCGTTTGGTTGTCTTTTCCCGATCCCGCCATAAAAACCCGTTCTTGAGGCGCGAATGCAGGAAGGCATCCGGTCAAGGGACCATGCCTTTATTGAGAACCGACGACTTTCAGGGAACCGGTACGGTGACCACGGGGACCGGGGAGCATCTCAGGACCCGTTCCGCCACACTGCCGAAATCGAATCTTCCCGCGCCGCCTTTGGCGGTGAGGACGACCATATCGATGCCCTGGGCGTCGATGAGTCTGAGGATTTCTTCGGCCGCATCCCCTACGGCGATATGCTTGACGTAAAGGATGCATTGATTCAGGTACTTGGAACAGATCTCGTCGAGCCGTTTTTCCGCTGTTTGTCTTTCCCAGCGCCGCATTTTTTCATAATCCGCGGGATCGTATTCTCCGTAGGCGGCACCCCATTCCCCGTAGGACTTGAGGACATGAAGGACATGGATCTCGGCCTGGTATTTTTCGGAAAGGGAGGTGAGGTGGGGAAGGGCCGCCGCCGCATTTTCCGAAAGATCGGTGGGATAAAGGATCTTTTGAATCTGCATCCGTTTTTCCTCCTTAGAAACGTTGTCATTTGCCTGATCTTAAAAGGTCGATTCCGTCATTTGTGATGGAATCGTAAAAAGGCCGATTTTGTTCGCGCCGCAACCCTTTTCGGGAGATTCAAAGGGTTTCGCTAAATCTCAAGAACTCGGCACAAGTGCCTCAAACAGCTTGAGATTTTTAACGCTCAACCCGTTGCCTCTCTTTTTCCGAAAAGGCTTGAATGGCGCTCACAAAAGCCTTTTTACGTTCTTGTCATTTGTGCGTGGCCACGTAAACGCCGTCCCAGTGATCGGGCGGCGGATTATCCAGATAGAGACGGCACCGGTCGGACATGACGATGCATGAGGGATCTTCCTTAAGGATTTGTCTGCCTTTTTCAAAAAGGGACATGGCGTCTTTCCAGCGCCGGCTACGGTAGGCATCCAGCGCCTCGGCGTAAATTTCAAGAAAAAGGCGCTGATCCGGGTCGATGGGGTCTTCCACGCCCGCCACCAGCTGGAAAATCTTAACGGCCTGTTGTTTTCCCATGACCCGTACGGCGTCGAGCTCCCGCAACAGGAAGCGGTCCTGCACCATGGCGGCGGTATTTTCCCCGATGAGAATGTCGGTGCCGTAAAGTTTGTTGAGACCTTCCAGCCGGGAAGCCAGATTTACGGGATCCCCCAAGACGCCGTATGTGAACCGCTGGTCGGACCCCAGGTTTCCCACCAGCATGGGGCCGGTGTTGATGCCGATGCGGGCGCTGAGCATGGGGCGATCCATGGCGGACCATTCCAGTTGAAGAATAAAGAGCCGTTTCCGCATGGCCAGCGCGGCCCGGCATGCCTGTTCGGCATGGGCGGGACTTTCCACCGGGGCGCCGAAGACCGCCATGAGGGCATCCCCGATGTACATGAGGAGCGTCCCGTGATGATTAAAGACTTCTTCGGTCATTTTGGTGAAATAACTGCTCAGAATACGCACCAGTTCTTCAGGAGCGTAGATTTCGGAATAGGAAGTAAAGCCTCTCAAATCGGAGAACAGGACGGTAAGCGGTTTGACTTCCCCTCCCAGTTTGAGCTGCGCGGGGTCCTCCAATATTTCGTCGATGACATCGGAAGCCACATATTGGCTGAAGGCTTTCTTGACCTGTCGCCGTTTCCGCTCTTCGGTAAAATAGCTTAGGACCGTAACGCCTAAATAGGTCAGCAGCAATCCCAGGAGCGGATAGACCATATTGAGCAGGATACCGGATCGGGCAAAAAGCTGCTGCGTGAAAATGATGTATCCCCCGAAAAGAAAAAGCGTAAAAAGCATTCCTTTCAAGGGGCCCAGGCGGGAAAGGCCAAAACCCGTCAGGAGGCACAAAATGAAAATGGCCAAAATATCAAAGACCCGAATCCAGGGGGGCCGGGTGAGAAACCGCTGGGTCAGGATATTATCGGATACCATCACATGCAGCGCCAGGCCGGGCATGGAAGCGCTGAAAGGGGTGATGATATAATCCGCAATTCCCATGGCGGCGGCGCCGACGAAAACGATTTTTCCATCAAAGGCGTCTTTCGGTGCGTGACCGCTTAGAATATCCGTAATGGAATACTGGGGGATCACGGCCGGCGGGCCGAGATGATTCACTGCCATCCGGCCCCAGTCATCCGTGGGGATGAATATTTTCCCCATTTGGATCCCCCGGACACCATAGGGGGTGACCGCCACTTCCAGTCCCGGCTGGCCGAGAAAATGCCAAACCGCCTGGATGGCCAGGGAGGAATAGAGCCGGTCCCCGCAGCGGATGACCAGCGGTGCCCATCGCACCACGCCGTCCACATCCGGGGTTTTGTTGAAGAAACCGGAGGCGCCGGCGGATCGGGCAAGAATGTCCAGGTTCCCCTGGGGGGCAAAGGCGGTGATCAGGGGCGGCAGGTCCGTGGCGCCGTCCAAAAATTCTATTTTCGGATAACGGGAATCAGCGATGCCTTCCAGACGCCGTTCTATTTCGGAAGGAAGGATATCGTAATTCAGGTCCGACTTGCGCATATGGAAAAAATGCCCCAAGACCACGGCCGATCGGG
Source organism: Deltaproteobacteria bacterium (assembly GCA_019309485.1). Taxonomy (GTDB): domain Bacteria; phylum Desulfobacterota; class Desulfobacteria; order Desulfobacterales; family UBA2156. The sequence continues at coordinate 11,035 of JAFDGC010000025.1, read as the reverse complement.
AACGCTGGATGGCCTGGGCCAGGCGGTGATCATTGTCCGCATTTTCCCGAAAGGTTCCCATGAAATTCATGAACCCTTCATCATGGATGTCCAGGTCGTCTGCTTTTTCTGAAACGGCGTTGATAACTTTCAGCGCCACATTTTCATCCGGATCCAGGAAACCGATATCAAACCCGATGACCCTTGCCCCGCTTTGGGAAAGGACATCCACGAGGCGGGCCATCTTGGATCGGGGCCAGGGCCATCGACCTTCGGCTTCCAGGCTTTTTTCGTCGATAATGGCCATTACCGCGTCGCCGGAGGCCGGAATCGGCCCCCGGGAGACAAAGCGCAAGTCCACGGTTTTCAGCTCCATCAACTCCAGGAAGGAAATTCCCGTGATGAAGGCCGTTGCCGTCAACACAAGGCTCAAAATCGTAATGGACAGCGGACGGAGGAAGAAGGCTTTTGATGTTTCTTTCATAAAACCATCCGGTTTCTCTTCCCCGGCATTGCCTGAAATCACCGACGCTATCAACCAGCGAGGAAATGCCCCCCTTTATCGAAAACTATGTAACAGAGACGGGAGTCCAACACAATGAAAAGCCGAAAACACTTGACTCGAAAAGCGGCATTTTCTAAATTACAGCATTTTCCTTACCGGGGAGCCCCGCCCTTCAGGGCGGGCGGGCTCCGCACCTTCCAAGAGAGAAAGACCGCCAAGATGAAAAAATCCTTTTATACCAGACGTAGTTGGGTATGTGGTGCCTTCTTCGTGTTGTTATCGGCCTGTGCCGCGCCCCCTACCGCGCCCCCGACAGCCTCCCTGGCGCTGAAATCCCTCGATGCGCGAATCCGGTTTATTGCGGATATCCCGGTACCCGGAATCGAATCTTTCGTGGTGGATTCCAACGATCGGTTCATTGTCCTGAAACAAGACGGCGGTATGGAAGTGATCGATCCGAAAAAGAAGGAAAGGCGCCCCTTCCCTGCAATGGGGGCAGAGGCCGCCTCCCTGCTGAAAGATCCGTCCGGGGCAGCAGCGGCACCCGGGAAGATATATGTGGCGGATGCCGGAAACCATCGGGTGATGCTCTTTGACTCCGAGGGGACACGAGTCGACGGTTTCGGGATTCGGGGAAGCGGGCCCAAGGCCTTCAACCAACCCCTGGGGATGGCCTTTTTCGAGGATCGTCTCTATGTGGCTGATTCCGGTAACCGGCGGATCCAGATATTCGGCCCCAACGGGGAATATATTGCTTCCGTGGGGCCTGTTCTGCCTGTCAAAGATGAAAAATCCAAAAAGATCCTTCTGGAAAAACCCGAACCCAGAGATTTAAAAAAAGAAGAGCTCGAAAAGATCCGGCGCATTTTACAAAAAAAGGCGGCCGACGATGAAAAGGCAAAAACCGTAACCCTGGTGAATCCCGTTCAGGTGGCCGTGGATGCCCGGGGGTTGATCTACATTGTGGATACGGGGGATGATACCGTAAAAGTCTGCGATGGTTCCGGTGCGTTTATCGATACCTTGCCCCACGTGAGCAAGCCCTATGCTGTTGTCGCCGCAAAAGACGGTACCTATGTGGCGGATCGGGAAACCCTTGTCATCCGGAAATACGGATATGACCTGAAGCTGCTCTATGCCTTTGGAAGCCGGGGCACCGGCCCGGGGCAATTCGGCGCCGTGGATGCATTGGCCGTGGATGCGGGGGGGCGTCTTTTGGTGGCGGATGGAAAGCGGGGACAGATTCACGAATTTTTGCCCGACCCGGAACCGTCCACCCGATTTTGGACCAAGTCCCCTCCGCCGGCGTCCGTGCGATGGATCAAAGACCTGGCCCTGAATGCCGTCCGGTTGGCCTGGGATGAAAAAGGCGGCCTCTATGCCGTGGATGACCAATCCGGCATTTACCGGATTCGAGACGGGGAAACCACACGGATACCGGTATCCAAAGCGATGGCACCCGTTTCCGTCGTTCCGGATCCGTCGGGATTCCTCTGGGTATTGGACGGGGCGGAAAAACAGGCGGTGAAGATCGATGCCCGCGGTGTTATTCAGACACGGGCTTTTGAACTTACCGATAAAAGCTTGAAACGCCTTTCGGATGTTCGGGATATCGCCGTGGGCCGAAACGGGGTGATTTCCATGGTCGATGCCGGGAATCGCTGGATATGGTTGCAGGCCTTCAAATCAGAGGGTGTCGTCCTTTCCACCGTCATCCGTCGGGATCCGTCGGGGGGCCCTTTGGAAAGGCCTGTCGCCCTTGCCCTGGATGCTTCCGACCATCTTTACGTACTCGATGACAAAGCCCTTCGGGTGCACATCTATAATCCTTCCGGGGAACCCGTGGGCTCCTTTTCCCTGCGGGGTCGATCCGATTCACCCGTGGATTTATGCGTAAGGCACGGCGAAATCTATGTCACGGATGCGGATGCCGATCGAATCCGGGTCTTCGACACCCAGGGCAGCTTTTTACGCAGCATCGGCATTGAAGGAAGGGGGAAAGGGGATTTTAAAAATCCGGCGGGTATTGCGGTCAACGAGGACCTTGTTCTTTTCGTGGCCGACACCGGAAATTCAAGGATCCAGGTGTTGCAACAGGTCCTCACCCCCGAGCGGCCGGGGGAGATCACCGTGACGCCGGGCCCCCACCGGGTTGAACTGGCCTGGGGGGAAAGTCCGGTATCTTTTCCCGTTGCCTACGAGGTGTATCGCAGTGATTCGCTGGACACCCCTTTTCTTCGGATCGGATCCAGCCGGGAAAGCCGTTTCGTGGATACACAGGTCGCCGGAGGCCGGAATTATTTCTACCGGGTCTCGGCCCTGGCAAGAAGTGGAAACGAAAGCCTCCCCACCCAGGTGGTGGCGGTCCGGCCGGAGGTTTATACCCCCCAGGCACCCACAAACTTCAAGGCGTTGGGCATGGAATGGTCCGTCACCCTTTCCTGGGACTCCGAGGACCGATCCCTGGTCAAAGAGTACGTTGTTTACCGGCAGGCGGGAAATCAACGCTTTGAAATCGGAAGGACCGGAGAGCGCACCTTCAAAGATCAATCCCTTTCACCCGATACGGCCTACACCTACCTCGTTGCCGCGGTGAGCATCGACGGCCGGGAAGGACCGCCGGGGACGATCACCGCCAAGACCCGCGTGGCCACCAAAGATCCCATCGAAATCATGGCGGTGGAAATGCAGGACATTTTTTCCAACGCGTATAAGATCTACGAGGAGGAGGGAGTCGGGCGCATCCGGGTGGTGAACAATTCCGGGGATCTGATTTCAAACCTCAAAATATCTTTTATGATCAAGGAATTCATGGACTTTCCCGCACAAACGGTGATTCGGGATCTGGAGCCGGGCAAGAGCCGGGACGTCCTCCTCAAGGCGATCTTCAACAACCGGATTTTAGACGTCACGGAAGACACACCGGTTCAAACCGAAGTTCGGGCGTCTTATTTTTATAACGATCTGCCCCGGGAATTCACCCGCACATTCGCCCTCAATATCTATGAACCCCACCGGGTGATGTGGAACATTCCCGAGCGATTTGCCGTCTTCGTGACGCCGAAAGATCCGGTGATCATCGATTTCGTTCGGGCGGCCGTCACGCCCTTCGGAAAGATCGAAAGCACCCTCCAGCGGGCCGCACTCGTGTTCCACGCGCTGGGCGCCATGGGGGTCACCTACCTCCCTGATCCGAACAACCCCTACCAGATCACATCGGAAAAAATCGACTACGTGGACTATCTTCAGTTTCCCAGGGAAACCTTGAGGCGGAAATCCGGAGACTGTGATGATCTCGTGGCCCTTTTCTCCGCCTGTCTGGAAAGCATGGGCATTAACACCCAGGCCGTGGAAATTCCGGGGCACATGCTGATGATGTTTTCCACCGATATCGAATCGGGAAACAACCCCGATACTTTGAACGGTCTCCTTGTCATCCGCCAGGGGAAGCTTTGGGTTCCCGTGGAAACCACCCTTGTGGGATCTTCCTTCATGAAAGCATGGGAAAAAGGAAGCGCTTCATATTATCAGTGGCACAAAAACGGCCTGGAAACCATCGATATGCGCGCCTCCTGGCGACAATTCAAACCCGCAAGTCTCCCGGAGATGGGATGGCGGGCATCCGCCGTTTCCCGGCCGACCCTTAAGGAGCGGGTCGGCTCGGAACTGGCCACGTTGAAAAACATAGAATTGAAGTTGAAATCAAAGAAATACTATAATATTCTTGCTTCGAAACCAAATGATGTATATGCTTTAATGCAGATCGGGATCATTTACGGAAAAGGGGGGGTTCCGGGAGAAGCCATCCGGGCATTCAATAGGGTCCTTGAGATCGATCCGGAGAATGCCGCCGCCATCAACAACAAGGCCAATGCACTTTTTCTAGAGGAAAAATACAAAGAAGCGGCACGCATTTATGAAGAAGCCGCTCTTTTGGAACCCAACGACCCCTTGATCCGGGTGAACCAGGCCCGTTGTTATCAGGAAATGAAAAACCTTGCGGCTGCCAAAAAGGCTTTCCAGAAGGCTTTCGAGCTCGACCGCAGTGTTGCCGTGAGATACCGGATGATGGCCATCGAGCTTTTAAGCGGTTTTTAAAACCTTCAACGATCTGGGAGAAAACAATGAAAAAGATTGCTTTAATAACCGCCGTTCTTTTTTTGACGGGTGTTTCTTTGTACGCCGGCGATTCATCCAAGGCCGAAGGGAATTTCTGGGAGAAGATGCTCACCAAGGTCAACCAGATCATCCCCAAAAAAAAGGTGGACGCGGAGACCTCCATCGCCGGTACCCGGGGGAAGGGCCAGGAGGAAGGGGAAGCCCTTTATTGGAAGGGCGAAGACACCGTTGTTTCGGTCACCGAGGAAGAGTTGGAGGCCTTTAAAGCCGCCGTACGGAAGGCGTTGGAAGGAGAGAGGGATCAGGCCATTGAGTTGTTCGAGCAATTCAATGAGCAGTTCCCGAAAAGCGCTTTACGAATCGACGCCCAGAAAGCCATCAGCGAATTAAAGGCAAACGCATCCAAGACCTGATGCGTTGTTCCGGTTGAACCCCGAGGTCACGCCGTTTCCGGCGGTTGCCCGTTCAGGCAGCCGAGAATTTCGGAGGCGGCCGCCGTGGGAGAAAGCGTGCCTGCTTGGACGTTTTGGATAAGGACCGGAAGACGGGTCTTGATTTCCGGATGATGATGGAGCCGGTCCTTTAATCCTTCTTCCACCAACGCCCACATCCAATCCAGGGCCTGACGCCTGCGCTTTTCCGCCAGTTCACCGGTGGCGGTCATTTTTTCTCGATGATCCAACACCACCTGCCAGATTTCATCGAGCCCCGTGCACTCTTTTGCACTGCATGTGAGCACCGGCGGCCTCCAGGTGGGGGAGACGGGCGCAAGGAGTCCCAGGGCGGTCTCATATTCCTTTTGTGCGCGCTTGGCGTTTTCGATGTTATCCTGGTCGGCTTTATTGATGGCGAGGGCATCGGCGATCTCAAGGACCCCTTTTTTAATGCCCTGAATTTCGTCTCCGGCGCCGGCCAGCATCAAGACCAGGAAGAAGTCGACCATGGACGCTACCGAGATTTCACTTTGCCCGACACCCACGGTCTCCACGAGGATCACGTCGAATCCCGCCGCCTCGCAGATCAACATGGTTTCCCGGGTTTTTCGGGCGACGCCCCCCAGGCTTCCCCCGGAAGGAGAAGGACGAATGAAGGCAAAGGGATGTGTGGAGAGCTTTTCCATGCGGGTTTTATCGGCCATTACGCTTCCGCCGCTCCGTCGGCTGCTCGGGTCCACGGCCAGCACGGCCAGGCGGTGCCCTTTTTCCACAAGGGTCATGCCGAAACTCTCGATGAAGGTACTCTTTCCCACGCCGGGCACACCGGTGATCCCTAGACGGACCGCATTCCCGGTGTAAGGAAGAATGCCGTCAACGATTTCCTGGGCAAGGGCCTGATGGGAAGCCAGCCGGCTTTCCACCAGGGTGATGGCTTTGGAAAGCATCCTGCGGTCTTTATCGATGATGCCCTGAATAAAATATTGGGGGTCTTCCCGCGTCATGCTTATTTTCTTTCAATCCATCAACGTGTTGAAACCGGCCTTTACACGATTCCACCAGACGTCGGCCAGCGTGGCGGGTCCACCATATAAAGGCACCGGGGCGCTGTCAACCGGCGTTCTCATGCGCCTGCCGCCGGTTCCGGGGATTCCGGTACCGCGAAGCGTAAGGCGACGATGCAAAAAGGACACGGGATTGCAATTGACAATCCGTGCTGAAATCGAATAAAAGAACATGAAAAAAGCCTGATGAAAAATGGAGACTTCTCGTGGATTTTAAAAAGCACCTTGAGACCGCCTGGGCAATGACCCTGAAATACATTGTCCCCTTGGTGATTTCGACCCTCGCCATGTTCGCCGTGTCCATTGTCACTCTCGGGATTCTCGCCCCGGTGACCCTGGCCGGCTATACCCAATCCCTGCTGCTGATGATGCGGACGGGGAGGGAACCGAAGGTCCAGGACCTTTTTTCCCAGATGCGCCTGTTTTTGCCGCTGCTCTTTTTCGGCATCGTGGTGTTCATCGCATCGGTTATCGGATTTATCCTCCTGGTCCTCCCGGGATTTCTGGTGATTCTGGGGGTGCTTTTTTCCTGCTTCTACATGATCCCGCTCATGACGGATCGGGGGATGGGCCTCATGGATGCCGTCAAGACCAGCTATGCCATGGCCATGTCGGGGAGCAAGCAGGACCACGCGGTAGCGGTTCTCATCTTCATCGCCATCACCGCGGTGGGAGGGTCCGTGGCCGTGGGATCGTTGTTTACCCATCCCCTGGCAACGCTGTTCTTTTTATCCGTTTACGAAGAAAAATCCGCCGAATTCGAAAAACAAAGCTCTGCTGCCCCATGGCATCCCAATTCAACGATAAAATCCTGATCGAGGTCATCTACAAGGCCGACTACTGCCTCCCCTGCCATTTCATGGATGAAGCGGTGCGGGAAGTGCTCTCCCAATACGCCGGGCGGGTGGAATACCGGCGGGTGGAGTTTTTGAAAGGCAACGGCCGGAAACGCTTCTTTGAGCTTTCATGCGCCCTGTTCGGGGAGGAAGCGGTGCGCACCCACTGCCGCCTGGCGCCTGTTCCTTCCCTGTTCATCGACGGAGAACTCGTGGCGGAAAGCATTCCCCCGCGGTTCGAGCTCGAAGAAGCCATCGAAGACGCCTTGTCCCAGAAACGGCGTCAAGGAGGATAACGCCATGGAACACACAAAAGAAACGCCGCGCCTCCGTCTGGAAGTCCTTTCCGAAGGGAAACACTGAATCCCCTGTGAATATATGGCCCGGGTGGTCGAATCGGTGCTCCCGTATTACGGGGGCGCGGTGCGTTATGAAAAGGTGGAGACCAAAAAGATGACGGGGGCCCTGCGCTACGGAGAACTATCGAAACGATTGGGGCGTCCGGTACCGGTACCGTCCATTTTCGTAAACGATGAACTGGTTTTCGAGACCACGCCTTCCAGCGAAGCGCTCCGGGAATGGTTGGATCATTGCCTGGCTTCGAATACGCATGATGACTGATGCCCCGGTTTCGAATCGGAGACAAGCCCGACGATGAATATATGGATTATCGGTTGCGGAAAATTCGGATCCCGGGCCGCCGCGCTTCTGTTGCGATCAAGACCGGATGCCCGTATCACCGTTGTCGATCCGGATCCCGCGCGAATCGCGCCTTGGCGGGACCGGGTCGAAGTCGTTGAGGAAGACGGGATTGCGTTCATGACGCGGCATCTCAAGACGGCGCCGGCTCCGGATTGGATCATCCCTTCCGCGCCGGTCCATGTGGCCTGTCATTGGATCATGAACAATGCTGTCGCGGTTTTTTTGGAAACCGTTCCGGTGCCGGAAGGATGCCTTGCCGCGCTCCCGAATCCTTTTCGGGGAGAAGACGGGGCGGTTTATGTCAGCTTCGCTGATTTTCAATGCCCCGAGGATTGCCCTGAACCAAAGGGGCGCTGCACGGTGACCGGTCAACCCCGGGAGGAAGATATGGTTACCCTTTTTGAAAAACTCCACCGAACCGGTTTCCCTTCACTTGTCGTTCACAGCCGCCTCCTTTATCCCGGGGTCGGAGGATATCGGCCGAAGGCCTTGTGGGAGATGAAAGGGCGCATCGAAAAGATGGATGGCCCCTTTCTTTTGGGAACCGCCTGCCGGTGCCACGGCGTACTTCACGCGCTCAAAGCAAGCCCCGTGGACCGTTTCGGTTGAACCGCAACAGCGAGCGCATTTCCCGCAGCGTGTTGGAGAGAAGCGGCAATCCCGCCTTGCGGGGAAGCGGGGAAGCTTCAATGGCCCACAGGATGATTTCACATCATTCAGGGCCTCGAACCGAGGCTGCGGGATGGATCAAAAAGACGCGTTTGTGGACCCCGTCGCGCCAAGCCGGCAGGCAAGCGTGTTTTTGGCCGCCGGAAACCTGAAGGCTCCCAGGGGAATCCAATATGTCTCGGGAAATCATTCGCGTTGAAGACCTCTGGTTTTCCTACAACGGGCATCCGGTCCTGCGGGAAGTGGATCTGGTTGTCCGGGAAAAGGCGTTTTTGGCGCTCATCGGCCCGAACGGCGGCGGGAAAACCACCTTGTTGAAACTGATGCTGGGGCTCTTGAAGCCGGATCGGGGAAGAATCCGTATCTTTGATGCCCCTCCCGCGGCGGCGGCCCACCGGATCGGATACGTTCCCCAAGGGATCCACATCGAAAAAGGGCTTCCCGTGACGGCCCTGGACGTGGTGCTCATGGGACGACGGATGCCAGGTTCCAAGGGACGGGGTCACGGAAACCGCGACAAGATTGCGGCCCGACATGTCATGGAGCAGTTGGGGATTTGGGATCTGCGAGACCGTCCGGTGAGGGGGCTTTCCGGGGGACAGCGACAGCGTCTTCTCATTGCCCGGGCCCTGGCGACCGAACCCGAGGTGCTCTTTCTGGACGAGCCCACCGCCAACGTGGATGCCAAGGGGCAGGGGGAGCTTTATGATTTGCTGAGGGCCCTCAATGCCCGGATGACCATTCTCCTGGTGAGCCATGACCTTATGGTGGTATCGAGTCACTGCCATGCGGTGGCCTGCGTCAATGAACGGTTGCACTATCACGATGAAGCCGAAATTACGGATGAGATGATGGGCGCCTTCCAGTGCCCGGTGGATTTGATCGCCCATGGACACCCCCATCGGGTCTTGAGATCCCACGAGGACTAACGGATGCTCGAGATCCTCCAGTTCGATTTTTTCAGACACGCTTTGATCGTGGGGTTTCTGGCCAGCATCCTGTGCGGCGTCATCGGCACCCTGGTGGTGATCAACCGTCTGGTTTTTCTTTCCGGCGGCATCGCCCATGCCGCTTACGGCGGCATCGGGCTTTCCATCTTTTTCGGAATCCCCTTTCTTGCCGGTACCCTGGGGTTTACCCTGGCCACGGCCCTGGTCATGGCGGCCATCACTTTCCATGCGAAACACCGCTCCGATACGGTGATCGGGGTGATCTGGGCGGTGGGGATGGCCCTGGGGGTCCTGTTTGTGGACTTGACCCCCGGATATCATGTGGATCTGATGAGTTATCTTTTCGGGAGTATTCTCACCGTCACCCGTATCGATCTTTTTGTCCTGACTGGAACGAGCCTTTTCGTGATCCTTTCCGTGGGGTATTTCTACCATGACCTGTCCTCCATGGCCTTTGACGAAGAGTTCGCCCGGCTTCGCGGGGTGCCGGTGGGAGGGCTCTACGTTTTTCTGGTTTGCATGATCGCCGTGGCCGTGGTCCTGATTATCCGGGTGGTGGGATTGATTCTGGTCATGGCCTTGATGACGATTCCACCTTTCATTGCGGAAGGCTACGCCGCCTCCCTGCGGTCCATGATGATTCTGGCGGTGGCCTTGAGCGCCCTTTTTACGGGCGCGGGGCTTTTCCTTGCTTTTGCCTTCAACTTGACGTCCGGGGCGGCCATTATTCTGGCGGCGGCGGCCGGATTCTTTCTGTCCCTCGGGCTGAAGCGCCTTTCCCTTCGATGGAAAAAAAATTCGCCATGAGCAAAAGACCCATTCCGGCAGATTATCTCATGAGTTGCATCGCGGGTTTTTGCCTGGTTTTTACGGCGTGTACAGCAACGGGGATTTCAAGAAGCACGGCTGGGGATCCCCTGTCGATGATGATCCGTTTTTACGAAGGCCCCTTGGATCATTTGTCTGCCGTGCGGGCGGGGGAATGCCCCATGTTTCCTTCCTGTTCGGCCTATGCCAAGGCCGCCGTTCAGGAATACGGATTGTTTACGGGATGGATGATGGCCTCGGATCGGCTCATGCGGTGCGGCCGGGATGAAATCCGCCTTTCCCCCCCAATTTTCATTGACGGAAAATGGAAAACATACGATCCCCTCGAAAGGAACGCGCTTATCTTACCCGGCGTCGGAGCGGGCGCCGCTGAAGGGGGAGGGAAAATCCTTCAGCCGGATGGATTGCCGGCCTCGTATTGATGGCGGCAGGCGTCGAGACAGGACAGACAATCGTTTCGATCGTTGGTGTCGGTGGCGCAATAATTCAAAAACGCCTGGATCCAATCATTTCCAGTTCGGGGACAATTGTCGATAAATTCAATGAATTTCAGTAATTTGTCAATGGTTTTGGCATCCATGGCGTGTTCCATGCGACACGCCGCCGTCTCTGCCGTCTCCGCGTCCACCTGGAGGACCCGAAAAAGAAAATCCTTCAAAATGTCGTGGCGACGGGTGATTTCCCGGGCGATTCGGATCCCTTTTTCGGTCAGGGTGATGAATCGGTAGGGGGCATAATGGACAAGCCCTTTTTCCACCAGGTTCTTTAAGGCGCCGGTGACGGCCGCCGAGTGGACCCCCATCCGTTCGGCGATGTCCTTGACCCGGGCCACTTTGTGGGTTTTCTCCAAGTCGAAGATGGTTTCCAGATAATCCTCGAGACTTTCCGAAAGTTGTATTTTCCTGGATTTCATGCCATTGCCTCCTTAATTTCCATGATTAAAATAATA
>JAFDGC010000077.1 GCA_019309485.1 Deltaproteobacteria bacterium | reverse complement strand
GAATCGATTCTTGAAAGAGTTTGAAGCCGCCCTTCAAAAGGACACGGCAAAGAAGGGATAAAAGGGGGGCCGCCCGGCGCCGGAAGATAAAAATGCCTTCAGCGCCCGGGGAATTATACTTTGTCCATGAACCGCCGGTCCCGCTTGAGACGCTCCTGGATCCCTTTGCCCACCTGATAAGTGACATCGAACTCGGACCAGAACGTTTTCTCTTTTTGCCGCCATCCCGGACCGAACCGTTCGTCGAAATAGCTCCCGAGCCTTTCGAAGAGCCGTTTCCAGGGGGGCTCTCCCCGTTCGTACGCCGCCAGGAGGTCGTTTAAAAGGACGTCCAACTCCGCCATGGTTTCTTTGGGAAGATAGGAGACGGCGCCTTTCCGGATGGACTCCATGAGGGCCTCGGGATTGACCGCATGGGCCGTCAGCATGACCGTCGGAATTCCGCGCTCCACCGTTTGTTCCAGAAGCTTCAGCCCGTCCACCCCCATGATATCCAGGACGGCCAGATCATACCGCACATTTTGAATCTTTTCGGAGGCGCTCCCATAATCCTGGGCCGTATCCACCCGGGCCTCTTCCAGGATGTCCACAATGGTCTCCAGCACATCCTTTTCGTCGTCCACGGCCAGAACGCGCTTGCCTTTGAGCCAGTTTTTTTCTTGGGTCATGGATACACCCTCTTTAAAATCGTTTGATTCGTCCAAGCCTTTTCGAATCCGGTTTAAAGGGCCGGTGTACTGCTCTCGATGGCCTCCCAGAATCCCAGGACCTTGGGCAGCCAGAGGACCAGATCCGACCAGTAGGTCATCAGCAACAAAACGGTAAACTGAATGATCAAAAACGGAAGGACAGCCTTGGCAACATAAATGATATTCTTGTTGGCGATGGCACCCACGATATACATGCTGACCCCCACGGGCGGCGTGCAGTATCCGATGGCCAGGTTCACTGTCATGATGAGTCCGAACTGCATGAAGTCGATCCCGAAAGTGGGAAGAAGGGGAATGATCACGGGACCGATGATCAAGGTGGCGGAGATGACATCCATAAACATCCCCACGATCAGGAGGAAGACATTCATGGTCATCAGGAACATCAAGGGGGAGTGGATGTTGGCGATCACGGCCTCGGCGATCTTTCCCGGCACGTTTTCAAAGGTCAGATAGCGCCCGAAGCAGGTGGCCCCGGCCACGATAATGAGCAGGGTCGCCGAGGTCACGGCGGAGCTCACAATTACTCCTTTGACCTGATTCCATTTCATGGTCTTATGGATGAACAACTCCACGATTAATGCATACACACAAGCCACGACGGCGGCCTCGTTGGCCGTGAATGCCCCGCCGAAGGTCCCCACGAAAATGATCACCGGAAGCATCAGCGACCAGAAGCTTTCCTTGAATACGGCAAATACTTCCCGGAATCCCGGCACCGGCATGCGGAAAACGGTCTCGCTGGTACGAAACATAAAAAACGTATAGATGCACACGAAAAGCATGATCAAAACCCCCGGGATGAACCCGGTCAAAAAAAGCCCCTGGAGGGAGACATTGGTGATCATGCTGTAAAGGATCATGGCAATGGAGGGCGGGATGATGATCCCCAGGTTGGGGGACGTGGTCATCAGCCCCACGGTGTATTTCATGGGGTATCCGTTTTTCACCATGGACGGGATCATGAATCCCCCCAGGGCCACCACGGTGGCCACCGTGGATCCCGAGACCGCTCCGAAAAGCCCGCACCCCAAGCACCCGGCCATGCCCAATCCCCCCGGAAGCCAGCTCACCAGGGTATTGACGAACTTGATGAGCTTTTCCACGATGGTCCCGGCGGTCATGATGTTCCCGCACAGGATGAAAAACAAAACCACCACAAGAGCGAAATTGTCCATGCTCTTGAAAAAACTCAAGACCATGAGCATTGTTTGCGGGTCGGGTGCAAAAAGAATAAACCCCAACACACCGGTGAAAAACAGGCACATATAGACCGGCACGTAGGCCGCCATGCCGCCCAGGAGCAACAAGAGGATGATGATGACACTGATGTCCATGAGTCAGGGATTTCCTTTTCAGGGGATCTTTTTCATGATTCGGTGGGAAGCGTCTGCTTTTCCGCTCGACGGGCCCGGATGTCTTCCGCCATCACCATCAGGGTTCGAAGGAACATCAACCCGCCCATCAGGGGGAGAATTGCATAGAGGAACGCGGTGGGAATCTGGAGAATCAGCGTTTTTTGTCCGCTCATGACCTGGAGCTGGGCCAAGAGCACACCGAAATAGATAATGATGACGCAAAACAGCAGCGTGACCGCATGGCTGAACATCGCAAAGGGATACTTCAACACCGGCACCAGTTGCACCAAGGCGTCGATGCGGATGGTGGACCGGTTCTTCACGGCGACGCTGCACCCGATGAAGGTGGTATAAAGAATCACCTCACGGACGAGTTCTTCACTCCAGGCCAGGGAATAGTGGAAACCATACCGGAGCACCACGTTGATAAACAAGGAGACCATGGCCACCAGGACGGTGATAAAAAGGGTCCACTCTTCAAAGAAACTCAATACCTTATCGACAACGGAAAAAATCTTTTTCATCGCCTGTTCCATGGGAAAAGACAGCAATTGCGTAAAAGGGGGCTGAAAAAGCCCCCTTTTACGCCCCTTAAACCGCATGTGTTACGGCTTATACCCTAAGAAATCCTGAACTTCTTTCAAAAAGTTATCCGGCTTGTAGGCATCCCCCGGATAGATCTTGTTGATTGCGGCTACGTACTTTTCGTGCACGGCGTTTCCAAGTTTCCGCATGGTTGCAAGGTCTTTCTCGGGAAGATTGAAAAAGGTCACGCCCAAGGCCTTGGACTTTTGAATGGCATCTTCTTCCTGGGCCCTGGTTTCCTTCCGCATTTCCGCACACACCTCATGCACGGTATCGACAAAGATCTTCTGAAGATCGGCGGGAAGGGTTGCAAACCATGCCTTGTTGAAGACCCAGATGAAAAGTCCCTGGGCGTAATTGACGTAGGTATAAAACTTTGCATCCTCGAACTTTTTGGTTAAATAGCATACCAGCGGGGTATGATCCAACCCGTCGATGACGCCTTGTTTCAGGGCCATGGGGACATCCGGCCAGGGCATGACCACCGGGTTGACGCCCCAGGAATTATACGTCAGCTTATTCACCTCGGCTTCGGCGATCCGGATCTTTACCTTTTTCAGATCCTCAAGATTTTTGATCGGCTTTTTGCTCGCCCAACCGTAGGATCCGTAACCCGTGATGTCCAGCCCCATAATCCCCTGATGGTCCATGGCGTTCATATAGTGCTCGAAGAGTTTTTTGTTGGCCACGAACTTATCCAGCTTTTCATAGGTATCCACCAAAAAGGGGAGGTTGATGAGGCCGAAGCGGGGACCGAGCATCGTGGAAGCCACGGAACTCACGGCCATTCCCTGGATGGCCCCCATCTGGAGCTGATTGAGTACTTCCCTTTCACCGCCCAGCATGGAAAAGGGTTTGTATTCAAAGTAAATCTGGCCGTTGGTCCGTTCCCAGAGTTTGTCCCGGATGGCAAAGCCCGCGAAAACTCCTTTCAGTGCCGGGGTGGACACGTTGGATACCACCAGTTTGTACTTGGCGCCGGAAGGATCGAATTTCGGCTTCCAGGCATCCAGGGGGGACTTGGCAGCAGCAGGACCCGCGGCAACGCCCATCACAAACGCCAAAACCACCACAATAATACCGATCTTTCTTGCTACCATCTTGACCTCCTTTTTAAACGGTTCGACCCCAATCCTTTTTCCCGAACGTATAGCTACGATCTAGCTATAAGATGATTTATAAGTCAAGCCCTTTCTATTTACAAGAAAAAAACGCACGTCCAAGGGTTAACGCCCCTCAAATATTGTTTTTTTCCAGGTTCATCCCCTTCGAAATTGTTTTTTTGAAAAACAGCAAGCATCTTTTCACCCGGGGATTTTTACGTTCCGGTCCAATATCCTCCGGGATCAAATCTCCGGATGACGGTTAATTCTTCCCGGGTCGGGGGAGGCGTTTGTGCAAGATTCCGGGCCGTCTTCAAGGGCCATCCCGTGTGGGATTGCACCGTTTCAGCGGATACACCGGGATGGACGGAAACGAGAATCATCTCCTTGGAATCGGGATCGAACCGGAGGATGCCCAACGTGGTGATGACGGCACAGGGGCCGCCCCGGGGGAGCCCGACACGTTCCCGCCAGCCGGGGCCCTCCCCGTAGCCCGGCGACGTGATGTAATCCACCTTTTCTTTGAACCGCCGCTTTTCATGGGTCATGACGATGATGTGACGCTTGGCCAGGGAGGCCAGATCGCAAGCGCCTCCGCTCCCCGGCAGGCGTGTCCGGGGAGAACGGAACCCCCCGATATAGCTGGTGTTCAGGTTTCCGAACCGGTCCACCTGGGCGCCCCCGATGAAGCTGACGTCCACCAGCCCTTTTTGGAGCAGGCCCATCATGTCGATGGTGTCGGCAAGCCAAGACGCCCCAGACAGATTGGGAAGATCCCCCATGGTCAAAATAGGCTCGGGCGAAACGGTATCCCGCACCACCCCCAGTTCATAGACCCCCACGGCATGAGGAGCATGGGTGCTCTTGGCCAGGAGGAATCCCAGAAGGGGAAGGCGCATCCCCACAAAGACCGTTTCATGATCAAAGACCTCCCGGGCGGCGGCGGTCACCATCAGCTGGGGCAGGGTATACCCCGGTGTCTTTGTCTCGAATGCGTCTTTCTTTTTCAATATCCGTAATCCACAGGCACAGACGGCCGCCGGTGCTTGATCGCCAGGGATTCCCTGCGCGCTTTCCCGAGGATTTCGGCATACGTCCTCCCGTCATCCACAGGATCCACCCATTCTTTACGCCACGCACGGAATCCTTCCGGGGTTTTGCTGCAGTTCCGGTAGTCAATGAAGGCCTGATGGTCCCGGTTGTAATACCCCGGTACCGGAGAGGGATGACCGCCCCAAGGGGCGTGGACCACCGCGGAGACCCGGAATCCCGGCACCACCACGCGGTTGGGATCTCCGGTGATCACTTTCGTGTCCACGATCTCTTCGGCGGTGAGGATCACGTGACGGCTGGCCAGGCACGCCTCCCGGGTCACCCCCAGGTTCCCCCATACATGGCTGTTTCCGAAGATATCGGCCCGCTGGACATGCACCACGGCCACGTCGGGGGTGAGTGCGGCCACGGCGGTAACGGGAACCCCGGAAAAAGGACAGGATACGGTCTTTAAATCGGGGTTGGTCCGATAGAGGTCACTCCCCAGTGCCGTGCTGGTGGGCATGAAAGGAACACCCATGGCGCCGGCCTTGAGCGCCATGGCCAGGGTCAGGTTGGAATGATCCTTGATTCTCAGGGTCTTTTCTTCCACTGCCCGCCGGAAATGGTACGCCGATCCGGTGATGACGTTGCCGATCCAGGCCGCCCGGATTTCGGCCACGCACCCCGCCCCCACCAGTTGATCGAAAAGGATATCGGAAATGGGGCCGATGAGGGTAAGGTTTTTCTTTTGCCTGCGGATCATTTCATGGCCGGCGGCAAAGGGGATGAGGGTCTCCTGGGCGCAGCCCATGGCCACGGAGTCACCGTCTTGCACGAATCGGGATACGGCTTCTGACAGACTGAGGCGTTTTGTGAAATCCATCCTGGAATGGGATCCCTTTGGCGTCGGCATTTAAAACAGCCAGTGGTGCTGTTCTCTTACCGCATAACCCGTCATCCAAGCAAGCCCCTTTGAAGCCTCCCCGCTGCCCCGTAAGGCGGCATTTCCGCCTTGCTCCAACCCGCGAAGCACTGCCGTCAGGCAGAACCTGCGGGGAATACCCTCGCTGTTGCGGTCCAATCAAAAATGCCTGCGCCCTTTCTCGGCTGCAGGCATTTTCGATGTTTTCAATGATGGCGGGGAAAAAGCGGTATGCACCCCCTATTCTTTTTCGGTCTCTTCTTTTGATGCTCCGTCGGTGGGATCCGGTGCCGGTGTCTTTTCGGTTTTTTCCAGGATTGTCTCCGGCGGCGGTGCGGATTTTTCAGCACCAGCGGATTTTTTGGGTGTTTTCCGGGAAGGCGTTTTAGCGGGTTTCTTTTTCCCCTTTTTCTTTTCTTCCACGGCGGGGCCGATCAATTCCACCAGGGAAACGGGGGCCGCATCCCCCGGGCGTCTGCCCAGCTTTAT
>JAFDGC010000076.1 GCA_019309485.1 Deltaproteobacteria bacterium | reverse complement strand
GT
This sequence comes from Deltaproteobacteria bacterium, assembly GCA_019309485.1. Classification (GTDB taxonomy): domain Bacteria; phylum Desulfobacterota; class Desulfobacteria; order Desulfobacterales; family UBA2156. The sequence goes on along the minus strand of JAFDGC010000076.1, from coordinate 6,814 downwards.
ATTCGGCTCGCCCCTTTTCGGCGTGGAAGAGATGGTCACGCTCATCGCCATGTGGCTCTATTTCTTGGGGGCGTCCTACGGGGCTTATGAACGCAGCCACATCAAGGCGGAATTGGTGCATCTATGGTTTAAAACGCCGAGATCTCTCGCCCGGGTGAAATCGATCGCCAGCGTAATCACCGTTGCCCTCTCGCTGATAATGGTCAGGTGGAGTTACCCCTATTTTATCTGGGGGATTCAAGAAGGCGAAACTTCACAGGCGTTGCTGCTGCCCATGGTCCTCTCCCAGAGCGCCGTTTTTTTTGGCGCGATATTGATGGCTTTCTATTTTTTCGTCGAGTTGGTGGATAATATTCTGGAGAGTTTCGGGAAAGCGCCCTTTTTTCAAAACTTATAAAACGGGAGAGGATTCAGAGGATGGACGTCTTTTTTGACCTGGTAATACTGGTGGGGTTGCTGGTCCTCGGAGTTCCGGTGCCGTTTTGTTTTATGGCCGCGGTCCTGTTTATGTTCATCTTGGGCGGCTATGATCCGATGTTCATCATGGCCACGGGTTTTCATAAAACCAATTCCATGGCTGTTCTGGCAATCCTTTTTTTCATTCTAATGGGCGGAATCATGAGCTCCGGGGGGATTGCCGCACGGCTGGTGGCCATTTCCGATGCGCTTTTGGGCCGAACCAAGAGCGGCCTTGGGACGGTCACGATTGTGAGTTGTGCCGTATTCGGCGCGATTGCCGGCACCTGCTCCGCAGCGGTGGCCGCGATCGGCAGTGTCATGATTCCACGAATGGTGGAGCGGGGTTATCCCCGGGGGCACGCCACCGTTTTGGTCGCGGCGCCGTCAGTCCTCGGCCAGCTGATCCCCCCCAGTGTACCCATGGTGCTCTATGCCTGGGTAACCTGGCAATCCGTGGCCGCCTGCTTCTTATCAACCGTCATCCCCGGCTTAATCATGGTGGTCCTGTACAGTACGGTCAACTGGTTCATGTGTCGGAAACTGCCCATCAAGGTTCTCCCGCCGGCGCCATTTCAGCAGAAGGCCAAAGATTTCGGAAATGCGGTTTACAAAGGGTTCTTTGCGCTGCTGATGCCGATTATCGTATTGGGAGGGATTTACGGGGGTGTCTTCACCCCTACCGAGGCGGCAGCAATAGCGGTCCTGTTTTCCGTCCCCGTGGGTTTCTTTATCTACCGCACCCTGAATTTTAAGCTGTTCAAAGAAGCCATGGTAACAACGATTACCACAACCGGCGTAATCCTTTTGATGATCTTTTTCGTGATGATCTTAAGCCGCATGTACGTCATGGAGAATGTCCCCCGGCGCCTAATCACCAGCCTGATCAATATCACGGAAAACAAATATCTGATCTTGCTGATGGTCAACGTTTTTCTGCTCATCCTGGGAATGCTGATGGACGACTTCAGCGGCACCCTTTTGGCCGCCCCTTTGCTGTTTCCGTTAATGAAAGAACTGGGGGTCCATCCCGTCCATTTTGCAGCCATTTTGGGGACCAACCTGGGACTCGGCAACAAGACGCCGCCGACCGCGCCCATCCTCTATCTGGCCGGGCGAGTTGGGAATTGCAGCGTGGATAAAATGCTGAAAAAGCAATTTATATTCATCGTTACCTGCTCGGTTCCCGTGGTGCTGATCACCACGTATTTTCCTTTCCTTTCCTTAGCGTTGCCGCACTTGCTGATGCCGAAACTGGTTCCTGCTGCCCCCTTCACTCTGGGTTTCTAGAGACAGATGATGGAAGATTTCCCTTCACTCGACATTGATACGCCCGCGCTTTTGATCGACCTGGATGTTGTCGAAAGAAATCTGGACAGGATGCAGAAAAAGGCGGAATCAGCCGGTGCATCCCTGCGTCCGCACGTCAAAGCCCACAAAATACCGGAGCTTGCCCGACTGCAGATTCAAATGGGAGCCAAGGGGATCACCGCTTCCAAGGTTTCTGAAGCCGAAGTGATGGCGGATGCGGGAATCGATGATATATTTATTGCGAATCAGGTCGTGGCCGAAAAAAAGATCCGGCGTCTGGCAGCGCTTTCAAGAAAGACCGATATCTCCGTGGGCCTGGACAGCCGGGACGGCGCAAAAATCTTGTCGGAAATGTTTTCAGCTGAAAAAGAAACGATCGACTATCTCATCGAAATCGACAGCGGCCTGGCAAGATGCGGAGTGAAGCCGGGACGGCCGGCCGTTGAACTGTTCAAATCCATTGAGCATCTCCCTTCTCTGAGGTTTAGAGGGATCTTTACCCATGCAGGCCAGGTCTACGGCAGCACGAATCTCGGAGAAGTCAAGGCAATAAGCCGGCTGGAGAGCGAAACGATGCTCAGGACCGAAAGATGCTTTGAAGATATCCATGTTCATCCGGATGTCGTGTCGGTCGGTTCGACACCGACCATGCGTGTCTGGGAAGGTTGTGTAAGCGTCAATGAAATTCGGCCCGGCAATTACATTTTTTTAGACGCCATCCAAATCGCCCTCGGCGTAGCAAAACCGCAAGAGTGTGCACTGACGGTTTTGGCCACCGTAACCAGCCGACCTGCTTCCGGGCGGGCGGTGATCGACGCCGGAAGCAAGGTCTTTGCGCTGGACAAAGGTGCCCATGGAAAAGAAACAACCCGGGGATTCGGGATCGTTCTGGGGAGAAAGGCCGTGGTCGATAGGCTTTCGGAAGAACACGGCATACTGGCGTTGGATACGGATGAGAAGCTGAAAATCAACCAGAGAGTCAGGATCATTCCCAACCACGCCTGCACGGTCATAAACCTCTTTGATAAGGCCTATGCAATTCGGCGTGGAAGAGTTGATCAGGAACTTAAGATCGCCGCAAGAGGAACGGTGCAATGAACAAGATCAAGGATGTTCGAAAGACAACTTTTTTTGCCCGGTATGGAGGTCTCTATGAGCAACGAACGGAAAGTATGGCGTAACGGGAAGTTCATCCCATGGGAAAAGGCCTCCGTGCCGTTGTTGTCCCATGGTTTTTCGCGTGGGTCCGCCATTTTCGAGGTCTTCGGGATTCACGAGGGCCCTGAGGGGCCTTTTGCCTTTCGTATGGACGAACACCTAAAACGGCTGATGCAAAGCGCCCGGCTTCTGGGAATGGAGATGGCCTATTCCACCAAAGAGATCGTTGACGCCGTGGCTGAAACAGTCAAGGCCAATCACCTTGGACGCGGTTTAATTAAGATTCTGGCCTACTGGGGAGAAGAGGCGATCATCCAAATGGTTCTGGAATCGAAACTGGACCTGGCCATCTTTGCCATACCGGACAGTGAGGAGTTGGGTTTGGACAAGGTCGGGCCGATAACCGCCTGTCTTTCGAAATGGCGCAAAATCCACCCGGAAACCGTCCCGGTCGCGGCCAAGTCATGCGCCAATTATCTTAACGGATACCTGGCCCGGCGGGATGCGAATCGCCGAGGATTCGATGTCGGGCTTCTGGTGGGAACAGACGGGTTCTTAGCCGAAGGTTCGATCGAGTCGGTTTTCCTGGTCAAAGACGGCGTTCTCAAGACACCCCCCCTGGGCCGGATTCTCTCTAGTATTACGCGGAAATCTCTTCTGCAAGCAGCGTCAACGATCGGTATTCCCACTTCAGAAGACTCGATTTTGCCGGAGGAGCTTTTTGTCGCCGATGAAATCTTCACCTCGCATTCGGGCATCAAGGTTTCGCCGGTGGCCCGCTTTGAGGACCGAACCCTCCCGGCACCGGGACCGATCAGCAGACGACTCATTGAGCTGATGGAAAACATTCTCCATTTTCGAGATGATCGTTTTAAGGAGTGGCTCATAGCCCTCGATTGAAGGTGAGCGTAAGAGCAGTGCGATAGAGGCAGCGTGTGCAAGACCCAGGTCATAAATTTGACACGCTCAACTTAGGTTTCATTTTAAAGCGACTCCTTGCATCCATCGCAGGAAATCCCCCCTTCCTGCTGGACGGGGCAACCTTCCTGGTCGACCAGGAAGGCCAATTCTTTCTGAGCCTTCTCCGGGATGCGTTGCTGTAGTACCCATAGTAGCGGACCATATGCTCACCTTTATTGGGGATATGGCTGGCCATGGCGGCCAGCCACTCCAGGGCGTCGAACACCCGTGTGGTTTGTCGGTTCTGGCGATGTCTTCGGAGCTTGCATCGAACTCCATGGAGATGACGCACTCGGCGATCATGTCCTCGGCACGGGGCCCGATGATGTGTGCGCCGAGGACACGGTCGGTATCGGAATCAATCACGAGCGTCACTAAGCCATCGGTATTTCCCATACATTGGGCACGGCCCGCCCCAAGGAACGGATAGCCGCTCACGCCGCAGGGGATTCCTCTCTTTTTAAGCCGCCCGCTCCACCAGCGCGATGGATGCATCGGCCTTGTCGCCGAAGCGGATCTCGAGAGCCCTTTTGAGCATCTCGAGGGAGACGGTGCGGTTTTGCTTGGCCAAAATCCCCAGGGACGCCAGGGCCCGGTCAACGGGCCCGATCTTTTGGCTTTTGAAATCCGCACGCAACACCTCGCAGGGACAGGGGGGAAGATCGATGTCTTCGGCGGCAAGGACCAGGCCTTCTCCAGGCATCTTTTCAAACAACACCTTACGCCGCAAGACCCCTTCCTGACCGACCGCCAGGATGACCGACGGCGCTTCAATGCCGGTATATTCAATGGGGTCTTTCGAAAGGATGACCTCGCTGACGGAGGGCCCCCGGAGCACCGTGATGTTGTACTCGTTTTTCTGGGAGACGTGCATGCCCCCCGTCATCCCGGCGATGCATAGGATCTCTCCGGCCGTGAGGATCCGCTGTCCCGCGTTTCCCAGAAGGACCACACCCTGCCGTGCGGCGTCCGGAGGAGTAAAAAGGGGGTCGATTTTCAAGGGGGCAGGAGCGGGCGTCCGTCCCTTGCCGAGTTCCCGGTACAAGCCTCCGTATTCGCTGCGGGCATTTTCCTTGATAATTCCGTCGAATGCCGGAAGCCGTTTCATGTCGTCGTCGATGCTTTTGGGGGTGATCCGGTTTTTCTTGGTGTAGCGACCCGGACAGATCCCCCAGATGTCCAGAAGGGAAAATCCGTTAAAGCCAATCGCCTGGGCGATCTTTTCGGGCAGATCCTTTTGGAACCCCGAATACCGGCCGATGTAGGCCGCGCCCGCCGCCCGGGCCGTTTCGCAGATATCCAGCGGCCGTTCCAGCCGGTTTAAAAATCCCGACCCGGCTGCGGCTTCCGCCGGCGTGGTGACGGACATCTGCCCGCCGGTCATGCCGAAGTTGAAGTTGTCGAGGATCAACAGGGTCAGATCCAGGTTGCGACGGCAGGCGGCCAGGAAATGCGCACCCCCGATGCCGACACCGCCGTCGCCCATGGTGACGATGACGGTCAGCTCCGGCCGGGCCAGCTTGAGGCCTGCCGCGTAGGACAGCGCTCTTCCATGGAGCCCGTGGAAGGCGTGGGTGTTGAAAAAGGTGTCGAAAAGGCCGCTGCACCCGATGTCACTGACCAGGACCACCCGATTTCCCTTCAGATTCAAAAGCCCCAGGGCCTGGTCCAGGGCTCCCGTGATGCGCTCGTGGGTGCACCCCGGACAAAAGACGGGGGGCCGATCCGGGTTCAACAGGCTATTCATGGGACAGCGCCTCCACCATCTGCTTGGGAGAGATCAGGTTTCCATTCATCTGACCGAAAAAGCGAACGTTTTTGTCACTCAGCACCCGCCGGATTTCCCGGGCGTATTGCCCCATGTTCATTTCCACCACCAGGACATCCTCGACCGCCGCCGCTTCTCGGATTACGGATTCGGGCACCGGCCACAGGGTTTTGAGGACAAGGAGGGAAAAGGGTACGCCCTTTTCCTTCATGACGCCTTGGCAGGCCTTTGCCGCCCGGGCGGTGACGCCGTAGGTGATAACGAGCCGGTCCTTTCTTTCCGATGGGAAATAATCGTAAAAGGTATAGGTATCCACGGCCGTTTCCAGTTTATCGAAAAGCCGTTTCTGGGATGCCTGGATCTGCACCGGATCCGTTGTGATGTAGCCGTCGGGGCCGTGGGTGGACGATGTCTGCCGCACCACCGTTTCCCCGCCGATGGGCAAAAAGAAGGGGACCGGCCGGTCCGGGGAGGTGTCAAAGGGTAGAAAAGGCCTTCCGGAAGGCGCCGCCGGCCGGTCTTTTGCCGGGATCGGCATCAACCGGTCCGCCGGAATGCTTTCCCGGGTCAGGGCGATTTCCTTGTTGGATGCGATGAAAACGGGGCACCGGAATTGTTCGGAGAGGTTGAAGGCATGCTGCGTCAGGATATAGCAGTCCAGGGCGTCCACGGGTGCCAGGACAATGACCGGGAGGCCGCCGCTGTTCCCCCAGCGCAAAAACTGGATGTCGCCGTCGGCACCCCGGGTGGCCGAACCGGTGGACGGCCCGAGACGCTGGACATCCACGATCACAATGGGGATTTCGCTTCCGATGGCAAAGGAGATCTGTTCGCTGTAAAGACTGATGCCGGGCCCCGAGGTGGCGGTCATGGTCTTGAGCCCGGCCATGGACGCTCCCAGGCAATACCCGATGGAGGCAATCTCGTCTTCCCCCTGTAAACAGATCCCCCCGGCAGGGGGGAGGAGCCGGATCATGACATCGAAAATGGAGCTTGCGGGCGTGATGGGATACCCGGCGAAAAACCGGCAACCCGCTGTAAACGCTCCCCGTGCGACGGCTTCGTTGCCGTCCATGAGGCAGTTCGCCATGGAATCCTCCCGTTGAGACAACGCTCTCTTCCAAGTAACTTCAACGTGTTGTTTTCGATAACGATCCCGAT
>JAFDGC010000024.1:46283-64966 GCA_019309485.1 Deltaproteobacteria bacterium | reverse complement strand
TTTCTGTCCTTTTTCCCCTGTACGCATCAATGAGTTTTTGTTTGGCCATGTGTTCTCTCCTTTTCTTTATTCGGTGCGGGTTACATTTTTCAGCCAGTCAGCGGTGCGTCTTTCCTGTATCACCTCCTTTCGGCGTATCTTAGACGGTTCAACTGAAAGTCAAATGCTCAGAACCAGAAAGATAGGACTTTCGTTTTTAAAATTTCTCCCGCCTGAGATATTCTATGAAATTTTTTTATTCTTGATAAATTTTATCAAGAATGACCGTCAACAGCTCCCCTCTCGACTCAAGTCCATAATAGCTGAATGCCTCGCAAGTCTGTGTCGAAACTGTTGTCGTCGTTCCCAGATTCTTTAAGGTACCGATGACATCGATTGAAAACGACTCCACCGAAGGGCGCTTCTCCTGGGGAAACCGACAATCTTCGGGGTAGGCGCATGTCTTGCACAGTGCACAGCATTCCCCCACCAAGCTGAACGCCTTGTAATATCCTCTTAAAAACAGCATCCTTTCCAGTAGAATCGTTCCTTTCCAGCATCGAACCTGTGCAATTCGTTTATGACCGTTATCAAGATAAAAATCTGCGCAACTTTTGCTTCCAACCAGCAGCAATGCCGTAGCGTATTCTGAAAGGATTGCGCGCACCTTGTCCGGATTCGGTGTTGCCGGGGGACAACACCAGTTGGTGTTATATCGACTGCAGCCGTACCGGCATTTCAAATGAACCCACTCGGCAACAACAATCTTCTCGATGCCAAACGGAAAGATCGCCGTCAGCCCGTAATCCCGGCCTTTTTGAAGCAACCGTTCCGTCAATGCATGGGAAACCCCTGCATTGGTCTTAAAGGGAACGACTTTCTGCTCACTCATCTTCAACCTTTTCCCCCCGCTTCAAGAAGCGGATGCGGACGGCGCTGGGCAAAGCCATCTCCAGCGCCGCCTCCGCCGCTTTCAGTACCGCCGATGGAACAATGCAGGTGGTGTGGCATCTCGAATTCTCCGCGGCAAGAAAAACCGGATTCTTTGTCATGGGTTTAAAGAGATCCTTCAACGAAATACTTTCCAGTTTTTCCGACAACCGTTGAATCTGCCGGCATTCGGATCCGCTGATCTCGATCTCCACCACCTTTGCTTTAGACCGGAACACCCTCACGGTGCAATGAAACCCACAGATGCCCGGATCCACTTCCACACAGACCTCGGCGTCCTGATGGGCCGTCTCAGGGGATTTCGCGGGCGTCCGGGGTCGTTCCATGAATCGCCGGTTCCCCCTTTATTGTTTCAGGATCTTTTCAGGGACAATTCCTTCCAAGTGGGGGAACGCGTCTTTCATGTGCGGAATCTGCATGGCCTCCATGAATTGTTTCTGGAAATCGGACTCCACGGTCAGTTCGATGTACTCCACATTCCGTGACACCCAGTTGGCTTCCGTCCGTTTCCTTTTATTTAAAAGAGCAGCCCGGCACCCATCACCGGCAGCGTTTCCAACGCTTTCGATCATCTCGATTTCACAGTCCGGGAAAAGGCCCATGATGAGCGCCTTGGTTCGGTCCACATGTGTACCAAATGCACCGGCGATTTTGATTTTATCCACTTTTTCCATGTTCATCCGGCGCATCATGAGTTTGCATCCGGCATAGAGAGCCCCTTTGGCCAGCTGGATCTGGCGGATATCTTTTTGAGTCACTACGATATCTTTATCAATGCTCGATTCCTCGGCCCAGGCCAGAACAAATTCAGGTTGTTTGGTGTCCGGATTCACACGGAAACGGGGGTGTCCCTCCAGTTCCTGTTTATTAAACACACCGCTTTTGGTGATGACGCCCGAGGTGTAAAGTTCGGATAGCAGGTCCAGAATACCGGATCCGCAGATACCCTTGGCCTTCATCTCTTTGGGCTCCGAGTACTTCCGCCAAGCGTCCCGACCGATCACCTTGTAATCCACCTCCTTGGTCTCTGGATCTATGGCAATCCGCTCTATGGCTCCGGGTGCCGCCCTCATACCATAAGAAAGCTGCGCTCCTTCCAGCGCAGGACCGGTAGCACAGGAAGAAGAAATCAATTTGTGCCGATTTCCCAATACCAACTCGCCGTTGGTTCCGATATCGATGATGAGTTGAACCTCTTCTTTTTTGTACGGCTCTTCTGCGATGAGAACCCCCACATTATCGGCGCCCACGAATCCGGCTTCGTTGGGAAGTACGAAAATGTAGGCCGACGGGTTTATGCGGAGCCCGAGATCCCTTGCCTTAATGTCCAGGCTATGGTGGATCACTGGCGGAAACGGGGCAAGTCCGACGAATTCCGGATTCAACTGAAGGAAGATATGATGCATGGCAGTGTTTCCGCCGATGGTCAGATCCTCTACGTCCTCGCGGGCGAGACGGAGGTAAGTCTTGCCCTTCTCTGGTGCTTCCACATACTCATCCGGTCTCTTATCGCCTTTTGCCTTCTTTTTTTTCTTTTTCGGAGGATGCGTATTTGCGATGGCCTGATCGATCAAGTTGTTAAGTCCCTCGATGATGTCGTCACTCATTCGTTTCAGTCCATCGGAGCTTGTCATGTGATAGGTAATCCGCGCCATGACATCCTCCCCGTATTTGCACTGGGGGTTCATCATGGAAACCGTATCGATGACCTCCATGGTGGTCAGGTCGCAGAAATAGGCAGCCACAGTTGTGGTACCCACGTCGATGGCCAAACCGTAGACTCGTTCGGCCTTGCCGGGTCGAAAACGGATGACTTCCTTGTTGTTCCATACACTGACGGTGACGCTCCAGTTCCCATCCCGGAGGGCGGTGGGAAGCTGCCGTAGGGCAAAGATATCCACGTTGAGATCCCTCAATCCGTAGTCCCGTTCCAGAACCCGACAGACTCTCTCAAAATCCGCCGTGGGTTCTTCAAAGTGTGGAGGATCCACTTCAGCATAATAGAGTCTCACCGTCGGATCGTGATCGATTTGGATATCTCGGGCTGCCTTGCTCACAATCTGCTTTCCGGCCCGGGATTCTTCCGGCACAAAAACCAAAAGATCTCCCTTGATATCCGCGACACAGGCAAGACGATATCCGTTTTCTTTTTCTCGAGTGTTGACAAACTTATCCTCTTCTTCCTTCCATGCGCTGACATTGGTCTTTTTCGATTCGATGCCGTACTTTTCAAACCATCCTTCTTCGATTCTAACCTTGCATTTACCGCATACTTTCTTCTCACCGCACAACGCTTCTATATCCACACCCAGCAACCGGGATGCCTCTAACACGTTGATCCCCTTGGGAACCTCACCTCTTCGTCCCGAAGGTTGAAAGATCACCATTGCCTTGTCGTCATCCATTCGCAAAAATCCTCCTTCACCACCTGTTTTAACTACCGCCCCCTATCCGCTAGTGAGGTGCAAAAAAAATTCATTAAGTTTTCCAGACAGGAATCCTCCGGCAAAACTCTTAATTTCGTAAGCTTCAGAATCCTGTTCGGTACAGCATTTCTTATTTCTTCTGTTTCTCAAATTCCCTCAAACGGGAAATCATCTTGATGCCCTCGGCCACAGCGTTTCCTGCCGACTCAGCATATCCGTCGGCACCAAACAGTTTCGCCACATCCTGAGTCACCGGTGCCCCGCCCAGCATGATGGCCACATTCGGATTTTTCTCCTTGATCATCTTGATGACCTTTTTCATGCCCAGCATGGTGGTGGTCATCATGGCCGACATCGCTACCACTTCAGCATCCGTCCGCATCTGTTCTTCCACGAATTTTTCCAAGGGCACGTCCCGGCCAAGATCGTAAACTTCCCAACCCGCCACATCAAACATCATTTTCACCAAATTTTTGCCGATGTCATGAACATCACCCTGGATGCTGCCAATGACGACCTGGGCCACTGTGCCGCCGTCCTGTTTGGGAACATGGGGCCGCAAAATAGCCAATCCTCCGTAAAGCGCATCCGCACACATGAGCACTTCGGGAACGAAATATTCATGCCGCTCATAAAGCTCCCCCACCACCTCCATTCCGGCCGCAAGTCCGTCCATAATCATCTCCAAGGCCAGATGTCCATCGTCGATCGCTGCTTGGGCAGCCTCTTTAACCTGGTCTTCTTTGTAGTTGATCACTCCGTCCTTCAACGCCTCCAACAATTCCTCTTTTGTGGCCATAACTACGTACTCCTTTCCAGATGAGATCTTTTTTCCTTTTAGTATTGAAACGGTATTACAGTCTTCCTACGGCCGGCGTTGGCCCGGGCTTATATTCCCTTGCGGTTTTTTCCATGGCCTTGAAATTTTCCGGCTTGATGTCGGGCCAGAGGTCACAACCCGGCCATACTGCATCCACGAGTCCGTCGATATTCGTTTTGATTCCTTCAATGGCCTCCTCCACGGTCGTCTCCTCGGCACAAGGAAGCTTAAAAACATCATAATTGCCGAGAATGATAGCATCGTTACCCAGCTTTTTCCGGCTTTCAAGAAGGTTGTTTTTAATATCGAAACTGATCGCCTGCGCTCCGGAATCCTGAACCACTTGCCACATCATCTCCACCAATGGGTCGGTGGATCCACAGATATGCAACACTTTGGGGGATCGCCAAGCCTTCAAAATACGAGTCAACCTGGGTGCGATCAATTCCTTGAATGTCCGAGGGCTGAGAAGGTCTGCCGCAACGCCGGGTTCGCGCAGGGTGATGAAATCGGCCCCGGCATCGATGAGCGCATTTCCGATGTTGATGATCATGTCCGAAAATTTATCAAGAATGTCCTCAACCCGTTGTTTCTCTTTAAAGACCGCTTTAAGAACCTTATCCAACTCGATGGTCTGACCGCATTGGGTAAAAGGACCCAGTTGCCAAGCACCGAGTGCCAATTCCGGTGCTTCATTTTTTACGATTTTTATCGCCTCCGGAATCAGGTTCATCGGATATTTATCCATGATGTTGTCAATGTCATCCGGGGTGATTTCCACTTGGTCCAATTCTGCCCACTTCTTATAAGGAATCGTCGGATAAAGGGTGTCCTCCGAATCTTCATAGAGGCTGATTTCGTTTCCAAGGGCTTCCGATTCCCAACACATATCAAAGGGAATCACGACGGAATCCAGGTTAAACATCCGTGCCGATTCAATCCCGGCATAGGCCAGTTTTTCGGCATCCCGGTGAATCGACGGAAATTTATAGCCCAACTTTTGAATGGCGGGCCGAAGGACCATTCCCATTCCCGTAAAAAAGGGCATCTTGTCCACCGGTTCACGGTTAAAAAAGCGCTTCACTCTTTCGATTGGAGTCAGTTCGGCCATGTCATACACTCCTTTCCTCTGTTAGGTTTTCATTCCGTTTATGCTTTGTGGTGCGATTCCGCTGATACAACCCGGTGACGCGGACAATCCTTTATGTGACACGGGATATTCAGATATATATTAGTTTCGGATTTCGTGAAAATCGTCTAAAAGACGATTTTTCCGCGGAGGGGAGATGATTTTCATCCCGTCTTCGGGTCACTCACGGGAAAACGAAGGACAGAGGGGAATCGATGGGATATCTCGCGGCCTGGCCGAACCCAAACGCATTTCCATCCGTTTTGATAAGAAATCGACGGCCTTTACGGTCGACGGACCGCCCCGCGAAGACAGGAATCGGCCCGGATGGGAGCGGCACCGTGTTCCGCCTCCGGCGGTCAGGCACCCGGTTTTCTAAAAGCGTTTGATCGGAACGGTCCGTTTTTCACCATGGGCGGTCGCGTTACGGGGCGTCGTCCCCTGAGCATTTCCACGAACGCATCCCGGTCGATGCCGCCGTACGCTCCGATTACGACGCGATTACCGGCATGTCCCCGGACCATCGAAAGCAACTTCGCCCGGCCGCCATCAGTCAGGAGATATCGGCCCGCTTCCGTTTCCCGGATCCACCGTTCCTTCAAGAGGCCCTCCGTCACCGCGCCGACGCTCCTGGAAAGGGTGAACCGATATCCGAAATCGCCGTGGGATTTTCGCAACGCCTCCGGAATCGCCGTTTCCGGTTCATTGCGGGCCAGCAAGTCGACAAGCCGGTCCCGCGGTAGACCCGTGGAATCCCCTTCAAGGAAAAGGAGGGACAAATACCAAAAGGATTTAACGGGATGAGACTGCCGGGCGTCGATGCACCAGGCTCGGATTTGCTCCAACACCTCCTTTAGGCGATGGGCGTCAACATCACCTCCGGGATAGGTCCTGACAAAAAAGGATGCCTCTACTCCCAGGAGATGACATGTCAGCGCCTCATAACCCGAATCTCCGGCGGTTCTCATCAACGGCGCCGGAATCGATTTCAGATTTTTTCGGGCGTTCAGAAGCGCGTGGACAGCCGATCCGAAGAGTGGATAAGTGTACAGATGCACATGCACCGAGGATCTCCCGTCCTTGATATGTTGAAGTGCAAGGGCGGCGGTCGTTTCCACATCCTCCAGCGTGGATTCCGGGGAAAAGAGCTGAACACTGATGTTGTACCGAATGCCGGACCGGGACAGCATATGGAGGGATTCCTGGAGTTCTTGAACCGTATTGCCTCTTCTCAGCCGCCGGCTCAGGCTCCCGGTAACCGCATCGGCGCCGATGAATGCCGCTTTGATATTGACCGCCTTGAGCCTGGCCAGCAGCTCCGGCGTGATTCCTTTGGGTCTCAGGAAGCAGGTGTAGGTAATCTCTCTTTGAATACGGCGGTTGACCTCCGCCAGATATCCGCAGATACGGACGGGCCACCATTCGTCGATATTAAACGTGTCGTCCCAAATATCAACGGTTCTGACCGTTTCATGGGTTTTCAAAAAAAAGACGAGTTGACGGACAAAAAAGTCCGACTTCACGGCACAGTGGAAGTCTTTCCCAAAATGGGCGGCAATGGCGCAGAACAGACACCCTCCCCGTGATTTTTTGGCCCAACCACATGCCCGCTGGAAGGTGACGGCGGCCGTTTTCTCCCCGTACTTCACCACGGTGAAGATCTCTTCTTCCGGCAGTTCCGTGAAAGAAGACCGGGTGGCGAACAGGGCGCTTCTTTCAGGGATCCAAAAGACCAGGTTGGGGATGTCGAGCAATTGCTTAACAAAATCCGCCGTCCATCGGCGGCGCAGTGTCGTTTTATCCAATAAGCGCAGCAAGAGTTTCAACGCCCACTCCGCCGCACCCCGGACGATAAAATCCGGCCCTACATCCTCGAGGGTATGCACAAAGGGAATAAATCGGTATTCCATGAGGTTTCGATAGTTGTTCGACACCTCATTTCCCCCCAGAACCACCGGCGCCGGACTTACGGCACGCAATGCCCGGATAACCTTTGGCAGAGAAAATAAGCTTGCCGTATAAGGTGCTGAAATCAAGATACAATCGGCATCCGAAAACCCGGCTTTCTGGAAGAAAGGACCCAGAAAATCATATCCCACGAGATGAACCTCTTCCATCGGCATGAAAAGGGCTTCAGCTCCGATGGATTGCCCACAGATCGGTTCATAGTCCAATTCCAGAACGATTTGTTTCAATGCGGCATAAGCTAGGCTGTTTTTTCGGGTCAGGGTGAGGATACCGATCTTCTTCACGAAATTCGAACCCTCCTCGGGGCGGCGGTCAGAGATCCGGATCAATGATTCCCAGCTGAATGGCGAAACGGACGAGTTGGACTGAACTTTCGGCACCCAACTTTTCCATGATCTTGGACCGGTGCGACTTCACGGTGCTGATGCTGATAAAGAGCATCTCCGAAATTTGACGGGTGGACCGGCCCTCGGCAATCAGCTGAAACACTTCCCTTTCCCGGTTGGAAAGCTCCCGATACCTTTCGGTCAAAGAGGATGCCTTCCGCGGGGTGCGATAGGTGTCCACCAGGACTTTTGAAATGGAGGGGCTCAAGAATGTCTCGTCCTTCATAGCGGCATGAATGGCTTGAACGATGTCGTTTCCACTCGAATCTTTTAAAAGATAACCCGAAATGCCCGCTTCAAGAAGATTGTGAATGTAATGTTCATGAGAGTACATGGACAAAATTACAATTTTCGTCTTGGGCAGATCTTTTCGGATCCTCTTGGCGGCCTCAATCCCGTTCATCTGAGGCATGGCGATATCCATGATGACGATATCCGGCTTGAGTTCTAACGCTTTATCCACAGCCGAACGACCATTGACCGCTTCACCGACGACTTTCAGGTCGGGTTGATCATTAAGCATGCGTGCCAAACCCTGGCGGACAATGGTATGATCATCTGCAACCAGGATTCGAACAGGGTTACCCATGATCCAATGCCTCTTCTATTGGGATTTCAATGCGAATCCGCGTCCCTTTTCCCACCCGGCTGATCAAGTTGAAGTTTCCGCCAAGAAGGGATGTCCGTTCCCGCATCCCGAGAAGCCCTAAACTCTGTTTGTCTTTCCCGATGATGGACGAATCAAAACCAATGCCATCGTCCTCGGCAACAAAGATAATTTTCGGGAAACTTCGGATAATGGAGAGTCTGAAATTCTTCCCACGGGAATGCTTCAGCACATTGGTCAAGGCTTCCTGGCTGAAGCGATAGAGGACGGTTTCCAAATCTGTCTTCAGGCGATGGTTAAATCCGACCATGTTGAATTCAATAATAATGCCCGAGTGAGCACTGATCTCCTTGAAATACAGCTTCAAGGCAGGCTCAAGCCCTAAATCGATCAACAAAGTAGGATGCAGATGATAAGATAGACGGCGAATCTCTGAAGCCGTTCGCATGACCATCTTATTCACATCGCTAATTTCTTTTTCGAGGTCGATTTCTTCTGAAAAAATGTTTTGCCTGAGACGTTCCAATGCCAGCTTCACCGCCGTCAAGGACTGTCCGGATTCATCATGGAGTTCTCTTGCGATTCGGCGCCTTTCTTCTTCCTGGGATTGGAAAAGCTTTTCGGTAAGTTGTCGCAATTCCTGTCGATGACGGCGGATCATATCCATCAACTGGGTGTTTTCGATGGCTCCCCCCAAGAAGTTGCCCAGCGACCCCATCAAGTGAAGTTCCTGATTGGTGAGCTGGCGCGCCGGTGAAATCTCCAGCCCGAAAAATCCGACGCCGACCCCCTTGAAGGTAATCAAAAAACACGTCAGCCAAGGGCTCATTCCATGTCGTCGAAGGCGATACCGGGCCTTAAAGGCAGGGAAAGACGGTTCAGGCTCGAGCATCATCTTCCCTTCCATGAGACATTCCTTCAGTAGCACATCCTTAAAGAGAATAACATCGCCCCGGTTGGTAGCTGCCGGTGGAAGTCCTTTTCTAACATGCACCTCGGCGTTTTTTTGCGTTCGGTCAAGCAGAACGATAACCCCTCGCTCAAGATTCAATACCGCGAGAACATTCTTGAGCGTTTTTAAAAGAATTTGGTTCAACGGGATATTGTGATTCAACGCCATGGCGATGCTGTTGAGAATGGACAACTCCCGGTTTCGCTGCCGCAGGTCTTCCTCGGTTTGCTTGCGGTGGGTGATGTCCTTAATGATCCCTTCAAACTCAATGTCGGCGGTGGCGGGATTCTCATATTTCCGGCTTGAAATGAGGACATGAATGGGAGTTCCGTCTTTTTTCCTGAAATCAACTTCATAATCTTTTACAAAACCTTTTCGGAGAATCTGTCCGAGAAAACTTTTCCTGTCTTTGGGATCGGCGTAAAGCCGCTCGGCCGTCCCAATGCGGATGAGCTCTTCCCGTGAACGGTAACCCAACATATCGACCCCCGCCGGATTGACATCCAGGATATCCCCGGGAAGGTTGGTGGTGTAAATCATATCATGACTGCCTTCAAAGATTCTCCGGTATTTCCGTTCCCGGGTGACGATCTCCTCCTGGAGTTTTTTTTGTTCCGTGATATCCTTGAATATTTCCAGACCACCCGCAATGCGGCCGGACAGATCCCGAAACACCGACGTGGAACAGATGATGGGAATTTTTTGACCATTGATATTGGTGATCTCGTATTCTCGATTGTGCACATCCCGTCCTTGGCTGACTGCCCGTTTTAGCGCACAATCTGATTCGCAGATGGAGTTCTTAAAGACATCCTTACAGTACATTCCGACGGCATCGTAAGCCCAAAAACCGGTTATCTTTTCAGCGGCAGGGTTGAAATAGGTGATGCGCCACTCGTGGTCCGTGGTAAAAAGCCCGTCGGGAATGCGGTCCAAGATCTCAATGAAGCTTTCTTCTTTCTGGTAAAGATGTTCCAGGGCCTTTATATTGTATTTATGAATTTGGTCCGAAAAAAAGTGGCCCCACCCGCTGGGATGGATCTCACCGATTTCCTTGAAATAGGCACATTCAAGACAGGATGACAGCTTTTGGTAAAAATCATCCTGAATATAGTTCGTGCAGTGGGTCTTGGGAATAAGCCAGCATTCAATGAATTCCTTGCCGTGAGCCGGGCAAAGGATTTTGGAACAGGACAAAACTTGCCAGCAAGGCTGTTCCTGGATGGTGCGTTTTTTCTCAAACCTGGCAAGAATTCGGTGATTTTGTAACAAGGAACTCACAGTATGTATCTCCCTTGGCCCGACACAGAGGCTCTTGAGCCGTAAAGTTGAACAGGCCTTCCGGATATTCTTTTCCGTAGATCAAATCCATGAATGCCCCTGATACACCTCTGAGCATATAGCATTTTCCAGAATCGGAGAATCCATATTGCTCCAAGTATCCTGTTGCCTCATAGCTGTCGTTGGCACGGAGGATCATCTTCTTCCCGGGTACAATTTTTTTTACTTCGAGATCCCCCCACCCGAAAGCGACTGCGACCGCCGTAAATCCGAAAATCTGATCTTCCCTGGTTTCGATCATCGGGACGACAATTTGATCCCATTCCCATGAATTACGGATGCCTTGAAAAGTGGCATATCCGCACTCCTGAGCCGCCTCGATCAGCAGTTTTTCGGATGTTTCCTTTTGCGGTGCTCCCATTTTATGCATAAAGGAAAAACTCAATCGATTGTAATACTCAACTGAAAAAAGGGAAAGATAAACACCGAAAATAGGAATAATTCCCTTGGACTCCCTGATTTTACTCCCTTCCATGATCGCGTGAATGATTTTGCTGCCGTCAATGGCCATCACGTGATCCTTTCCAATTTTTATGAATCATTTCCTGACCTGCATCCATTCCCCCTTCCGTGTCAGCCGAAAGAAGGCGGACGTGGCCCTGAAGGATCGAACACCGTTTCATTTTTCCGCCTTCGCCACCGAAAAAAGGCATTCCCTATCCCTTGACATCTTGCATTGGCTCTCCACAACACTGAAATACCCGACGGGATGACGGTAGGCGGCCTCTAGGGCCCCGGCGATCCATCCCCGGGCAAAATGGCATCCAGGGGTGTCCCGCCGCCCGTGTTTGGCCAACCATCCCGTCACGTGGTGGCTCGATGGACTCAGAACCAATGCCTTGTTGGGACGAACGCTTTGAAAGTGGAGGATGCCCAGCCCGCAATTTTGATAAAGCAGGGAAATCATCTCCAACTTCGAGTTGAGTGTCTTGATTTTCGGGTACTGCTTGAATAGGTTGGAAAGACCCAAATAAATTGTTTCTTCAACCGAACGGTACAATAAATCGACCCCGGCTTCTCCCATGTTATCTTCCAGCGTCTTTTGCAGGTTGATGTTGTAATGATGACAGTGCATGGCAATAGGTTGTCCTGAGATGGCGATGCGATGCCCTTTTCGGTTGAGTTCATTTTTCCAGTCAAACATGATGCTGTTCCCGGTTTACGGTTCGAAGTTCGATTCAGAGTGAATTCTCTTCACAATGGGTCTTCGACTGGTTGCAACGGGTATATTACCATGTCCTGATAAAATTGTAACCCATTAAAACCTGGATGCCCGTAGTATGAACTTCGAAAGAGAGCCGAAACGGGGTGATAAACAGGCAGGGCGCCCGCTTCACCCCGTTTCCGAGTGCCGTAGTATGCTGCAAATAAAAAAGGGTCTTAAAAAGTACCTACAGTTGTTTCAAATCGCTGGGTTTGTCCCAGGCCACTTTCAACTGATCCGCAAAGCCTGAAAAGAGTTTGACGAGAGGATGGTTCGGATCTTTTGGTAATGCCTGGGTCTTGTCGAAAACAGCGGTGGCCAAAAAGGCATCCGCCAGCGCCACCGACGGAATTACCCTTGGGGCTCCCGCCATCGGTCCGGTGAAAATCAGGTCGTTATAGTAAAAGGCAGAAAGTGCTTCCACGGCGGCATCAAATCCCGCCCACCCTTTGAACCCGAAGGTCTCTTTAAACCGCTTCAGTTCCATGTAAGAACCATTGCTCGGCGCACTGCCCGTTGCAAAACCCCACTTCTCCTTGATCAATCGGTTTGCAATGCCGCAAAGTGCATTGGCGGGTGCATTCAGTGTTGTCGTGTCCACGATAATGCTTTCAAGTTTCAACCCGGCGGTTTCGATGGCATCCAAGAGCTTTTGGGTCCCCGCAATCCGTCCCTTGGGTGTCTGATCGTTTTGGTCAAATGCGACCAGAAGGGCATGCTTGACACCGATCTGCGCCATCTCCTTAACCTCTGTTATCACATCTTGTTCCCACACGGTGATACTGTTGTAAAACATCCGGTCAAGAAGACCCTTTTCCGCACAATATGCTGCTCCGTCCAGTTTGGTCTTCATCATAATTGCATCGATGCAAAAGGGCATTTCAGACACCGATGTGACAAAATCCACATATTTATTAAATTTTTCTCCCGGACTCGCCACAATATCCGCCATTACGGGCACACCGGTTTCCTTACTGAATCGATCCGCTGTCTCAAGGAGCTCTTTCGCCCGTTCTTCATTAAATCCTTTCCTTCTGCTCCCTTTGTCGAATAGCTTGTCGCTCTCTTGAAAAATAGAAAAGCAACAAACCGTGGGATAATCTCCCGGTTGACCTGCAAACTTTACACCACCGATCTCACATACCATGGGATCTTTCGTAAACCGTTCCATGTTCCCTCCTTTCTATTTAAATGGCCAATGTAACCCAAAAGGTGCTCGGCATTCTTCCTAATAGCGAATTTTTCGTCACACCACGCCCTCTCTGACCGGAATTTCATTAATGGGCGTCCCGTTCACAGTGGATTGATTTTTTAATTCTCAAAAATCAAATAATTTTTACAAAAAATCGGTCTTTCTGCCTATCGTCTAAAGGACGATTTTTCCAAAACGGATAGATGATTTTGCGCCCTCTTCCGGAGAATCCGTTGACACGTAAGGGCGCCTGTGTCACAAAACCCCCCCATCGGTGGGGAAGGCATCCGTCGGAATTACATCAGCCTCTTGCAGCGAACGGATCCCGATCCGCTTCATTAACCTAACCGTCGTTTTTTAGGCCTGTGCCAAAGAGGGAGCCATCAAAGCACCAGGGAGGTTTCAATATGCCGGGTATTCTTTTCAGTTCCTGGGGAGGAGAGGTCGTCGACAATCGTGGAAAGGCACCTCAAGACTTTGGAGCCGTCACGTCGATCGACCTGCCGGAATATTTCGGAGATCGTGAGATCATCAAGGGTTTTATGGGATGGAACGGCATTGTCATCCGTTCTCCGGATGTGGATATCGTGGATTTGAGTCGAGCATACCTCACCGCCGTCCTGGACCATTCGAAGACTTGCGGGAAGTGCAATTACTGCAAGACGGGTTGGGAAGAAATGCTCGACGTTATCGAAGACATTGCCAAAGGTGACGCCACGGAAGAAGATCTTGAATTTATGCAATCGGCTGCTGAAGCCATCATCAGTAATGCGAAATGCAGCATCGGAAAAATCGGGCCCAACCCATTTCTTGAATCACTACGGTATTTCGCGGATGATTTTGCAAAAGCGGCAAGGGGCGAAAGAACCGTGAACCGTGGGACCTACCGCTCGAAACTCACCGCCCCGTGCATGGATGCCTGTCCGCTCCATCTCGACGTTCCCAAGTATATCGAACATATTAAAGACGCCAAGTTTGCAGAATCCCTGGAAGTCATCCAGGAACGGCTGCCGCTGCCCGGAACCCTCGGGCGGGCGTGTTTCCGGCCCTGTGAAAGCCGCTGCCGACGCGCCATCGTGGATGAAGCCATCTCCATCAAAGCGCTCAAACGATTCGTGGCCGATCATGCATGGGATCAACGAAAATCAGCCCCTTATACCATCAATCCATCTGAAACGACGGGCAAAGTCGCCATCGTGGGTGCCGGGCCCGCGGGACTCACGTGCGCCTTCTTCCTGGCCACGAGAGGGCATCAGGTCACGGTCTATGAAAAACTGGGCCATCCGGGAGGCATGTCCGTCGTTGGCATCCCTGACTATCGTCTCCCCCGGTCAATTCTCCAGCAGGAAGTGGCGCTCTTGGAAAATCTCGGGGTTACCTTCCACTTCAACCAAAGCGTCGGCAAAGATGTTACTTTATCCCAGCTCGAAGAGAGGTTCGATGCAGTATTTATCGGCATCGGCGCCCACCAAAGCCCCGCAATGGGGATCGAAGGCGAGCCGGAAGGATATTCGGGTGTTTTTGCGGGGTTGGACTATCTCAAAGCAATCAACGACGGCCAGGACCCTTACCCTGAGGGAAAAACGGTGGTCGTCATCGGCGGAGGCAACGTGGCCATTGATTGCGCCCGCTCCTCCTTGCGTCTGAACAAGGAGGAAGTCCATTTGGTGTATCGCCGCACGCGTGATGAAATGCCCGCCGACCCGGCCGAAATCCAGGAGGCTCAAGAGGAGCGGGTGGTCTTTCACTTTCTCACCGCACCGGTCAGAATCCGGGGAAAAAACGGGAAAGTGACCGGTATCGAGTGTATCCGGATGGAACTCGGCCCACCGGATAAAAGCGGAAGGCCCCGTCCCATCCCCATCGAGGGGTCTGGTTTCGTTTTTGAATGCGACATCGTTGTTTCCGCCATCGGACAATTGACGGACACGGCCGTTCTCCAAGGCGTGGAGGACGTTCGAACCACTCCGAGAAAGACCATTGCAGTGGATGAATGCACCAAGCAAAGCGATCGACCCAAACTCTTCTTCGCCGGAGACTGCGAAACCGGACCCGATTCCCTGGTCTCCGCGTGTGCCGGAGGTCGGAAAGCCGCGTTGAGTATCGACCGGTGGATCCATCACCAGCCTCTCGAGTGCGACAGCGAGGACCATTTCGACCGGTTTTTCCGGTCGGTGAAGGTCTTTGAGCCCAACGAAAAAATCCTGAAGGTGGAAAGCCGCTCCCGGTTGAACCCTCCGGCGCTCCCACTGGAAAAGAGAGTGCCTGGTTTTGACGAGGTGGAGCAAGCCTTTTCAGCCAAGGAAGCGGTGGCGGAAGCGGAACGGTGCTTGCGATGCTACCAAGTCGCCACCATCGCCGTCTGACGCGGAGAAACCTTTTCGAGGGATGCGCACACGAGATGTCCATGCTTCCAGAACATTCCCTTCCTGAAAAAACCCAAATCCTCCTTTTGACCGGATTTTTGGGCGCGGGGAAAACCACGCTTTTGAAACGGGTTCTCTCCTGGGAGGCCGATCTGTCGCGAACGGTTGTTTTGGTGAATGAATTCGGAGAGATCGGTATTGACGGCCTCTTGCTCAAAGATGCGGGGTCGGATGTCGTGGAGTTGACCAGCGGGTGCATCTGCTGCACCCTCAGCGCCGACTTGCGACAATCATTGAACCGGATATGGACACAATTTCACCCCCGGCGGCTTCTCATCGAAACGTCCGGCATCGCCGATCCGAAAACTCTGATCCCGCTTTTACAAGAACCCGCCTTTATCGACAAAATGATCCTCAAAAAGACCGTCACGGTGCTGGATGCGGATTTCTGGGAGGCACGGGACGTCTTCGGTCCCTTGTTCTATCACCAACTGGAATCCGCGGATCTGATTTTGCTCAACAAAATCGACCTGATCGATCCTGAAAAGGTCCCCTGTTTTTTAAAAGAGATTCACGAACACTTCGGCGGGTGCCGGGTGGTCCCCACCCTCCATTGCGGGATCGATCCGGAAGCCCTTTTTGCCGAATCCCACCCCAAAGCCGTGGGGATTCCGCCCATTCATTTTTTCCGGACGGCGGCTTTTGAATCCTTTGTGGCGGCAGGCGCTCCGGTTCAGGATTCGGTAACCGGCAACGCCGGGCATGACGCCCATCCAGACGATGCCCCGGTTCCCGCTTTTCGTTTCGTGACGTTTTCTTTTCGGGCATTCAAACCGCTGGATGAATCCTGTTTCAGGCGATTTCTGGAGGACCTCCCCTGGGGGGTCTTTCGCGTCAAAGGCCCGGTCCGGTTTCCGGATCGGCTTGCGATGCTCAATTATGTGGGGAAAAAGGCCGAATGGACGGATTGGAACGGAGAACCCGAAACCCGTCTGGCATTTATCGGCTGGGGCATCGACGGCGGAAATCTACTCGAAAAACTGCGACAGTGCGTCATGGAAAATTAAAGGGAAATCTTTTTCAAATAGGATTTAATGCGGTCTTCCTTTTTTTCCCGAACCATTTCTTTGATCACCGCATATTTGGCCAGGACCGCCTTTTGATACCCCAGGACCAGGGTGGTGACCAGGAAACTGAAATCCGAATGCAGGGCGTTTTCGAATTCGGCTTTGAGTTCGAAAAGCGGATCGTCCGTTCGGTAGATCGCTTCAAGGATCCGCATCAAATCGGTATCTGAAACCGCCGGTGACGTCCATGTCGCCTCCCGGCAGTAGTCGATCTCCCCTCCGGTCCACTGCTTCGGAAAAAAAATCCCGAATCTTTCCCACTGTTTCACAAGGCTTTTTCGATCCTCGATGCTTTGCCGTGTGCGCTGGGCTCCCCTCTCTTGGCTCCACAAGCCGTAGGCCCGGCACGCAAAGGGACGAAACGGATAGATGGTGCATGCCCCGTTTTCCAAAAACGGGCACCCCACCGAACGCAGGGGCGTCACCAGATAGAATTCGACGATTTTTTTTATCTTTTCAATCCTCCGGGGCGGTTCCATGTCCAGGAGGATTTCCATCCATTGCATGGCTTCCATAAACGTCATTTCGGGAAGATACACGCAGCATACACCCGGCCGGGAGCACTCGCACCGGGTCTCCGGAAGGCGCTGATAGAGGGCTTGGATTTCAGGGAAATAGGATTTTGCCGTTGAAACGGCCGAGCGGATCGTGTCGGTTTCAAACATGGAAACTCCCCCTTCCACCGCCCCCCTGCACCCCTGCTTTGGGAACGGAACCGGGCGCTTCCACATGGATCAACAGCATTTATACAACCGGAGCAGCCGTTCATCCATGACGAAATAAAATTTCATGAAGGACGAGCCGTCCCACCGAGTGCGGACGCCGTGGACCGTATCGGCGAGCTCCACCGTGCTCCTCAGGTGGGTAATCATGATCAATTGTCTCCCGGAAGCCACGCTTTTCAAGAGCGCCTGCATGGATTTATGGTGGGTATAATCCAGGGACGGTTCCACTTCGTCCAGGAGGATGAAGGGGCTCTCCAGATTCGAAAAAACAGCCAGCTTCAATGCAAGGCTGGTGACCGATTTTTCGCCCCCGGAAAGCTGGTGGGCCCGTCGGCGACGATTCCCGGGAAGGGTGACCTCCACCTCCATCGACTTTTTTCCGTTGTGTTTAAAAAAGCGGACGTCACCGTTCCCGTCGGGGATCAGGTAGTCCAGGTATTTTTGAAAAAGAGGGGGGAGGGTCTCTTCCCATCGGGGACGGGAAGGCGCCGCGCCGTCGGCGCCCAAACGATGTTTCACCCACTGATAGCGTCTATCCGGTTCCAGGGAAAGGAGATCATTGATCTGTTCCTGCCGAATGATCGCCTTCGGTGCATGGGCGAACTTCAGTTTTGCCAGTTGTACTTCAAAGTCGTTTCGAGGGACCGGGTCGCCGTTGATGGAAAACCCGCCTTCCCCGTTCCGGTGCATCTGTCGGGAAAAGACAGCTTTTGTAGCCTTTTTTCCTTCGCCTTCCCGAAAAACCAATTCCACGCGGATCTTTTCCGCCGGCGGGCTGTCCTTCGAGCCCGCAAAAAACAGCTCTTCATGGGTCCGGCAGCGCAGTTGGGACAGATCATCTTCTCCGAAGACCCAGACGATGGCATCCAGGATATTCGATTTTCCCACACCGTTATTCCCGATGATCACCCCGATGCCGGGCTGAAATCCCATTTCGGTTTTTTCCGAAAAGGATTTGAAGCCTTCAATGCATACTTCCTCCAGGAAAAATCCCGGCTTTTCACCCATGCGGTCCTCCGTTGTTTTCATTCTTTGCCGCGTATCGGCGCCGGATTTCTTCGGAAAGGACTTCCTGGCCGGGAATGATGGCTTCGTAAACCAGTTCCCCGTCCAAAGCGACACTGGGAAGGGATTTGGCCTTCAACTCCCGGAAGCGCTGAATACCTTCCCGGGTGCGCATGTCCCATTCCTGCACGTGAATCAGGGATTGAATCTCTTCCGGTAAAACCTTTACCGATTCCGCCATATAGACGCAGGCCAGTCACTGCCGGAAATCGGTCAAGAGAACGTCCACCACCACCTTTTTATCCACTTCCGACTCCTTTGATCACGCTTCCCGGATCACCCGGAATTTCACTTTGGACCCGCGGGCCTCCAACAGCCCCCAAGACAGGCCGCTTTCTTCTTGTACCGATCCCACGCTGATGAAACAGGCATCATCGATCTCCCAGAATCCCCACCGGCCCGTTTGACCGAAGACCAGGATCCGGGCGCTAAATTGGGGGATCAT